>NZ_CP118614.1:3716561-4335988 GCF_028993595.1 Nocardiopsis camelliae
CGTCCCGGCCTCGGAGGACTTCGCCCGGGCCGTCCTGCTCGGGTTCGGGTGGGGCGTGGTGCCCGAACCGCAGTGCTCGAAGCACATCGCCTCGGGGCGGCTCGTGGCCCTGGCCCCGGGCCGCCCCGTGGACGTGCGCCTGTACTGGCAGCGGTGGAACCTGCGCTCCCCGGTCCTGGACCGGGTCTCGGAGGCCGTGCGCGCGGGCGCGGCCGAGCGCCTGCACCCGCTGCGCCCCGGCCGGGCGCGCTCGGTCGGGGCGCGAGGTGGGTAGGTCCCCCGGTGCCCGATCGGCGGGCCGCCGGGGGCGGCACGCCGACACCACCGTCAAGGAAGGCCCGCCATGAGCCTGAACGCCACCGCCGTCGACCTGGGGACCTACGGAGTGTGGGTGAAGAGGACCGACCTGACCGCCGACGCGGCCGCCGAGATCGAACGGCTGGGCTACGGCGCCGTCTGGGTCGGCGGCTCCCCCGGCGCCGGGCTGGAGGAGGTGTCCACGGCGCTGGCCGCGACGTCGCGGCTCGCGGTCGCGACGGGCATCGTCAACATCTGGACCGCGGACGCGGAGGCGGTGGCCGACTCCTTCCGCCGGATCGAGTCCGAGCACCCCGGCCGGTTCCTGCTCGGCATCGGCGCGGGCCACCGCGAGGCCAACGGCCCCGAGGCGGTCAAGCCCTTCGGCGCGGTGGTGGACTACCTGGACGTCCTCGACCGCGGGGGCGTGCCCGCGGACCGGCGGGTGGTCGCCGCCCTGGGGCCGCGGATGCTCCGCCTGTCCGCCGAGCGCGCCGCCGGGACCCACCCGTACCTGGTCAACCCCGAGTTCACCCGCGGCGCGCGCGAGGCGCTGGGCGGGGGCCCGCTGCTGGCGCCCGAGCACAAGGTGGCCCTGGGCGGGGACCGCGGGGAGACCCGGCGCACCGCCAGGAGGGGGCTCAGCGTCTACGTCGACAACCGGCTGACCAACTACCTCGCCAACTTCCGGCGCCTGGGCTTCTCCGACGAGGACTTCGCCGACGGCGGCAGCGACGCGCTGGTGGACGCCATGGTCGCGCAGGGCGCACCGGAGACGGCGGCGGCGGAGCTGCGCGCGCACCTGGAGGCGGGCGCGGACCACGTCGCGGTGCAGCCGCTGGCCGAGGACGACGACATCCTGCCGGTGCTGGCCCGGCTCGCCCCGGCTCTGGGGCTCACCGCCCGGGGTTGAGGTCCCTCCTCATGGCCGGGCCGCGCATGTCGCCGGTGCGACCCGGGGCCCCGACCCGCGCTGGTCCCGTGCCTGTGGCGGGCCTCGACAGTCGGCGTCGGCAACGGGCACGGGACCGCAGCGGGGGAGCCCGCCCCGCCCGGTCAGCGGACTCCCGCGCGCAGGTGGTCGCGCAGCTCCCGGGCCACGCGCGCCATGAGCGCCTCGGCCCCCGGCTGGTGGTAGGCGGGCACGCGCGACTCGGTGAGCACCGCGACGGCGAAGGCCTGGCCGTCGGCGTGCTCGACCACACCGATCTCGTGGCGCAGGTTGAGCAGGGTTCCGGTCTTGGACGACCACCGGGACAGGTCGGAGGTGAAGTCGGGGGCCAGCCGGTGGCGCAGCAGGTTGTCGCCCATCAGCTCCCGCACCCGGGCGGCCACGTCCGGGGCGATCGCCCGGGGCCGCCACAGCGCCTCCAGCAGGTCGGCGAAGGCCCGAGCCGCCCCGGAGCTGGCCCGGGTGACGTCGAGCTGCTCGATACGGTGTCCGCGCCCGGCGGTGCCCTCGCCGATGGCCAGCGAGTGCGCCAGGTGCGCGCCCTCGGGGCCGAGCCGGTCGGCGGGGGTGTCGCTGAGGCCGCGCATCGTGTGCCGGACGGTGATGCCGCGCAGCCCGGCCGCGCGCAGCGAAGCGGCGACCCGCTCGGGAGGGGTGATCTCGAACAGGGCGTCGGTGGCGGTGTTGTCGCTCAGGCACATGCTGAGGTAGAGCAGGTCCTCGACGCTGACGCGGGCCGGATGGCGGAAGCGGCTCATCCCGGTGGGCCCCGGGGTGGCGACCCGGCCCGGCTGCACGAGGACCTGTTCGGCGCCGTCGATCTCCCCCGCGCGGATCCGTTCGAGCGTGGCGACGGCGAGCGGGACCTTGACCAGCGAGGCCGTCGAGAACTCCAGGTCGGGTTCGATGCCCAGTTCCTCGCCCGTGCGCAGGTCCCGTACCAGGAAGGAGCCCCGCAGTCCGCCCTCGTCGAGTTTGCGGCGCAGGTCGCGGACCAGGGCGGTGGCGCTCACGCGGACTCCCGTTCGGCGTCGGGGTGTCCTGGCGGCCCGTCCGTACCGGGTCGCCCCTCCCCCTCCGGGGCGCCCAGGCACCGGGCGATCGCCCGCCCCAGGAGGGCGCGCAGCCGCTCGGCCTCGTCCCCGGTCTCGGCGGCCACCTCGTAGCCGCGGGCGAGGCGGACCTCGCCCGTGGGGCGCCAGTACAGCCCCAGGTCCTCGGCCTGTCGGGGAGAGCACAGCAGAAGGTCCCGCGAACCCAGGACCTCGGCGGCGGCGGAGGCCAGGGAGGCGGCGAGGACCACCTGGCCGGGCCTCAGCCCCACGGCGTCGCGCAGGCGGTTGAGGGGGTCGCGCACGTGGGGGACGTCGTCCTCGGGCTGGAGCCAGACGCGGCGCCCGCGCGAGGACGAGCGGTCGCGGGGCAGGCGCAGGGTCTCCAGGTAGACCGCCCCGGCGCGCGGCTCGCCGGTGCCCGCCAGCCCCAGCGGGACCGTCCACGCGGCCTCGCCGGGCGGCACCCCCGCCAGGGCGGCGCGCACCTCGCGGGCGCCCAGCAGCTCGGTCCGCGCCGCGGGCGCGGCGGAGCGGAAGTCCAGATGGATGCCCTCCTCGCGGGCCTCGGCCCCCAGGAGGGCGAGGTCGCGCGTGGCACAGGTGTCGGGCACGGCCAGGCGCAGCGGGCGCAGCGCCGCCCTCTCCGCGTCGTGCTCCATCTCCTCGGCCAGCCGGACCAGCCGCCTGGCCGAGGGCAGCATGTCGCGGCCGAACTGGGTGAGGGTGGCCCTGCGGGTGGAGCGGTCGAACAGGCGGGCGCCCAGATGCCGTTCCAGGGCGGCGATGCGCCTGCTGGCGACCGGCTGGGGGATGCGCGCGGCGGCGGCTCCGAGGGTGAAGCTGCCCCTCTCGCTCACGTTCACGAACGCCTTGCAGGCGCCGACGAGGTCCATGACCCTCATGGTATGCCGTTTTGACATGGAACTGGTCGTTTCTGTCTTGGACAGCATCAGTGCCAGCGGTCAGACTGCTGGTCGAGGCCGCCCGGCAGGGCGGCGCGTGCGGGTTCCCGCACGGCTGACCGGGGGTCCTTCCGTGTCCGGGCCGTCTTCGGGCCCGGCCGAGGACCCGCGCACACCCAGGACAGGAAGAGCAGGCACACATGGTGTTCTCATCCCACCGGCGCACCGGACTCGCGGCCTTGGCCGCGGTCGTCCTCGTCCCCGCCACCGGCTGCGCGGCTGCCAACGGCGCCGCGGCACCCAGCGCGGAGCAGTCGGCCTCTCCGGCGGCCTCCGGCGGACCCGCCCGGGGGTTCGAGCGGCTGGAGGAGGAGTTCGACGCGCGGCTGGGCGTCTACGCGGTGGACACCGGCAGCGGCGAGGAGGTCGCGCACCGCCCCGACGAGCGCTTCGCCTACGCCTCGACGCACAAGGCCCTGACCGCGGCACTGGTGCTCCAGCAGAACACGCCCGAGGAGATGGAGGAGGTCGTCACCTACACCGAGGAGGACCTGGTCGACTACTCGCCGATCACCGAGCAGCACGTGGACACGGGCATGACGCTGATGGAGGTGGCCGACGCCGCCGTCCGCCACAGCGACAACACCGCCGCCAACCTGCTCTTCGACGAACTCGGCGGGCCGGACGCGTTCGAGGACGAACTGGAGGCGATCGGCGACGACGTCACCGACCCGGAGCGGATCGAGACCGAGCTGAACGCCTGGACGCCCGGGGACACCAGCGACACGAGCACGCCGCGCGCCATGGCCGGGAGCCTGCGCGAGTTCACCCTCGGCGACGCCCTGCCCGAGGACCGGCGCGAGGTGCTCAACGACATGCTCGTCAACAACACCACCGGTGACGCGCTGATCCGCGCCGGGGTGCCCGAGGACTGGAGGGTCGGCGACAAGACGGGCGCCGCCAGCCACGGCACGCGCAACGACATCGCCGTCATCTGGCCCCCGGAGGGCGACCCCATCGTCCTCGCCGTCATGTCCAGCCGTGAGGTGGAGGACGCCGAGTACGACGACGCGCTGATCGCCCGGGCCGCCGAGGTCGTCGCGGAGGAGCTGGCCTGACGCCGCTCCGCGCCGACCGGGCACGGAACCCGTACGTCCCCAGGACAGAAGGAGCAGGGAAGATGTTGCTTTCACCCCTACGGCGCACCGGGCTCGCGACGCTGACCGCGCTCGCCCTCGTGCCCGCCGTCGCCTGCGGGGCGGACGGTTCCGGTCCGGCTCCTGGGTCGCAGCCCCCGGCCGGGCCCTCCGCGGAGGGCTCGGCCGGGCGGCCGACCCCGGCCGACCCCTCCGCCGGGTTCGCCGACGAGTTCGCGGACCTGGAGGAGGAGTTCGACGCGCGGCTGGGGGTCTACGCGGTGGACACCGGCAGCGGCGAGGAGATCACGCACCGCCCCGACGAGCGGTTCGCCTACTGCTCCACCCACAAGGCCTTCAGCGCGGCGCTGGTGCTCCAGCGGAACACGCCCGAGGAGATGGAGGAGGTCGTCACCTACGACGCCGACGACGTGTTCGGCCACTCACCGGTCACCGAACAGCACATCGACACCGGGCTGCCCCTGGCGGAGGTGGCCGACGCCGCCGTCCGCTACAGCGACAACACCGCCGCCAACCTGCTCTTCGACGAACTCGGCGGACCCGACGGGTTCGAGGAGGCGATGGAGGAGATGGGCGACGACGTGATCGAGGCCGACCGCGTCGAGCCCGGCCTGAGCCGGTGGGCGCCCGGGGACACCCGGGACACGAGTACGCCGCGCGCCATGGCCGGGAGCCTGCGCGAGTTCGTCCTGGGCGACGCCCTGCCCGAGGACCGGCGCGAGGTGCTCAGGCGGATGCTCGTCGACAACCTGACCGGGGACGAGCTGATCCGCGCCGGGGTGCCCGAGGGCTGGGAAGTCGGTGACAAGACGGGGAGCGGGAACTACGGCACGCGCAACGACATCGCCGTCCTGTGGCCCCCGGAGGGCGACCCCATCGTCCTCGCCGTCATGTCCAGCCGTGACGAGGAGGAAGCCGAGTACGACAACGCGCTGATCGCCGGGGCCGCCGGGGTCGTGGTGGAGGCCCTGGGCTGACAGCGCCGGGCTGAGGCGACGCGGTCGGAAGGGCTCGGCCGGAGGAGCCCGGACGAAGGGTCCGGGCCGGGGACCCGGGGGCGCGCCCCCGGGTCCCTCCGCCTTCCCCGGCCCGCGCCCCGACCGCGACGGTCCGGGCCGGAGAGGCCCGTCACCGGTGCGCGAGGGACGTCCGAACGTGCGCTTCCGCACCTTCCGCCCCGGATTCGGCCACTCGAAAACGTGTCCTAGCCTGGGAGCGGTCCGGGCCCGGCGGGCGCCGGAGACCTCCCCTCCCGTCCAGAACCGAGCGAGTCCGAGGAACAGCGTGAGCATCAGTCCCCGTGTCACAGCGACCGTCTTCCGCGTGGTGGCGGTCATCGAGGCCCTGACCTGGATCGGCCTCCTGGGCGGCATGTACGTCAAGTACCTGGGCAGCGGCAGCGAGGCGGGCGTGCACCTCTTCGGCCCCCTGCACGGGGGCGCCTTCATGCTCTACGTGGTGGCCACCCTGGCCGCCGCCCTGCACCTGCGCTGGAACCTGTGGGCGACGATGGTGGCCCTGGCCGCCTCCGTGCCTCCCCTGGGCACCCTGGTCGCGGACTGGTGGCTGCACCGCACCGGACGTCTGGCCCCCCGCGCCGAGGAACGGGACCGCGCGCCCGAGCCCGTGGCCTGAACCCCCGGACTCCGCGGGGCCCGACGGGACTTCATCCTCCGTTGGGCCCAGCGCCACCTCCCGGAGCATGACCCTTTGCGCACGAGCGGTGACCTGTGGTTGGTTGACCACCAGCCAGTGACCCCCAGCGCCGAAGGACCCCCATGCCCTCCGCACGCACCGCCGCGCTGACCTGCGCCGCGCTCGCCCTCGCCCTGACCAGCGCCCCCTCCCCCGCCTCCGCTGCCGAGCAGGCCCTCTCCCGGACCACCTCCGTGGGCGTGCACAACGCCTACGAGACGGCGACCTTCCCCCACTTCGCCGACGCCCTCGACTCCGGTGCCGGACTCCTGGAACTGGACGTGTGGACCGACGAGTGGTTCGGCACCTGGCGGGTCAACCACGAACTGGTCGGCCAGCACAACAACTGCGCCGGGGCCACCAGCCCGGACGAACTGCGCCGGGGCGGCGACGGCGACCTCGCCGACTGCCTGCGCGACGTGCGCACCTGGCACGAGGCCAACCCCGGCCACCCGCCGCTGCTGCTCAAGGTCGAGATGAAGAAGGGCTACCACGCCGAGGCGGGTCTGGGCCCCGCCGAGTTCGACGCGCTCGCCGACCAGGTCCTGGGCGACGCCCTGTTCCGACCGGACGACCTGCTGGCGGGCGGCCACGCCACCCTGGACGAGGCGGTGCGCGCCGACGGCTGGCCCTCCCGGGAGGCCCTGGCCGGGAGGGTCGTCGTCTACCTGACCCCGGGCACCTTCGAGCAGGGCAACCCCTTCGACGACCTGTGGACCGACGAGGAGCAGGCGTCGCGCCTGCGCGACCTGGCCGCCGAGGGCCGCCTGGAGGAGGCGGCCACCTTCCCGGCGGTGCTCGGCGCCCGCGGCGGCGACCCGCGCGAGCGCTACGCCGAGGAGCTGCGGCCGTGGTTCGTGGTCTTCGACGGCAGCGCCCCGACCTACACCGGGGGCATCGACACCTCCTGGTACGGCGAGAACGACTACCTCCTGGTGATGACCGACGCCCACGCGGTGTCCCCCGCGATCGACGCGCGCACCCCCTCCCCGGAGGAGGCCGCCGCCCGCGTGCGCGAACTCGCGCAGGCCGGGGCCACCACGGTGACCAGTGACTGGGCGGGCCTGCCCGGGGTGCTGTCCATGGTCGTCCCGCACGGCCCGGGCGCCGGCTGACGCCGGGGCCGTCCGCCGCAGCGCCTACTCGGCCCGCGCCCCGCGCGAGAAGTAGGCGTTGGACGCGGGCAGGAACAGCAGCACGAGGGCGGACAGTCCCAGCAGTCCCGGAACGGCGTAGCCGAGGACGTCGTAGGCCGACATCCCGGCCGGCGGCCACACGATGGCGTCCATGTTCGCGGTGGCCAGGTCCATGAGCACGACGAGGGCAGCGGCGGCGGCGATCAGGAGACGCGCCCAGTTGCGACCCCGGCGCACCAGGACGGCGAGGAGGACGCCCACCGCCGCGAACAGCAGCGCGGCGGCGCCGGACACGGCGGCCTGGCGCAGGCCTGCCTCCTCGCCCGCGGCCGCGCGCATACTGTCCAGCCCGGTGGGGGCGACAACGAACACGTTCAGCACCCACAGCACGAGGTCGACGGCGATCAGGGCGAGCAGGAGCAGGAAGGCCGCCTCCACCGTCCCGGGGCGCCCGGTCCTCTCGGCGGTCGTACTCGTCATGGGTCCTCTTCTTCCGCTGGTTCTCCGGGTGGGGGGAGAGAAGGAGCCCGGGGGCACGGGACGCCTGAGTAGTCAGGAACTGTACAGCAAACGCCCGGGGCCGGGCTCGGGCACCGCGGTTCGGAAAAGACCTGTCGAGGACAACGGAAAAGACGCGCAAAGAGCCGGGGATGGAACAGCGGAAAACGCACATTCCCGCTCTATCGTTTCTCCGCCGTCTTGTACACCAACGACCTACTTCTACCCATGGGGTCAAAGAGTGGCGTTCTGGCCGGTCACGGCCATGAAAATTCACCGCGTCACACTTTGTGCACCGTGGGTGGTCCGTGTTCTCTTATGGACTGGCAAGTCATGACACGAGCCGAAGGATCACCCATGACCAGAACCCACCGGTCAGGTCCGGACAGACGCACCGTCCTGCGCGGGGCCGCGTTGGCCTCCGGCGCCGCCGTTCTCGGCGGGGCGCTCACCGCGGGGGGCGCGAGCGCCTCCTCGGGGACGGCCGAACCGCCCCTGCACACCCGGGCCGACTGGGGAGCGCGCTCACCCGCGGGCCGGGTCCAGATCCTGACCACCGCGCCCAGCTACATCGTGGTCCACCACACCGCGACGGCCAACAGCACCGACTACTCGCTCAGCCACGCCTACTCCTTGTCCAGGGCGATCCAGAACTACCACATGGACTCCAACGGCTGGCTCGACACCGGACAGCAGCTCACCATCAGCCGCGGCGGCCACGTCATGGAGGGCCGCGACCGCAGCTTCGCCGCCATCCGCGAGGGCAGCCACGTCGTGGGCGCGCACGTGGCCAACAACAACAGCACCTGCATCGGCATCGAGAACGAGGGCCTCTACACGAGCGTGAGTCCGACCGGGGCCCTGACCGACGCGCTGGTGGCCACCCTGGCGTGGCTGTGCGGGGCCTACCGGCTCGATCCGCACAGCGCGATCCTGGGCCACCGCGACTTCAACGCCACCGCCTGCCCCGGCGACGTGCTGTACGCGCTGCTCCCGGAGCTGCGCGACGCGGTCGCCGACGCCATGCTGGCGCCGGTACTGGAACTGGCAGCCCGCCGCGTGCCCGCCGGGAACGGCCCGACCTACCCGACCGTGCCCACGGACGAGCCGGACCGCCTGTTCCACCACGGTCCCGCCCGGGGCCCCGACGACTTCACCCGCTGACCCGCCCGCCGGAGCGCTCCGGGTCCCGCGCCGCCCGCGGCGCTTCGGGCCCGGCACCGCTCAGGGTGCGTCGCCGACCACGGTGCCCGTCGCCTCGCGGCGGGCACCACCCGCACCGATCCGCCCGATGACGCGGTCCACGTCCCAGCGCTCGACCGCAGCCAACGGCGCACCCGCCTCCTCCCGCAGGGCCGCGGCCCGCTCCAGCAACCGCGTCGCCCGGCCGTGCCCGCCCGCCAGCGCGTGCGCTCCGGCCAGCCCCTCCGTCGCCAGGGCGACCGCACGCGGGTCGCCGCTGCGCTCGGCCTCACGCTGAGCCCGTCCGTGCAGTTCCAGAGCCGCGTCCGCGTCGCCGCGCTGTTCGGCGACGAACCCCAGCTGAGTGAGGATGAAGGCGGTCCCGATCCGGCCGTCCGCGCGCCGGTTCCACTCCAGGCGGCGCAGCAGCGACCGCTCGGCCAGGTCCAGGTCGCCCCGGCGGCGGGCGGCCAGGGCGATCCCGGCGTCCGCGAACTGCTCGCCCACCGGGTCCGCGTGCTCCTCGGCCACCCGCAGCGCCCGGGCGTGCAGCGCGTCGGCCCGGTCCAGGTCCGCGTTGAGCAGGGCGACCCGCCCCAGGCCGGAGAGCTTGAGGGAGAAGGTGTGCCACAGCCGAAGGCCCTCGGCGATGCGCAGCCCCTCCTCGTGGCGCCGGGCCGTCTCCGCCAGGTCGCCGCGGGCCTCGGCGACCTGGGCCAGTGTGTCGGAGGCGCGCAGAATCCCCCACCGGTCACCGAGGGCGCGCAGTGCCCGCTCGGCCTCCAGCGCCTCCCGCCGGGCTCCGGCGAGGTCGCCGCGGGCGAAGGCCGCCCGCGCCAGGGTCTCCCGGGCGACCGCCGCGCCCCACGTGTCCCCCGCCCGCACGCAGGCGTCACGGGCCCGCTCCACCCGGGCCGCGGCCCGGACCGGATCGCCCAGCCCCCAGCGGGTGAACTCGGTGAACCAGGTCAGGCGGGCGTGCGCGACCGGGTCGTCCACCCGGGCCAGGTCCTCCTCGACGGTGGCGCTCCACTGCCGGGCGTCCTCGGAGCCGGGTACCGCCAGGGCGGCCCGCCACACCCGTGCCCGGGCGCGGGCCGCGGGAGGTGCACCGGGCACGGACAGGGCGGCGTCCAGGGCGGTGCGGGCCGCCCCCGCGCGCCCGCGCAGGTACCGGTACCAGCACGCGGCCTCGGCCAGGCGCAGGGCCAGGCGGGCGTCCGCCTCCTCCACCGCGAAGGCCAGGGCCGCGTCCAGGTTCGCCGACTCGCGGTCCAGGCGCCGGAGCCGGTGCTCCTGGTCGGCGCCGCGCAGCCCTTCGTCGGCGCGCTCGGCCAGCTCGGCGAAGTGGGCGGCGTGCCGGGCACGGGTGCGGCGCGCGTCCCCGGCCTCCTCCAGCCTTTCGAGGGCGTAGGCGGCCACCGACTCCCTCAGGAGGTAGCGGGTCGCGCCGGAGCGGTCGGCGGCCACCACGAGCGAGCGGTCCACGAGCGCCCCCACCAGCCCCAGCACATCCCGGACTGGCACGGTGCCGGAATCGGAGCACACCGCCTCGGCGGCGGCCGGGTCGCAGCCGTCGGCGTGCACGGCCAGGCGGCCGAGCACGGCGCGTTCGGCCGCGGAGAGCGGTTCCCAGCTCCAGTCGATCACGGCGCGCAGGGTGCGCTGGCGTGCGGGCGCGTCGCGGCGGCCGACCCCGAGCAGGGCGAAGCGGTCGTCCAGGCGGGCGGCGAGGCCGGCCACGCCCATGTGCCGCAGTCGAATGGCGGCCAGTTCGAGGGCGAGGGGGATGCCGTCCAGGCGTCGGCAGACAGCGGCGACGGCGGGAGCGGTGTCGGTGTCGAGCGCGAACGGGGCCGCGGCGGCCCCGGCGCGCGCGGTGAAGAGCCGTACCGCGCCCGAGGCGGCGAGCGCTTCGGGGTCGTCGGTGCCGGGGTCGGGCAGGTCCAGCGGGGGCAGCGCGTACAGGTGCTCCCCGGCCACGTCCAGCGGTACCTGGCTGGTGGCCAGGACGCGCAGGTCGGGCACCGAGCCCAGCAGGCGGGCGACCGTGTCCGCGGCGGGGCCGACGACGTGCTCGCAGTTGTCGAGGACGAGCAGGGCGCCGCGGCCGCGCAGGAGTCCGGCGACCCGTTCGTGCGGGGCGGCCCCCGGCTCCGAGACGTCGTCGCGGACCCCAAGGGACGCGGCCAGGAGGGGCACGGGGTCGCCTCCGGGGGCGAGCGCGGCCAGTTCCACGAACAGGGCCGTGCCGGGGTCCAGTGCGCGGGCCGCCGCCAGAGCCAGCCGGGTCTTGCCGACCCCGCCGGGGCCGGTGAGGGTGACCATCCGCTGGGCGCCGACCAGGGAGCTCAGCGCCCGCAGGTGGTCGTCGCGGCCGATGAGGTCCCCGACCGGTGCGGGCAGTCCGGCGGCGGGGACGGCCGTCCTGTGCGCGGCGGGAAACGCGGCGGCCCCCGGCGGCGGCGCGGGGCGCGGGGCCGGGTCCAAGGACGGGTCCTGCGTCAGGACCGCCCGGTGCAGGGCCGTCAACTCGGGCCCGGGGTCGATCCCCATCTCCTCGGCCAGACGCGCGCGCAGCCCTTCGTAGGCGGCCAGGGCCTCCCCCTGTCGGCCCGCCCCGTAGAGCGCGCGGACGCGGGCGGCGTGCAGGCGCTCGCGGTAGGGGTGGCGGGCGACGGTCTCGGCCAGCTCGACGGCCAGCGCGGCGTGTTCCCCCAGTTCCAGACGTGCCTCGGCCCGGTCCTCCAGGGCGGTCGCCCGCAGTTCCTCCCAGTGGGCCGCGGCGGACCGCGCCGGTTCGGTGTCGGCGAACTCGGCCAGCACGGGCCCGCGCCACAGGTCCAGGGCGCGGGTGAGCAGGTCCGCGCGCTCACGGGGCTCCTCGGCCCGCGCGGCCCGGCGCAGCAGTTCCTCGAACCGTGCGGCGTCCACGTCGTCGGCGTCCAGCAGGTAGCCGGGCGCGCGGTGGCGGACCAGGGAACGGGCTCCGGGTTCGGCGCGTTCCAGGGCTCCGCGCAGTTGGGAGACCCGGGCCTGGAGGACGGCCGCGGGGCGGGCCGGAGGGGTGTCGCCCCACAGGTCCCGCACGAGGCGGTCGGCGGGCACCAGGCGCCCCCGGGCCAGGAGCAGGGAGGTCAGCAGGGCGCGCACCTTGGTGTCGCGGATCCGGACGGGTTCACCGTCGTCGGTCCGCACCGTCAGCGGACCCAGCACCCCGAAACGCATGCGGACAACCGTAGCGATCCCGTAGGACAACCGTGGCGGCCGCCGCCACCGTGATCCTGTGCGGGGCGGTGAGGTGCCGCCCCCGGACCGAAACGGGGTGACCGGTGATGGGGGACTACGCGGGCAGGCGGGCCGTGGTGGTCGGCGGGACGCACGGCATGGGGATGGGCGTGGTCGAGGCGCTGCTCGCCGGAGGGGCCCGGGTGCTGCTGACCGGGCGCAGTGAGAAGAACCTGGAGGAGGCGCGCGGCCGCCTGGGGCCGGAGGCGCACGCGGTGCGCGCCGACGTGGCGGACCTGGCCGACACCGACGCGCTGGCCGAGGCCGTGCGCGCCGCACTGGGCGGGATCGACCTCCTGCACGTGAACGTCGGGACCGCGGAGCTCGGCCCGTTCGGGGAGGTGACCGAGGAGTCCTACGACCGCCTGTTCGCGGTCAACACCAAGGGGGCCTTCTTCACCGTCCAGAGGCTGGCGCCGCTGGTCACCGACGGCGGGGCGATCGTGTTCACCACCTCGGTGACGAACATGACCGGTACGCCGGGGATGAGCGTGTACACGGGCGCCAAGGCGGCCGTGCTGGGTTTCAGCCGGGTGCTCGCCTCGGAGCTGCTGCCGCGCGGCATCCGGGTGAACACGGTCGCTCCGGGCTTCACCGACACTCCCACGATGGGGATCGCAGGCCTCGGGGGAGCCGATCGCGAGGAGTTCATGCGGGTGGGCGACGCGGCCACGCCGATGGGCCGCCACGGCACCGTCGACGAGGTGGCCCGCGCCGTGCTCTTCCTGGGGTTCGAGGCCACCTTCACCTCGGGCGCGGAGCTCCCCGTGGACGGTGGTCTGGGCCTCGGCCTGAGCACCAGCCTGTAGCCGTTCCGGGCCCCGGCCCGGAGGCTGCCGCGGGGGGCGGATCCGCCCCGCGCGGTGGGGGAGACTGGGGAGGTGAGCACCGAGAACAGCCGCCCCGGACCGCCCGTGACCAGTCCCTCGATCATCCTGTTGACCCTGGCGCGCGGTATCGAGACCGAACTGAACGCCGCGCTCGCGCCCCTGGACCTCACGGTCGCCCGGCTCGGGCTGCTCGGCCACATCTCCGGGGTTGCGGGCGCCTCGTTCAGCGACCTGGCGCGGATGTCGGGGATCACGGTCCAGAGCGTGCACGGCTCGGTGAAGTCGCTGGTCGCCGCGGGCCTGGTGCGCGACCGCACGTCGCGGGCCGGGGCCGCCTCGGCGATCGAGATCACCGACGAGGGCGCCCGCCTGCTCGACGCGGCCAGGCAGGCGGTGGCCTCGGTGGACACCGCGATGTTCGGGCCGGAGGCCGACCCCGTGCAGCGGCGGGTGGGCGAGGCCGTGCGGGCGGCCTTCGGCGCCCCGGGCGGCTCCTGAGACCGGCGGTCCGCCGCCGCTCCCGTTTCCCGGCAGTTCCCGGGGTCGTGAACCGACCCCTCCTTCAGTCTGCCTGAAGCCAGGGGTATCCTTCAGGCAGCCTGAAGGAAGAAGGACATCCCATGGAACACCTGCTGCTCTCGGTCCACGTGCTCGCCGCCATCGTGTTCGTCGGCGGATCCACCGTCGCGGCCAGCCTCTTCCCACGGTTCGCCCCCGTCGCCGTGCCCGCTGCCGTGGGCGCCGCCGACCCGGGGAGCGCGGACGCGCCCACGGGCGCCCGCTCCCCCGACGAGCGCGACCCGGGCGAGCGCAACACCGCCGTGGCCGCCCTGCTGCACCGCATCACCCGCGGCTACGCCGTCGCCGGAATCGTCGTCCCCGCGGTCGGGATCGCCCTGGCCCTGCTCCAGGGCCGGATGGGCGAGGTCTGGATCATCGTCTCGATGCTGCTCACGGCCCTGGCGGGCCTGATGCTGGCCGCGCTGATCCACCCCCGCCAGCGCGAGGCGCTCCGCAGGCCCGGCGACCCCCGCGCGCTGCGCACGCTGTCGATGATCACCGGGGTCTACAACCTGGTGTGGGCGTCCGTCGTCGTGCTCATGATCGTCCGCTCGGGCTCGGGGGCGTGACCAGCGCCCCGGGAGCGGGATAGGTGTGACGCGGGTGGGGAATGGTGCCGGAAGCGGCGCACACCCGCGCCGCCTCCGGCCACGTGTGGGGGTAAGCGAAAATGTCTCAGCGGGTACAAGGGGTGATCTCCCGGTCCAAGGGGGCTCCGGTGGAGATCACCACGGTCGTCGTGCCCGATCCGGGGCCCGGCGAGGCCGTGGTCAGGGTGCAGGCGTGCGGGGTGTGCCACACCGACCTGCACTACCGCGAGGGCGGCGTCAACGACGAGTTCCCCTTCCTGCTCGGGCACGAGGCCGCGGGCATGGTGGAGTCCGTGGGCGAGGGCGTGACCACCGTCGCGCCGGGTGACCACGTGATCCTGAACTGGCGCGCGGTGTGCGGGGACTGCCGCGCCTGCCGCCGGGGGCGGCACCAGTACTGCTTCGACACGCACAACGCCGAGCAGCGGATGACGCTGGAGGACGGCACCGAACTCTCCCCCGCCCTGGGCATCGGCGCGTTCGCGGAGAAGACCCTGGTCGCCGCGGGGCAGTGCACCAAGGTGGACCCGCAGGCCTCGCCCGCCGCGGCCGGCCTGCTGGGCTGCGGGATCATGGCCGGGATCGGCGCCGCCGTCAACACCGGCGGCGTGGGCATCGGGGACTCGGTCGCCGTCATCGGCTGCGGCGGCGTGGGCAGCGCGGCCGTCGCGGGCGCGCGGCTGGCCGGGGCCGGACGGATCATCGCCGTGGACCTGGAGGACCGCAAACTCGAATGGGCGCGCGGTTTCGGCGCCACCCACACCGTCAACGCCTCCTTCACCGACCCGGTCGAGACCATCCGCGACCTGACCGGCGGTTTCGGCGCCGACGTGGTGATCGACGCCGTGGGCACGCCCAGGACCTACGAGCAGGCCTTCTACGCGCGCGACCTGGCGGGCACGGTCGTGCTGGTGGGCGTGCCCACACCGGAGATGCGCCTGGACCTGCCGCTGCTGGACGTGTTCGGCCGCGGCGGGGCGCTGAAGTCCTCCTGGTACGGCGACTGCCTGCCCTCGCGCGACTTCCCGGTGCTCATCGACCTCTACCTCCAGGGGCGCCTGGACCTGGACGGCTTCGTCACCGAGGAGATCGGACTCGGCGAGGTCGAGGAGGCCTTCGCCCGGATGGAACGCGGCGACGTCCTGCGCTCGGTGGTGATCCTGTGAGCGGCGCGCGGGTGGAACACCTGACCACCTCGGGGGTCTTCGCCCTGGACGGCGGGGAGTGGGAGGTCGAGAACAACGTCTGGATCGTGGGCGACCGGGACCAGGCCCTGGTCATCGACGCCGCGCACGACGCGGGCGCGATCCTGGGCGCGGTGGGCGACCGCGAACTCGTGGCGGTGGTGTGCACGCACGCGCACAACGACCACGTCAACGCGGCCCCGGCGCTGGCCGAGGCCACGGGTGCGCCCATCCTGCTGCACCCGGCCGACCGGGTGCTGTGGGACATGACCCACCCCGACCGCGCGCCCGACGCGGAACTGTCCCAGGGACAGGTCGTCACCATCGCCGGGACCGGGCTGACCGTCCTGCACACCCCGGGCCACGCCCCGGGGGCCGTGTGCCTGTACGCGCCCGACCTGGGCGTGCTGTTCAGCGGCGACACCCTGTTCCAGGGCGGCCCGGGGGCGACGGGACGGTCCTACTCGGACTTCCCGACGATCGTGGAGTCCATCCGCGACCGGCTGTTCAGCCTGCCGGAGGAGACGGTGGTCAACACCGGGCACGGCCCGTCCACGACGATCGGCGCCGAGGCGCCCCACCTCCAGGAGTGGATCGACCGGGGGCACTGAGGACCGCGGTGCGCGGCCCGCGGGCCGGGCCGCGCCCTCGGCGCCGCGGGCCGCCGCAGGGAACGCACCGGCGCGGCCGCCCGCTCAGGCGGAGCGGGCGCGGGTGAGGCCCGCCCCGTACTCCATCGCGGCGAGCACCGCCGGTACGAACCGCCCGGAGAGCCGTGCCAGCAGGTCCGGGGCGAGGACGACGCGCAGCGCGCCCGGCGCGAAGGTGGCCAGCGCGCGCCCGACCAGGGGATCGTCCCGGCGGGCGCGCAGGCCCGCCACCGTGTCCGGCCAGTGCCGCTCCTGGACCGCGCCGAAGGCGGCGGCGGTGGTCCAGAGCGCGAACAGCGGCCCGGAACCGGTGCCCAGGTGCTCGGCGCAGTCCCGGCGCAGCTCCTCCGGCGACGCGCCCCACTCCGCCAGGACCCGCGGTGTGGGCCGGTGGGCCTCGGGCACGTCGTCGCCGGTGTCGATGACCACGGCCTCCCCGGTGTTCCAGCGCAGGAACGGCAGCAGCGGGGGCAGGTCCAGGACCGGCCCGTCGAAGCGGGCGCCCTCCGCCGCGAAGCAGGCCGAGTGCCGGAGCCCGTGTTCGTCGTTGCCCTTGATGCTGGGCAGGTCCTCGTGCTCGACCAGGTTGGGCGCCGCGACCAGGGCGGGGGTGCCGCGCTCCCGCAGGAACCGCAGGGCGGCGCGGTCGTCGGAGCGGCCCCCGGCGCCGCGCAGGTAGCGGCCCATGTCCAGGGCCAGCTCGCGTGGCAGGAGCAGGGCTGGGGTCGGCATGTACGGGTTGATCACCGGTACCGCTCCGGCGCCGGTGAACACCGCCCACCGGGCCAGGTAGGCGGTGCGCGAACCCCATTCCACGAAAAGGGAGAGCGCGGCATCCGGACGTCCTTGCACCGCGTCGCACACGGAATCGGCGAAATCCGCGCAGACGCGGACGTCGTCCTGGAGGACGAGGTGGTGGGTGGAGTCGAAGCGTTCCGCGCTGGAGAAGGCGACCCGGGAGGCGCGCAGGGAGCTGGGCGGACCGTCGGGCTCGGGGTCCACGGCCAGGCAGGCGTCCGTGATCCCGAGGGAGTCCAGGACGCGGCGTGCGGCGGAGATCCGGCGGGGGTGGGTCATGACGGACGCGGACAGCACGACGGGAGAAAGGGGGTTCGGCATATGCCGAGAATAACCGGAAAACGGTTGGAGGCAAGGCCTGGGGAAATTATTTTCCTTTCCCCATAAACCCTTACCCGGCCAGATTAGCACACGCCTCGGGGTGATTTCCGTTCCGCGGTTCGCGGCGCGCGGCCGCCGGAGGGTGGAACCCCGACCCCGGAGGCCTGTGAGCTGCTGATACGCACCCTGCAGGCCCGCTCCTTTCTTCACAGGACACCTACTGCCGAAAGGCATGTTTCACCCAGCGGAACTACCACCGGGTAACCAGGGAGAACCGAAGGACACGCGGCCGGGGAATGAGCGGAACACGGCGGCCGGAGGGCTCTCGTCCCCGCATGGGCGTCGTCACAGCGGACCGAATCCCTTTACCAGCAGGGCATTCCAACACCGTAATTCGGATCACTCGACGTGTTGGGTAAAGCGGGGATTGCCTGCTCCTAGCCTTGTGTTGGAGGCGGAAGTGATCCCGGGACCCTCTGGTCCTCTCATGGGACTTCTGTCGGCGCCCCGCCCGAAGGCGGTTCACGGCGCCCCCGCGTACCGCGCACCGCTCGTTGTTACTTCTCCCCGCGTTGGAGCCTCGGTGACCCTTGCTTCCGCACGCCCGAACCGTCGTGCCCAGCTCACCCCGGACGTCCAGGTCGTCCCGGACGCACAGAACGTCCCTACCGCCGACAACCCCCTGAACCACCACGACGTGCCGCCCCAAGCCGGGCCGTCCCGCCAGGAGGTCACGGCCGCCACGGCGCGCACGCGCCGCCGCACGCTGCTGCTCGTCATCGTCCTCGGCGTGCTGTCCGCGATCGGCCCGCTCGCCACCGACCTGTACCTGCCCGCGCTGCCCCAGATCGCCTCCGACCTGGGCACCAGCGAGGCCAGCGTCAAGCTCACCCTGACCTCGGTGATGGCCGGTCTGGCCCTGGGCCAGCTCGTCATCGGCCCGCTCAGCGACCGGTGGGGCCGCCGAGCGCCGCTGCTGGTCGGCATCGGCGTGTTCACCGCCACCACCCTCGCCATCGCGGCGGTCGACAGCGTGGAGATGTTCAGCCTGCTGCGCTTCGGCCAGGGGCTGTCGGCCGCGGCCGGACTGGTCATCTCCCGCGCGATCGTGCGGGACGTGTTCGACGGCGACGCCGCCGCCACCTTCTTCTCCCGGCTGGTGCTGCTCTCCGGCCTGGCCCCGATGCTCGGCCCGATCCTGGGCGGCCAGCTGCTCTTCTTCGGGCCCTGGCAGCTGCTCTTCGCCGTGCTCGGCGCCACCGGGCTGGCGACCTTCGCCCTGGTGCTGTTCGGCCTGCCCGAGAGCCTGCCGCCCGAGCAGCGCGAGCGGGTCAGCCCGCGTGCGCAGCTGCGCGTGTTCGGCCGCCTGCTGCGCGACGTCCGCTTCACCGCTCCCACGCTCACGCTCGCGCTGAGCTTCGGGATGAGCTTCACCTACATCTCGACGTTCTCGTTCGTGGCCCACTCGCGCTTCGGGGCCAGTGCCCAGGAGTTCAGCCTGGTGTTCGCGGTGACCACGCTCGGCATGATCATCGGCAACCAGCTGAACGCCTACCTCATCCGCCGGGTCGAGATCCACCGCCGCCTGTTCCTGGGCCTGGCCGGGTCGATCGCCTCGGTGGCCTCGCTGGCGCTGCTGGGGTCCGCGGGCGGAGCGAGCCTGGTGACGGTGACCGTCGCGCTGTTCGTGATGATGGTGTTCACCGGGCTGGTGTCGCCGAACGCCACCGCTCTGGCCCTGGACGGGCAGCCGCCGAGGATCGCCGGAAGCGGCTCGGCCCTGCTGGGCACCCTCCAGTTCGGCATCGGCTCCGGTCTGGCCTCGACCGCCGGGCTGACCGGCCCGGTGACCCTGTCCAGCATGACCGCGGTCATGCTCGCCACGGCCGTGGCCGCCGCGGTGGTTTTCACCGCTTTCGCGGTGCGTACGCGACACACCGCGCCGGCCGCCGCCTGAGTGTCGGTGCGCACGGCTAGTGTGATTCGCTCGTTCAGGCCAGACCCGAGGAGCGCGACGTGTTCCCCAGCCCCCAGGCGCAGTCCCTGACCAGTGAGGTACCCGGCGTGTGGGAGGAGGTGCTCCCCCACCTGGCGGAGTCGGCCGCGACGTGCTGGCTGACCGTGACTCGCGCGGACGACCACCCGCACACCCGGCCGCTGCTGGCGGTGTGGGTGGACGGACAGCCCTTCTTCGCGTCGGGCGAGGGCACCGCCAAGTCCCGGCTGCTGGCCGCGTCCCCGCAGGTCAGCCTGGCCTTCACCACCGGCGTCATGGACGTGGTGGTGGAGGGCGCCGCCGAACGGGTGCTGGACCCGGAGCTGCTGGGCCGGGTGGCCGCGGGCTACGCCGAACGCCACGGGTGGGCCCCGCTCGCCGGGGACGGCGGGCTGACCGGCCCGGAGGGGGCGCCGACCGCGGGCCCGCCGCCCTACCGGGTGTTCACGATCCCCCCGTCCACGGTGTTCGCCTTCCCGGTCTCCGACCTGCCGCACGGGCCCACCAGGTGGCGGTTCGACGTGTGGCCCTGAGCCGCGAACGGCGCGCGTTCTGGGGCGGGAGGGGTCTCCAGGGAAGCGGGAGGCGGTACCGGGTGAAACGTCGCGTCTCGCGGGTATAGGCCCCGGCGAAGACAACCGATCCACCGTCCCCCATCCCCTGGAGGCAGAGCGTGCGAGTACGCATCGTTCTTTCGACCCTCGTCGTCCTGTGGCTGCTCATCGGGCTGATCGCCGCGTTCCAGCGCGGTCTGTTCAGCGACGACGAGACCTCGTGCTCGACGCTGGGCCACACCGTCGGAACCATCTTCGTCGGGCCGTTGAACTACATGGGGGTCAACCCGACCATCGAGTGCCCGCCCCTGCCCGAACCCTCCGAGTAGCGGATCCGGCGCCGCGTCCCCGCGGGGGCGCGGCGCCGCTCATCGCCCGCCCTCCGAGGAGGCGCGCCCGGGTTCGGGCCCCGGCGCGTCCGCCGGTTCCGGCAGGACCCGCGCGTCCCCGGCGAACGGCACCGTTGGCCCACTCGTTCGCCGGCGCGGTCACAGGGAACGGTAGTGGGCGCGCCGGGAGGGGTCGAGCTTCTCGATCGCGGCGCGCAGCAGGGGGCGCGGTGCACGGGCGGCGTGGTCGTCGAGGAAGGCCAGCAGCCGGTCGCGGTCCTTGTCCCCGGCGGCACGGAGCATCCACCCCACCGCCTTCTGCACCAGTTCGTGGTCGTCCTCCAGGAGGATCTGGGACAGGGCGAAGGTGTCTTCGAGGTCGTCGTGGGCGATGAAGTGCGCCGTCGCCACGATGGCGGTGCGCCGCCGCCACGGGTCGTCCGAGCGCGCCAGGGTGTACAGGACCCCGCGGGGGCGCTCCCGCAGGTGGCGGCCGAGGACGTGGTGCGCGGCCAGGTCCACCAGGTCCCAGTTGTTGACGCGGTCGTGGCGGCGCAGGTACAGCTCCGCGAGCGCAGCGACCTGTTCGGGCGTGCTGCGCCGGTGGCGGGCCTTCTTCTCCATGATGCTCATCGCCCCGGCCCGGGCCTCGTGCACGGGGCTGTCCATCAGCTCCTCGACCTGGTCGAGGGGCATGTCCACGAACTCCTTGGCCAGAGCGAACACCGTGCCCATGCGCACGCCGACGAAGTAGTCGTCCTCGGGCTGGCGTCCGGCCTCGAAGCGGAAGTAGCGCTGGTACTTGCGGAGTTCCCCGTCGCTGCGGTGCTCGTCGAGGCGCGACAGGAAGGCTCGGGCGGTCAGCGGTGCGGTGGCCATGGCGGCACGGTAGACGTCCCCGGTGACATTCGGCGTGAACGCCGCAGTGAGGACGGCCCCCCTCGGCGTCCTCCCGGCGGCGCGGTCCCCCTCATCCCCGAGCGCGCCTGTCCTGTTCCATCTCCTCGCGCAGCTGCGCCAGGACGCCGTTGAGGAGCCGGGACACGTGCATCTGCGAGTAGCCGAGGCAATCGGCGATCTCGGACTGGGTGTGGTCGCCGAAGAAGCGCAGCATGAGGATCTCGCGCTCGCGCTCGGGCAGGCGTGCCAGGGCGGGCTTGAGCGACTCGCGCTGGACCACTAGTTCCAGGCCCTCGTCCTCGCTGCCCAGGTGGTCCTCCAGCCGGGTGCCCTCCTGGCCCTCGGAGTCGGCGGCGTCCGGCGCGTCCAGGGACAGGGAGCGGTAGGACTCCGAGACCTGGATGAGCTCGCTGACCTCGGCCTCGGGCAGCCCCATCTCCTCGGATAGTTCGTGGATCGTGGGCGTGCGCGCGTGGGCCTGCTGGAAGTCGTTGAGCGCCTGGCGCAGCTTGATCCGGTTCTCCTGGTGGCGCCGGGACACGCGCACGGCCCAGGTGTGGTCGCGGAAGTGCCGCTTGATCTCACCGGTGACCGTGGGCATCAGGTAGGAGATGAACGGCTTGCCGCGGTCGGGGTTGAAGCCGTGGATGGCCTTGACCAGCCCGAGCATGGCGGTCTGCTGCAGGTCGTCCAGCGGTTCGCCCCGGCCGTTGTAGCGGCGGGCGAGCTTGTTGACCAGCGGCTGGTAGAGGACCACGACCCGTTCGCACAGGTCGTCGGCCCGCGGGTCGTCCCTGTCCAGGGCGTGGAGTTCGGCGAGCATGTCCTCGGCGGTGGGGTCCTCGTCCCGGACCGGTCTGCGCGGTCCGGGGACGGCTGGTGTGCGGTCGAAGGTCTCGTGCGTCGCGTGGGGAACGTTGATGGACAAGAGGAAGCCCCCGGTGTCGTGTTCCTGTTGGATGCCTGATGTCTGCCTGGACGGCAGTGGGCTGACGGCACGCCCGCGCTGACGATCGAGGTGGGCGGCCGGGATCCGGCGGGGGATGATCGCGATGTGAGGAGTACGTTCCCTGAGAAATGGGCCCAAAAGCCGCCGGGAGGAAATTTTTCGCCATGCACCATAAACCGGTCTGCCGTACGCATGCGGCGGCTGGAAAAGCAGGGGAAAAGCGCCCGGGCCCCGGCAGCACGCCGTACCACCAGGTGGCGCGACGGCCCGTCGCCCCTTGCCCGCACGGACGCGTAAGGGCGCCGCAACCACCGCGGCCCGCGCACCGGCCACGACCGCTTCCGCAATCTTTATTTTACTCGAACGTGCGTTTGGCTGTTTTACCGGTGAATACAAACCTCGCCCGAAGAACCAGGCAACGGGGTCGACCGCTTTCGGCGAAAAGGCGCTCCGGCCCCAGGGGTCGGACCACGGGGAGTCACAGACCGTCGGCCAGGGTCATGCGCACGGCCTCGCGAGCGGCGTCGACGACGTTCGAGCCGCCGGCCTCGATCTCGTGGGTGACCGCTGCCACCGCCGCCCCCGTCACCGCGCCGACGAGAACGCGGGCCCGGCGGGCCGAGATCTCGGGAGCCACGCGGCCCAACTCCTCCCCACCATCCAGACCTTCCTCCCCGCGATGCTGGAGAGGGGAGCCCCCGGACACGTGGTCACCACCGCCTCCGCCGCAGGGCTCGCGGTGTTCCCCGAGCGCGGTTCCGGCTACACCTACCACGCTTCCAAGTACGCCGTCATCGGCCTGACGGAGGCCCTTCGGCGCGGGCTGGACGACATCGGCTCGCCGGTCAGCGCCTCCGTGCTGATCCCGGGCCTCGTCGCCACCCGGGTGGCCGACAACAGCGTCGAGCACGCTCCCGGCGACAGCATCGATCCCGACGAGCGCGACCGGATCTCCGAGATGGTGGCCGCCGGAACCGCGGCGGCGGCCGCCCACGGCCGCGACATCGATTCGGTCGGAGCCCAGACCGCGGCCGCGGTCGAGGCCGACACCCTCTACATCCCCACCGATCGGCTCGCGGAGAAAGCCGTCCTGGCGCGCGCCAAGGCCGTCGTCGAAGCGATGCCCCCGGCCAGCGGCTACGACAGCGGCCTGTCCACCGCGATGCGGTCCCGTCGCGCGGACAGGGCGTCCGACGGAACTCGGTGACCACGCGGCCGCGGTGCGGGCGAGGCGGGTCGGATGTCCGGAGGGGGCACCGCGCGGTCGCGGGGCGCCTCAGTCCGCGGGCCGCGGGCGCAGCAGGTCGGGTTCGATGTAGATGATCGCGGCGATGGGCACCGCCTCGCGGATCCGCCGCTCCGCCTCGTCGATGGCGGCGGTGACGCGGCGGGCGTCGTCCTCGGCGTCCACGGCCACCTTGGCCGCGACCAGGAGCTCCTCGGGGCCCAGGTGCATCGTGCGCATGTGGATGACGGCGTCGATGTCCGCGCAGCCCAGGATGGCCTCGCGGATGAGGCGGATGTGCTCCTCGCTGGCCGACTCACCGATGAGCAGGCTCTTCATCTCCACCGCCAGGACCACCGCGAACACCATCAGCAGCAGTCCGATGGCCCCCGAGCCGAGCCCGTCCCAGACGCCGTTGCCGGTGATCAGGGTGAGGCTGACACCGGCCAGGGCGAAGGCCAGGCCGATGAGGGCGCCGGTGTCCTCCAGCAGGATCACCGGCAGCTCCGGGGCCTTGGTGCGGCGGATGAAGCCGAACCAGCCGACCCGGGCGCGCGCCGTCCTGGTCTGGCGCATCGCGGTGCGCAGCGCCGTCGACTCCAGGACGGCGGCCACCAGCAGCACCACGACGGGGACCCACTGCCAGGAGGTGATCGGGTGCGGGTCGCGGATCTTCTCCCATGCCTCGTACAGGGCGAACAGCCCGCCGAGGGTGAACAGCACGATCGCCACCAGGAAGGCGTAGACGTAGCGCTCGTGGCCGAAGCCGAAGGGGTGTTCGCGGGTGGCCGTGCGCCTGGCCCGCCGCCCGCCGACCAGCAGCAGGAGCTGGTTGCCGGAGTCGGCCACCGAGTGCACCGACTCGGCGAGCATGGCCGACGAGGCGGTCAGGAGGTAGGCGACGAACTTGGTCGCGGCGATCCCGAGATTGGCCGCCAACGCCATGACCACGGCCTTCGTGCTGTCCTCGCCACTCACCGCGTCGCCTCCTCGTCAGCCGCGGACCGCACGGCCCGGGGATACGGGGCGGGCGGTCGGCGCGGCCGCACCGGCCGGGGTCGCCCGAGGCGGTCGGGTCCGCGCCCCGGACTGTCCCAGGTTCGGGGGAGCCCGGTGCCCGTGCAAGCACCCCCGCGGCCGTGTCGGGCCGCGGGCTAGGAGCGCTCGGCCGCGCGGGAGCGCACGCGCAGTTCTATCCCGTCCAGGAGCCAGTCCAGCCCCCGCGCGAAGGCCTCCTCCGGGGTCGGGCCCGCGGTGGTCATGCGTTCGACGGCCGGGTAGCGCCCCGTCGCACCCGCGCGGGCGGCCAGGAAGGCGTCCTGGACCGTGTCCCACGTGCGACCGTCGGGGGTGGTCCAGGCCCCGGCCCGGTCGGCCTGAACGACCAGGGCGACGTGCCCGCGGACGTAGCCGTCCACGGCCTCCACGACGGTGAACACCTCGTGGTCGCTCAGGCCGGTGCCGTCGAAGATCCGCACGGCGGAGTCGACCCAGGCGAAGGTGTGCGGGCCGACCGGCTGCCCGGTGCCCGTGAGTTCGACGAGCCAGGGGTGCTCGCGGTAGGAGCGCAGGTCCTCGTGGGCCCATGCCCGGACCTTATCCCGCCAGGTGCCGGCGCGGGTGTGCGGCAGGACCGCTTGGCCGACCATCGTGTCCACCATCAGGGCGATCAGGGCCGACTTGTCGGGGACGTAGGTGTAGAGCGTGGCGGCGCCCACGCCGAGCCGGGAGGCGACCCCGCGCATGGACAGCGCGTCGACGCCCTCCTCCTCCGCCACCAGCATGGCGGCCTCGACGACGCGCTCCACCGTGAGGTTGTGCCGGGGGCCGCGCCGGGGCCGCCGGGGGCCGTCCCACAGCAGTTCGAGCGTGGCCGTGGGGTCGTGGACGTGGGCCACTCTCGCCTCCTCGGAAAAACTCCGTACACTGTTCGGAAAAGGTCGAACGCCGTACGGAGTTTATCCCGGGAAGGCCGCCATGCCGGACGAGCCCCGCTCCACGCCCCCATCCGACACCGCGCCCCGCGTCCCGGGGGCCGCACGCCCCCGGGCGAACCCCGTGGCCCTGGCCGTCCTGGTCTGCGCCGCCGCAACCCTGGTCGGCGCGCTCGCCGCGGCCGCCTCGACGTCGGTTCCGGGCACGGCAGGGGCCCCCGGCTCCCTGCCCGCCCTGGCCGTGCGGGCCGCGCTGTGCACGGCGCTGGTGCCGCCGCTGCTGTGGGCCGCCCGCCGCTTCCTGGACCGCACGCCGTTCCCCGCGTTCGGCCTCGCGCCCCGGGGATGGTCCGGCCCGCTGGCCGCCGCCCTCACCGTCCTGCTCGCCTCGGCGGTGCTCCTGGGGGCGGCGTGGGCCCTGGGCGCGGCCACCCCGGACACCGGCGCGGTCGGGGACGCCGCCCCGGCCCTGGCCGTGGCCCTGCCCCTGCTCCTGGCGGCCCAGATCCTGCCCGAGGAACTGGTCTTCCGCGGCTACGCGCAGCACCATCTGGGTCTGCGGTACTCCCCGTGGGCGGCCGTCCCGGGTCAGGCCGCCCTGTACACGCTCTTCGCCGCCGCGGTCACCGGCTCGGCGGCGCTCTCCGGCGAGGTGTTCCTCCTGGGCCTGTTCCTCGGGGCCCTGAGAACGACCACCGGGGAGGTGTGGACGCCGCTGGCCGCGCGAACGGCCCTGACCGCCGTCGGCGTGCTCTCCGAGGAACTCGGCCTGCGCCTGTCCTCCGCTCCGGAACCCTGGCAGTCGGTGCTCTCCCTCGGTCCGGGCCTGGCCGCCTTCTGGGTCGTGCACGCGTTGCGCGACCGCGGCCGGGTGGGCGGCCCGTCCCCCGACGCGGGCGGGCCGCGCCGCCCGCTGGCGCAGAAGGGGATCCTGTACGACGTCGGCTCCAGCTACCTGCCCGGTCAGAACTCCCGGCCGCGGTGGCGCCCGGATGTGGTGGACCGGGAGATGCGGGTGATCCGCGAGGACCTGCACTGCACGGCGGTCACCGTCTTCGGCGAGGACCTCGGGCGGCTGGAGGAGGCGGCCCGCCTGGCGCTGGGCCGGGGGCTGTACGTGTGGGTCCAGCCCCGCCTGGTCGACGCCGCGCCGGGCGAGCTGACGGCCAACCTGGGCCGGGCCGCCGAGGCCGCCGAACGGCTGCGCCGCGACCACCCCGAACGGGTGGGCCTCAACGTGGGGTGCGAGATCAGCCTGTTCGCCACCGGGGTGCTGCCCGGCCGCGACCTCGACCGACGCACGCGCGCGCTGGGCCTGCTCTTCCCCCTGCTGCCGTGGTTCGACCGCAGGCTCAACCGGCTGCTGCGCGAGATGGCGGGCACCGCGCGCGGGGGGTTCCACGGGCCGCTCACCTACGGTTCCGGCACCTGGGAGAGCGTGGACTGGGCACCGTTCGACGTGGTCGGCGTGGACTACTACCTGGACGAACTCACCCGCCGCTCCTACCGGCAGGGGCTGCGGCGGCTGCGCGCCCACGGCAAGCCGGTGGTCGTCACCGAGTTCGGCTGCTGTTCCTACGAGGGAGCCCGGGACAGGGGCGGCTCGGGCTCGGACATCCTGGACTGGAGCGACCTGGGGGACCGCAGGGTCAGGGGCGGCCACGTGCGCGACGAGCGCGTGCAGGCCGATCTCATCGGCGACCTGCTGGACGTGTTCGAGACCGAGGAGGTGCACGGGGCGTTCGTGTGCATGTTCATCGAGGGCGACTGCCGTTACTCCCCCGATCCCACCCGCGACCAGGACATGGCCAGTTTCGGGATCGTGCGCCCGCCACCGCTGGAGTCGGGGCTGTCCCCCGACGACGGCCACTGGGAGCCCAAGCTGGCCTTCCACACCCTGGCCGCCCGCTACGCCGAGGAGGCGCCCGACCGCGTGGACTGAGCCGCGGTCGGCGCGGTGCCGGTCAGGCGGTGCGGTCGCGCAGCTCGCGTTTGAGGATCTTGCCGGAGGCGTTGCGCGGCAGCTCAGCCACCACCCGCACCTCCTTGGGAACCTTGAACGCCGCCAGGCCGGCGCGCACGTGCTCCACCAGGTCGTCGGGCAGGGTCTCGGGGTCGGCCTCCCCGGTGGGCACCACGAACGCGGTCACCGCCTCGATCCACCTCTCGTCGGGCGCGCCGACCACCGCGGCCTCGGCCACCCCGGGGTGGGTGTACAGGGCGTCCTCCACCTCACGGGAGGCCACCAGCACGCCGCCGGTGTTGATGACGTCCTTGATCCGGTCCACCACCTCGATGTAGCCCTCGGCGTCGGCGCGCACCAGGTCACCGGAGTGGAACCAGCCGTCCCGGAAGGCCTCCCGGGTCTCCTCGGGCTTGTCCCAGTAGCCCCGGCACAGCTGCGGCGACCGGTACACCACCTCGCCCAGCTCCCCGGGGGCGACGTCGCGGCCGTCGCCGTCCACCACCCTGAGCTCCACGAACAGGGCGGAGCGGCCCGCGGAGGCGGGGCGCGCGTCGTGCTCCTCGGGGCGCAGCACGGTGGCCAGCGGGCCGATCTCGCTCTGGCCGAAGCAGTTGTACAAGCCCAGTCCGGGCAGGGTGGAGCGCAGCCTGTCCAGCACCGGGCCGGGCATGACGGAGGCCCCGTAGTAGGCCTTGCGCAGGCTCGACAGGTCGCGCCGGGTGAAGTCGGGGTGGCCCGCCATCGCCACCCACAGCGTGGGCGCGGCGAAGAAGGCCCGGTGGCCGGACGTCTCGATCCGCTCCAGCAGGTCGGCGGGGTCGGGCGCCTCCACCAGGGTGTTGCGCGCCCCGACCGCCAGCCACGGCATGAGGAAGACGTGCATCTGCGCGCTGTGGTAGAGCGGCATGGCGTGCAGGGGCTCGTCGTCGGCGGACAGGTCCAGGCCCACCACGCAGGACAGGTACTCGTGGACGAGCGCCCGGTGGGTCATCATCGCGCCCTTGGGGCGGGAGGTGGTGCCGGAGGTGTACAGCAGCTGCACCAGGTCGGTGTCGCGGACCTCGGCGTCCAGTCCGGGCACCGGCCCCTCCAGGCTGTCGGCGAGCAGCGAGCCGGGGCCCTCGCGCAGCTCCAGCACCTGTTCCACGCCGGTCTCGGCGCGCAGCGCGTCCACGGCCGGGCGCAGGGCGGGATCGGTCAGGACGACGGTGCTGCCCGACTGCTCCAGCAGGTAGGCCAACTCCTCCCCACGGAGGGCGAAGTTGATCGGCACGTGGACCAGTCCCGCCCGGGCGCAGGCCAGGAACCCGATGAGGTAGGCGTCGGAGTTCCTGCCGTAGGCCGCGACCCTGTCGCCCCGGACGGCGCCGAGGCCGAGCAGGCGTGCGGCGGCGCGGGTGACCGCGGCGTCCAGGTCGGCGTAGGTCCAGTCGCGCCCGCCGAAGACCAGCGCGGTACGCCCCGGGGTGCGTGCCGCGCTGCGCCGGAGGACGTCGTCCACGGTGCTGGATGTCGTCGAACCGGTCATGTCCTGCCTCCCGCCCGTCGGTACGGCCCTTGGAGCCGTCGGCAGGACCCATCCTGTGGTGCACGGACCGCACTGGCAACACCCGGCGGCGGGCCCCGCCGGCCGGAGCGGGTCAGCTCCTGAGGAACTCCAGCAGGTCCCGGTTGAACCTCTCCTTGTCGCCCGGCACGAGGGCGATGCCGTGGGAGCCGCCCTCGTAGACCTTCAGGGTGGCGTCCGGGATGATCCGCGCCGACTTGCGGCCGGTGGCGTCGATCGGCACGACCTGGTCGTCGTCGCCGTGCACCACCAGGGTCGGGACGTCGAAGCGGCGCAGGTCCTCGGTGAAGTCGGTGTAGCCGAAGGCGTCCACGCAGCGCACACCCGCCTCGACGGCCTGGTGCATGGCCATGAACCAGAAGGCGTCCTTGTTGCCCTGGGTGACCTTGTTCCCGGGGCGATCGGCGCCGAAGAAGCCCTCCGCGGTCTCCCTCCAGAACTGCGAGCGCTCCCTGAGGATGCCCTCCTTGATCCCGGTGAGGACCTCCTCGGGCACCCCCTCGGGGTTGGTGTCGGACCTGACCATGACCGGCGGGACCGCGGACAGCAGGACGGCCTGGCGCACGCGCCGGGTGCCGTGGCGCCCGATGTAGCGGGCGAGCTCGCCACCGCCCATCGAGTGGGCCACCAGCGTGACGTCCCGGAGGTCCAGGTGGTTCATGAGGTCGTTCAGGTCGTCGGCGAAGGTGTCGAAGTCGTAGCCGCTCCAGGGCTGGCCGGAGCGGCCGTGGCCGCGGCGATCGTGGGCGAGGCCGCGGAAGCCGTTGTCGGCCACCCACTTCATCTGGTCCTCCCACGCGTCGGCGTTGAGCGGCCAGCCGTGGACGAACACGACCGGTCGACCGCTCCCCCAGTCCTTGTAGAAGATCTCGACGCCGTCGCGGGTGGTCACGTGAGCCATGGGAACCGTTTCCTCCTCCTCGTGCGGACGGGGTGTCACCCCGGGTCGCGCCGTGCCCGCCCCCGGAACGGGGCGCACGGGCCACGACCAGGTTGCCCTCCGCTCCGACCTGCGGAAACCGGGGTTCCCCAAGCATGGGACAGGCTTTGCGGGAGTGCGGCGGAGCCGGGGGCCCGGCCCTGCCGCACCGCGCCCTTGCCAGGCGGGATCCCACGGCCCTAGGTTGTCCGTTGTCGTGCAACCACCGGGCGGGAGCAGCATGAGGATTCTTGTCGTGGGAGCCGGAGCGGTCGGCGGCTACTTCGGAGCGCACCTGGCCCGGGCGGGCCGTGACGTGGACTTCCTCGTCCGCCCCGACCGCGCCGCGCTCCTTCGCGAACACGGTCTGCGCGTGCGCGACGTGCGAGGACGCGTGGAGGTAGTGCCGGTCCGCGCGGTCACCGCCGACCAGGTGGGCCCCGACTACGACCTGGTGATCGTGGCCGTCAAGTCGTACGGGTTCGACGACGCCCTCAAGGACCTGTCCCCCGCCGTGGGCCCGCGGACCACGGTGCTGCCCTTCCTCAACGGCATGCGCCACGTCGACGCCCTGGTCGACCGCTTCGGCGCCGACCGGGTCTACGGAGGCGTGGCCATGGTGATGACGCGCCTGGGCGAACAGGGGGAGATCGTCCAGGTCGGCACCATGGGCCAGCTGATCTACGGACCGCTGGGCGAACACCCCGTCGTCGCGCCGCAGGACGTGCACGCCGCGCTGGACACCGGGGACCACACCGCCACCTCCGCCGCCGACATCCGCCAGGAACTGTGGGACAAGTGGGTGTTCCTGGCGACCCTGGGCGCGTGCACCTGCCTGATGCGCGGCCCCATCGGCCGGGTCAACAGCGCGCCCGGCGGCCAGGAGTTCACCGCCGCCGTCTTCGCCGAGGCCATCGCCGTGGCCACCGCCTCCGGCCACCCGCCGGGCGGGGCGGCCCGCGAGAGGGCCGACGCGGTCATCGCCGACACCACGTCCTCGACCACGACCTCCATGTACTGGGACCTGACCCGCGGCAACCCCGTGGAGGCCGACCACATCGTCGGCGACCTGGTCTCGCGGGGCCGGGAGCTCGGTGTGCCCACGCCGCTGTTCTCGCTGGCGTACACGCACCTGAGCGTCTACGGGGCGGGCCGCGGGTAGGCTGCTCCCGTCCGCCGACCGCCCCGGTGGCGCTGGCCCCGCCCGCGGCACGCCGTGGCCCGGCCCCCGTCACGATCGGAAGTCCCATGGCCCCCCGCCGTCTCGTGCTGCTGCCCTGCGCCCTCCTGCTGTCCGCGTGCGGAGGCGCCCCGGACCCGGGGACGGGCGCGGAGACGCAAACGGCCGCCCCCGAGGAGGTCCGGGAGTACGAGACGGCGCCCGTGCCCGAGGGGGAGGGCAGTGCCGTGCCCGACGACGTCAACGGCGACGGCTTCCCCGACCTCCTCTTCACGACCCGCTACGACCCGGACCCCGAGGCGGGGTCCCCCTCCCAGCGCCTGATGACCGTCCACGGCTCGCCCGGAGGCCCGGATCCGGCCGCCCGCACCGTCTGGAGCCCGTACACGGTGCTCCCCGTCACCTCCTCCGGGACCGGTGGAGAGGGCACCCGGCCCGGGACGGCCGACCTGGACGGCGACGGCTTCGCCGACATCCCGGTCCTGGTCCACGCCGACGGCGAACTGGGGTTCGGGGTGGCCGCCAGCGGGCTGGGCCCCAGGGCGATCGTGTGGGGCAGCCCCTCGGGCCCCGACCCCGACGCCCCTGCCACCCCGGTCACGCTCCTCAACGGGGAGGGGTGGCAGGACACCTTCACGGCGCTGGCGAACGGTGACTTCGACGGCGACGGCGCCCCCGACCTGGCCGCCGCCAGGGCGTCGGCGGACGGTGAGGCCTCGCGCCTCATGGTCATGTACGGTCCCTTCGACCGGGAGGGCGCTCCGGCGCGCAGCGCACAGCGGACGGTGAACGCGGAGGTCGGCGGCCTCGTCGCCGAACCCCCCGCCCCCGACGACAGCACGTCACGGCTGCTGTTCCAGCACGGCGACGACGGAGGACAGCCCGAGAACACACTGCTGCTGACCGGACCAGGCGATCCCGCGCGGTGGGAGTCTGTGGAGCTGGTCTCCGGTTCGCTGGCCGCCTTCGGCGATCTGAACGGCGACGGGGAGGGCGACCTCGCCCTGGGCGACAGCGGCAGCCGCAACGACGAACCGGGGTACCGGACGGAGCCGCCCGAGGTCGACCGGCGGGTGAACGTCTACCCCGGCCCCCTCACCGCCGAGGCGGCCGACCCCCTCACCGCGGAGCTGCCTTCGGACGGGTCCTCCCCCGGCTACGGCGCCAGCCGCGCCCTGGCCGTGTGCGACCTGGACGGCGACGGCACCGACGTCCTCGCGGTCAGCAGCGACGGCCACGGCGTCGACCTGCTGCGCCACACCGGGGACGGGATCGAGGCGGACGGCGCGGAGCCGCTGGTCCGCCGGGGCCCCGAGGACGGCCCGCTCGCCGCCGGAGACGCGGCCGGGCGGGTGGCCGGCCTCTTCTCCTGCGCGGACTACGACGCGGACGGCGCCGACGAACTCGCCCTGGCCCACGACCTCGAAGGCACCCGGGACACGCCCGTGCGCTGGTGGATCACCGGTGACGGGGGTGAGGACGAGGCCTCCTTCGACAGCGCCGCGTTCTAGGGGGCGCTCCGGGCCCGCAAGCGACGCACGAAGCCGGTACGAAGCGGAACCGAAGCCGGATCGAAGCGGCCCGTGCCACAGTCCTTCCCGGCGTCCGCACGGAGCGGACGCCGGCAACCAGGACGGAAAGCTCCCCCATGTTCAAGAAGTTCCGTACCGCCGCACTGCTCACGGCGGCGCTGGCCACAGGCTCGCTGGCACTGGCCTCACCCGCGTCGGCGGCGGCTCCCGTGGCGGACTACAACGGTGTCTGCGGCAGCGGTTACGGCGTGGTCAACTACGCCAACATCGGTTCCAAGGGCACGGTCTTCCTCACCTACAACAACTCCAACGGCTACAACTGCGCGGTGACCGTCCGGGCCAACCCGGGCTCGGCGGTGGAGATGACGGTCGGCCTCAAGCGCACCAGCGACCCCGCCAGCGCGGCCGAGGTGGACAGCGGCCAGTACACGACCTACGCCGGTCCGGTCTACCGCAGCGCGGCCGGTTCGTGCGTGGACTGGTTCGGCAACATCAGCGGCACCAACGAGAACCGCAACGGGACCAACTGCGGCTGACCCCCCGCGCGCCGCGACGGGCGGCGCGCCGACGCACGACTGGGAGCACCATGCGCAACCTCCTGAAGAAGGCCGCCACCCTCGCCGCGGCAGGCGGGATCGCCGCGGCGGGCCTGATGGCCACCGCCGCCCCCGCATCCGCCGCCTCCTACAACGGGGCGTGCGGGTCCGGCTACGGGGTCGTCAACAAGGTCGAGTTCCCCGACAACCGCGGCACCACCTTCCTGACCTACAACAACTCCAACGGCTACAACTGCGTGGTCACCGTGCGCACGAACCCGGGCGCGGCCGCGCCGATGGAGGCGTTCGTCAGGGTCAACGGCACCTCGTCCTGGAAGAGGGACAGCGGCAACTACACGACCTACGCCGGTCCCGTCTACCTGTCGGCGGCGGGCCAGTGCGTCGACTGGGGCGGCACCATCGGCACGATCACCGAGACCGTCTACCGCACCAACTGCGGGTGAGCCCCGCCCCGCTCCCCTGCCTCCGCACACCCCCGAACCACGATCGGACATGACATGAAGAAGCTCGCGCAGAGGGCCGCGGCCGTCGTCGCGGCCGCCGGTATCGGTCTGGGCGGTCTGCTCGTCAGCGCCTCACCCGCCGCCGCGGCCACCTACGGCGGCGAGTGCGGCTCCGGATACGGCGTCGTCAACCAGGACAGCATCGGCTCCAAGGGCACGGTCTTCCTGACCTACAACAGCTCCAACGGCTACAACTGCGTCGTGGCCAAGCGCAACAACCCCGGCTCGGCCGTGCTCATCGAGGCGGGCCTGTCGATCAGTCCCGCCGGAAACCACTGGGACGTCTTCGACGGCGGCTACTACACCACCTACGCCGGTCCGATCTACCTGAACGCGGCCAACAGGTGCGTGGACTGGATGGGGCGCATCACCGGCACCGAGGGCGGCAAGCGCGGCACCAACTGCGGCTGACCGGACCTCTCGCGGGCGGCTCCGGCCGGTGTTCGGCCCGGGGCCGCCCGACCCATGCCCGCCTCAGCAGCGTTTGTGTCGGTTAGCGCAACGAGCCCGGCACGGGCCGAAACCCAAACCCCCAGGTCACCCCAGAGCCGCTCCGGACACTCTCCGCGCTCCTCCCCGCGTAGGTGGACGGTACGCCGACGAGTGCCGTATGCTCCGCGACGTTGCGCAGCGGAGCGTTCATCGTGCGTCAGGGAGTTCATGAGTGGAGACCGATCTGTCAGGGATTCGGTACCGCATGCTCGGTTCTGTCGAGGTTCACTCCGAAGGACGTCCGGTCAGCACAGGAGGGCCCAAAAGGCGCACGGTCCTGGCCGCGCTCCTCCTGCAACCCGGCACCGTCGTCTCCGACAACCGGCTCATCGACCTGGTCTGGAGCGAACGCCCTCCGCGCAGCGCACGGTCCCAGCTCCAGGCGCACGTGCACGGACTCCGCAAGGCCCTGGGCGCGGACACGATCGTCCGGAGCGCCTGCGGCTACCGGATGAGCGTGGCGGCCGAGGCCACGGACAGCGGAGTGTTCGAACGGCTGCTGGTGCGCGCGCACTCCGAGCGCGCCGCCCACCGGCCCGCCGAGGCGGTCCGGACCCTGCGCACCGCGCTCTCGCTGTGGACGGGCCCGGCGCTGGGCGGCGTCACACCGGCACTGGCCGCCCACGCGCGCCCGGCTCTGGAGGAGAGGCGGCTGCACGCCCTGCTGGAACTGTACGGCGCCGAGATCGGCCTCGGCCGCGGAGCCGCCGCCGTCCCCGAACTGCTCTCGCTGTGCGCGGAGCACCCGACCCACGAACGCTTCGCGGGCCTGCTGATGTCGGCCCTGCACGCCTGCGGACGCACCGGGGAGGCGCTGGAGGTCTACGCGACGCTGCGCGAGAGGCTGGCCGAGGAGCTGGGCACCGGCCCCGGCGCCCGGCTCCGGCAGCTGCACCTGGACCTGCTCACGGCCGAGCCGGACGGCGGGAGCACGCGCGCCGGCGCGCCCGTCGTCCACCGGGTCCGCCCCGCCGAACTGCCCTACGGCGTCGGTGAGTTCGTCGGCCGCTCGGCGGAGCTGTCCGTGCTCGACCAGGCGCTGGACGACGACCGGGGGGCCGACCGCTGGCCCGCGGTGTTCCTCCTCACCGGGGTCTCCGGAGTCGGCAAGACCGCGCTGGCCCTGCACTGGAGCCACGCCGTCCGCGAGCGCTTCCACGACGGCCAGCTCTACGTGGACCTGCGCGGCCGCTCCTCCGGGGAGGAGCCCACCCGGCCCGAGGACGCGCTGCGCCAGCTGCTGCGCGGGCTGGGCGCGGACCCCGGGTCCCTGCCGACCGGCGCCGACGAGCTCGCCAAGCTCTTCCGGTCGGTGACGGCCGACCAGCGTCTGCTGTTCCTGTTCGACGACGCCTCCTCGGTCGAGCAGCTCGCTCCCCTGCTGCCCACCGGCCGGGGCAGCGTCGTGCTCATCACCAGTCGGCACCCGTTGACGGGGCTGGTCGCGCTGTTCGGCGCCCGCCCCCTGCCGCTGGACGTGCTGTCGGAGGAGTCCTCGGTCGAGTTGTTCCTGTCCGTGGCCGGGATGTGGGCCCGGGTCGCGGAACTGGCGCTGGTCACCCGGATCGCCGACCGCTGCGGGCGGCTGCCGCTGACGCTGAGGCTGGCCGCGGCAGCCCTCGCCGCCGGGACCTCCGCGGTGGACCTGCCCTGGCCCGACGTCGTGGCCGACCCCGTTCCGGGGCCGTCCGCCGGGCCGCCGCTGACCCTGGCCCCCTCGGACCCGGACTCCGGCTGAGGGGCGGCGGTCCCGGCGGCCCGGTGGACCCGTCCTCCCGTGAGCGGGGCGGACGGGGCGCGGGTCAGAGCAGGGCGCGCAGGGTCTCGCCGACCGGGGTGGTCGGCCGACCGATGAGGCGGGACAGCTCCCCGGTGGTGGCGGGCAGTTCGCCATCGCGCGTGTTGGTGTCCAGCGCGGCCACGAAGCGCGCGGTGCCCTCGTCCAGTCCGGCCCCGGTCAGGGCCGCCACGTGCTCCTCGGTGGTCAGGTCGCGGTAGACGACCTCGCGGCCGAGCAGTTCGCCCAGGGTCGCGGCGAGGCCGTCGTAGGTCCACGCGGTGTCGCCGGAGAGCTCGTACACGGCGCCCGCGTGCGCCGCCGGGTCGCGCAGCACGGCGGAGGCGGCCTCGGCCAGGTCCCGGCGCGAGGCGCCGGCGGTGCGGCCCCGGCCCGCGCTGCCGACGAAGGCGCCGGTGGCGCGGGCCTCGTCTAGCTGCAGCGCGAAGTGCTCTTCGTACCAGCCGTTGCGCAGGATCGTGTACGCGAGCCCGGAGGCGGGGACCGGACCGCGTGCGTGCAGCCGTCAGCGGCGTCCGCTGTGCGTGCGCGGGTCGAACGAGCCGGAGACGTCGACGTTGAGGTCCTCGGCGGCGGAGAAGCCGCGGGCGGTGCGGACCGCCCCGTCGGCGGCTTGCCTCTGCGCCACGGCCACGTAGTCGAGGAGCTGCCAGAGGATCTTCTCCGCCTCGCCCAGGGTCTCCTGCATCCGCTTCGAGTACTCCCCCTCATCCCCCCAGGGCGCCTCACCGAGGGACATGATCGCGCCGCGCGCGGCGGCCACCATCTCGTCCGTGAAGTCGGCAGCCTCATAAACGAGCCTGTTGTGCCGCCCGATCCCGTCCACGTCGACGGAGAGCCGGTCATGTGGTGCGGACATCGTCCTCTTCCTGGTCGCTGCCTGGTGTCTGCGGTCGGACGGTCACTTCGAACCGTCCGGGGAGAGGCCCCGGGTGCGCAGGCCCTCTTCGACGTCCATCTCGCCGCGCAGCACGGGGGCCGTGTCGACGCCTTCGGGGGCGGCGAAGTCGTACGCCTGCACGGCCCGCTCCACCATCCGCCGATGGGCGCGGTCGATCACCTCGACGACCGTCGCCGACAACTCGGCGGCGGCCATGCCCTGGTACCCGTCGGTGTGGAAGACGAGCCCGACGAGGTCACCGGCCGCGTCGGCCTTCGCGGTCACCAGCCGGTTCCCGGCCGTGGCCTCCTCGGTCGCCGGCTCCAGGGCCGCGCCCGTCTCCATGAGCGCCCTCAACGTCGTATCGAGCCGCCGCAGTTCGGCCTCCACCTTCTCCCGTATCGGTGAGCTCATTTAGCCCGATCTCCTTCAAGGTTTTACTCAGATCGTTCACGGCATGAACGGCCCGTGAAAGCGCGCCCCGCCGACGGCGCTTCGCACAGCGGGCGGAGCCACCTGGGCCCCGCCGTCCCCCGACGATGCCCCGGAAGCCCGCCGAGCACCGCCGAGGCGACCGACCGAGCCCGAGCGGGGGCGCAGAAACCGGCACGCCATAAATGCGACCTCGGTCACACAGGCTCGCGCAGCAAAGGGCACCGCACCGGCACGCCTTCCGAATGGGGTGAAAAACTCCGTTCGCAGTCGTCCCCCACCCGTCTCCCCGAGCGCGCGGTGCCGACTCCACCCCCGGAGGACGGAGGCACGCCCGGCCGAACCCCGAACCGCAACCCCCTCACCTGTGATCAATCCGTGTCCCGACAGGAAGCCCTCCCCTGGAGAAGCACATCGGAAAAAGAAACAGAAATGCAATCAGGAGGAACAGAAAAGGAGCCGAGACAAGGGGACTCACCGCACGGAACCGGGTCACCCCTGCGAACCATTCCCCTGTGCCCGACACAACAGGTACCGCACCAGACAGGGGGAATGCAACCCGCAGAGCCGCAACTATACATATCCGAAACCCCCCTTCACCCTCAGCAACCGATCAGAAAAGCTGGAAACGCAGACGCAACAAAAGCCCGCGTCCGCCACCGCGAACACCTTGAAACCCAGGGGGCGGCTTCCGTGCCTCTCCACATTGCTGTTACCCTTGCCGTCGCTTCAGATACGTGTGATTGGAAAGGGGTCGGGCATGCTGTTTGACCCCCAGAAAATGGGTGACTCAGCACACGATTTCGTCAAAGTGGTGCTTGGGATCGACCTGCCCCGGGCCAGCGCACCGGCCATGCGCGCCGTTTCGGAGGTCTACGACCTCCTCGACAAGCAACTGCACGAGCTTTCCGACGTCATGGACACGACGCGCAACAGCGTCCGGAGGAACTTCGGCGGAGCGGCCTCCGACTACTACAACCGCTCCCTAGCAGCCTTCACCAGCGGCGACAGGGACTACATCGGCAACGCGGCGAGCACGAGCCGTATGCTCTCGGCCGAGCTGCGCAAGGCGGCGGCGAACGTCGACTACATGGTGGCGATGGTCTGGGTCCAGGTGGCCCAGCTCATCGCCGAGATCACCTGGGCCATCGCGGCGGCCAAGTTCACCTTCGGCGCCTCTCTGAAGTGGATCCCCGTCTTCAAGGCGATCCGGAGCCTGGCCATCCAGCGGCTCATCGCCTGGTTCATCGTCACCGTTCCCAGCCACCAGGTCGTCAGCCAGGTCTTCGCGAGCTTCGGCGCACTGATCCAGCGCGTCCAGATCGCCAACGGTGACCGGGGCGGGGTCGACAAGCGCTTGGTGCACGACGCGCACGTGGGGGCCGTGATCGAAGGGCTCGTCTCAGCCGGCATCTCCGGGGGCGTCGGGGCGTTCATCAACAGCGGTTTCGCGAAAGCCTTCACCCGTGGCATCGACGACCTGCGCGGCCTGCCGGACCCCGTGCCCCCACCGCCGGTCAGGAACGGCGTGCCGGACCCCGCGCCCCCGCCGGACGCGCTCAACGACGACCTAGCGGACCTCTTCACCCGCCACCGGGACGAGATGCTGGTCCCGTTCCACCCCGGTTCCCCCACCGGGGCGCGCTCCTGGGACAACACGGTCGAACAGAACGTCTTCCGCGTGGAGATGGCGGATCTGTTCCAGCGCTCCTTCGCCGAACGCATGGGCGTCGACCAGGCGCGGCGGCTGGGCGACGACTACGCCGACACCCTGATCCGCTCGTGGGGTGGCGTCGACCTGAGCTCCCAGCTCTCCCGGACGATCGGCGACAGACTGCCCACGCCCCTGCGCGAGCACCTGTCCGACGTCCCGCAGAACCTCGCCGGGTCGCTGCACCGGAGTGCGCAGGGGTTCCTGCCCTACTTGCGGGGTCTGGGGCTGGGCGCGGGGACCGGGGCCGCGGAGGGCTTCCTCAGCGAGGGCCTGGGCAGTCTCGCCAGCGGCCAGGGGTTCGTCGTCACCCCCTGGTCCGCCACGTCCGGCGCGACCATGAACACGACCCACCAGCTGACCACCGACTCTGCTCTGGCGGGCATCGACGCGCTCAGCGGCCCAGGCGGTGTCCTCCTTCCCCCCGAGCTCCCCCCGCCTCCGGAGCCGGAGCTGCCCACCCGGACCGGGAAGGGCCAGGCCCACACGGCGTGGCCCCCCAGCGGCGACGGCGAAGGAGGGCCGACGCCCGCCAGCGGTCCCGACGCCCCCGATACCAGCCTCGTGCCGACCGTCACCGTCGATGGGCCCGCCCCCGCACAGGATGGCGGAGACCGCTCGCGCGGCGGCTGGAACGGGTTTCCGGCGAGCGGCGCGGACGCGCACCGCCCCGGCGGTTCCCCGGCAGCCGGAGAGCAGGTCGCCCCTGCGGTCCGAAGGCAGCGGGACCACATCCCGGACGGGGCGGGCCACACCGACGCGTACCGTCGCGGAGGCACCCCCGGCCCTTTCACCGGTGGCCATGACGCCGCAGGCGCCGGGACTTCACGTGACCGGACCCCGGCACCCCCGCACGAGGAGGGAACCAAGATCCCCCCGCCGCCCCCGGCCGCCGTGACGCCCCAGACCGGTGCCGACCGCGCCGCGCCGCCGCAGGGCGCGGCTCCCCCCGGCCGTCCGTCCGGCGAAGCGGCCCAGCCGTCCCGCCCGGGAGCGCAGGAGACGACGCGGTCCGTTCCGGAACCGGCTCCCGCCGGAAAGACCGGCCCCGAGCGGAACGTCTCCCCCTCCCCCGTCACCGCGGAGCCCCCCGCCCCGGCCGACATCCGGGAGACCGCGGCCCCGCCGACGGAGAGCGCGTCCATCCGTCCCCGGCCGACCCCCTCCGCAGCCGAACGGTCGGGGACGAACGCGCCCCCGTACTCGTTCGACGCCTCACTGAACCCCACCGGCGGCGCCCCGGGCCTCCGGGACGACGCCGACGACAACGCCTCCCTCGGCGACACGGACTCCGACACGTCGTCGCTGTTCGACGACGCCGCGTCCGACACGTCGAGCCTGGACACCGCGTGGCCGGACGCAGAGGACGCATCGCCCGGGGCCGACACCCCTCACCCCGTGGTGAAGGACGCGAAGGCCCCGGAGGGCCTGCCAGAAGCCCCGGGCCAAGCCTCCGGACCCGGCCTCCTGGCCTTCCCTGTGACCGAGAGCGGTCCGGCGGGGCCCGCTCCCAACGTCTCCGTTCCCTCGGCGGGGCCGACCCCGGCAGCCGTGCGCACCGACCCGCAGGTGCCCCCGCCCGGGGCGACCGAGTCCTCGGCGGACCGCCGCGACGCCACTCGGAGGAACGGGGGCACCGACACGGGCGGGGAGTCCGGAACCGGGCGCGGGCAAGGCGGCGGTGCTCCTTCGGCCCGATCCGGCACCGGGCCCGCACCGTCCGAGGAGGGCGTGCCCGGGACCACGCCCCCGGAGGCGGACGGCGGCGAGTCGCCCCCCGCCGCCGACCCCGCGGACGCACGCGCCGAACACGCCGCTGACCTGGTCGCACAGGCCCGACGGCATCTGGGCGACGGGGACGTCGCGCGTGCCCGGGCGGTGAGCGCGGACATACAGAACCTGCTCTCCCCTCGCCCCGACGACGGCGCCCCGCAGAACCCCTCCGTGCGCAGGGCCCGCAGCCTGGCGCTCGGACTGGTCTTCACCCTGTCCGACCCGGCGAACCTGCGGACACCCGCCGACCCGGACGCCTTCCCGGCGGACAAGGCCGAGGACGCCGCCACACTCCTGCGGGGCGTCGAACGCAACCTCCGGGACCGCCACGACCCGGCGCGCGCCCGGCTCTGGCTCCCGGGCGGGCGGCTCACGACGGACTACGTCCGCTACGCGATGCGAGACCCCGCGGACCGGGGGCCCTCCCCCTACGGTGCACCGGACACGGTGACGACCGTCAACACGGCGCTGGTGGACGGTGGCGGAGACGCATCGGCTCCGCAAGGACGGTCCGGGGAGTCGTCGGCGCCGGACCGGACCGGGAACCCGGGAACGCGTGCGACGGAGGGGGACACCGGGGACCCGCCGGCCCCGCTCTCCCCCTCCGAGGCCGAAACCGTGGCGGATCGGGCCCACGGAACGGCCGAGAACGCCTTGGGGCTGGCACGCGCGGCGGCGGACCGGGTTTCCGCGGCGGCCAGGACGGCGACCGACGCCGCCACCGGAACCGCGGACGCCGTGACCGCCGCCGAACAGGCCGCCCGGGCACGCGAGGAGACCGGCCGCGCGGCCGGAGCGGCACGGGACGCGGCGCGCCTGGCAGCCGAGGCCGTCCGCGGTACGTCCGCCGCTCTCGACCGTGCCGGGCAGGCGGTCCGGGAGACGGCTCCGGACACGGACGCCCACCGAGCCGCCGCCGACGCCGAGGCCGCCGTCCGCGCCCGCCACGAGGAGACGGTGCGGCTGCGGGACGGGGCGGAGCGCCACGCGCGGGACGCCGACGCCGCCCTACGCGACGCCGCCGCGACCGCGGACGGCGCCCTGACCGCCGTCTCCCTTCGCGTCGCCGGAGAAGCCGAGCGGACCGCGGGCGCGGCGGAGCGGGCCGCCGCCGGAGCCGCCACCGCCCTGCGTGTCACGCGCGAGGCCGCGGACCGGGCCGCGCGGGCGGCGCGGTCCGCGGACGACACCGCGGCCGCCGTCACCGCGGCGGAACAGGCCGTCCGGGAACGGGACACCGCCGCCGACGGGGCCGGATCGGTGCGGCTGGCCGCAGACCAGGCCGAGGGGTTCGCCGGTCGGACCGCCGCGTCGGTCGCGCTGGCGGAGAGGATCACCCGGGCGGCCGCCCCCGGCACGGACGCCCACCGCACCGCCGCTGGCCACGAGGCGAACGTCCGCTCCGGCCGCGACCGGGCGGACCGGCAGCGGAACCAGGCGCGGGCGCGCGCGGAGGAAGCCGCCACCGCACGCCACGACTCCACCACCGCGGCCGTCGAAGCCCTCATCGCGGCCGCGCACCGCGCGGCGTCCGACTCCGCCGGTACCCGGATGGCGGCCGACGACGCCTACCGGCGCTCCGGGATCGCGCGGAACCGGCTCGCGCGGGCGGAGGACGCCGTCCGCGCCGGGATCCTGGCCGACACCGCACGCCCCCGCCGGTCACAGGAGTCCCGGGACGCGGTCCGGCGCCTCACCGACGCCGTCGGTGAGGCGCGGGAGGCCGCGGACGCCGCGCGGCAGGCGCGTACCGGCGCGGAGGCCTCCGCAGACCCAGCACGCGTCGCCGGTACCACCGCCGCCCTGAGTGCCCTGGGCCGGGTGTCCGCCGCGCTGAACGCCGTCCCGGACAGCGCCCATCCGGCGGCCACGAGGGTCGAGTCGGACCTGAGGCGGACGGACGCGCTGGTGAACGGCGCCCGCGACCTGCTCGGACGCACCGCGCAAGACCTAGCCGACGCCCATCGGCACGCGCAGGACACCGCGCTCTCGGCCGACCGCGCCGAGGCGCTGCTCCCCAGCGACCTCACGTCGGCGTCCCGCCTGCGCGAGAAGACGGACGCACGGTACGACCTGGACTACCTCGTCACCTCGCGGCTGAGCGGCCCCGACCGCCTTTTCACCAGGGCGGTCCACCAAGCGGTCGCGGACATCGTCGGCCAGCGGATCACCGACCCGCCGCCCGGCCTCTCCCGGCTGGTCGACACGGCCCTGAACCGGGTGGCGCACGAACACGGGATGTCCGCCTTCTTCGCGCCCGGGGGCCGGGAGATCACCGTCACCGACCCCGGGACGGACGGCGCCGCCCCCAGGTCCTGGACCGTCCGGGTCTCGCTGGCGTCCGATGACCCCGCCGGGTACCGGCACCTGGACGTCGAGCACCGGGCGTCGGGAGCGCCCCTGGAGTCCCGGGCGGAGGAGCGCAGCCGCTCCGCCGCCACCGGGGGTTCCTCGTCCTACGACCCGCGCCGCATCCTCGCTGCGCGTTTCACGGGAAGCCCTCTGCTGCTCGGCGACGTCACCGGGTCCGCGGCGGGACCGTGGGTGACGGCCGGCGGCAGCTTCTCACGCGGGCAGCGCGCGGCGTCCCACGGCGGGACGACCACCGCCGCCTCCAAGATCGAGTACACGGCCTTCGCCAAGCCCGAGTTCTACGCCAACGACCTGCGGGTGTGGGCCGAGGTGACCGCGCGGCCGGAAGGGGGCGGGACGGCACCGGGCGCGGGCGGGACCAACGGGAGGGACACCGGGGAGGCCCCTGCGCCCGCCGTGGACCTCCCGGTCGGCTCCTCGGTGATCCGTGACGGCATGGTGTTCACCCTGGCCGGCGAGGTCCAGGGGCGGCCCGACGGGATGCCGGGGCACATCGACCTCACCCCGGGCGCCGGGGAGGAGGGCGGCCCCGGGCACCGGCCCCGCAACCTCGGCCCGACGGGCGGCCTGCCCATCGCCGTCCACAGCGTCACGCCGAACGCCTCGGCCGGGGAGGACCCGGCGCACACCGACCTGGGCTCCTGGATCGCCGACTACCTGGTTTCCGACGCCTATCGGCTGAACAGGGAGGCGACCAGCGCCAACACCGCGGCCCAGTGGATGAAGGACCTCACCGGGCCGGGCACCGGCCAGGACATCGCGCGCTGGCAGGACGAGATCCGGCACGTCCTCGACAACGACTCCTTCCAGGAGTACCTCCCCCACCTGGACCGGGGGCCGGTCACCGTGAGCGCCTCCCATCCCCGCCTGGGCGAGGTGATGTTGGAGTTCTCGGCGAGGCCGCGCGACTACCGGATCAAGGACCACAGCCCGCTGATCGACGACGCGACCTTCAAGGAGAGCATCGAGGACGGCACCAGCCTCACCCAGAGCCGCAACACGAGCTTCACCCTGACGGGGGGAACCGGTTTCGGCGTGATGGCCGAGCTCCCCTCCGGAGGGGCCCTGCGTGTCAACGCCCCCCATGTGGAGGCCACCTGGTGGCAGTCGCTCCACTCCGAGAGCCACAACGCCTCCGGCTCGGGCGAGCACCGGTCCCTCAGCCGCTACGTCTCCTCCACGGAGAAGTTCGCCGCCTACGAGGCCTCCCACGACCTGTCCGTTCACGTCCAGGGCGAGGCGGACCCCCACCACTTCACCGTCACCGGTGTGGAGTTGCTCCCCGGCGAGACCGCGGGCCGGCTGGACCGGGCGGCACGGGGCGAGGAGACCCCCGACAACGGGGGCGGGAACGAGCGGCGCCCGCCCTTCCCGCACCTGGACGTCGACAACCCCGTCCACTTCCGCGGGTCCCACTTCCTCGGCCTGGAGTGGGGCGGTCCCGCCCCCCGCGACGGGAGCGACGGCGAGCGGCCGGTCGTCCGGGGCAACGGCGCGACCGGGGACGACGGGGGGACCGGGGGGACCGGGGGGACCGGGGGGACCGGTGAGCCGACACCCCCGGTCACGTCGGACGGCCGGCACGGCGTCCTGGAGCGATACCTGAACGACGTGCTGGCCGGTATCGCGCGGGAGCACCCGGGCCTGGTCATCCCCGAACTGGTCCGCGACAGGGACACCTACGCCCGCAGGCCCGGACGGGAGGGCGCCTCCTACTTCGAGCGTTCGTTCCGTGAGCGCTGGGGGTTCCGCCGCTCCTACGACACCGCCTACAAGAACACGATGCTGGTGCGTGACACCCTCCAGAGCACCCTGGGCAAGGACGACCTGGAAAGGCTCGCCCGCCCCGGGGAGGGCCTGCCCGTCCGGCTCCGGGAGTCGGCGACGGTGGACCCGACCCTGATGGCGAGGTTGAGAGAGTTCATCCGCCCGAACACGGTCACCGTCCGCCTGCACGCCGAGTTCGGGCGACTGTCCCACGACGGGACGAGCACGGCCGAGACGGGCCTTCGGGTGCGCGGCACCGCCTCGGCCTCCACCGAGTCCGCGACCGGGAGCGCGTTCACCCTCGCCGTCTCCGCGGGTTCGGGCATGGTGCGCTCGGCCGAGGGCGACGCCCGCGGGATCGCCCGGCTGCTCGGCGGGTTCATGGCCTCGGCGGGCTGGAACCGGGTCGACCACTTCGACGCGGCGTACGGCACGGGGCACAAGTCCGACGCCCGCCTGTTCTTCCCCGAGGGCTCGGACCGGTGGAGCGGCGAGGTGGTCCTCAGCGCCCGTCTGCACGACCACGACGCCGAGGAGCAGGCCGGCGGGACCAGCCAGGGTACGGACCTGCTGGACCGGCCCGTCAAGGCCGCCTACTCCGTGGTCACGCCCACCACCGTCGGCGACAACCTGGTCTCCGCGCGGCCGGCGCCCGGCCGGGACGGCCGGGCGCCGTCGGGGCTGACCCCCGAAGAGGCGCGGGAGATGCTCGACCCCCGCCCGGGGCGACGCGATTCTCCCGAGGAGGCCGTACCGGAGGCCGAGGGCGGGATCGGGGCAGCACCGCCCGAGGGGGCCACCCGGACCTCCGGGGCGGAGGGTGAGGCCCCTGCCGACCCGCCGACCGACAACACGCGTGTCCTGCTGGACCACGGTGCGGTCATCGAGCACGTCAACCCCCTGCTCCGGGAGGAGGACAACACGGGACCGGGCCGCAACCTCCTGCGCCGCACTCTCGACGTGTTCTCCCGTCCACGCCGGTTCTGGTCCGACGGGGGACGGATGAAGCTCTCCTCCTTCCTGGACGGCGTCGGCGGATCGACCCTTTTCTCCAACCTCATGTCCCCCACCGCGGTGGCCTCCGACCCGGCCTCCTTCTCGGAGTCGGGCCGCCGCAGGCGGATCGAGATGCGGGGCACCTGGTTGTCCCCCAACGACATGCGGGCCACCGGGGTCACCAGGGTCACGGTCGGCGAGATCACCGACCTGAGGCTGGCCAGGGCACAGGTCACCGTCCAGTCCGAGACGTCGTCGACGGCGTCCGCCGCCGTCACCAGGATCAGCGGCTTCTTCGCCCGGTTCACGGGCTTCGCCGGGGGGACCACCAACTCCATCGAGGAGGGCGGGGCCGAATCCGGCGTCGACCGGTCCACCGCCGACGGCGTCATCCCCATGGCGGGCCCCTCCCACAACCGGAGCTTCCTCCGCCGCGGCGAGACCACGGACTCCGGGGTCTCCTCCGCCTCGGGGCTCCTCCTGCTGCCCAAGGCGGCGGCCGTCTACGCCTTCACCGCCGCGGGCTCGATCGCGCAGGCGTGGGAGTTCAAGAAGCACCGCGGCCTCAACCTCCCCAACTGGTGGACCCACAGGTACGCCGGATGGAGGGCACGGGTCGACGACCTCGTCTCCGGCTACATCACCGCACGCGACGCCGAACAGGCCGGCATCATCACCGACGCCGTGGCCCACGGGGACGACGGTGCCCCCGAACCCTCGACCCAGACCAACCCCGCACCACCGCCCCACGCCCGCGTCCGCGCCGGATTCGACAGCGCGGGCAGGCAGAGCCTCCCCGTCGACCCCGCCCGCGCCGTGGACTCATTGGAGACGCGGCTGCGCACCCACGGGCTCACCTTCAGCCGCGGGGGCAAGGAGCGCCTGCTAGTGACCCTGTCCGAGCAGCTGGGGACCGCGACGGACGCACTCCCGCCGATCGCCGTCAACGTGGTGTCGACGGACCGCAACGCCCACTTCTCCAAGCCCGCACGGGTCCTGGTCGAGTTGGAAAGGACCAACCCCAGGGTCGACTACGTCACCTCGGCCGCCGCCACCGTCGAGAGCCACTCCTGGCAGGCCGAGCACTCGCACCAGGACTCCCGGCAGACCTCGCGAACCACGGGCCTGGACTTCCTCCCCTGGCAGTCCAGCGGCATGAACGGCGGCAGCGACCGGCCGCCGGACAGCAGCCTCCTCTTCGCCTCGCCAGCCGCGGGGACCAGTGGAACCCGGAACGCGTCCGAGGGGCTGTCCTCGTCCTCGGAGACCACCCACACCATCGTGATGGAGTCCTCCGGCCCCTACCTGAAGATGACGGAGGACGCGTCCCTGACCCTGACCATCGAGGTCGACGGCGACGGACTCGTGCCCACCGCGGGAGTCCGGCGGGGAGAGAGGGCGCCGTACCTGGAGTACAAGCAACCGGTCGTGGAGACGGCGACGGTGGACGGCGGACGGGTACGCACCTTCCACCTGGGTTCGTCGCTGGACTTCACCCCGCCTGCTGCCCCCGCCGCACCGCTGGACACGGTGCCCGCGCCGCCCACCGCCGACCCCCGCGCGGGCGACACCCTCGCGGGCGCCGTCACCACCGCCACCGGGGAGCTCACCACGCCGCCGGACGCGCTGCGCGACGCCGTCATCATGCCCACCGCCGTCCACGGCCCCGACCTGCGCGACACCGCGCTGCGGACCGTCGCCGCGTCCCTAGGGTGGGAGCCCCCGGCCGCCCCCGACTTCGGAGCGGACCCGACGGCCGAGCAGCTGGACCGGCTCCGCGCCCACCACGCCCGCGCCACCGACGACGCCCGCCGCCACATCGCCGACCACCTCGAACTCGACCCCCGCTACACCCCCATCGACAACTCCCTCAATCCCGTGGCCCTCAAGGGCCTCCTCTCGCACAACCTCGGCCGCCCCTCCGGTACCGACATCCTGCGAATCGGACGCACTCAGTGGCGTGTCGCCGCCACCCCCGACTTCACCGGCGCCCGTATCGTCACCGCGCGCCCCGACGCCCGGCTCGTCCACAAGGAGGCCGAAGGGCGGAGCGTCTCCCACAGCCGCTCCCAGGGCGGAGGAACCACCGCCACCACGGCCTTCCGGCCCACCGGCCACCACACCGTCGACCCCGACGACAACGACCGCAACGCCCACCTCACCGGCTCCGGAGACGCCACGGTCCGCACCGTCACCGGCGACTCGCCCACCGGCGACGGCCTGGCCAGCGGAGAGCCCTCCGACATGGAGCGCCAGCGGCTCGGCACCGCCTACCTGGTGGAGTTCGACACCACCTGGACCACCGGCGCCCGAACCGACGAGAAGACGTTCTTCGGCGGCACCGCCCCCCGGCAGTTCACCTCCCACCACACCAACAGGACCAGCGCCTGGATCTCCCGGAGCGACGCCGTCGCCCTGGGCGTCCTCACCTCCGGACAGGCCGACGCCGCCGAAGCGCCCATCACCGCCGAGTACGACGCCGCCAAGGCCATGGCCGACGCCGAGGCCGCCTACACCGGGCAGCGCGCCGAACTCCCCGCGCTGGTCAAGGCCTACCTCGACGCGTACAAGGCCCACGCCGCGGACCCCACTCCCGCGAACCGCGCGGCCCTCGACGGCGCCCGCACCGCCTACGGAACCCAGGCCACCGCCTACCGGACCGCCCTGGGCGCCTACAACGACGCCGTCACCGCCTGGACCACCGCGACCAACGCCACCGCCGCCCACCTGGCAGGTATCACCCCGCCCGGCTCCCCGCCGGCGGCGCCCCGCCCCGACTCCAGCGCACCGCTGGGGAGCCAGCTCAGCCCGGTGTTCGGCCTCACGCCCCGGGAGACCCCGACCGCGCCCGACGGAGGGGGCACGACGACGCGACCGGGGGCGGGGCCCGCGGCGGACTCGCTCCTGGAAGCGTTCCACAGCGCCCTGAACACGCAGCCCCGCCCCTCCGGAGCCGACCGGTGACCGATGAGGAGTCCTCCGGTCCCGAGACGGGACCATCCGCGGCCGGTTCCGGACCGGTCGGCGCCCGTGCCGAACACGGACGACGAGACCGCCGTGTTCCTGATGGAGATGACGGACCGGGGACCGGCCGAGGAGAACGGACGCCTCCCCGGACCCGGGTAGACGTGCGGCCGGGAGGACGGGATAGCCGACACCCTGCGGCTGGAGGCGCTCCGGTCCTGTGCCGGAAGGGTCGACGACCCCGGGGGACGGGGGTGGACGCCGACGCCCCGAGTCCCGTGCGGCGGGCCTGGAGGAACTGCGTGCCCCGCACGTAGCCGAGAAATCCACCGAACCCGCCCGCATACGGTTCCTGTTGCGTTCCTGGCGTCGACTGACGCACCTGGCGTAGACAGTTCTCCGGGCTGCGTCTCGCCCCGTCCCCTGCCAGGACGAAGACGGGGACCCGCCACAGCGTCCCGGAACCGCTCTGGAGGGCGTCTGGCGCCGCCCTGAGCCGTGTGCCCCGAGGAGTCTCGATGCCCGCCCCGCCCGAGTCCGACACGCCCCGCCGCCCGGACCGGGCACGGGCCCGGGCAGACGTCGGGGCGGCGGGTGGAACGTCGTAGGGTCCCCAGGTGTGGCGGCCGAGCGCCCGGGGACTGCCCCGGCACCGCTCCGGCCGAACGGCGGATGGACGCGGCGGTCAGTTCCCGGACAGGGCGATCCTGACCAGCTCGTCGCGGGGCGGACCGTAGTCGCGGAAGATCCCGTCGAAGGCCGAGCAGGTCATGAAAGCCGGGGTCCGGATGCCCCGCATGGACATGCACAGGTGCTCACCGCGACCGATGACGGCGACGTCGTTCGTATGGGCCACCTTGGAGACCTCCTCGGCGATGTCGCGTACCAGGCGTTCCTGGACCTGGAGGCGGTGCGCGTGGCGATGGGCGATCCGGGCGAACTTGGACAGCCCCAGCACGCGTTCGTCCGGCCGGTACGCGATGGTGAGCACGCACGAGAAGGGCAGGAGGTGGTGTTCGCACAGCGACCACACGGTGACGTCGGAGACCATGACGATCTGTCCGTCGGTGTGCAGCGGGAAACTGGTCTCGACCCGGCCGGCCTGGTAGTCGCTGAACTCCCTCCACCATCGGGCGAAGCGCTGCGGGGTGTCCCGCAGCCCACTGCGGTCCGGGTCCTCACCGATCTCGATGAGGAGCTGCCGCGCCACGTCCTCCAACGGATCGCGCACGGCGGGGTCATGGGGTAGGTCTGCCAGCGTCATACACCTCTCCGATCGCCCCACAGCATGATGTGCAGCCTGGTGGTCAGATTCCAACCGCGGGCCATGACGGGATCCCGCAACCGGACGAGGGACCTGTCCAGTGCCTCCCGGGTCCGCCCTTCCGGCATCACCCAGACCGGCCCGATGCCGTACCGTTCGACGAGCGTCCCGACCTCGTCGAGGTCGGCCTCGGTACGGCAGACGAACTTGAAGGCGGTCCCCGGCAGCGCGGCGAGGGCCGCCAGGGCCGGGCCGACGATGCGCCTGTCCTCCGGGTCCCCCGAGTGGGCCAGTTTCGGTGACACGTTGAACCTGACCAGCTCCGCCAGACGGGGTTCGGGGATGATCGTTCCGTTGGTCTCCACCTCGATGTCGTGACCCGAGTCCCGCAGGTCCCGCACCAGCGGACGGAGCCTGGTCTGCTGGTTCAGCGGTTCACCGCCGGACACGACTATCAGGGGGACCTCGTAGGCGACCAGGCGGTCACGGACCTGCTGGTAGGGAACCGCTCTCAGCTCCTCCTTGGGGTCGTAGGCGACCTTGGTGTCGCCCAGACCGGTCCAGTCCCAGGTGTAGGGCGTGTCGCACCAACGGCAGGACAGGTTGCACCCGCCCAGCCGCACGAAGGCGCAACGGCGCCCGAGTGAAGGCCCTTCTCCCTGGATGGTTCAAGTAGGGCCGAATATCTCGTTCACTACAAGACTCGGCGTTCCCACGGCCTCACCTCCTTTCGCGTCGCATCCCGTGGCCTCGCTCGCGGCCCCCGCCCCGCCCCGCCCGCAGCCCGCCCGTCGCGGGAGAGCGCGGGATGCGCGACGCACCCGTGGTCGTGCGAGCGGTGGGGCCGACGGGCGGGGCCGGGACGGTCTATGCGTCGGCCCGCCGAGGGAGCGGACCGTTCCGGGATGCCCGGGGTCGATGGGTCGACCCCCTTGTTCCCAGGTTCGCCGAGGCGGGCACGGAGCGCATCACGGTGGTCACCGAGAGATCCGGGATCAGGGTGCCGAGAAGCGCGTGACGCCGTCGAGGTACTCGGTGGGGTCGGGGAGTCCGGCCTCCTGGAAGGCCTCGCGGCGCTCGTAGCAGGTCCCGCACGTGCCGCAGTGGACGTCGCCCCCCTTGTAGCAGGACCAACTGCGTTCCAGGGGCGCTCCCAGGCGCACGCCGTGCCGTGCGATGTCGGCCTTGGACCACGCCATGAAGGGGGCCTCCACGCGCGGCGCGGCGAACCCCTCGTTGGCCACCCCCACCAGGTGGCGCAGCGCGTCGACGAAGGCGGGACGGCAGTCCGGGTACACGAAGTGGTCGCCGGAGTGCATGCCCAGGGCCACGGTGCCCGCCCGTCTGGCCACCGCCACCGAAGCCGCGAGGTTGGCCAGCACGGCGTTCCGGTTCGGGACGACGGTGTCGCGCATGGACTCCTCCGCGTAGTGCCCGTCGGGCACGTCCACCCGGGCGTCGGTGAGGGCCGAGCCCCTGAGCAGGGGCCCGAAGCCCGTGACTCCCAGAACGTGGTGCTCCGCGCCGTAGTGGCGGGCGACGGCCCGGGCGGCGTCGACCTCCTTCCCGTGCCGCTGCCCGTACTCCACTGTCACCGCGACCAGTCGGAACCGCAGCGCGGCGAAGTGGGCGAGCAGTGTCGTGGAGTCCATCCCGCCGGAGAACACCACGACCACGGTGAAGGGGTCCCCCTCGGTCTCGTCTCGCGGTGTGTCCTGTACTCGCATCGGCGTCTCCGTCCACACATGGGGCGATCCGGCAGTCAGCGCCCCGGTCGGGACGCCCGTCCTGCGGTTCCACTCTCGTGCGCGCACGTCGGCGTGGCATCACGGACGGCGACCGAAGTGTTCGCGCGTCCCACCGCAGTCCCGGGTCCGGCTCACTCCCCGCCGACCAGGATCTCCCACCTTCCGGGGCTGCCGAGGATCTTGCCGAACTCTCCCCTCCCGGAGATGCCCAGCTTGCGGTAGGCGCTCGACAGGTGCAGCTCTACCGTGCGACGGGTGATGTGCCGACGGCCCGCGATCGTCTTGTTGGCCTGCCCCAGCAGCGCGTCGATGAGGATCTGCCGTTCGCGCGGGGTCAGGGCGAGGATGCCCCGCACGGAGACGTCGCGTGAGGTGCACGCCTCCAGGGCCACCAACTGGAGCCGTACCCGGTCGGCGAGGTCGCGTGCGCCCTGTCCGGCGGCCAGGGCGGCCGAACGGCTCAGGGCCGCCGCGGCCTCCCCGTGGCGGCCCATCCGCGCCAGCACCGTGCCCAGCTCCGCCGTGGTCCGCGCGGTTTCGAGGTCGTGTCCGGTGCCCTTGAGCAGGTCCACCGCCGAGCTCAGCGCCTCCGCCGACGCGGGCTCCCGGGCGAGCGCGCCCCACACCCGCAGCGCGCGGGCCCGCTCCTGCGGCGAACCGGTCCCCTCCGCGAACTCCACCTGTCGGCGGGCGTCGCGCACAGCCTCGTCACGGGCGCCCGCCTTGGCCAGGAGGAGGGCGCCCTCGCTCCGCCAGCAGAGCGTGCCCGGCCCCCGGACCCCCGCCGCGTCCCGGCGTCGGACGACCTCCAACAGGTCCTCGGCGCCCTGGGACAGGGCGCCCTCCCTGATCCTCAGCCGCGCTCGGGCGAGTGGCACGTCGGCGTCGTGCCACGCCGTCGGCGGGTGGCCGTCGTGGTGGTGTCGGCTCAACAGCGCCTCCGCCGCCTCCGGGTCGCCCAGGTCCAGGTGGACGTTGGCCAGGAGGCCGACGACGCGGGTCCGGAATCCGCTGTAGCCCCGACCACCGTGGGCGGGCAGTTCCGAGAGCTGTTGCGTGAGCGCGTGCCGGGCCGCGGACAGGTCGCCCGCGGCGTAGGACCCCGCCGCCTCGGTGAGCCGGACCGCCGTGCCCACCCAGCGGGGCAGCCGGTCCGGATCGGCGACCAGCGAGCGCCGACGCGTGGACGCCTCCGCCTGGTGCCCGCAGCCGACCAGCACCGACAGGGCGGCGGGCAGGGCGGGCGGTTGGAGCAGGAGCTCGTCGAGGCCGTGGTCCAGGGCCCGCCTCGCGTCGGCGAGCACGGACGACGGCGGCCCGCCCATGAGGTAGGAGGAGAAGGCGCTGACGGCCGTGACGGCGGGAGAGCGCGGCACGTCGGCGGGGCCGGGAGCCCCTTCGGTCGGCTGGGCGGCAGTCGGCTCCGGCGGCAGGGACCGGCCGTGAGCGAGGAAGGTCCGCGGCCAGGCCTCCCGCTCCGTTCCGGCGACGGCCTCCCCCACCGTCCGCAGGACGGCGGACGCGTCGTCGCCGCGTTCGCCCTCGCAGAGCGTCGCGCCGATCAGGCCGAGCAGGCGGCGACGGACCGCGTCGTCGGTGGTGCGGCCGAGTGCCTCCACCGTGGCGCTCAGGCCGCCCCGCCGGTCGAACGCGATCCGGGCGGCCGCCAGTTCGGGGGCGACACCGGGCCACGCGCCCGTTCCCCCCGCCTGGACGGCGTGCTCCAGGTAGCGCACGCGGTCCCGCGCGGTCGTGTCGGGGAGCCGCGCGGCCGTGATCAGGGCGGCGGACGACCACGGGGCGTCCAGGGGCACCGTCGACTCCGTGAGGTGGCGGGCCACCCGCCGCTCCGCGCCGGGTCTGCGGCGCAGGAAGTCGGCGGCGGCCAGGTGCGCCGCGTTGCGGCTCATCACGGTCATGGAGCCGAGCAGTGCGGTGTGGAGCAGCGGGTGGCGCAGCGTCACCGCGTGGTCGTCGGTGACCAGGCGCATCCGCGCCAGGAGGTCGAGCGCGGCCATCGTCTCCCCGAGCCCGGTTCCGCTCAGGTGCGCGACCAGAGCGGGGTCGGCCTCGCCGGAGGCCGTCGCGACCACGACCGCCTCGGCCACCGCCCGGGTCCGCGGGTGGAAGCGGTTCGCCCGGCCGATCATCGCGTCGGCCACGGAGGGGAGCGCGACGCTTCGCAGCTCGGCCGGTGAGCGCACCGGGGACTCGCGGGCCCGGATCCAGTCGCACAGGGCCCGCGTAAGGAACGGGTTGCCGACGGTGATCTCGTGGGAGGCCGTGACGAGGTCCGCGTCGAACCGGCGGCCCAGCCGCTCGCGCATCAGCGCGCCGGTCTCCCGCTCCGACAGCCCGCGCAGGGTGATGGTGCGGGCGCCGGAGAGCAGATCGGCGAGTTCGGTCGGCGCCGCGGCCGGTTCGCCGCTCCGGGTCGAGGCGACGAGCGTCACGGGAAGGTGGGCGACGTCGCGCAGGACGCCCCGCAACCGCACCAGTGACTCGGGCCCCGCCTGGTCGACGTCGTCCAGCGCGATCACCAGGGGGGCGTCCCGGGTCAGCGCCTCCACCAGCTCCCGGGGGCCGGTCGGCCCGCCTCCCGCTCCCCTGGCTCGGGGCGGAGCGGTGGTACCCCCCTCCTCGGCGGGGTGTCCGTCGGCGACCCGGCCGAGGGCGTCGGTGAGAGCGGTGACCAGGCGGTTCACGTGCCGGGAGCACGCGATGTGCACCGCGGGTCCGGTGCTGGACGGTGTGGGGCGGTACACCAGGGAGAGCAGGGTGGTCCGCCCCACACCGGGCTCTCCCGTCACCACGTGACAGGTGAGCCCCGTACGGCGGCTGTGTCGACGGGCCGAGAGCAGCCTCGTGAGCGGTTCGGTCCTGCCCACGATCCCGCTGCGCCGCGTCCGGGGCTCGGGCATCCTCATCCTCGTGTTCGGGGGGAACTGGCCTCGGAGACGGTCCGACCGCCCCGGACGGGTTCCCGTCGGCGGACGTGCCGCGACGGCCCGGTCACCGGGGTCAGGATTCCGGTCGGGCGACCAGAACCGCTGACTGGTCGCCGATCGCGTGGGGCCTGAGCGCGAAGTGGCCGGTCAGGGCGGACTCCAGCGCACTCCTGATCTCCTCGGCCCTGGGGTGCCGCTCGTACCAGAACCCGGTCAGGACGGCCGCCGCGGTCGCGGCCCGCTCCGCCGGTTCCTCCCCGTCGAACCGGATCGAGGACTCGGCGCGGTGCAGGGAGAAGTCGCCGAAGCCCCGGGCGGCGAGCGCACGGGCGGCCTGCGTCAGCAGGTAACCGTGGTGGTCGTAGGGCTCCTCGGCGATCGGCACGCAGACCTCGTTGACCAGCCTCATGAGCTCGTTGCCCGACCCCGCGGCGAACAGCACGATCTTGGACTCCGGGTCGCCCGGGTCGCAGACCCGGACCATCTCCGCGACGGCCCGCTCGATGTCCTCGACGTACTGGAGGACCCACGCGCTGTAGACGGCGTCGAACGAGTCGTCGGGGAAGGGGATGTCCTCTGCGGTCCCGGGGTGGACGTCCACCACACCGCGGGTGGCCTCGTCGCGGATCGCCTCCACCAGTTGGGGGTGGGGCTCGATGGCCGTGCAGGAGCCCGTCCTCGCCGCGACGGTGCGCGCCATCTCCCCGATCCCGCCGCCGACGTCGAGCACGCGGCGGTTGGCTGCCGTGAGGCTCCGGACGAGGGCGAGCTCCTCACCGCGCTCCAGCCGGGTCGCGAACTCCACCCACCCGTCGCCGGTCACGCTCCGCGGCCCCCGGTACCGCGTGGGCATGAGGTCCGCGGGCCCCAGGGCGTCGTGCTCCAGGAGTTGGTCCAGTGACAGCCGTGCAGGGTTCCCGGACCCCTCGGGCGGGTTGCCGGGTACCGGTGTTCGGGTGCGTGCTCGTGCCATGTCTGACTCACCTCTCGTGGTCGCGGGAAGGGGGCGGACGGGGTCCGCCGACGCCGGGGAGCCCCGGTGCGGGCCGTCCGGGGCCGGTGTCCGAGGCGGGCTCCAGCCCGAAGGCGGGCTGGCGGCGGCCGTCCCGGCCCGGTGTGTCGGCCGCCGCGGTCGGTACGGGTGGGCTGGGCCGCGCCGTCCCGGGGTTGAGGGGGCGGGCGCGGGGATCGGTGGGCGTCGACTCTCCCGTCCGCCGGAGCCCGTGTTCGCCGTGCGCCTGTCCGGGCCGTGTCGGCTCTCGCCGGGTGGACGAAGTCGATCTCATGGACAACAGGATCTACCGCCTCCCGGAATTCACCCTCGAAAAGATCGTCCCAGGAGCATTGCAGAGAAATCGCCAAGACGCCACCAGAGTACATTCCCGCGGAAACAATCTCCACCCCTCCGGGAAGAATGAAAGGCACCCGGAGCAGGCCGACACGAAAACCTCTGACCATCATGGGAACAGGGCATAAAACAGTCTTTTGTGTGTCATTCAACGTCATCTGACATGACCTTGCGACACGCGCACCCCGACACAACCGGTTTCTCACCGACGCGCACAGCCGCCCCCCACGGGAGCGCGGCCGGCCACCGCGACACGGCCCCGACCCAGGCCGGTACGGCGTTCCCGCACGACCGGAAAAGGGGGTTCTGACCCGTGCGAAAATTCGGGAAGCAGCAGCTCCGGCCCTCTTCTCCACGAAGGGCGTGCGCCCCGCGGAGCCACCGTACCGCGGGTGGTCCGCGGCCCGGGCGCCTTCGGGGGGCGAACGCCGACGCACGGCAGAGGCGTTCCTGACCTCGCGCTACACGCCCTTGGTGCCGCCGCGGAGCCGCGTGGCCCCCGTCACGCGAACTCGGACCTTTCGCCCCGAATTTTCGTTCGCACGATTTTTCCGGACATGGTGATATTCGAAGAGGGCGGCCCGGACCCCGCCGGAAAAACGATCCCGAACGCCCCTCCTGCTGCGCCGGATAATCAACTATGGTTTTCCCGGGAGCGGCGAGGAGATGTCATCGTGTCAGTCGTCGGCGCGAAGGACGGAACCGGGACGGCACGAGCGCACGTGTCATGGAAATGGCCGTCCGCCGGCTTTCGGGCCACCGTCGATGCCGACCCCGCTCCGCCGTACCCGAGCCGCCCACCGTGCCGTCCGCCCCACCCGGCCGGAGCCGGACCCGCCGCCCGGACGGCCGCATGCGGTGCGGTCGGCGCCTCACCCGCCCGGCCCGGCGCCACGCCCTCCCGGACGCCGGGGCACCCGACCCGACCGCGTACGCGAAGGAGAGTCCCGATGACGCACCGCATCCGAGTCCGGCACAACTTCGAGACGGCCCACCGGCTCCCCCACCTGAGCGGGAAGTGCATGAACCTGCACGGCCACTCCTGGTGGGCCGAGGTCAGCGTGAGCGCCCCCGCCCTGGGCGGGGACGGCACCGTCGTGGAGTTCGGCGCCTTCAAGAAGGCGCTGCGCGCCTTCGTCGACACCCACCTCGACCACGGGGCCATGCTCGGCGCCGGGGACCCGCTGGCCGCGGTCCTGGCGGAGCACGGCAGCAAGGTCTACCGGTTCGGGGCGGCCTCGCCCGGTGGCACCGAGCGCTACGCCCGCGACCTGCCCTACCCGACGGTCGAGGCCGTCGCCGTGATGCTGGGCCGGGTCGCACAGGACCTGCTCGACGGCGGGGACCGGGCGGCGGGCGCGCGGGTGACCGGTGTCGAGGTCACCGAGACCCACGTCAACACGGCGGCGTACCACCCCGCGGCCTCCTCCCAGGCCGGTGAGCGCTCCTTCGAGCGCGTCCTGGCCGCCGACTGACCCGCGGCGCGGCGCCGGACGCCGTGGCCGGGAGGGGGCGGCCGTCCGCACGCAGGGCGTGAAACCGACGAGGGGCGCCGGGGAGCCGGTCCGCTGGGACCGGTCCCCGACGCCCCTCCTGCTTGTGCCCACGGCCCTCACGGGCCCCGCGGCGACCCCTAGTGGGCCGGGGTGGGAGCGCCGCCCTCCGGGGCGGCGGCCTGCGAGCGCCGCACGAGGAAGGTCAGCGCGAAGGCCACGACGGAGACCGCCGCGCCGACCAGGAAGGCCGCGTGGACGCCGCCCGCCTGGGCGTTGACCTCGGTGAGGCCGTCGGTGAGCAGGCCCGCCGACGTGCCGGACATGATCGCGACGAAGATCGCCGTGCCGGCCGCGCCCGCGACCTGCTGCACGGTGCCGACCACGGCGCTGCCGTGCGAGTACAGCTCAGGCCGCAGCGAACCCAGCGCGCCGGTGAGCAGCGGGGTGAACATGAAGCCGAGGCCGACGCTGAGCGCCATGTGGGCGGCGATGACGAAGCCGACCGGCGTCTGGGCGTCGAGCAGGGTCATGCCCCACAGCACCAGGGACACCAGCGCCGAGCCCGGGATGACCAGGGGGCGCGGGCCGACGCGGTCGTAGAGGCGGCCGACCACCGGGGCGAGCAGGCCCATGACCAGACCGCCGGGCAGCAGGGCCAGGCCGGTGACGAGCGTGTCGTGGCCCAGGACGTTCTGCATGTAGACCGGCAGCAGGATGAGGGTGCCGAACAGGGCCATGAAGCTGATCAGGACCAGGCCGATCGAGACGCAGAACTGCCTGGAGCCGAACACCCGCAGGTCCAGCAGGGCGCGGTCGCGGCGCTGGAGGCGCAGCTGGCGCCACACGAACAGCACCAGCGCGACGGCGCCGACCCCGATCGAGGCGAAGGGCGGGACCACGGCGGTGGCCTCGCCCTCGCCCAGGCCGGAGAAGCCGTAGACGAGCCCGCCGAAGGCCACAGCCGACACCAGGAGCGAGAGGACGTCGATGCTGGCGGTGCGCGGCTCGGTGACGTTGCGGATGAAGAGGGCGCCCAGGACCAGGCCCAGGATCGCGATGGGCAGGACGAGGCCGAACATCCACCGCCAGTCGAGCACGCTGAGGATGAGACCCGCCAGGGTCGGGCCGACGGCGGGCGCGACCGACATGACGATGGAGATGTTGCCCATGGTGCGGCCGCGGCGGTCCGAGGGAACCATGTTCAGCACGGTGGTCATGAGCAGCGGCATCATGATCGCCGTTCCCGCCGCCTGGACCACGCGGCCCACGAGCAGGAAGCCGAAGCCGGGGGCGAGGAAGCACAGCAGCGTGCCGACGCTGAACAGGGTCATCGCGGTGATGAACACCTGGCGCACGTGGAAGCGCTGGAGCAGGAAGCCGGTAGCGGGGATCACCACGGCCATCACGAGCATGAAGGCCGAGGTCAGCCACTGTCCGGTGGAGACCGAGATGCCGAGGTCCCGGTTGAGCGCGGGCAGCGCCACGCCCATGATCGTCTCGTTCAGGATCACCACGAACGCCGAGACCAGGAGCAGGGGGATGATGAAGCGACCCGCCCGCGCGCTCTTGTCGTCCTGCGGTGGGGCCGAAGCGGTCTCGGCCGTGGATGGAGTGGGCTGCCCGGTCACAGATGTCCTCAGATTGTGGTGTTCGAAAGGGTTCGTCCGGAGGGTTCGCGGAACCTCCCCAGAGGTACCCCAACGCTCCAGACCATCCGCCCGTTCCCGGAACAGCGGTGTGTTCTGGACCATAACCGCGCCGTCGGCGCAGCAAACCCGCCGCGGGGGCCCGGTGCCGGTCCCGGGTTCGTGGCGGGTGGGGTGTGACCGGTGTTGATGTCGGATTCGACCCGACCGTAAACGGAGTGTGCCCGGAGCGGGAGCCGGGTCCGGTCCGACGCCGGGAGGAAGGGGACCGGAGCGCGCACCGGGACAGGCCGGGCGTCACGCCGACCGCGACCGGGGCGCGCGCCCCTCAGCCGCGGGTCCCCGGACACGGGTCCTCAGCCGCGGGCGGAGCCGTCCGCGGGCAGCCCCCGGCAGGCGGTGCGCGCCAGGGCGAGCGCGCAGGCGTCCTCCACGACGCCGCCGATCCAGGCCGGACGGCCCGTACCGCTCCAGTACCGCCGCCATCCCACCCCCGCCAGGGTGCCGACCGGCGCGGCCGCGGCGGCGAGGACGGTCGCCAAGACGGGTGACGCGCCCGCTCCCCGGGCCAGCAGGGCGCCGCCGGTGCCCGCGCTCACCACCCTGGCCGTCAGGCTCGGCGCGGCGGTGCGGCTGGGGATGCCGGGGAGCTTGTCCCCGGAGAACTCCCCGAGCGCGGCCAGCGCCATGAGCGCGCGCTTGCCCGTCCCCGCGGAGTGCCACAGCGGCGCGCCCCCGAGCGTGCTCCGCGACCCCGCGGCCAGCCCCAGCAGCAGTGCGCGGCCCGCGCCCGATGATGCGCCCATGGTCGGTGTCCCCTCGTTCTTCGGCCGCCGAACGCGGCCGGGTGCTATCCCGGCTATCCCGTTCGGCCCCGGCGAAACCTCGGGGGGACGGGGGCCGCGGTCGCTCGCGGCCGCCGGAACCGCCGGACCGTCCGGGCCCGCGGGGGCGACCTCGGACGACGTCCGCGCGGAGGTGCACGCCTCCTCCGAAGGGCCGTTAGGGAGCGCCGACCAGAAATGTTGACGATGTGGCGTGAGGGGTTTTGCTCCGGCGGCCTTCCGGTCCCCAGCGGTGGTTTCGGCGCGGAGGCGGCCGCGGGCCAACCGGACCGTCCCGCGGGGTCGGGCCCTGCAGGGCTAGGGTGCGGGCATGCCCCTCCCCTCCCCCGCCACCGACCCCGACGACGCCCTCCTGGAGGCGCTCGTGCGCGCGGCCTTCGGCGGCGGGGCCCGCGTGCGCGAACGCGCGGTGCTCACCGGCGGCACCTACAACTCCGTGCACCGCGTGGTCCTGGCCGACGGCCGCGGGTCGGTGCTCAAGCTCGCGCCCCCTTCCGACCGGCCCCGGCTCACCTACGAGCACGGCATCACCGCCACCGAGGCCCTGGTCCACGAGCGGACACGGCCCGTGTGCGGCCCGCTCGTGCCCGAGGTGCTGCACCTGGGCGCCGTCCCCGGGGATCCCGGCCGCGCGTACCTGTTCCTCGGCCACCTGCCCGGGGTCCCCTGGACGGGGTCCGCAGGGAGTTGGGGAGGGCCGTGGCGGCGCTGCACACCGCCACCGGCGACGGGTTCGGCTACCCGGGGCGGGACGGGCTGAGCGCGCCCACCTGGCCGGAGGCCTTCGGCGCGATGGCGGAGGCGGTGGTGGCCGGCGCCGACCGGTTCTCGGTCGCGCTGCCCGGCGGCGGCGCGCGGATCCTGCGGCTGGTCTCGGCAGCGGGATCGTCGACGCCGAGCGCGCCTTCTGGGGCGACCCGGCGGCCGAACTGGTGTCCCTGGCGCTCTTGGGCGACGTCCGCGACGACACCGCGCTCCTGGCGGGCTACCGCGAGGCCGGGGGCAGCGTCGACTTCTCCCCCGGCCTGCTGCGCAGGCTCGCGCTCTACCGGGTCTACCTGCACCTGATCATGTTCACCGAACCCACCCCGCGCGGGCACGCGCCGGACGAGGCGGCCCGGACCAGGGCGTTCCTGGCCGGGCACCTGGAGGCCGACCTGGCCCGACTGGCCGGGCCGCTGGACTGAACCCGGCGGACCGGACCGGCCCCGCCGGGGCGAGCGGCGCCCGGGTGCGGTCAGTGGGCCCCGGGCGCCTGCGGCTCCCCGAGCCCGGCCTCGCGGCGGGCGCGGCGGCCGACCCCCTCCACCGCGCGCAGGGCGTCGCGCACGTCCCGGGCCGAGGGCGTGAACGCGAGGTTGTGGATGGTCTCCTCCGGCGCGGTCGCCGCGGCCACGACCCGGTCGAGCACCTCGTCGTCGGCGTCGCCCAGCCCCGCCTCGGTCAGGGTGGTCGGCAGGCCCACGCGCGCCGTGAACCGCGCGAAGTCGTCCACCTCCGAGGCCGGGGCGCCCTCCAGCAGGAGCTGGGTGAGCGAGCCGATGTTGACCTTCTCCCCGTGGGCGAGGTGGTGCGTCTCGTCCACCGCCGTCAGCCCGTCGTGCACCGCGTGCGCGGCGGCCAGACCGCCGGACTCGAAGCCCAGGCCGGACAGCAGCGTGGTGGCCTCCACGACGGCCTCCACGTCCGGGGTCACCAGGCCGCGGTCCACCGCCTCCAGCGCGGGCAGGGAGGACTCCCACAGGATGTCCCAGGACAGGCGCGCCAGGGTCGTGCCCGCACGGGTCGGCAGCCCCTCCACCATGTTCGTGCTGTGCGCCCGCTCCACCGCGCGCGCCTCGATCCAGGTGGCGAGGGCGTCGCCGACCCCGGCGGCCAGGAACCGGGTGGGCGCCTCGGCCACGAACTGCGTGTCGACGACCACCAGCGCCGGGTTGCGGTCGTAGAAGCGGTAGGACTCGAACGCCCCGGACTCGGTGTAGACCACCGACAGCGCCGACGTGGGCGCGTCGGTCGAGGCGACCGTGGCCGCGCTGACCCAGGGAACCCCCGTGTTGTCCCCCGCGGCCTTGGCGGTGTCGATCGCGGCCCCGCCGCCCAGGCCGATGACCACGTCGTGGCCGCCGTCGCGGATCGTCCCGGAGACGCGTTCGGCCTCGGCCCTGGTCGGAACGCCGCCGAAGCGCTCGAAAACCAAGGGCAGGTCCGCCTCGCGGAAGGAGGCGGTGAGGACGTCCTCGGTCAGCCCGCGGACGACGTCGTCGACCAGGACGAGCGGGCGGGAGCCGTGGTCGGAGACGAGCGGGCCCAGCCGGGCCAGGGCGCCCCGTCCCTGGACGTAGCGTCCCGGCGAGGCGAAGACGCGCGGCCGGGTTGCGTGGGTGTGCTCTGCCATGGGGTGGAACCTCCTCCTCGGTGGATTTCCCTCCCCCTCCCGCTGGCCGCGCATCCACCTGCCCAAACGTGCTGTGGCGAGGCATGGGCCACTCTTGGGCACCAGCAGGGGCGCGGACGCGTTCCTCCCGCCCGCCGCACACGACGACGGGACCGCCCCCGAGGAGGCGGTCCCGTGATGTGTCCGGAGAGGGTCAGTGCGGCAGGCGCTCGGCCAGCCAGGCCTCCACCTCGGCGGAGGAGCGCGGCAGACCGGCCGACATGACCGTGCGGCCCTCCTCGGTGACCAGCACGTCGTCCTCGATGCGCACGCCGATGCCGCGCAGCTCCTCGGGGGCGGTCAGGTCGTCGGGCTGGAAGTACAGGCCCGGCTCGACGGTGAGCACCATACCCGGCTCCAGGTCGCCGTACAGGTGGACCTCCTGGCGCGAGACCGCGCAGTCGTGCACGTCCATGCCCAGCATGTGGCCGGTGCCGTGCAGGGTGTACCGGCGCTGCAGGCCCAGCTCCAGGACGCGCTCGACCGGGCCCTCCAGCAGGCCCCACTCGACGAGGCCCTCGGCCAGCACCCGCTGGGACGCCTCGTGGAAGGCCGTGAACGGCCTGCCCGGGGCGACGGCGGCGATACCGGCCTCCTGGGCGGCGTACACCAGGTCGTAGACGCGGCGCTGCACGTCGGTGAAGGTGCCCGACACCGGCATGGTGCGGGTGACGTCGGCGGTGTACAGCGTGGTGGTCTCCACGCCCGCGTCCAGCAGCAGCAGGTCGCCCTCGCGCACCGGGCCGTCGTTGCGGGTCCAGTGCAGGGTGGTGGCGTTGGCGCCGGAGGCCGCGATGGTGCCGTAGCCGACGTCGTTGCCCTCCACCCGGGCGCGGAGGAAGAACGTGCCCTCGATGAAGCGCTCGGAGGTGTCCTTGGCCTGCGGCAGCGCCTTGACGACGTCGCCGAAGCCGCGCACGGTGGCGTCCACGGCCAGCTGGAGCTGGGCGATCTCCCACTCGTCCTTGACCAGGCGGTGGTCGGCCAGCGTGACGGAGAGGTCCTCGTCGAGCTGGGCGTACTTGGCCCGGGCCTCCTCGTCGGCGTCGGCGCGCAGCCCGTCGACGACCGCGTCGAGGTCGGCGTCGTGGCCGCGCACGATGCGGGTGGTCGCGCCGCCCGCGCGCAGCACGCCGGACAGCGTGGTCACGTCGGCGGTGGCCACGCCCAGCAGGTCGGCGGCCTCGGAGAGGCTGTTGCGGCGGCCGGTCCACAGCTCGCCGTAGCCGCCCAGCCAGAACTCGCCGTTGTCGCGGTTGGAGCGGGGCTTGAGGTAGAGGACCACGTCGTGTCCGCCCTCGGCGCGGGGCGTGAACACCAGGCAGCCGCCGTCGGAGGTGTCGCCGGTGAGGTAGGCGTAGTCGGTGGCCGCCCGGAACGGGTACTCGGTGTCGTTGGAGCGGGTGAGCAGCTGCCCGGCCGGGACGACCAGGCGGTCGCCGGGGAAGGCCGCGCTGAGCGCGGCGCGGCGGCGGGCGGTGTGCCCGGCCTGCTCGACGGGCTCCAGGTCGCGCCGCTCGGTGTCGGCCCACCCGGTGGTCATCCACGCGGCGAGCTCGTCGGAGACCGACTGCGCCTGCCCGTTCTTGCGGGGACTGAACACGGGGGCGTTCGTCTCGTCCTGGGGGCGCTGCTGCTCGCTCACGTCGTGCGTCTCCTCGCGGGTCCGGCGTCGTGGCCGCTTGTGGCGGCCCTGGCCACCCATCGTACGGGGAGGCCCCGGGGTGCGGCCGTCGCGCGGACATACCGGAAGCCATAACGCGACCGGCCCCGTCGGAGGCCGTGGACGCCCCCCGGCGCGAACCCCTCCGGCGGCCGGGCACCGGGCGCGGGCGCCGCTCTCAGGACGAGCCCCTCCTGTGGCCGGTCGCCCGCCTCCTCACACGAGGTCGTGGGCGAAGGGGATGGCCGTGCGGTGGGGCAGCTCGTCGATGTCGGCCGGGTCGACCGGCCGGTAGCCGATCCGCGTGTAGAAGGCGACAGCCTCGGGCTGGGCGGGACCGGTGAACAGCAGGACCCGGGTGTAGCCGAGGTCGCGGGCGGCCTCCTCCAGCGCGGTCATCACCCGGCTGGCCAGTCCGAGGCGGCGGTGGCGCCCCGAGGTCCAGACGCGCTTGAACTCGGCGGTGTCGGCCATGGCCGCCCGGTCCTTCTTGTAGGGGCGCACAGCCCCTCCGGCGACGATCTCCCCGTCCAGTTCGGCCAGCACGAGGCGGCCGTGGGGAGCGGCGAACTCGGTCACCGGGTAGCGCGCGAGCTCGTCGGCCGCGCCCTCGGCGCCGTAGCGCTCGGTGTACTCCTCCAGCAGCCCGTCGAGCAGCCCCCGCACGCGCGGGTCGTCGTGGCGCACGCGCAGCATGCGGACCGCGCTGGTCCGCGGGTCCGCCGCGACGGCCTCGGTACCGGTGTGTGTCACGCGTTCCTCCCCCTGGACGGCGGGGCGTCCCGCAGCGGTGACGGCGTGCGGTGCCCGATTCCGCCGGAATACTACGCGCCGGACCAGCGGGCCCGTGACGGGGGCGGTCAGTCGGCGTTGGGCCCGTACCTGTTGTCGCGGTCCTCCGGGTCGTCGGGGTCGGCGATGCTGCCCAGGGCAGCGGCCACCGGCGGCAGGACGGCCGCCACCGCGCACATGGCCACCGCCCATCCCGCGCCGAAGAGGTAGTAGACGGGCAGCGCACCGGCGAACAGGAGCAGGCACGCTCCCATAACGAGGCTGTACTGGCGTACGCGGCGCTTCATCGCGGCCCCCTCGGTCCACGGGAACCCCTCCACGCTACCCGGGACGCTCCCCCGGCCCGGGCCACCGGTTGCGCGAAGGCGAGACCGCCCGCGGCCGGGCCACAAGCCCGTCTCAGGCCCCCGCGGCGGCCCGGTCGTCCGCGGGCGGCGGGGAGGACGTCGCGGCGGAGGCCGACGGCGCCCGGAAGAGGGTGCGGGCGCGCATGGCCCGGAACCCGTTCTCGACCTCGTACCCGGCCTCCAGCAGCCGCTGTCTGGCCTCCTCGGCGCTGCGCACGGTGGCCTCGTCGAAGAGGAGGTTGTAGTAGCGCTCGGGCACCCGGTTGAGCACCGCCCTCAGGGTCCGCAGCGACGCGGTGGCCGCCGCGTCCCCGCCGGGGGCCTCGGGCAGGATCCCGTAGGCGCGGCGCGCCCACGCGGGCAGGGTGGCGTAGGACAGCGCACCGACCGGGAACCACAGGGGCTTGAGCGGGGCCAGCCAGGACAGGCGCTCGGGCACCTTGGGCCACAGCAGGAAGCGCACCGCCTGGCGGGCCTCGGGGGTGGCGCGCAGGACGGGCCGGACCGAGGCCAGGTAGCGGCGCAGGTCGGCGACCGAACGCGGCACGTCCTCGCGCGACAGTCCCACGTAGGCGGCGGTGCGCGACTGCTCGTCGAGGTAGCGGTCCGCGTCGCGGGCGGTCAGCGCGACGCCCGCGCGCACGGCGTTCTCCAGGTAGGAGGAGACCTCCGCGCTGTGCACCCACACCAGCAGGTCGCGCTGGTCAACCCGGTGCGTGCGGCCGGTGTCCGGGTCGGTGAAGGACAGCGCGCGGTGCACCCGGCGGACGCGTTCGCCGAGCGCGTCGGCCTCGGCGGGGCTGCCGTAGGTGGTGACGGCCACGAAGTGGGCGGTGCGCAGCAGGCGGCCGGTGGGATCGGAGCGAAAGTCCGAGCGCTGCCACACCCCCTGCATGGCCACGGGGTGCAGGGCCTGGAGCATGAGGGCGCGCACGCCCGCCACCCACATCGACCGGTCCAGGTGGATCTTCCAGGTGACGCTGTCGGGGGCGGCGACGGTCGGCTGCATCCGGTCTCCTACGGGCTGCGGGGGGGAGTTCGCACCGTGACGGCTCTGCACCTCCACGATAGGTCCGGTGCTCCCCCGCCCCACGGCGGGTCCGCGGCGCGGCCGGGCGGACCCGCTCGCCCCACACGCCCGGAAGGGCGCGGGCGCGGAGCACGGCAGGCGGCGCAGACGGCCCCGTTCCCGCGCGCTCAGGCGGGGCGGCCGCGCAGGTAGGCCAGGACCGCCTGGACGCGGCGGTGCACGCCCTCGTCCTGGGGCAGGTCGAGCTTGGCCAGGATGTTGCCCACGTGCTTGCCGACGGCGGCGTCGCTGACCACCAGGTGGCGGGCGATCGCCCCGTTGGAGCGGCCCTCGGCCATCAGGGCGAGGACCTCGTGCTCGCGCGGGGTCAGGCGCTCCAGCGGGTCGGCGCGGCGGCGCAGCAGCTGGCGGACCACCTCGGGGTCCACGAAGGTCTCGCCGTCCACCACCCGGCGCAGCACGGAGGCGAACTCGCGGACGTCGCCCACCCTCTGCTTGAGCAGGTAGCCCACGCCCTGGCCGCTGCCGGAGTCGAGCAGGTCGGTGGCGTAGCTCAGCTCCACGTACTGGCTCAGCGCGACCACCGCCAGGCCCGGGCGTTCGCGGCGCAGCCGGACGGCGGCCCGCAGCCCCTCGTCGGTGAAGCCGGGCGGCATGCGGATGTCGGTGACCACGAGGCCGGGCTCGTGCTCGGCGACGGCCGACAGCAGCGCCTCGGCGTCGCCGACCGAGGCCACGACGGGGAAGCCGAAGCGCTCCAGGATTCCCGACAGCCCCTCTCTGAGCAGCACGCCGTCCTCGGCCAGGACGGTGGGCACCGGGGGCGCGTCGGGGGTCACGCCAGCGGTGTCGGGGGAACGGGTCCGCACGGAAGCTCCACTCGGATTCGGGTAGGTCCGCCCTCGGGGCTGGACAGCTCCATTGTGCCGCCCATGACGGCGACGCGGTCTGCGAGCCCGGTGAGCCCGGACCCGCGGGCGGGGTCGGCGCCGCCCGCGCCGTGGTCGGTGACCTCCACCAGCAGGGTGTCGGGCCGCCCCGGCCCGCCGGGTGCCGTGCCGGCGTGCACGGTGGCGGTGTCGGCCTCGGTGTGCTTGCAGACGTTGGTGAGGGCCTCGGCGACCACGAAGTAGGCGGTGCCCTCCACGTGCGCGGGCAGGCGTCCACCGATCCGCGTGTGCACCGTGACGGGCACGGGGCAGCGGTCGGCCAGCTCCTCCAGGGCGGCGGGCAGTCCCCGGTCGGTGAGGACCCGGGGGTGGATGCCGCGCACCAGTTCGCGCAGCTCGGTGATGAGCTCGTCGGCCTTGGCCTGCGCGGCGACCACGCGCTGGTCGGCCTCGCTGCCCTCCTCCAGGTCCAGGCGGGCCACGCCCAGGTCCATGGACAGGGCGACCAGGCGCTGCTGGGCACCGTCGTGCAGGTCGCGTTCGATGCGCCTGCGCTCGTACTCGAAGGCGTTGACCAGGCGGGCCCGGGACTCGGTGACCTGGTTGAGCTCGGCGTGCAGGGCACCCTTGGGCGGACCGACCAGCAGGGTGCGGGCCAGCACGGAGTGCAGGCACGCCAGGGCCGCCGACGCGTAGAGCAGGACGACCAGCAGCGGCGGGGCCAGGAGGGTGTAGGGAGCCGCCTCGGCGCTGGAGGTGAGCCTCACGGGGCCGAGGTCGATGACGGAGCCGGGGCTGTCGTCCAGCAGGAGCGGACCGGAGGCCAGGACGATCGCGAGCAGCAGCAGGAAACCGGTGATCATGGCGGTGACCCCCGACAGGGGGAGCATCAGCCCCGCGTAGGCCACCTCCCGCCAGGTGGCGGCCTCGGTGTAGCGGGTGCGTACCCACCCCCACAGCCCGGGGACCGGTTCGCGGTGCCCGCTCCCGCGGGGACCGCCCCCGACCAGGCCCAGGCGCCAGCGCTCCAGCGCTCCCAGGGGGATGGCGACCAGCGGGCCGAACAGGAACGTGAGCGTCAGGCACAGGGCCAGCACCAGGACGATCCCGCCGTAGTCGTCGAAGGCCCGGACCTCGCCGGTCCACGCCATGAACAGTACCGCCCAGGGGGCCAGGACGGGAGAGGCGACGAAGAACAGGACGGAGGCCACCAGGACGGTGCCGCCGCTGTAGGCGAGGCCGCGCCAGGGCCAGGGGGTGAGCAGGAAACGCCTCGTGCCGAGCGCCTGGAACAGGGCGCGCGGCGCGTTCGGGGACTCCGCGGGAGTGGTCATGACCCAAAGTTAGGCAGGCCCGGCGCGCACCGGAATCAGCTGCGCCACCGGGTCGGGGGTGGGGCTGGCCCTACCCCGGGAAGCCGGGTTCCCGGCGTGGAGGGGCCGGGGAGGAGCCGGGGAGGGGGCCCGGGCCTTCGGGGGGAGTGGCCGCGCGCCCGTCGCAGCTCAGGACGATAGGGTCGGACGACGTGAGTGCGAAACCGCTGATCCCTGATGTCCTGGCTGCCCGCTACGCGTCCGCGGAGCTGACCCGGCTGTGGTCCCCCGAGTACAAGGTGGTCGCCGAGCGGCGGCTGTGGCTGGCCGTGCTGCGCGCCCAGGCGCGTCTGGGCGTGGACGTCCCGGCCGGTGTGGTCGAGGACTACGAGAAGGTCCTGGAGCAGGTGGACCTGGCCTCCATCGCCGAGCGCGAGCGGGTCACCCGCCACGACGTCAAGGCCCGCATCGAGGAGTTCAACGCCCTCGCCGGGCACGAGCACGTCCACAAGGGCATGACCTCGCGCGACCTGACCGAGAACGTCGAGCAGCTCCAGGTGCGCGACAGCCTGCTGCTGGCGCGCGACCGGGTGGTGGCGCTGCTTGCCCGGCTGGGGAGGCTGTCGGCCGAGTACGGCGAGACGGTGATGGCGGGCCGCTCCCACAACGTGGCGGCGCAGGCCACCACGCTCGGCAAGCGGTTCGCGTCGATCGCGGACGAGGTGCTGGTCGCCCACGGGCGGCTGGAGGAGCTGATCTCCCGCTACCCGCTGCGCGGGATCAAGGGCCCGGTGGGCACCGCGCAGGACATGCTGGACCTGCTGGGCGGGGACCGCGCCGCGCTGAGCGCGCTGGAGGACGAGGTGGCCTCCCACCTCGGGTTCGAGCGGCGCTTCACCAGCGTGGGCCAGGTCTACCCGCGCTCGTTGGACTTCGAGGTGCTGACCGCGCTGGTGCAGCTGGCCGCCGGTCCCTCGTCGCTGGCCAAGACGATCCGCCTGATGGCCGGGCACGAGCTGGTCACCGAGGGGTTCGCCGAGGGCCAGGTGGGCTCCTCGGCCATGCCGCACAAGATGAACACGCGCTCGTGCGAGCGGGTCAACGGGCTGACCGTGATCCTGCGCGGGTACGCGTCCATGGCCGGTGAGCTGGCCGGGGACCAGTGGAACGAGGGCGACGTGTCCTGCTCGGTGGTGCGCCGGGTGGCCCTGCCGGACGCGTTCTTCGCCTTCGACGGGCTGGTGGAGACGATGCTGACGGTGCTGGACGAGTTCGGCGCCTTCCCCGCGGTGGTCTCCGCCGAGCTCGACCGCTACCTGCCGTTCCTGGCCACGACCAAGATGCTCATGGCCGCGGTGCGCGCCGGGGTGGGCCGCGAGACCGCCCACGAGCTGATCAAGGAGCACGCGGTGGGCTCGGCCCTGGCCATGCGCCAGGAGGGCGCGGGCAACCGGCTGCTGGACCGCCTGGCCGAGGACGGGCGCTTCCCGCTCGGCCGCGAGGAGCTGGACGGACTGCTGGCCGACCGGATCACCTTCACCGGTGCCGCCGCCGACCAGGTGGCCGCCGTGGTGGAGCGGATCGACGCGATCGTGGCCGCGCACCCGGAGGCGGCCGCCTACTCCCCGGGTTCGATCCTGTAGGGCCCGGGGCTCGCCCGGCGAGGGGCCCGGGACGGCGTCACCGTCCCGGGCCCCTCGCCGTGTGCGGCGTGCGGACGTGCGGTGACGCGTGTATGACCCAGCTCACTACCGCTAACAGTCGGTCCGAAAGTTAACGCCTATTACGGTTGTGCTGTCGGCACGTCCAACCCCCGAGCCCCTCGGAGCACCCATGATCGACCCCGATTCCTTCGGTACCGCGCTGTGGACCGTGCTGATCGTCGCAGGCGTCGTCATCGCCTTCGGTCTGGCCGCCCTGGCGGACATGGCCATGCGCCGCCGCGAGGACCGCGCCGCGCGCGCCGCCCGGAGCGCGAACCCCGCGGCGGCGCGCGCGGACGGGCGGGAGCGGGTGAACGGGAGCGGACCCGCCGGCGGCGGGGGCTCCCGCGCCTGAGACCGGCGCCGCCCGCCCCGGCCCCCGGCCCCCGGCGGGCGTCCTCCGCCCAGCCCGGAAACGCGGCTCACGCCACCAGGCGGGCGAACAGCTCCGGGTCGGCGTTGCCCCCCGAGACGACCGCGACCGTCTCCTGCGGGCGTCCGGGCGCGGTGGGCACCCGGCCCGCCAGGACCGCGGCCGCGGCCAGGGCCCCGCTGGGCTCGGCGACCAGACGCGCCCCGTGGGCGAGTGCGGCGACGGCGCGGGCGATCTCCTCCTCGGTCACGGTGACGACCTCGTCCAGGCGGGCGCGCAGGTGGGCGAAGGTCAGCTCGGACAGGCACACGCGCACCCCGTCGGCCATGGTGCGGTGGGTGCGCTCGGGCGGCCAGGCGACCAGACTCCCGGTGCGCAGGCTCTCGGCGGCGTCGGCGGCCAGTTCGGGCTCCACCCCCACGACGCGGACGCGGCGCGGGCCCGCGGCGGCCAGCGCGGCGGTGGCCACCCCCGAGGCGAGCCCGCCTCCGCCCACGGGCACGACGACGGTCGCGACCCCGGGCGACTGCTCCAGGATCTCCAGGCCGACCGTGCCCTGGCCCGCGATGACGCGCGGGTCGTCGAAGGGCGGGACGAGGGTGAGCCCCTCCTCGTCCCGGAGCCGCCGCGCGGTGGCCTCCCGCTCCCGGGGGGCCACCACGACGATGCGGGCGCCCAGGGCGCGCATGCGGTCGACCTTCACCCCGGGCGCGCCCTCGGGGACGACGACGGTGCAGGGCGCCCCCTGCCGGGCGGCGGCGTAAGCGAGCGCCTGGCCGTGGTTGCCCGAGGAGTGGGTCACCACACCGCTGCGGCGCCGGGCGGGGTCGAGCAGGGCGACGGCGTTGGTGGCACCGCGCAGCTTGAAGGCACCGGTGGGCTGGAGGCTCTCGGGTTTGAGCAGGAACGGCGGCCCTCCGGCGGGGCCCGCCGTCAGCGGGGTGCGCACCACCTCCCCGCGCAGGCGCTCCTGAGCGGCGCGGACGTCCTCCACCGTGATCAGTTCCATGCGTTCCCTGTTCCCGGTCCCGGACCGGCCACGCGTGCGGACCGGCGGCCCGCGGGGCCGCGGCCGTCGGCCGGGAGGGGAGCGGGTCTCGCGGAAGGAACGCGCGTGCACTACCGTGGCCGGTTGACTGTCAGCACAAGTCCATATCGTCGACGTCGCAGTGCACGGGAAGCCGGTGGAAGTCCGGCGCGGTCCTCGCCACTGTGACCGGAGGGCGCCTCCCGCACGCCACTGGGCCGGACACGGCCCGGGAAGGGTGGGGGCGCGGGGCAGAAGCCCGACTCCGGGAGCCAGGAGACCGGCTGCGACCGTCCGCGTCATCAGACCACGAAGGATGGTTTGTTCGTGAAGCCCACCGGGGCACGCGCGGTCCGGTACCGCCTGCCCGTCTGCGCCGCCCTCGCCCTGCTCCTGGCCGCGACCGCCTGCGGCGGCGCCGCCGCCCCCTCCCCCGAGGCCGCCGGGGAGACGATCCGCAACTGCGGCGTCGACGTGGCCGCGGACAGCCCGCCGGAACGGGTGTTCGCCGCCTACCAGCCCGCTATCGAGACCGCCCACGCGCTGGGCCTCAGCGACCGCCTGGTGGGGACGGCGTTCCTGGACGCCGCCGTCCTGGAGGAGTACGCCGACGCCCAGGCCGGACAGGAGTACTACCCCAACCTGCCCAGCCGCGAGGAGCTGCTCAACCACAGGCCCGACTTCGTGCTCGCCGGGTTCAACGACGTGTTCACCGACGAGAACCTCGGCACGCGGGCCTCCCTGCGCGAACTGGGCGTCGGCAGCTGGATCCCGGCGCCGCTGTGCCCGAGCGGGGACGGCCGCACCGACGCGACCATCGACCCGGCCTCGGTGACGATGGACAGCGTCTACGCCGACCTGCGGGACCTGGGCGCGCTGTTCGACGCGCGCGAGCGCGCCGAGGAGGTCGTCGCGGACATGGAGGGCACGATAGGCGGGGTCGCCCGGGCCCTGGAGGGCCGCGTGCCTGAGGAGGACCGGCCCACGGTGATGGTCGGCCGCCCCAGCGACCAGGGGTTCCGGGTGGCGGGCGGGCAGGACTTCTCCACCGAGATCATCCGGCTGGCCGGCGGCGTCAACGCCTTCGCCGACCTGGACGGCGGGCGCAACCACGACGTGGCGGTCGAGGACGTGATCGCGCGCGACCCCGACTTCATCCTGGTCGACGTGTGCTGCGACGCCCGGATGACCGCCGCCGACGCCGCCCCGGACGTGGAACGGATCACGGCCGACCCCGTGCTGGCCAACCTGACCGCGGTCACCGAGGGGCAGGTGGAGGAGTTCACCTTCGCCGACCGCTCCGCGGGTGTGCGCAGCGCGGCCGCAGTGGAGACGGTCGCCCGGATCCTGCACCCCGGCCTGTTCGGGTAGGCGGGCCGATGGCCCCCCATACGGCCGGGAGGCCCGTGACGACCGTGCCCTCGGGGGTCCGGCGCCGGCTGCGGGCCGCCGCCGACGGTTCCGGGGTACTCGTCGGCGCCCGCGCCCGCGCGGCCGGGCTGGCGGTGGCCCTGCTGGTCCTGGCCGCGACCCTGCTGGTGTCGGTCCTGGTCGGCTACGAGCGGCTGTCGGTGTCCGACGTGTACCTCGCCTACGCCGGTTTCACCGGTTCGGACACAGACCTGGTCGTGCGGCACCTGCGTGTGCCGCGCACCCTGGCCGGGCTGGCGGTCGGCGCTGCCCTGGGCGTGTCCGGGGTCCTGGCGCAGGGGGTGACCCGCAACCCCCTCGGCGACCCCGGCGTGCTCGGCGTCAACGCGGGCGCCTCCCTGGCCGCGGTCCTGGCGATCAGCGTGTTCGGTGCGTCCTCGCTGCTGGGCTACGTCGGCTTCGCCTTCGCGGGCGCCGCGGCGGCCGTCTGCGCGGTCTACGCCGTCGGGTCGCTGGGCCGGGAGGGCGGCGGTCCGGTCAGGCTCACGCTCGCCGGAGCCGCGGTCTCGGCCCTGCTGGGCTCGCTGACCTCGGCGCTCGTCCTGCGCGACCGCGCGAGCCTGGAGGAGTACCGGTTCTGGGTGGTGGGCTCGCTGGCGGGCGCCGACGGCGCGGCGCTGCTCCAGGCGCTGCCGTTCCTGGCCGCGGGGCTGGTGGCGGCGGTGGCGGCGGCCCGGTCCCTGAACGCGGTGGCGCTCGGCGACGAACTGGCCCGTTCCCTGGGGACACGGCTGTGGCTGGTGCGCGGGGCGAGCGCTCTGGCGGTGGTGCTCCTGGCCGGGACGGCGACGGCCGTGGCGGGTCCGATCGGCTTCGTCGGAGTCGCCGTGCCGCACGTCGTGCGGGCCCTGGTCGGCCCCGACCACCGCTGGGTGCTGCCCTGGTCGGCGGTGCTGGCGCCCGTCCTGCTGTTGGCGGCCGACGTCGCGGGCCGTGTGGTGGCGCGTCCCGAGGAGTTGCAGGTCGGCGTCCTGACCGCTCTCATCGGTGCGCCGTTCTTCGTCCTCCTGGTGCGCGGGCGAAGGGTGGCGGGGCTGTGACGGCGCGTTCCGGGGTCCTGGGCCCCCGGACGGGGGTGGCCCGGCTGGGCGGGCTGTCGGTGCGGGTGTACTGGCCCTCGGTGCTGCTCGGCGGCCTGCTCACAGCCCTGGCCGCGGCGGTGGCCCTGGTCTCACTGACCTTGGGGGACTTCGAGCTGGCCGTGGGCGAGGTGGTGGACGCGCTCACCGGCCGTGCCGGTGTGATGGTCACCCACGTGGTGGTGGAGATGCGGCTGCCGCGTGTGCTCACCGCGCTGGGCGTGGGCGCGGCGCTGGCGCTCTCGGGGGCGCTGCTGCAACGGCTGGCGCGCAATCCGCTGGTCAGCCCGGACGTCATCGGGGTCAGCGCGGGCGCGACGACCGGGGCGGTGCTCGCCATCGTGGTCTTCGGCGGCACGGCGGCGGCGATCGCGGCCAGCGCGCTGGCGGGGTCCGTGGCCACCGCGTTCCTGCTGTACCTGCTCGCCCATCGGCGCGGTGTCAGCGGGCAGCGGCTGGTCCTGGTGGGGATCGCGGTCACCGCGGTGCTGGGCGCGGTGACGTCGTACCTGCTGACCCGCACGGAACTCACCACGGCGCAGCGCGCCGTGCTCTGGCTCACCGGCAGCCTGGCGAACCGGGGCTGGCCGCACGTGGTGACGGTGGCGGTGGCGCTGGCCGTCCTGGCGCCGACCGCGTTCGTGCTGGCACGTCAGCTGTCCCTGCTCCAGCTCGGCGAGGACGCGGCGACCGCCCTGGGCGGCCGGGTGCGGCCCGCCCGGGGCGCCCTGCTGTTCACCTCCGCCGCGCTCGCGGCCGCGGCCACCGCCGTCGCCGGTCCCGTCGCGTTCGTCGCTCTGGTGGCCCCGCAGATCGTGCGGCGTCTGCTGGGCGGACGCGCTCTGGGGCTGCTGCCCTGCGCCGCCTGCGGAGCGCTCCTGGCGGCCGGTGCGGACCTGGTCGCGCGCACCGCCTTCGGGGGGAGCGAACTGCCGGTCGGGGTGGTCACCGGGGTGCTGGGCGCCCCCTTCCTGCTGTACCTGCTGGCGCGCGGCGAAGGGGCGGGGCGGGGCCGGTGAGCGCCCGGGGGGCCGCCCCGGCGGGTCGCCGGGGCGCCCTCCCGGTCAGGCGGCCCGCGGGGCCGGGGCCCCGCGGCCCCCCATCGCGAAGTGGCGCGAACCGGGGGCGAGCGCCGCGGCCCCCGGGGCCAGGAAGCACAGGGCGGCGCACACGACCAGGACCGCCTCCGTGCCGAAGGCCTGGGTCGCCGGGGCGATGAGCGCGAGCCCGACCGGGGCCAGGCCGTAGGAGAACAGGAAGTCCAGCGAGGAGACGCGGGCGAGCTTGTCGGGCGCGACCTCGCGCTGGGCGGCGGTGAACCACGGGACGTTGAACAGCTCGATCCCGACCCCCGCCAGGGCGTAGGCGGCGAACACCGCCCACGGGCCCACGGGCAGGAGCAGGCTCAGCGGCGCGAGGCCGTACAGGGCCAGGCCCGCCAGCGCCACCCACCCCTGGGAGGAGGGGCGCCAGCGCCCGATCAGCAGCGCCCCGGCCAGCGCGCCGCCGGTGTAGGCGGTCAGCGCGCCCGCCAGCACCGCCTCGGTGCCGTAGGTGTCGCGGCTGACCACGGGGAGCAGCACGCCCGTGGCGGAGTAGCCGGTGGCGATCACCGCCGTCAGGGCGCCCAGCCCCGCGAGGAACCACGTGTGGCGCCGGGCCTCGCGCAGCCCGTCGCGGAAGTCGGCGACCAGGGAGGGGCCGCGCGGGGGCGCCGTCCCCGGGGCGGGGGCGCCCCGTCCCCCGGGCGGGGCCAGGGCGGCGACCGCCCAGAGCGCGGCGGTGACCAGGAGCAGGGCGTGCACGCCCAGGACCGTGGAGAGCAGCGCCGTCGCCCCCGGGGCGACCAGGGTGGTGACCCGCACGGAGATGGTGAGCGCCGCGTTGGCGCGCTGGCGGCGCGGCTCGTCCACGACCTCGGCGGTCAGCGCCTGGAAGGCGGGTCTACAGGCTCCCTGTCCTGCGCCCACGGCCGCCGCGGCCACGGCCGCGAGCGCCAGGGCGCCGGTCGCCACGCCCGCGGCGACCAGCGGAGTGGCCGCCGCCGCGAGGACCCCGGCCCACAGCACCACCGCGCGGCGGGAGAGCCGGTCGGCCAGCAGGCCGCCGAGCGGCAGGGCCAGGAGGAACCCGCCGGTGCGGGTGGCCAGGAGCAGGCCGAGCCCCATGGCGGTGAGCGTTCCGTCCAGGACGGCCAGGCCGAGGATGAACGGCATGGCCCACGTGGCCAGACCCGAGGCGGTGCTCCCCGACCACAGGCGCAGGAAGGCGGGGTCGAGGAGCACGTGCGCGCGCGGTGGGGCCGTGGGCACGGCGCCGGTCTGCTGGGTGTGGGCCACGTCTTTCCACGTCCTCTCCGCGGGTGGTCACCGGCGCGGCGCGGCTGACGCCGCCCTCGCCCGGGTATGTCCGTCACAGGGCCCGCCCCGCCGGGCGGCGGGCGGTACTGGCCGGACACACCCCGGGGACGCGAACTCCGACCCCACTAATGACAATGGTTATCGTTTTATCTACAATAGCGCGCGGACTCCGGTACTCAGAACATCCGGCGCTCCCCGTTGGTGTCCCGTGTTACTCCCAACCCCTTTTGGAAGGACGACCGTGGACCGCTCCCTCGTGGACCAACTGCCCCCACCGCTTCCCGCCGAACAGATCCTCGCCGTCAACCCGCCGCGAGAGGACCTGCACACCACCCGCTCCTACACCTGGAACGGCTGGGGGTTCGAGGTGCCGCCCGGCGTCTTCCTCCCCGGCGGGACCAGCAGGATGATCCACCAGCGCATCCTGGACGACGACATCGACGTGCGCGGACGGCGCTACGCCGCCATGGGCGTGGGCCTGGGCGTGGAGGCCGTCGCCGCGGGGGCCCGCGGCGCCCGCCGGGTCCACGCCGCCGACGTCCACGCCCCCAGTGTGGAGGCCGCCGCCGACAACTTCGCGCGCCTGCTCGGGGACGGCACCGCCACCGAACTCGTCCCCGTGACCGGCGACATGTTCGAGGGCTTCCCGGACGGGACCGCGCTCGACGTGGTCACCTTCAACCCGCCCGCGGTCAGCCGGACGGTCAGCACCGACCCCGACGTCGTGCGCAACGTGTGCGTGGGCGCGCCGATCACGGAGAAGTTCTTTACCCAGCTGGCCGAGCGCCCGCTCCTGGCCCCCGGCGCGGAGGTCTTCCTCATCGCCTCCAACACCGCCGACCTGCGCCGCATCGTCGGGCACGCGGAGGCCGCCGGCTTCCGGGCCGGGGTGCACCACCGGCACGACTGGGGCGACGGGGTCCTGACCTACCTGTTCCGCTTCCAGGAGGCCGGCAGATGACCCTGGACGACCTCCTGCGCGACACCGCCGACCGGGTCGGCGACACCGTGGCCACCAGCGTCTTCTGGCTCCACCACGGCACCCGCCTGGCCGGGGGCGACACCACCTACCTCAACCACTACGTCGCCGTGCGCGTCGGCGGGGCCTTCGGGGCCTGCGCCTTCGAGGACGGGCAGATCGCGCCGGACCTGTGCCGCGAGGCCTCGGGCGCCCCGCTGGCCGAACTGATCGCACAGGGGCCCCTCCCCCTGCGGGTGGCCGCCCTGGACGCCCACCTCGCCCACACCGCTCCGCACCGCGAGGACCCCCGGGCCGAGCCGGTCGCCCTGCCCGCCGGGACGCCCGAACAGCGCGCGGAGGCCAGGGACGCCGCCGTCGCCGGCCTCGTCCCCATCACCGAGGGCGCGCGGATCGCGCTGATCGGCGTCGTCAACCCCCTCGTGGCCGCCATCCGCGAACGCGGCGGCGAGTGCCTGCCCTGCGACCTGAACCTGCGCACCACCCGCTGGGGCGACCCCGTCTCGGAGTCCATGGAGGAGGTGGTCGACGCCGCCGACGCCGTCGTGGCCACCGGCATGACCCTGGGCAACGGCACCTTCGACCCGATCCTGGCGCGGTGCCGCGGGCGCGGCGTCCCCCTGTACGTCTACGCCCAGAGCGCGAGCGCGGTGGCGCGCGCCTTCCTCGGCCGCGGAGTCGACGGAGTCTCCGCCGAGCCCTTCCCCTTCTCCCAGTTCAGCGCCGACCCCACGCGGCTCTACCGCTACCGGGCGACCCCGGCGGTCTGAACACCCACGCCCTCCTCCCCGGGCGCGCGCGTGCACCGTCGCGCTCCGGCGCACGCGCGCGCCCGCCCCAGCCACCAGTAAGGAGAACGACCGTGGACGAGCACGCCTCGGAAGCGATCGGCCGCCCCGACCTCATCGACCTGGGCGGCGGACTGCTGTGCCTGCGGTTCGAGACCCTCAAGGCCCTCTCGGCCCTGGCCGCCGTCCGCCACCTCGTCGAGACCGGCGCCGTCCGCCCCGGCGACACCGTGGTGGACAGCTCCAGCGGCGTCTACGCGCACGCGCTGGCGCTGGCCTGCCACCGGTACGGGCTGCGATGTCACATCATCGGCTCCACCACCGTCGACCGCACCCTGCGCGTACAGCTGGAGGTCCTGGGCGTGCGCCTGGAGCAGATGGAGCCCAGCGACGACCTGCGCCTGGACCAGAGCCGCCGGGTGCGCCGGGTCCGGGAGGTCCTGGCCGCCCACCCGGACCACCACTGGATGCGCCAGTACCACGACCCCCTGCACTACCTGGGCTACCGCGAGGTCGCCGAGACGGTCCGCCGGGAGACGGCGGGCGCGGACCTCACGCTCGTGGGCGGTGTGGGGACGGGCGTGTCCACCGGCGCGCTGGGCACCTACCTGCGCGAGGCCGACCCGGGGACCCGCCTGGTGGGGGTGCAGCCGTTCGGCAGCGTCACCTTCGCCAGCGACGGCGTGCCCGACCGGGACATCATCATCGCGGGGATCGGCAGCGCCATCCCCTTCGGCAACGTCGACCACACCCTCTACGACACCGTGCACTGGACCGGTTTCACCGCGGCCCTGGCCGGGACGGTCGACCTGCTGCGGCGGCACGCCGTGTTCGCGGGGCTCTCCAGCGGCGCCGCCTACCTGGCCGCCCGGTGGGAACTCGGGCTCTCCCCCGGCCGGACGGTGGTGTTCGTCGCCGCCGACACCGGCCACCGCTACACCGAGTCGGTGTTCGCCCGCCACCGGGAGGCCGAGGCGGTGGAGGACCTCAAGCCGCTGGACGTCACCGGCACCTCCGAGCTGCGCCTGCCCTGGGCGCGCATGGAGTGGCGCCGGGCCGGGGCGCCGCGGCAGGCGGAGTTCGACCGCACGGCCTGAAGCCGGAAGCGCGGGCGCGGGGCGGCGGTGGCCGCGCCCGCGCGCGGGGCGGGATAATCGATGCCGATGCGTACCGAATGGACACCGCAAGACCTGCCCGGACGAGCGTTCTACCAGCTGATGACGGCCGTGATCCTGCCGCGCCCGATCGCGTGGGTCTCGACCACGTCGGCGGCGGGCGTGGACAACCTCGCGCCGCACTCCTTCTTCACCGTCGCGTGCACACAGCCGCCGATCGTGCAGTTCACCTCGGTGCGGCGCAAGGACTCGCTGCGCAACGTGGAGGAGACCGGCGAGTTCGTGGTCAACCTGGCCCCGGAGCCGATACAGGAACAGGTCAACGCCAGCGGCACCTCCTACCCGCCGGAGGTGAGCGAGTTCGAGGCCCTGGGGATCGGGCGCGAGCCCAGCGCGTCGGTGCGCCCGCCCCGGGTGGCCGACTCCCCGGTGGCGCTGGAGTGCGTGCTGCACTCGACGGTGGGCCTGGGCGACTCGACGGTGGTGTTCGGCCGGGTGGTGCGGGCGGCCGTGGACGAGTCGGTGCTGGTGGACGGGCACCCCGAGGCGGCCCTGCTGCGCCCGCTGGCGCGGCTGGGCCGCAACGAGTGGTCCACGCTGGGCGAGGTGCGGGCCCTCGACCGGATCCCGTACCGGCCCTGACCGGCGGCGACCTGCGGTCCCTGCCCGCGGCCGCGGCCGTCCTCGCCCGCCCGCGGTCAGACCCGCAGGTCGGTCTCCGGGAAGGGAAAGGCCGACAGGCGGTACAGGACGCCGGCGGGGTCGCCGCTCCAGTCCATGGCGCGTATCTGGGCGGCGCTGCGGCGGCCGGTGGCGGCGCGCACCAGCTCGAAGGCCGTGGCCGACCACTCCAGGTCGGCCCGCTCGCCGAAGGCCCACTCCCGGCCGGTGTCCACGGCCGCCACGCGCACGCCGGGCAGTTCGGGGGACCACGCGCGGGCCGTCGCGCCCAGGACGAAGGCGGCCAGTTCGTCGGCGTGCCCGGTCTGGGCGGGCATCCCCAGCGCGCCCCGGACGTCGTTCTCGTGGTGCCACACGTCGATCGCGGGCAGCGAGTAGCGGGCCCGGGTCCGGGTGGCGAACACCTCCAGCAGGGCCGGGGTGTCCGCGCGCCAGGCCGCGCAGAGCGCGGCGATGTCCAGGTGCTCGCGCTCGGCCACCTGGCGGGCGGTGACGGCGTCGTCGGCCGGGGGCGTGACCCGTTCCGCGGGCACGTCGGCGCAGAGCCCGGCCAGGTGGGCGTAGGTCTGCCGGACGGTCCACGCGGGCAGGGCGGGAACGGGCGCGGCGAGCTGCTCGGCGCTCAGGTCGTCGGCGAGCGCGAGCATGCGCTCCTGGCAGGAGGTGTAGATCTTCGCGGTGTCCATGGCGCCACGGTACCGAACGCTGTTCGGTACCGTGGCGCCGGGACCGCGCGGGCCGGTGCGGCCCTCATGTGGGGGGTACGGTCCCTCCGGGATGGTCAGGTCACGGCTCCTGGCAGGACACCCGCGGCTCGATGTTCACGTTCCCCGAGGTGGCGGTGAACCCGAAGCTGGCGCTCTCCCCGGCCGCGAGCGAGCCGTTGTGCGCGGCGTTCGTGGCCTCGAAGTGGGCGCCGTGGTTGACGAGCGAGGCGTTCCAGGCGCTGCTGACCGCCTGGCCGTTGGCGAACACCCAGTCCACCATCCAGCCGTCGGTCCCGTTGTCCCCCGCGGTGACCTCGACCTCGGCCTGGAAGCCGCCCTGCCACTCGTTGAGGACCGTGTACTCGGCCGTGCAGTACTCGCCCGTCGGCGGGTCCGTGGGCTCGGGCTCAGGCTCCGGCTCGGGTTCCGGCTCGGGCTCCGGTTCGGGGTCCGGGTTGCCGCCCGTTCCCCCTTCGAAGACCACGTCGGAGCAGTTGTAGAACGCCTCGGGGCTGTCGGAGCGCTCCCACACCACGTAGATGACGTGCTGGCCCTCCTTGTCGGGCAGGTCCACGTCCCAGTAGTACTCGGCCCCGGCGACGCCGCCGCTGCGCAGCGGCGGGTCGGTGACCTCGTCGATCAGCTCCAGGGAGTCCCAGGTCAGCGCGTCGGTCGCGGGGTCGAACCCGTCCTCGGTGACGTAGGTGTAGAAGGTGCCCGGGTGCGCGGCCCAGGCGTTGTGGTGGAACTCCACCGTCGTGTTGGCGGGCAGCTCGGTGGTCGGCCAGTCGGCGCGGACCGCGTTGAAGGCGGAGAAGCTGTCGGTGGGCCCGCACAGCTCGCCGTCGGCCACGAACTCCTGGTGGCGACCGTCGGAGTTGCTGATGAGATTGCCGAACCAGTTCCAGAACGGGTAGTTTCCGCCCTCGGCCAGCGCGTCGGCGCAGGCGTCGTTGGTCGGTGCGAGCGCGCCGCCGCTGCTGCCGCCGGTGGCGTCCTGGAAGCAGGCGTAGGTGCGGCTGGCCGGGTAGGTGAACGCGCCGTGGGCCTGGGCCGTGTCGGGCAGCGCGACGACGGTGGTGCCGACGGCGAGGCCGCCGAGCGCCACGGCCATGGCGAGGGTGCTGCGTGACCGCATGGGCCACTCCAATCTCTGTGGGGGGTGCCCGGCCGCACCGGGGCGGCGCGGCCGGGGCGGGTGGTCTGTTCCCTCAGCGGGATCAGCGGGTGCTTCGGATCACGTGGTCACCGGGTTGTGGTGGCACTGGGTTGTAGTGGCACCGGGTTGTAGTGGCACTGGGTTGTAGGGGTTGCGGGTTGTAGTGGCACCGGGTCGTAGGAGTCGCGGGTCGCGGGGAACGGGGGTGCGGGCCGGTCAGGAGCCGCTGCACGTGAGTTCGGGCGTGGAGACACCTCCGCTGGAGTTGCCGACGAACCCGAACGAGGTCGACTGCCCCGCCGCCAGCGCGCCGTTGTAACCCACGTTCGTCGCGGTCACACTCCCGCCACTACCGGACACCGAAGCGTTCCAGGCGTGCGAGACGCTCTCACCGCTACCGAAGGTCCACTCCACGGTCCACCCCGACAGAGCCGCACCCGCCGTCACCGTCACCTGAGCCTGGAAACCCCCCTGCCACTGGTTCGTCACCGAGTACACCGCCTCACACTCACCCGACGGGGGGTCCGTGGGCTCCTCGGTCGGCGGGTCGGTGGGCTCCTCGGTGGGCGGATCGGTCGGGTCGGGGCCGCCGCCGTAGACCGGGGCCTCCTCGGCGGTGGCGGCGATGCCGTTCGGTCCGTTGAAGATGCGCTCGCCCCAGGGGGTCAGGCTGTGGACGTCGAAGCCCTCCACCATGTCCAGGTACTCCACGGGACTGCCGTTGCCGCTCCAGGACCAGCCGATGTAGCCCAGGCCCAGGCGCTCGGCGTGGGACATGATGGCGTCCTCGTCGGGGTTGCCGTCGGAGTGGTCGTGGCCGAACTCGCCGACGATCAGCGGCAGGCCCGCGTCGACGAAGTGCTCCAGGTAGGAGACGACCGTCGACTCCTGCTGGTAGACGCCGTACATGTGCACGGAGAAGACCGTGTTGGCGTGCGGGTCGGAGTCGAACACCGACTGGGCGTCCTCGCGCATGACGCCCGCCCAGTCCTGGCCCCAGTTCGGCGCGTCCACGACCAGGGTGTGGTCGAAGCCCGCGTCGCGCAGGCGGTTGACGGCGTCGCTGGTGTCGGCGGCCCAGTTCTGGTTGATCGCGGCGTCGTTGCCGTAGGGCTCGTTGCCGATGTTGACGAGGATGTGGTCCTCCTCGCCCTCGACGGCCTCCTGGATGCGCAGCCAGTAGTCGACGGCCTGGTCGAGTGTGGCGGCCCCGGCCTGGTCGCCGTAACCGGTGGTGTCGTGCACCTCCAGGACGCAGATCAGCCGGTTGGTCTTGCACTCGTCGACGACGTTGGCCACGTCGGCGGCGGTGTTCTCCGTCCAGCGCTGGCCGCTGCTGAGGACGACGCGGACGGTGTTGGCGCCCAGGGACTTGATGTCGGTGAACGACTGGGTCTCCTGGGCGTACCAGGTGTGGGCGTGGCTGACGCCGCGGATGACGAAGTCGTTTCCGGCGGCGTCGACGAGGCGGCCGTCGCTGACGCGGAAGCCGGTGTCGGCGTGCGCGGGCAGCGAGTGCACGAGCAGTGCGGCCACCAGGGTGATGACCGACCCGAGGGCGATCAGCAGGCGTTTGACCATGGGGGGCTCCAGGTAGAGGGGCGGACAACGTTGTCGTGTTGCGGGGGCTCCCGCCCTGGCGGGCGGGGACCGGGTGGGCGCCGGGGGTCGGCGGCTGCGTTCCCCCGGCGCCCGGTCCTGACACAGGCGCGGCCTGTTCCGGGGCGGTCGCGTCAGCGTCGTCGGGTTCCGGTACTCCCCCGCGGACGGGGTCGGTCGCCGGTCAGGAGCCGCTGCACGTGAGTTCGGGCGTGGAGACACCTCCGCTGGAGTTGCCGACGAACCCGAACGAGGTCGACTGCCCCGCCGCCAGCGCGCCGTTGTAACCCACGTTCGTCGCGGTCACACTCCCGCCACTACCGGACACCGAAGCGTTCCAGGCGTGCGAGACGCTCTCACCACTGCCGAAGGTCCACTCCACGGTCCACCCCGACAGAGCCGCACCCGCCGTCACCGTCACCTGAGCCTGGAAACCCCCCTGCCACTGGTTCGTCACCGAGTACACCGCCTCACACTCACCCGACGGAGGGTCGGTCGGGTCCGGGTCGGGATCGGGGCCGGGGTCACCGCCGAGCGCCTCGTGGATCGACCAGTAGGCGGGCTTGGGATCGTAGTTGTCGTCGATGGGCAGCGCCGCACCCTCGCCCGGGAAGGTGCCGGGGACCCAGGAGTGGGCGTCGGTGACGCCCCACACGATCACGCCGGAGCACCCGTCGACCGCGTAGCAGGCGTTGACCACCTGCTCGTAGTCCCCGGCCTGCTGCTCCAGCTTCTGCTGGGTGGCGGGCGTCTGGATGCGGATGTCCAGCTCGGTGATCATCACCTCCAGGCCCAGGTCCACGAAGCGCTGGATGTTCTGCTGGATGCTGGAGGGGACCTGTCCCGCGATGAGGTGGCCCTGGAAGCCGATACCGTCGATCGGCACGCCCTGCGCCAGCAGGTCCCGGACCAGCTCGTAGTAGGCGTCGCTCTTGGCGTTGATCCCGTCGATGTTGTAGTCGTTGATGAACAGGCGGGCATCGGGGTCGGCCCGGTCGGCCATCCGGAAGGCCTCCGCGATGAAGTCCTCCCCCAGCGTCCGGTAGAAGACCGAGTCGCGGAACTGGACGTTGTCCCCGATGGGCTCGTTGACGACGTCCCAGGTGGCGATGTCGTCGCGGTAGCGCCCCACGGTGGTGCTGATGTGGGTTTCCATGACGTCCAGCAGCTGGTCCCGGCTGAAGGTGCCGTCCCTCACCCATGGGGGCAGCTGGCTGTGCCACACCAGCGTGTGGCCGTGGACCAGCTGGTCGTTCTGCTGGGCGAAGTCCACGATGCGGTCGGCGTTGGTCCAGTTGAACTGCCCGGGCTGGGGCTGGACGGTCTCCCACTTGAGGTCGTTCTCGTGGGTGACGGAGTTGAACTCGGTCGCGGCGGTCCGGGCGTAGTCCGCCTGGTTCAGGTGCTGCGACGCGACCGCGGTGCCCATGCGCAGCCCGCGCTGGTCGGCGAGTTCGCGCAGGGTGGCCTGCTGGGCCCGGGCCGCCTCCTGCGCCGTGAGCGCGGTGTCCTCGGCGTGGGCCGCGGCGGTCAGACCGCCCGTGACCAGGCTGAGGGCGAGGGCGACCGCGGCGGCGGCCCCTCCCCGGAGCCGTCTTCGCCCCTTGGTGAGCGACATGGTGTTCCTTTCTCCTGTGGGGGGATCGGGGGCGGGCGCCGTCGGCGCCCGCCCCCGTGCGGCTACGGCCGGTCAGGCGCCGTCGCCGAACAACTCGCCGTGGGTGGCGAGGGCTGTGGCCACGTCCACCTGCGCCCAGAAGCGGTGGTAGGTGAACTCGGGCACCGGCCCCCCGTTGAGGTACTCCTCGACCTGGGGCCAGTTCGGGTCGTCCTCGTAGAAGGACCGGATGGACAGGAACGTGGAGTCGGAGTCGACCGGGTCCCCGTTGGGCATCTGGCCGGTCCATCCCTCGGGGATGTAGAGGCCGCCGTCGGGGGCGCCGAACTCGTCGTCGAAGCGGGCGTAGTCGGCCCGCGTCTCGGGAACGGCGACGCCCAGGTCGTCCTGGTTGGCCAGGAGGGCGTCGAGCAGGCCCTCGGCCGTCGCCCGGGAGTCGGCGTCACCGGTGGCGGCGGCGTAGTGCATGAGGGTCTTGGCCAGGCCCGCGGCGATGCCGACGTCCTGTCCGTGCGAGACGACCTCGACGCTAAGGTCGGGGTTGCCCGTGGACTCGCCCGTCCAGGTGTCGGGCTGTCCGCTCCACTCCATGTCGGCGGGGATGGCGAACTCGCCGTTCTCGCCGACGGTGGTGTTGGCGATCGCCCAGGGCACCCAGTCGTCCAGGATGTCCCCGGCGCGCTCGTCGCCGGTGATGCGGTAGTACTCGGCCACCCGCTCCATGTCCCAGACCTGGAAGCCGAACCAGCGGTTGGACGGCGGGTCGTGCCAGACGGGCTTCTCGTCGTAGAACATGCCGTAGAAGGTGGGCGTGCCCGAGGGCGGCTGGGCGTAGGTGCCCTCCCAGCTGTTGGTCGCGCCGCCCGCGATGGCGCCGTCGGAGGACTGGAGCCACTCCAGGAACTCCAGTTGCCGGTCGAGGCTGGTGCCCCAGTCCTCGGTGCCGGTGGCCGACTCCGGCTGGAGCGCGGACACCTCCGAGAGCGCGTAGGCCGCCATCACGTTCTGGTAGCCCTGGTGGGCGGAGGATCCGCCGATGCGCCAGGCCCAGGGGTACTGGGCGCTCTCCAGCGCGCCGCCCCAGGAGTAGTACCAGGCCATGAGGTAGTGCGCGGAGTCCTTGCCCGATCCGGGCGGGCAGGACTGGGGGTCGACGCAGTCGCCGATCTCCTTGAAGTACTTGTCGAACATGGCGTAGCGCAGGTAGTCGCCCATCATCGCCGCGTTGGAGACGTTCTCGGCGATCGCGCCCTCGTTGCCCTGCTCCGAGGCCCACTCGTGCGCCAGGTAGGCCACCTGGACGGCGCGCGCGTCGGCGTCGGGGGCGTTGGTGTAGCGCCACTGCTCGGAGTAGTTGTCGTCGTCGGTGAACAGGTCGAGGAACCCGTTCTCGCCGCCGTGCTGGAAGGTCTCGCAGGACGGGTGCGGCACGGTCTCCCAGACCGACTCGTTGGAGCCGCGCTGGAAGGTGTTGATGTAGGCGGGGGCCTCGTCGGTCCCGTCGCCGCAGAACCCGTAGCCGTAGGTGTTGTCCACGTCCAGCAGCCAGTGCATGCCGTAGACCTCGTCGGTGCCGTAGGTGCTGCTCAGCTCCTGGGCGAGCGGGTCCTGCCCCGCCTCGACCGAGTCGTCCAGCGCCATCGGGTAGTCGCTCGGGGCGAGCGACTCGGGGATGTAGGTGGCCGGGGCCGACGGGTCGTAGGAGCCGTTCGTGGGCTGGTCGGCCGTGCCCGGGATGATGAAGGCCTCCATGGACTCCCACGCGGAGTTGAAGGGCTCCCAGTCGCCGGTGATCCTGCCGTAGGCCGCCTCCAGCCACAGGTAGTAGCTGTAGGCCTCGGAGGTGGTGGCGTGGCCGTGGTCGGGCGCCTCCACGATCAGGGTCTCCACCGAGTGGTACGGCACGAGGAGGCCGTCGAACTCGCGGAAGTAGCCGCTGTCGGGGTCCTTGATCTTGTCGTACTGGGTGAGGAACTCCTCCTCGTAGGCGTTGGAGGCCCCGGAGAGTTCGCGCGCGGTGACGACCACGGGATCGTAGCCCTCTGCGGAGACGGTGAACTCGGCCCGGGCGGGGTCGCCCGAGCCGTCGCCGGAGGAGGCGACCGTCACCTCCTGCGGGGTGTCCCAGTCGGCGTCGCCGAAGGTCAGCGAGGCGCCCGAGGCCACCGACAGGGTCGAGCTGCCGGAGGTGCGCTCCACGCTGACGGCCACGTCCTCGGCGGGCGCCTCGGACAGGGCCACGTCGAAGGCGGCCTCGCCGCCGGGCTCCAGGGTGACCGAGTCGGGGCCCACGACCAGGGCCGGGTCCTCGGGCTCGGGCTCCTCGTCCTCGCCCGCGCAGTCCAGGCCGTTGAGGGTGAAGTCGGCGGGTACCTCGTTGGCGCCGCTGTAGGTGGCCTGGAAGCCGAACGTCGCGGTCTGGCCGGAGGCGAGGCCGGGTGCCCAGGAGGGGCCGCTGGCGGTCACGGAGCTGCCGCTCTGGGAGACCTGCGCGCTCCAGCTGTTGCTGATGCGCTGGTTGCCGGAGAACTCCCAGCCCAGCGTCCAGTCGGAGACGGACTCGGCCTCGTTGGTGACCGAGACTTCGGCCGTGAAACCCGAGCCCCAGTCGTTGAGCTGGTAGTCGACGGAGCAAATCGGTGCGGCCTGCGCGGGCGCGGCCGGAAGGAGGGCGGCTAAGAGCACCGCGCCGAGGAGCGCGGGCGCGGGTCTGCGCCAGCGCGCCGGGCGGCGCGGGCCGGGACGGGGGGTGGTCACGTGTCCTCCTCGGACAGGTTCTCCGTTCCCCTCCGCGGCCTCGCGCGCCGGATGACGGCGCCGGGGCGGAGCTCTCCGATGGGGGAGGCGGCGGGGTCGGAGTGCGGGTGTGGGGGGAGGGAGCCGGGTACGACGCTGTGACCTGCGGCTCGTTGCCCGGGTCGGGCCGGTGCGCATCCGGTAGGTTTCCGGAATTCGGACGCCTGTTTTGCGCACACCTTGCGGGAGCGCTCCCAGGCATCGTGGGGCGAAGTTAACACCCACGACACACGGAGACAACGGGTGCAACCGTGGTGACTGCTCGTTAAGTTCCCGGGGCCCCGGGGCGGGCCGGACCGCCCCGGGGAGTTTCGGGACGCAGCGCGGAGCGGAGGTGCCCGCCCGTGTAGGACGGGCACCCCTCGTACTCACCGCGCCGGCGGACGGTCGCCGCTCCTACTGGATGGGCGGGTAGGCGTTGGCCAACAGCTCCTGGAACTGCGCGGAGAACCAGTGCCCCGAGATCGGCGCGTCGGGCAGCGCGCCGCTCATGTTGTAGCCGTTGCGCGGGTTGCCCTCATAGGTGGGGTCGCACATCCGGTCGAAGCCCTTGCCCTCGGGGTTCTCGATGAACTCACTGGACCCGTCGGACTCACCCGGCGGCTTCATCCACACGTAGGCGTCGATGCCCGCCTCGGGCTCGGCCTGGGGACGCTCGCCCAGACCGGCACCCGACTGGTTGCACCAGTTCCCGGACTGGATACGGCGGTCGTAGCGGCCCCCGTCCACGTAGGCGTTCACATCCGTGCTCGGCCCCGGCCCGTCCGGGCGGTCCGGCCCGCCCCACCCGTTACGGGAGGTGTCGATGAGCATCCCGATCCCGGAATCGAAGCCCTGGCCCACCAGCTCCTCACGCAACGCCTGGGAGAAGGACAACTCGTCGGTGAACTGGTTCCAGTCCACCCAGTCCGACTGGCGCACCGGCGTGCCCGCGATGGTCTCACCGATGGCGAAGTTGTCCTCCACCAGCGCCGAGTAGTTCGCGGTGTTGGCGATGAACCCGTGCACATCCTCCGGGCTGGCCCCGGCGGCGTTGGCCGCCTCAAAGAACAGCGCCGCCGAGGCGGTGAAGTTGTCCTGCCAACCGATCCACCCGTGGTGACCGGCGTCCACATAGTTGTAGACGTTGTCGATCGCGCCCAACTGCGCCAGGGCGTAGCCCACCCCCTCGACGTAGTTGCCGTTGGCCAGCATCTCGTCGCAGTTCTCGGTCGCGGTCTCGCGGGGGGAGACGTTGGTGACCAGGTTGGGCAGCGAGTCGATCTCGACCGTGGTCACCACCCGCAGTTCGGTGTCCTCGTAGTCGGCCAGGATCTCGGCGATCGGGTCGATGTAGTCGTTCTTGTACCGGTCGATCTCGTCCGGGCCCAGCTCGCCGTTGGAGGCCAACGCGGCGCAGTCACGGCCGGGCAGGTTGTAGATGACCACCTGGAACACCAACGGTTCACCATCGGCCTGCACCAGGGCCTCGTCCAGGTGATCGCGCAGACCCATGCTGCCGGTGGTGGGGCTGTCGTTGCCCTCGATGGCGCTGATGCGGTCCAGCCACACCCCGGTGGGCTCATCGGCCACGGCGTCCCCGCCGGGCTCAGCGGCGGCGTTGGCCGACCAGATCGGGTTGACGTAGACGTCAGCGCCCACGTACGGGTTGTCCACCCGCTCGCCCGTACCGGGGTCCGGGTCCGGATCGGGGTCGGGATCGGGGTCCGGGTCGGGTCCGGGGTCGACCAGGCCCTCACAGGCCACACCGTTCAGGGAGAACTCGGCGGGGACGGCGTTGGCGCCCGAGTAGGTTCCCTGGAAGCCGAAGGTGGCCGTGCCGTCCGTGGCGATCGCGCCGTTGTACCCGGCGTCGGTGGCCGAGACGCTCTGTCCGCTCTGGGTGACGGTGCCGTTCCAGGAGTTGGTGACCCGCTGGTTTCCGGCGAAGTCCCATTCCAGGGTCCAGCCGTTGACCGCGTCGCCGAGGTTGGTGATCTCCACGCTCGCGGTGAAGCCGGAGCCCCAGTCGTTGAGTTGGTAGTCGACCTCGCAACCGGCCGCGGCACTGGCGGGGGCGGGCACGGCCGCGGCCAGTGCGGCGCCGACGATCAGGGCCGATGTCGCGGCGAGGCCGCGCCGTGCGCCCGGACGTCTGTCCGGAGCGCGCAGGATTCTGCTCATCTCTTGCTTTTCCTCATGGTTGGGGGGTGGTGCCAGAGGGACGAGAGTGTCGGGGCGCGGAGCCGCCGACTGATGCGTGGAATCCGGATGTGGGGGGTGGTGCGGGTGGTGCGCGGGGCACGTCGTCCTCCGGTGGAGGGTGTGGCGACGCGGGGGTGACCCCATGGGTGGGAGCGCTCCCACAACAGGAGCGCGAAGGGCGGGATGGGATGGGTCGGGAACGCGGACACTCAAGCTCCCCCGCGCGCAACCCGGATCGCATGTGATCCAGATCATGCGGGAGCGCTCCCATGAGAATAACCACCACGGCTTCACATGTAAACACCCCGTAAAGAACAGCGTTCGGTGGCGCGACCCGATCCCGGAGAACGCCTGGCCGCCCGGCACACGCCCGCCCTCCGCCCCGCGGCGCCCCTCGGGGAATAGCCGGGACGGACGCACCGTTCCTCTGGTAGTTTCATCGCGAAACTACTTCTCAAGAAGCTTTTTTCTAGGGGGACAGATGGCGACCCGCACACTGGTGACCGTCTCGGCGGGGATGAGCACGCCGTCCTCGACCCGTCTGCTCGCCGACCGGCTGACCGCCGCCGCCGAGGCGTCCCTGCGCGAGCGCGGCGACGAGGTCCGCGTCCGCACCGTGGAGCTGCGCGAGGTGGCGCACGACATCGTGAACGCGATGACCACCCGGGTGCCCACCGGTGAGCTGCGCGGTGTGCTGGAGGACATCGCCGGGGCGGACGGGATCATCGCGGTGACCCCGGTGTTCAACGCCTCCTACAGCGGCCTGTTCAAGTCCTTCTTCGACGTGGTCGACCCCGAGGACCTGGACGGCATGCCCGTGCTGATCGGCGCGACCGGCGGCAGCCCGCGCCACTCGCTGGTGCTGGAGCACGCGCTGCGGCCGATGTTCGCCCACACCCGCTCGGTGGTCGCGCCCACCGGCGTGTACGCGGCCTCGGAGGACTGGGGCTCGGGCGAGGGCGGCGGCCGCGAGCTGACCCGGCGCGTCGAGCGCGCCGGACGCCAGCTCGCGGCGCTGGCCGCGGACCGCTCCCCCGCCGCCGGGGACCCCTACGAGGAGCCGGTCCCCTTCGCCGACCTGATGTCGGGCCTGGGCGCCTGACCGGCCCGCCGTCCGGCCGGGGTCACCAGGGGACGGCGCCCTCGTCGTCGAAGAAACCGCCGCGCGGTCCGTCGTCGGGCAGGGTGGCGAGCCGGATCGCGATCGCCGCGCCCTGCTCGGGCGTCCGCGGCGCGTTGAACCCGGTGAAGTCGGTCGCCACGTAGCCCGGGCAGGCGGCGTTGACGATGACGTTCGTGTCGGCGAACCGGCGGGCGTACTGCGCCGTGACGCTGTTGAGCAGGGTCTTGGACGGCGCGTACGCGGCCATGACCGGGCCGGTCCGCAGCGTCAGCGAGCCCATGTTGCTCGACATGTTGACGATGCGCGGCGAGCTCGCGCGGCCGAGCAGCGGCAGCATCGCGTTCGTCACCCGCACGACCCCGAACACGTTCGTGTCCAGGACCTCGCGGAGGACGTCGAGGTCGAGGGTGGTCGGGTCCTGGGCGCCGCCGTCGGTGCGTCCGGCGATGCCCGCGTTGTTGACGAGCACGTCGAGCCGCCCCGACTCGCGCTCGATCGTCTCCGCCGCGGCGGGGAGCGCACCCGGCGCGGCACCGGTCGAGGTCCTGCTGTGCGAGGTCGGTGAGCAGGCGGGGCTGCTCCGCGACGGGAGCGCCGACGTGGCGGTCATGCACCTGCCCTTCGACGACGTCGCCGGGTTCGACACCGAGGAGCTCTGCGTCGAGGGCCAGGTGGCGATCCTGCCCGCCGCGCACCCGCTCGCCGCACGCGACCGGCTCACGCTGGCGGAGGTCGCCGACGTGCCGGGCCTGCCGATCGCCCGGTGGCCCCGGCTCAACGGAACCTACCCGGACGGGCCAGGGCCGGAGGTTCGCACCCAGTCGCAGCTCGCCCAGCTCGTGGCGCTGGGCCGGACGCTGCTGGTCATCCCCGCCTCCAGCCGCGCCTGGCAGTGGCCCGAACACGTCGCGGTTCCCGTGGTCGACGCGCCGCCGGTCACCACGGTGCTGGCCTGGCCCTCGGGCAGCCGTTCCCGGGAGGTCGCCTCGCTCGTGCACTCGGCGGACGAGCTCCGCGGCGCCGGGACGTGCGGCGGCTCCGAGCGGTCCGCGGCGCCCCCGCCCTCGGTCAGTTCCCGTACTCGGCGCGGATGCGGTCGGCGAAGCGGGCGAAGTCGGCCCCGTGCAGGAAGGCCGAGCGCATGGTGCCGTGGTCGGCCTCCCCCCGGCCCGCGATGTCGAAGGCGGTGCCGTGGTCCACCGACGTGCGCAGGATCGGCAGGCCCACCGTCACCGAGATCGTCCCGTCGAAGTCGAAGGTCTTGGCCGCGATGTGGCCCTGGTCGTGGTACTGCGAGAGCACCCCGTCGTAGTGGCCGGTCAGCAGGCGGTGGAAGACCGAGTCCGCCGGGACCGGCCCGACCACGTTCGCGCCCGAGGCGCGCGTGCGCTCCACCGCCGGGGCCAGGTGGCGGATCTCCTCGTCTCCGAAGGCGCCGTTCTCGCCGCCGTGCGGGTTGATCGCCGCCACCGCCAGGGTGGGTTCGTCGTGGCCGAACACGCGCAGCGCGGTGAGCGCCTCGGTGATCGCCCCCACCTGCTGCTCCTCGTTGATCATGTCCAGCGCGCCGCGCAGCGAGACGTGCCGGGTGGCGAAGAAGACCTTCTTGCCGCGCACCACGAACATGGTGTTCTGGCGGGTGACTCCGGTCAGCTCGCCGAGCATCTCGGTGTGGCCGAGGTGGCGGCTGCCCGAGGCCCAGATGGCCTCCTTGTTGATGGGCCCGGTGACGATCCCGTCCACGCGCCGCTCCATCGCCGCCCGCGTGGCCACCTCGATCGCGCGGACCGCAGCGGCCCCGGCGCGCGCGTCGACCACGCCCCACTCCAGTTCGGTGCCACCGAGCGCGTCGATGTCGAGGCAGTCGATCACCCCCTCCTGCTCCGGCGGCAGGTCCCAGGAGGACAGGGCGCGCACCCGCACGTCCAAGTCCAGGACGGCGGCCGCGCGGCGCAGCACGGCGGGGTCGGCGACGACCACCCCGCGCGCGGGGGCGGTGGCGCCCACCTCGGCCAGGGTGCGCACGGTGATCTCGGGGCCGATGCCGACGGGGTCTCCGACGGTGACGGCCAGGGTCGGGCGTTCAGTCATCTTCTCGTCTTCCTCCGCTCGGGATCCGCGCGGACACCCCGCGCAGCCTGTCGTTGACCGTGTCGCGCAGCCGCGCCAGGCAGCGCGCGATGGTGTCCTGATCCCCGACCAGCCCGCCCTTGGTGATGATCGGGGTTCCCTCCAGCGGCCCGCCGTCCAGGCGGCCGTGCACGGCCAGCGGGACGAGTTCGCCGCCCACGTCCAGGGCGCGCACGTCCAGGGCGGCGAGCAGGGCGGAGGTGACGTCGCCGCCGCTGGAGAACAGCGCGCTGGGCCGGGTCCGGGCGACGGCCCCGGCGACCAGCGCGGCCAGCATGCCGGGCATGGCGCGGCGCGCCTCGGCCGGAAGGCGCACGACGTCCTCGGCCGAGGCGCGGGTGCGCACGACCACGGCCGCGGGGAAGGAGGTCCTGGCCAGGGCCGCGGCCAGGAGCCGCGCGACCTCGTCGCGGTGCCCGGGGTCGGACGTGAAGCGCCGGGCGTCGACGTCGACGAACTCCGTCGAGGGGTCCTCGGCGACGGTGTCGAGCTGGCGCCGGGTCAGCTCGGTCGCGCTGCCCACCACCGCCAGGACCGGCCCGGGGTCGGGCGCGGTGCCGCGCAGCCCCAGCTCGCGGGCGAGCAGCGCCCCGAACGGGCCGGGGTCGGCGGCCACCCAGACGGTGCCGTCCCGGCGGGAGGCCGCGGCCGCCGCCCGGGCGATGTCGGCCAGGTGGTCCTCGGTCACGGCGTCGCACAGCACGACGGGTTCGTCGCCCGCGAGCAGTTCCCCGACGAGGTCGGCGCGGGTGACCCGGCCCAGGGACAGGTGCCGCACGGCCAGGGCGCTCTGCTCGGCGACGAGGTCGGTCACCACGCTGGTGCGGACCGGGTTCAGCGGGTCCAGGGCCAGCTGGGTGCGCTCCAGCGGGACCCCGTCGAGCAGTTGGACGCCGTCGACGGTGATCCGCCCGGAGGCGGGGTGGGCGGGCGCGAAGAGCACGCGGACGCGGACTCCGGTCGGCGTGCGCTCGCGCACCGCCCGCCAGGCGGCCTCCAGTTCGGCGCCGACGTTGCCGCGCAGGGTGGTGTCGGTGCGCTTGACCACCAGGTCCACCGGCCAGAGCCGGTCCACGACGGCGGTGACGAGCCCGGCGGCCTCGGGGGCGGCCAGGTGGCGGCTGTCCAGGTTGGCCACGACCGCGTCGTAGGCCGGGGCCGCGTGGTGGGCGTGCCCGGCGTCCACCGAGGCCACGCGCATGCCGGTCTGGGCGAAGCGCGCGCCGGTGGCGTTGGCTCCGGTGAGGTCGTCGGACAGGACGAGGATCTGCGCCACGGGCTTCCCCCTATCCCAGGACCAGGGCGGCGACGCACAGCAGCGGCAGGCTGGCCAGCCACAGCACGGTGGTCATCCCGCTCCACATCTTCATGGCGGTGCCGCCGGACAGGCCGGTGAACCGGGTCACGACCCAGAAGTAGGAGTCGCTGACGTAGGAGAAGACGAAGGAGCCGGCGCACGCGGAGGCCACGGCGAGCGCCGGGTTGATCCCCGCCGCCGCCACGATCGGGGCGCTGAGGGTGGCGGAGGTGATGATGGCGACGGTACCCGAGCCCTGGGCCAGCCGGACGAAGGTGGCGATCACGAACGGCAGCAGGAACATCGGCACGGGCCATCCCGAGACGGCGTCGGCCAGCGCGTCGCCCACACCGGAGGCGCGCAGGACCTCTCCGAAGGCCCCTCCGGCGCCGGTGATGAACACGATCATCCCGGCCGAGGCGGCGGCCGCGGTGAGCCAGGAGACGACCTCCCGGCGCCCCGTCCCCCGGGGCGGCAGCGTGTAGACGGCGATGACCAGCCCGATGATCAGGGCGATGGCGGGGTTGCCGAGGAAGGCGAAGACGTCGGCGACCGCGCTGCCCCCGGCGAGCGCGCCGGTGAGGGTGTTGCCCACGATGAGCAGCAGGGGCAGCAGCAGCGGAACGGAAGCGGTCAGCGCGCTCACGCCCGGGTCCGGGGGTTCCTGGCTGATGTCGCGTCCGGCGGCCGGGGCGGCGTCTCCGGCCCCGTCGACCTCGCGGGTGGCCGCGCCCGGCCCGCCCGCGGCGGCGTTCTCGGGGACCAGGCCCGACTCCACGCTCGCCTCCAGGCGGGGTCCCATGTAGCGCGCGTAGACCACCACGACCGGGATGAGCAGGATCGACATGGCCCCGCCGAGCAGGACGGTGGTGCCCAGGTCGGCGCCGAGGAGACCGACGGCGGCGAGCGGGCCGGGCGTGGGCGGGACCAGGTGGTGGGTGATGGACAGCCCGCCCGCCAGGGCCAGGCTCATCACGACCAGCGGCCTGCCGTAGCGCCTGGCCAGGGAGCGGGCGAGCGGGTGCAGGATGACGAAGCCGGAGTCGCAGAACACCGGGACGGACACGACCGCGCCGGTGGCGGTCATCGCCACGTCCTCGCGGCCCTTCCCGGCCATGCGGACGAAGGCCTTGGCCAGGGCGTCGGCGCCGCCGCTGCGTTCCAGGACGGTGCCGATCATCACGCCCAGGGCGATGACGACGCCGATCCCGGCGAGGGTGTTGCCGAAGCCGGTGGTCAGGTGCTCCACCAGTTCGGGGGCGGGGACGCCCGCGACCACGCCGGTGACCAGGGCCCCGGCGAGCAGTCCGATGAACGCGTCCAGCCGGGACCACAGGATGAGGGCGATGACGGTGGCCACGCCCAGGAGCAGTGCCGCGAGGAGCTGTACTTCCATACCAGGTGCCTTTCAGGGGGTCACTGCGGTCGCGTGCCCGCGTCGACCGCGACGACGTGGGGGGTGCAGGCGGGATCGGCGTCGAGGGCCTCACGCTCGCGGGCTCCGATCCCGTCGTCGGTGATCAGGCCGTAGGGTCCGGGCACGACCGCCCAGTACGGGTGGGGGCCGGAGCCGACCTTGGTGGAGTCGGCGACCACGAAGATCCGCCGGGCGCTGCGCATCTGGAGTTCCTTGGCGGCGGCGATCTCGGGGCTGGGGCAGTTGAGCCCCCGGCCGGGCAGGAGCCCGTCGGCGCCGATGAAGGCGATGTGCGGGGTGATGCGGTCCAGCACGCCGTGCGCGTAGTCGCCGACGATGGAGCCCCGCCTGCGCCGCACGCGCCCGCCGACGACGACGAGTTCGATGCCCTCGGCGTCGTGCAGCGCCGCCATGGGGCCGAGACCGGAGGTGACCACGGTGGGCCCCGAGCGCCGGGCCATGCGCTCGGCCACGAAGGTGGTGGTACTCCCGGCGTCCAGCAGGACGACGTGGTCGTCCTCGACCAGAGCGGCGGCGTGGTCGGCGATGCGCCGCTTGGCGGGGGCGTTGCGCAGGCTCTTCTGGGTCCAGGACAGTTCGGCGCCCGCGGGCGCGGGGACCGCGCCGCCGTGGGTGCGGACCACCTTTCCGGCCCTCTCCAGTTCGCCCAGCCCGCGCCGCACGGTGGAGGGGCTGATGCCGAGTTCCCTCGCGAGGTCCTCGACCCTCTGCACGCCGTCGGTGACGGCGTCCAGCAGCCCCTGGTGACGCATGACCACTCCTGCTCGTTTCGCGCATGTGAACAGGGACATACTGCGCGCTTTACGCAAGGAAGAGCAAGAGGTCAGCCCCGATGTGCCCATAACGCGCATATAACGTCCGAGGGGCGAGGACGCGGGCACCGGGCCGAGAACAGCCCGGCCGGGGACGTTTGGGCGGGGCGGCACACGGCTATGTCGCATACGGCGCCGCAGGGGGCCGCAGCGAGGACTACGGAGCGTGCCGATGCGAAGACAGTTCATCAACGAACCGGGCGACGTGGTGTCCGAGGCGCTGGAGGGGTTCGCCGCGGCCTGGCCGCGGCACGTGCGCCTCAACGCCGACCCCGCCTACGTCGTGCGCGCCCGCCCGGCCGCGGACAAGGTCGCGGTGGTCTCCGGCGGCGGCTCGGGCCACGAGCCCCTGCACGTGGGCTTCGTGGGCACCGGCATGCTCGACGCCGCCGTGCCGGGGGCCGTCTTCGCCTCCCCCACAGCCGTGCAGATCCGGGCGGCCTCGCAGGCGGCCGACACCGGCCGGGGAGTCCTGCACGTGGTCAAGAACTACACCGGAGACGTGCTCAACTTCCGCATCGCCGGGGAGCTGCTGGCCGACGCGGGCGTGCGCAGCGAGATCGTCCTGGTCGACGACGACCTGGCCACCGACACCGGCGACGGCGGGGGCCCGGGACGCCGGGGCACGGCGGCGGTCGTGGCGGTGGAGAAGGTCTGCGGCGCCGCGGCCGAGCGCGGTGCCGACCTGGCGGAGCTGACCGCGCTCGGGCGCCGGGTGGCCGAGCGCAGCCGCACCCTGTCCGTGGCGCTGGCCGCGGGCGCCCACCCGGGCGAGTCGCGTCCCTCGTTCGAACTGCCCGCGGACGAGGTGGAGTTCGGCGTGGGCATCCACGGCGAGCGGGCCCGACAACGGCGGGCCTTCGGACCCTCCCGCGAGTTGGTGCCCCCGATGGTCTCGCCGCTGGTAGAGGCGCTGGGCCTGGGCCGTGGGGACCGGGTGGTCGCCATCGTCAACGGGCTGGGCGCCACACACGACCTGGAGCTGTACGGGGTGTTCCGCGAGGCGCGGCGCGTCCTGGACGCCGCCGGGATCGGGGTGGCCCGCTCCCTCGTGGGGTCCTACGTGACCTCCCTGGACATGGCGGGCTGCTCGGTCACCCTGGTCGAGGCCGACGACGAGGTGTTGGAGCTGTGGGACGCTCCGGCCGCCACACCCGCGCTCACCTGGTAGAACGTCCGTCCCAGCACAGTCCGAACGGGAGCACCGGCATGGCAGAGCAGCTCAGTCCCTCCGACGTCGAGCGGTGGGTGCAGGCCTTCATCGGCGCGGTCGAGGAGGAGGGCGCACACCTCACCGACCTGGACCGCCGCAGCGGCGACGGCGACTTCGGCACCAACATGACCACCGCGCTGCGCCGCACGCGCGAGGCCCTGGCCGACACCGCCGCCACCGGGTCGGCCGGGCAGCCCTTCGAGGTGATGGCGGAGACCTTCCTGGGCCACAGCGGCGGCACCAGCGGCCCGCTGTTCGGCATGTGGTTCCGCGAGTTCGGCAAGGCGGGCGCGGGTGCGCAGGCGTTCACCCTGGCGATGGTGGCCGAGGCCACCGCGAACGGGTGGGCGACCCTGCACCGGCTGGGGTCGGCCGAGGTCGGGGACCGCACCATGGTCGACGCCGTCGCCCCGGCGTCGGAGGCCCTGGCCGGGGCCGTGGACCGCGGCGCGGGGCTGCACGCCGGGCTGCGGGAGGCGGCGCGGGCCGCGCGGGAGGGCGCGGACGGCACCAGCGAACTGCTCGGCCGCCGGGGGCGCACCAGCTACGTGGGTGAGGCCGCCCTGGGCAGCCCGGACCCCGGCGCGGTGACCGTCGCCCTGTTCTACCGGGCAGCGCAGGGGGTCGTCGGAGTCTGAGCCCCGGCCGGACGCGCGGCGAGGGGCCCGGCCCGGTCAGGCGCCGCCGAGGTACTCCACGAAACGCACCCCGGTCCCGCCCGGGCCGCAGCTCACCCCGACCATGCGGCCGGTGAACCCGCCCGCGACCTCGGTCGACAGGTAGCGTCCGTCGATCCGGGCCAGCTCGGTAGCGCCTTCGGGGGTGCGGACCGCGGCGACGACCACGTCCGGTCCCCGTTCGCGGCTGTACTCGGGCGCCGTCGAGGGCTCCACCCGCAGTTCGAGCACCGTGTCGGCGGACGTCGGCGCCTCCCCCAGCACGCTGGTGAGCGGTCCGGTCTGAGCGACGGCACGCACCCGTCCGCCCCCGACCTCCAGGGCGAACCGGTGGACGGGGTCGACGCGGACCTCCAGGGCGCCCGCGTCCCCGTCCGCGTCGATCCCGGCCCGGACAGTCATGGTCGTGTGCTCCTGGCGGCGGCCGACGAACACCCGCCCGTCCCCGGGAGGCGTCATCCGCCACCGGTCCCCCGACCACCGCAGCACCCGGTCGGGGAAGACCCCGGCGCCGACCCAGTCGGGGCCGGGCGTCCCCTCGCCCAGTGAGGCGCGCACCCGCGCCGGCTCCCCCGGTTCGACCGGTCCGCTCACCGTGGGCCAGCCCTCGCGCCAGGCGACGTCGGCGGCGAAGGACTCCCTGCCCAGCACGTGCCAGCCGGGGAAGGAGCCCGAGGGTCGCACTCCCAGGAACACCGCCGCCCACGACCCGTCCGGCCGCTCGACCAGGTCGGCGTGGCCGGTGTTCTGCACCGGGCCCGGCGTCCCCCTGGCGGTCAGCAGGGGGTTGTGCGGGCAGGCCTCGAAGGGGCCCTCCGGCGAGGGCCCCCGGGCGACCGTCACCGCGTGCCCGGGGCCGGTGCCGCCCTCGGCGACCAGCAGGTACCACCACCGCCCGACGCGGTACAGGTGCGGGCCCTCGGGGTCCCTGCCCCCGGTGCCGCTCCACAGCGAACGCGGCTGGGACAGCAGCTCGCCGGTGGCCGGGTCGAGGACGGCCTGGCGGATGCCGCCGTCGGACCAGGTGAGCAGGCACCTGCCGTCCCCGTCCCAGGCCAGGTCCGGGTCGATGCCGCCGGCGCCGCGGATCCGCACCGGGTCGGACCACGGACCAGCGGGGTCGGTCGCCGTCATCAGCAGGTGTCCGGGGCCGTCGGAGACGTTGGTGGTCACCAGGAAGAAGGTGCCGTCGTGGTGGCGCAGGGTCGGGGCGTAGACGCCCGAGGACGGCGCGGCGCCGGACAGCACCAGTTGGGAGGGCCGGTCCATGACCGCGCCGACCCACTCCCAGGACACGAGGTCCCGCGACCGGAACAGGGGGACCCCCGGCGCGTACTCGAAGCTCGAACACGCCAGGTAGAACACGTCGCCCACACGGCACACCGTGGGGTCGGGGTGGAAACCGCCGAGGATCGGGCGGGTCGGCAGGACGCCGCCTCCGGGGGGAACTTCGGGCTCGGTCACCCAACGAGTGTGACACGCCCCACCGGGCCGACCCGGAGCGGGGCGGGCGCCCGCCCGCTCCGTTCCGTTCCGTTCCGTTCCGGTCGGACGGTACCGGCCCCACAGTGCCAGCACAGTGCCAACCCCTTGCAACGCCGAGTCCCTGAGCGGTGGAGGCCTGTTGTAGCGGCAGCAAGGCGGCGGGTGTCCGGGGGCGCCGCTGAACGCTCTGGTCGCGGGTGGTGGTCGAGGCAGCGGCACCTGCTGCCGCGAGGTGGTGCGGAGGGCGACCAACGGTTGGCGTTCGGGGGTGGTGGGGCTTTGCTGCGTCGGCACCAAAGGCGGCGGGTGTCTGGGCACGCCGTTCAACGCCCTTGTCGCGGGTGGTGGCCGGAGGTAGCGGCGCCTGCTGCCGCGTAGTGGCCCGGGAGGGCGACCAACGCCTGAGGTTGTGGGGTGGTGCGGCTTTGCTGCGTCGGCACCAAAGGCGGCGGGGCTGGCGAGCCTGGGGCAGCGCGACCGGCCCCTGTGGCGGGGGTGGGCGACGGTGGCAGCGACGACGGCGAGCACGGGTCCGGGCCTCTTGTCGGGTGTGGGCATGCCGGGGCCCGGCCCGGCCGGGGTCATTCCCGGGGCGGTGGAACCAGGATTCTGTCGGGCGGATGATCCTGTCCTCGCCGCTGGTGTGTGCGCAGTTCGCGTTGGTACTTGGCCCGGTTATGCGGCCCACACAGCGGTTGCAGGTTCGCCACCACGGTGCGTCCTCCTCGGGAGAAGGACTGCACATGATCGGCCTGGCAGAGGGCCACCGGAACTTCGCACCCGCCCGGGTGGGCGCAGGTGGTGTGCCCGTGGAAGGCGGCGGTGCGCTGGCGGGCTGAGGCCAACCGTCGGCTGTGGCCCACATCCAGGACCTGCCCGGTGGGCGGGGCGGTGAGCATCCGCACCACCTCAGAGTCGGCGGCCAACTCGTGCACCACCCCGACCGGTACCACCCGTCCGCGCTCGTCCAGCGCCGGAACTTCCTGGCCCTGGGTGTCCAGGTAGGTCTGCACCGGCACCACGATGCGGATCTGCGCCAGTGGAACGGGGGCGTTGGCGCATCCGGTGTGGGTGGTGGCGAAACGCAGCGCCGCGATGAGCGCGTCATGCTCCCGCTGCGACCGCGACCGCGTGTCCTCGTCCGAGGGCGGGGTGGTGAAGGTGTCGATGGCCGCGCGCACGATCAACGCATCCCCACTGCCGCCCCACGCCTGGAGCTGGTAGCTGCCCTGGAACGTGTCATGCACGACCAGGCCACGCGAGGCGTGAGCGGCCTGGTGGTCGCGGTCCAGGCGGTGGGGGTCCAAACGGTGCGCGACCTGGCGGGCCACCGACTGAAGTTGGTTGACCGACAACGCAGGCCGCTCCACCTTCGCGGCCACCAACGCCGACTCAAAGCCCCCCCGATACTCCTGCTCCTCAGGGAAATGCTCGGTGTCGCGGGTCTGGACGGCCTTGTCGGTGACCTTGGCGATCACCACCGCCTCACCCAACCCCACCACGCCCGTCTCCACCGCTTCCACCGTGGCGGGCAGGGACTCCTCGTGCACATGCTGGGCCAGCCGCGCCAAATCCTTGGCCTGGGAGGTGGGCAACTTGCCGTGGTGCACCAACCACTTGTCCAACGTGGAATAACCGCTGTAGCGGGCCACCGCACCCCGCGCGTACAAACGCGCCATCCGCTCCAGAGCCCGGTACCGGATCTGGTCCAGTTGCGCCCACAGCGCCGCGATCTCCTCAGCCGCACTCTCGTCCGCCCCGGGCGGCACGTCGGCGTTCAACGCGTGGTCGATGATCTCGCGCGCACCGGCCAGCGCGGCCACGGCCGGGGAACATTCCCCGGGGGCCGCCTCGGGCGCTGCGGTCATCATCTCCATACTCCTTATTATAGGCCAGCGACCGTCATTTCTCTACTATTCAATGCCGGAATTAGAAGCTTTTCTTTCCGTGGGCTTCTCTTGATTGGAGGGTCACATTTAAGGCGGGCTCAAAAGGTGTCCGAAAAGGTGCGCCCAGAATAACCGCTTGCCGTTGACACGATCGTCGCCATCCCCGACCGCAGGGGCCAGGATCGTTGCCCGAGGCCGGAGGGCCTGCTGGCCGTTGGTGCCGACGCAGCAGAGCCCGACCACCCCCACACCCCGGGCGTTGGTCGCCCTCCGGTAGCCGCTCCCGCCTTTGGTGCCGCTTTTCGTCGGTCGCCCACGCCCCCACCCGGCGCCCGCCGTTCTCCGCAGCCCGTACCCTTTCGCGGCAGCTGGCGCGCTTTCGTTGCCGCCAGCAATCCCCAGCAGGAATAGCGTAGGGAGGGGCCCTGTGGACGGCCCCTCCCTACCCCTCATTTCTTTATGCCCGGCGAGGCGCTTTAGGGCACACCAAAACGCCCCCTGGGTGGGATCCCCCCTATTTCCAGCAAACCATCACCGCACCACCCACGACCAGCCCCAAATCCCACCTGTGGAAAACACGCGAACGGCCCCGGACGATCGCCCGGGGCCGGAACACTGCCTGGAGGAAACGGAAACCGGTCAGGCGTCGATGGTGAGCTCGCCCATCCGGTCCCAGCCCTCGCCCTCCACGGCCCGGCTGACGATGAGCGGGGTCTCGGTGAGCAGCGGCTTCATGGCGGCCAGCCCGTCGCGGAAGTGGTCGCTGTTGACGTGTGCCTCGGCTGCGCCGTCCTTGAACGCCTCGACGAGCACGAACTCGTTCTCGCGCTCGACGCTGCGGGACCACTCGAACCACAGGTTGCCCGGCTCGGCGCGGGTGGCCGCGGTGAAGTCGGCGACCGCGTCCAGGAAGCCGTCTCCGACCTCGGGCTTGACCCGGAACTTGACGACGATGAGGATCATCGTCCCTCCTCCCTGTTGCTGCTGTGGGACACGGTGTGCCGCGCCCCGTCCCCACTTTCCCAGAAACGGCGACCTCGGCGGCAACCGGACGGGCCGGGGCGAACCGGTCCACGGACCCGGGACGGTCTCAGGAACGGCGCGGCGGTTCCCCGCCCTCCGGCCCCGCGATGCCCACGGCGCCGCGGTAGCCGTCCCGCTCCAGCGACGACATCGCGTCGAGCGCGGCGTCGGACACGGGCAGCAGGTGGGCGTCGACCCAGGTGTCGCCCGTGGCATCGTTGCTCCAGGGGTCCTCGACCACGAGCGCGCCCGGCACGGCCCCGTGGCAGAGCACCCAGTGCGGCACGTCGAAGCCCTGCATCGCGGCCAGGGAGACCAGCAGCAGCACGCGCTCCCCCCGGCCGACCGCGCCGCGGATGTCGGCCGTGGACAGGCGGCGCGGGTCCACCGGTACCCCGGCGCGCGCCGCGTCCGCCCGCGACGCGCGCTGGAGGACGGCGCGCCACTCCCTCTCGTCCCCGGCGTAGGAGTCGAGCATGACCGGCCGGTCCACGTCGAGGAACACCGTGACGGGCGACGACGGCCACGCCCGGCGCACGGCCACGCCCAGCCCGACGGGCTCGCAGGCGGGGAAGTTCGTCGCGTCGCGCCACAGCGTCAGCTCCGCCGGACGCTCCACGGACTCGCGGGGCACCGCCCCGGCCTGCACCTGCGCGACCAGGGCGGTGACGGCGCCGCACGTGAAGTTCGTGGACTGGCGGTAGTACGGCGGCTCCTCCACCGACTCCTCCCCCAGCCACCGCACGTGACCTGCAGGCGGACGGTTCCCGTCCCCCTCCTCCCCGCGCGGGGCCTCCAGCGGTGCGAAGCCGGCGGCTGCGGCCTCCTTCGCGCCGACCGTCCACCCCTCCCACTTGACCTGCACGAGCCCCCGGCCCCGCGCGCGGGCCAGGACCGCCGCCGCGGCGGCGGGCACGTCACCGACGGCGTCGACGATCTTGGCGTAGGCCGTGCGCGGGCGCGCCGTCACCAGTGCGGCGGCGGCCCAGCCCTCCCCCGCGGCGTCGGGGACGGCCACGATCTCGGGCGCGTGGGCCGAGCGGTCGACGGCTCCCCAGCGTTCGAGCACCGGGCCGGGGGCGATCCGGGCCAGCGGCGCGGGCACGGCGGCCGGGTCGAAGGGGACGACGACCGGGGCGGGCGCGTCGGGACTGTGGGACGGCATTCGGTACTCCTGGTGCGGATCAGAGGGGATCGGCGGTTCACGCGCGGGAGCGGCGCAGCAGCCAGACGAAGTAGGGGGCGCCGACCAGGGCGATCATGAGCCCGGCCGGCAGTTGGGCCGGGGCCAGCAGCGTGCGGCCCAGGGTGTCGGCCACGCAGACCAGCAGCGCGCCCAGCAGCATCGCGACCGGAACGCTGCGCCCGTGCCGGGCGCCGACCAGCGCGCGGGCCAGGTGGGGTGCCACGAGCCCGACGAAGCCGACGACCCCGACCGCGACCACGCTGACGGCGGCCAGGACTGCGGCGACGGCGAGCAGCACCAGCCGCATCCGCTCCACCCGCATGCCGAGGATGCGGGGCGTGTCCTCGTCCACGGCGATCAGGTCGAGGTGGCGGGCCATGCCGATGATCAGCGGCGCCGCCAGCACGAGCGCCACCGCGACCGGAACGACCTCCGGCAGGGTGCGCCCGTAGGTCGTGCCGGACAGCCACGTGAAGATGCGCGGGGTCTGCCAGGGGTCGGCGCGCAGGAGCAGGAACGTCGTGACCGCGCTCAGGCTGTACCCGCACCCGATGCCGATCAGCACGAACCGGTCAGGACGCAGCCCGCCCCTCCAGGCCAGCACGGCGATCAGCACGAACGTGGCCAGGCCCGTGAGGAGCGCCATGGTGACCAGCGACGGCAGGCCGCTGCCGGGGCTGGCGGTCACCACGATCACCGCCCCCAGCCCGGCTCCTGCGGTGATGCCCAGCAGTCCGGGCTCCGCGAGCGGGTTGCGCACGGTGCTCTGGACGGCGCTTCCGGCCAGGGCCAGCGCCGCTCCGGCGAGCACGGCGGCGGCCACGCGGGGGAACCGTTCGTCCAGGGACCGGCCGATCAGGTCCGGTGCGCTCCCCTGGAGCCACAGGGCGATGTCGCCCGTGCGCAGCCACAGGCTGCCCGCGAGCAGGCCCACGAGCGCCGCCGAGACGAGCAGGGCCGCCGCGACCAGCAGGACGACGAGGAAGCGCCGCCGCGTGCGCGGCCCGGTCCGCGCGCCCGGCGGTCGGCGCACCGGGCCCGCGTCGCGCAGGCGCAGGGCCAGGACCACGATGAGCAGGCCGCCGAGCACGGCCGTGGGCACTCCCGTGGGGATCGAGGCGGCGCCCTCGGCGCCGAGCAGCGCGCGCAGCCCGGCGTCCGCGAGCAGGATCAGGAGGGCGCCCAGGAGCCCGGAGGCGGTCACGAGCAGCAGGTGCCTCCGCAGCGGCCGGATCCACCCGGCGAGCAGGCGCGCCAGCACGGGCGCGCCCAGACCGACGAAGGCGATCGGGCCGGCCAGCGTCACCGCCGCTCCGGTGAGGAGCACGGCGCAGAGCACCGCGGCGGTCCGGGTCGAGCGCAGGGGCACGCCGAGCGAGGCCGCGGTGTCGTCGCCCAGGCCCAGCACGTCCAGCCTTCGGCTCAGCAGCAGTGCCGCGCCCAGCACGGCGACGATGAGCGGCATCGCGCGCAGGGACGCGTCGATGTTGAGCTGGGCCAGGGAGCCGCTCCCCCAGGCGAAGAGGCCGGTGGTGTTCTCCTTGAACAGGATCAGCAGCATCGCGGTCGCCGCGTCCAGGGCCATCGCGGTCGCAGAACCGGCCAGGATCAGCCGCGTCGTGGCCGTTCCGGCGGCGTTGCCCGCCAGTCCCAGCACGAGCGCGGCGGCCAGGAGCCCCCCGGTGAAGGACACCAGGCCGGAGGCCCACAGCGGGACGGCGAACCCGAACGCGGCCACCAGGGTCAGGGCCAGGTAGGACCCCGCCGTGACCGCGAGCGTGTCGGGGGAGGCGAGCGCGTTGCGGGTGACCGACTGCAACAGCGCCCCGGCGACGCCGAGGGCGAAGCCCACGGCCACACCGGCGAACAGGCGAGGAAGCCGCGATCCGGCCAGCACGTCGCCGACCGGCACCCCGTCGACGGCCTCCCGTTCCCCGGCCGCGTAGCGCACCAGGTCCCACCACCCCACGCCGGAGGTCCCCTGCGTGAGGTGCAACACGGCCACCGCGAGGATCGCGGTGACCAGTCCCGCGAGGACCGCCGCCCCGGCGGCGCCGCCGCGCGCGCCGACGCGCGGCAGCGGGGACCGACGGGGCGGGGCCTGAACCGGTCCGCTCATTCCTGGGTGATCGCGTCGGCGAAGGCGTCGACGGCCTGCGCGGTCGAGCGCGGGCCGCCCGCGCCCCAGATCCGCGGGGGGAAGGCGTGGGCCCGCTCCTCCTCCACGGCCGGGAGGGAGTTCCAGATCGGGTTCTCCCCCAGCGCCTCCACGTAGCCGCCGACGCCCTCGTCGTTGGCGTAGAAGAGGTTGGCCCCGCCCACGGCGGTGAGCCCCTCGACGTCGGTCTGCGCCAGGCCGTAGGAGGGGTTGACGCCGCCGTCCCCGTAGGCCTCGTTGATCTCGTCGGTCCAGACCGGGGTCATCCCGAGCTCCTCACCGAGGGCGGTGAACAGCGCGCCCTCGCCGTAGGGCCGGATGGTGAGGTTGCCGCCCTGGAGCCACCCGTCGAAGTACAGGAAGTCCTTCGTGGGCAGGTCGACGGCGGCCACCCGCTCCTTGGCCTCGGCGAGGTGGGCGTCGAACTCCCCGATCACCTGGTCGGCGCGCTCGGTGCGCCCCGTCGCCTCGCCGATCATCTGGAAGACGCGCCGCATGTTCCCGACGGGGTCGGCCGGGTCGGCGCCCAGCGTGACGAGGACGGGCACCCCGCGCTCCTCCAGCTGCGCGATGATCTCGTCGTCGGCGCTGAAGGCCTCGACGATGACCAGGTCGGGGTTCTGCGCGTACAGGGTGTCGAGGTCGGGCTCCTCGCGGTTGCCGATGTCGGTCACGCCCTCGGGCAGCTCCTCCGCGCTCACCCAGGTGCTGTAGCCCTCGGTGTCGGAGACCGCCACGGGGGTGACGCACAGGGTGAGCGCGTCCTCGACCTGCTGCCACTCCAGGACGGCGATGCGCTCGGCGGGCTGGTCGAGCTCGACCTGTCGGCCGACACCGTCGGTCAGCGACACCGGGCCCGTGGACGTGGTCGTGGTGTCCTCGGCGCAGCTCTCGGAGGCGGGTGCGGCGACGCCGCCGGCCTCGGCCTCCTCGACGCTGGTGGTGCCGCATCCCGTGACGGCGAGGGCGAGGGCGGCGCAGGCCGCGGTCGCGAGGCGGGGGAGACGGGTCATGGGTGCTTCTCTCTGTTCTGTTCTGCGGTGTTCGGGTGGTCCGCGTCCGCGGACCGGGGACGGGCCGTGTGGCGGCCCACGGGGTCGATGCGCAGGCGGCCGGTCCGGGGGTCGTGGGCGACCTCGACCCGGATGCCGTAGACCTCGCTGAGGTTTCGACTGGTGAGGACCTCGGCCGGGTCGCCCGCGGAGTGGACGCATCCGGCGCTCAGCAGCAGCAGCGTGTCCGCGACGCGCGCGGCGTGGTCGAGGTCGTGCAGCACGACGCCGACGGCGACCCCGTGCTCCTCGGCGAGGTCGCGGATCAGGTCGAGGGTCTCGACCTGGTAGCGCAGGTCCAGGTGGTTGGTGGGCTCGTCCAGCAGCACGACGCCGGTGTCCTGGGCCAGGCAGGTGGCGAGCCAGACGCGCTGCATCTCTCCGCCGGAGAGCTGTCCGGCCGCCCGGTCGGCCATGTCCCGCACGCCGGTGGCGTCCATCGCGTTCTCGACGGCGTGCCGGTCCTGGTCGGAGAGCCCCGCGAGGCCGCGCCGGTAGGGGTGGCGTCCGAACGCGACGACGTCCCTGACCGCCAGGCCCTCCGGCGTGGGCCGGGCCTGGGCGAACAGGGTGACCTCCCGGGCGAACCGGCGTGCGCTGAGCAGGGAGGCCGGACGCCCGGGTTCCCCGTCCCCGCCGCCGAGCGTGACCTGCCCCTCGTCGATGCGGTGCAGTCGGGCGAGCGAGCGCAGGAGCGTGGACTTGCCGCTGCCGTTGGGCCCCACCAGGGCGGTCACGCGCCCGGCCTCCAGGGTCAGCGAGGCCCCGTGGACGACCGTGGAGCTGCCGTAGCTCAGGACCAGCCGGTCCCCGCTCAGGGCGTGCGCGCGCGTCACGGCACTGGGCACGCCGGGCGTGCCGGGACCGCGGCGGCCGTGGCGGAGGACGGACGCGGCACTGCGCGGAGCGCGTGCGCACACTGTCCGACCAGCGGATACGGCCGAACACGAGCACGGGCGCCCGATCGGGAGATTAGGTTAGCCTTCACTCACTCAGGATAGATTCGGCCGCTCCGTGGCTGCAATCAGGACTTTCGGACACCGGATACGGAATTCCGGCCAACGACCGCCCCGGAAGAGCCGAAGTACGTCCCCGGGGTGGTGCCCATCACGCGCCGGAAGGCGTCGATGAAGGTGCTGGTCTGGGCGTATCCGAGGAGTTCGGCGGCGTCCTGCACCTCGCGCCCCTCGCCGAGCAGCATGAGCGCCCGGTGGATGCGCAGTGACTGCCGCCACTGCGCGAACGAGAGCCCGGTGGCGGCGCGGAAGGCCCGGCTGACCGTGCGGGGGCTGACTCCCAGGTCGCGCGCCCACTCCTCCAGGGAGCGGTCGTCGGCGGGGTCGCGCAACAGGGCGTCGGCGATCACGTCGGCCCGGGCCTCGCCGGGCAGGCGCAGCGCGAGCTGGGGCAGGGACGGCTCCAGCACGTCGAACACGACCGCCTCCGCGCGCGAGCGCGCCCCGGCGTCCAGGTCGGTGCGGGCCAGACGCATGAGCAGCGACTCCAGCACGGGGGTCATCGCGATGGCCGTGGGGCCCTCGAAGGCGACCGGCGTGCGGTCCGGGGCGAAGAAGGCGGTGTGGAGTTCGGCTCCGGCCGTCAGCCGGCCGGCGTGCACATCCCCCGCGGGCACCCACAGCCCGCACCCCTCGGAGACGGTGAAGACGCGGTCGCCGACGCGGGAGGTCAGCGCCCCGCAGCGCACCCACACCAGTTCGTGCGCGGGGTGCGCGTGCGGCTCCCACTCCGCGGGGGCGCCCGGCGCGTGGGACTCCGCGATGATCACGAAGGGCGCCGCGGCCCCCTCCGGAAGCGGGGCGGCCCGCCGCACCAGGGTGCTCGGCTCGCGCCGCCAGGCCCCCAGGCCCGCGCCCTCCCCGGAGGACGCGGGCGTCCCGGGCGATGCGCTGCCGGTACGCTCCGGAAGCGGAGAAATGGGCGACATGTCCTTATTGTCGCAGTCGGTGCTGGGTAAGGCGTCCGGACTGCCGCGCGCCGACCCGGCGCGGACGGCTCCCGAGCCACAAGAGGCCCCGACCACTCCCGACGAGCCGTCAGCAGTGTTTACCCTCACACGGACACACGGCGTGGCCTGCGATAGGGTGGAACGTCGTCGTCGCGCCGCCCGCGGTGGGACCCGGGGACAGCTCTTCCCCCTCGTCCCCCGCCGTCAGTGCCCGTCGGCGACCGGGCAGGGCTGCGTTCGACGCTCCGCCCCACTCCATGCCGCGCCTGCCGCGCTGGCCGTGAGACCGGGCGGTCGTTCCCGGCGGCCGCCACGCGCGCACAGCGCATGGAGCTTCAGATACCGGCTGCGGCGCGTCCCGGCCGGTGCTTCCATTCGAGGGGCTTCCTCTACTCCATGTTCTCCACTCTGCGCTCACGCGCGTCCGCGCGAGGCAGACGTACCGACTTCTGGGTCATGGGCGTGTCCGGCGTCTTCATGACCGTCTTCGTCACGGCCGCCCTCGTCTCGCCCGGTGCGGTCGGGACCGTCGTGGACACGGCTTTCACCTGGTCCGCGCGCTGGTTCGGCGCCTACTGGCAGCTGCTGATGCTGGCCACCTTCGTCGTCATCACCGTCCTGGCCTTCTCCCGCTACGGCCGGGTGCGCATGGGGGGCTCCGGCAAGCCCGAGTTCAACCGGTTTACCTGGGTCGCGATGATCACCACCACCCTGCTCGCCGCCGGAGGGGTGTTCTGGGCGGCGGCCGAGCCCATCGCCCACTACTCCTCCCCTCCACCGCAGTACGCCGACCAGGTGGACGAGGGCTCCGCCGCCGCCGTCGCGATGGCGCAGAGCTTCGTGCACTGGGGCTTCATCGGCTGGGCGATCGGCGGTGCACTGGCCACCCTGGTCATGATGCGCGGGGTCGAGAAGGGCATGCCGCTGCGCCCGCGCACCCTGCTGTGGCCGCTCATGGGCGAGCGTGTTCGTACGCACTGGATCGGCACGGTCGTCGACATCAGCTGCGTGCTCGCCGTAGTGGCCGGAACCGTGGGGCCCATCGGCTTCCTCGGCCTCCAGATCTCCTACATCTGCAGCCGGCTCTTCGGGCTGCCCGACACCTACGCCGTCCAGGCGCTGATCATCCTGGGCCTGACCGTGGTGTCCGCGGTGTCTGTGCTGAGCGGGATCCACAAGGGCATCCAGCTGCTGAGCCGGGCCAACGTCTGGGTGGCGCTGGTCCTCATCCTGGCCGTCCTCGGCATGGGGTCGCTGCCCTTCGTCGCGGACCTCTACATCCAGGCGAGCGTGGTGCACACGCAGGAATTCCTGCCCATGGCCCTGTACACGGGCGACGAGCAGTGGCTCGGGTACTGGACCCTGTTCTTCTTCGGCTGGTTCCTGGGCTTCGGTCCGATGATGGCGATCTTCTTCGCCCGCATCTCCCGGGGCCGCACCGTGCGCGACATCTACGTCGGGGCGACGGTGCTGCCCACGGTGGTGACCACGATCTGGTTCACCGCGCTGGGCGGCACCGGCATCTGGCTGGAGAAGCAGGACCCGGGGGTCATCACGGGCCCCTACGCCCGGGACGGACTGCCCGCCGCTGCGCTGGCCATCCTGGAGGCGCTGCCGCTGACGGCGGTGCTGGGCGTGCTGACGGTGATCGTCGCGCTGATCTTCCTGGCGTCCACGCTCGACTCGATGTCCTACGCCATCTCGGTCTCCAGCATGCACGAGGGCGAGCCCTCGGGCCTGGTCCGCGCGTTCTGGTGCGTGGGGATGGGCCTGGCCGCCGTCGCGCTGCTGCTGGTCGGGGACGGCGGGATCCAGGCGCTGCAGTCCTTCATCGTGGTGACCGCGGTGCCCGTCGGCCTGATCATGCTGCCGACGCTGTGGACCACGCACCCGCTGCTGCGCGACATGGCGGTCGAGCAGGGCATCGTCGCCCCGTCCCCGTCACGGGACGGGGACGGGGCCGACGCGCAGCGGGCCGAGGAGCCGGTCGGCTAGGGCCTGCCGTCAGCGTTCAGCCGCGCCCGGGTCCCCTTCCGGGTCCCTGACACGGCGGGGCCCGGGCCGCGGACGTACTCGCGTCCGCGGCCCGGGCCGGAGTGGTCGTCCTACCGCTGGCCGTCCCCGCCGGGTGCGGTGGCCGCCTCCTCCTTGGCGGCGAGCAGCGAGGCGTGGGTGGGCGCGTCGGGCACGTGCGCGGGCCGGTTCCTGGCGAACTCCTTGCGCAGCACCGGAACGACCTCCTCGCCGAGCAGGTCCAGCTGCTCCAGGACCGTCTTGAGCGGCAGGCCCGCGTGGTCCATGAGGAAGAGCTGGCGCTGGTAGTCGCCGAAGGAGTCGCGGAAGGTCAGCGTGCGGTCGATGACCTCCTGCGGACTGCCGACGGTCAGCGGGGTCTCGCGGGTGAACTCCTCCAGGGAGGGGCCGCCGCCGTAGACCGGCGCGTTGTCGAAGTAGGGGCGGAACTCCTTCACCGCGTCCTGGGAGTTCTTGCGCATGAACACCTGTCCGCCCAGGCCGACGACGGCCTGCTCTGCTTTGCCGTGGCCGTAGTGCTCGAAGCGGCGGCGGTAGAGCGAGATGAGCTTCTTGGTGTGCGTGGCGGGCCAGAAGATGTTGTTGTGGAAGAAGCCGTCCCCGTAGAAGGCGGCCTGCTCGGCGATCTCGGGGCTGCGGATGGAGCCGTGCCAGACGAAGGGGGGCACGCCGTCCAGGGGGCGGGGGGTGGAGGTGAAGCCCTGCAGCGGGGTGCGGAACTTGCCCTCCCAGTCCACCACGTCCTCGCGCCAGAGCCGGTGCAGCAGGTTGTAGTTCTCCAGTGCCAGCGGGATGCCCTGGCGGATGTCCTGGCCGAACCAGGGGTAGACGGGGCCGGTGTTGCCGCGGCCCATCATCAGATCCACCCGGCCGTCGGCCAGGTGCTGGAGCATGGCGAAGTCCTCGGCGATCTTGACCGGGTCGTTGGTGGTGATCAGCGTGGTGGAGGTGGACAGGATGAGCCTGTCGGTCCGGGCCGCGATGTAGCCGAGCATCGTGGTCGGTGAGGAGGCCACGAAGGGCGGGTTGTGGTGCTCGCCGGTGGCGAAGACGTCCAGGCCCACCTCCTCGGCCTTGAGCGCGATGGTCACCATCGCCTTGACGCGCTCGGCCTCGGTCGGCGTACGGCCGGTGGTGGGGTCGGTGGTCACGTCGCTCACCGAGAAGATTCCGAACTGCATGGCCCGCTCCCCTAGGTATCTTCCAAAGAAGTAGTTTCCGATTAAACTATCATGCGGAACGCCCCGGAGCCGCCCCGCATTCCCCTTCGCTTCCCCGCGCGCAACGCCCGGTGGGCCCGCGTTCATCCACAGGCACGCTCCGTATCCACCGAATGTCACTCTCCCCTGGTATCCCTGGAAAAGCCGACAACGGCACGGTCACCGGGCGTCACGGCGACCGGAACGGCTGAACACGTGAAGGAGGAGGGCGCACACCCCCGGCCCGCGCGCCCGCAGCCCCATGGCCACCACCCTCGATCCCCGACGCCGCCTTCCCCACCAGGACCGAGACCGGACCGACCGCGACCCCGTGGTGCTCGCCGACGCGCTCGGCGACGTCATGACCGCCCTCACCGACGTCGACCCCGACCTGCTCGTCGTCACCGACACCCGGGCCTGAGTTCCGGGCCCGAGCTGCGGCCGCACGGCCGCGATGGGCCTCCGCGCCGGGGCGGTCCCCCTCCGGCGGGACCGCCCCGGCGGTCGGCCGTGCGCCGCTTCGTCCCGGCTACGGCCCGCTCAGGCGGGGACCAGGCCCCCGGGGTGCCCGGGCGGGAAAGAGCGCACCAGCTCGATCGGACCGACGATGTGGGCGTCGAACACGGCCAGCTCCCCGGCGGGCACCCACAGCTCCAGGATCGTGCGCCCGTCGGCCCGCCGCACCGGATAGCGGGAGGCGAAGTCCGCGTCCACGCGAAAGCGTGTGACGTGCCCCTCGCCGTCGCGTGGCAGGTTCCACTCGCGGGCGATGCGCACCGCGTAGTCCTCGTTGAGCACGGGGTAGAAGATCGCCTGCCCGGGCAGGCGCGGCGGCCACTCCCGCCATCCGGAATCCCCGACCAGGGCGAGTTCCGCGGGCCCGGTGGGCCGCCACAGGGTGAGGGTCGCGGGCATGGGAACCGCCTCCTTGGGTAGGGCGTGGTCAGGAGCTTAGGAAGAGCGGGGACAGTCCGCACCCGCTTTTTACCGGACGATCCGAAAATCGGTCCGTCCAGCGGGAACACCTCCTACAGACGAAGCGTTCTTACAGGTGAAGCGCCCCAGACCGACCCCGATCCCCACCACCCGCACCCGACCCGCAGGTCCTGTGAGGCGCACACCACAATCCATGCGCGGATGTCAGCGCTCGTGTCGGCAATGGGGGTTTCCGGCACGTACTCAGCCGCTACATCCGCCTTCCCAGCGGCCAGACCGCACTCAGTGCATCCTGGCCGCGCCCGCTGTGGCCCGCGTTGGGGGACGCGGGCCACAGCCATGTCCGGGGCCTTTCCCCCTCTCCCCCACTGGGCCCGCGGTCCGCCCGCGCCCGAACGGTCTTTGGCACCCCACGGTCACCAGAAGTGACACAGTGGGAGAACACACGCATCCCGCCCCTCCGGGCGCCCGGCCGTCCCCACACGCCGGGCCGCACCGGTCCGTCCCCCTTCCTCCCGGCACCGGCGGCCGCCGAGGGCGTGCCCGCCGCACGACCGCGCGGTGGGCCCCGGCGGCGGAAGCCCGGACCGGTCCGCGAGGGGCACACCGCGAAGGAGCCCTCCTTGAACAGACCGAACGAGTTCCCCCGGGGCCGACCGGTGGTGCTGCGCGGCGGCACGGTGCTGCCCATGGACGAGGCGCGCACGGTCCTGACCGACACCGACGTCCTGGTCGTCGACGACCGCGTGGCCGCCGTGGGACCGCGCCTGCCGGTGCCCGACGGCACCGCGGAGATCGACGCCTCCGGCGGCCTGGTCATGCCCGGCATGATCGACACCCACCGCCACATGTGGCAGACCGCCATGCGGGGCTACGGGGCCGACTGGACCCTCGCCCAGTACTTCGTCTGGTACTACCTCGAACACGGCACGCGGTTCCGCCCCGCCGACGTGCACGCGGGGAACACACTCGCCGCCGTGGAGGCCCTGGAGGCCGGGGTCACCACCGTCGTGGACTGGTCGCACGGACTCCAGACCCCCGAACACGCCGACGCGGCCGCCGACGCGCTGCTGTCGGTCCCCGGCCGCCACGTCCTGGCCTACGGCGACATCCAGCGGGCGCCCGCCGAGTGGGCCGCCAGCCCCGACCTGCGCGCCTTCGTCGAACGCCACCGGAGCAACGACATGCTGGGCCTCCAGATCGCCTTCGACGTCACCGGTGACCCGGAGTTCCCCGAGAGGCCCGCCTTCGAGGCCGCCCGCGACCTGGGGTTGGCCGTCACCACCCACGCCGGGGTGTGGGGCGCCACGGGCGACGACGGCGTCCGGCTCATGCACGAGCACGGCTTCATGGGGCCCGAGACGGTGTACGTGCACGGCGCCTCCCTGTCCGCGGACTCCTACCAGCGCATCGCCGCCACCGGCGGGTCGGTGTCGGTCTCCACCGAAAGCGAGCAGAGCGCCGGTCAGGGCTACCCGCCCACCTGGGCGATGCGCGCGCACGGCATCCCGGTGTCGCTGTCGGTGGACAGCAGCGTGTGGCAGAGCGGGGACCTGTTCAGCGCCATGCGCGCCACCCTGGGCGCCGACCGGGCCCGCGAGCACCAGGAGGCGCACGGGCGCAGCGACACCGTCACCCACAGCGCCCTGCGCGCCGACCAGGTGGTGGAGTGGGCCACCCGGGGCGGGGCCGCCGCCCTGGGCCGCGACGACCTGGGCCGGATCGCGCCCGGCGCCAAGGCCGACCTCGTGCTGATCCGCAACGACGACTCGCCCGTGTCCTTCCCCCTGCTCAACCCCTACGGCCACATCGCCCTCCAGGCCCAGCGCGCCGACGTGCACACGGTCCTGGTGGACGGCCGGGTGGTCAAGCACGAGCACCGGCTGGTGGGCGTGGACCTGGCGGCCGTGCGCCGCGGCGTGGAGTCCACCGTCGAGCACTTGCGCGCCTCGGTCGGGGAGGAGGCCTGGACCGAGGGGATGACCCCCGACATCCCCGAGTCCAAGGTGCTGGACAATCCCTACACCTACACCGACTACCGCGACTCCGGCACCCGCGGGCGGTGAGCGCGGCGCCCGCGCGGAGACCGGCCGGTGCCAGAATGTGGGTCCCGGCCGGTCCGGAGGCGTCGGCGGCCGGGCCATGAGGCGCGGCGTCCTCCCCCCGGGAGGACGCCGGGCGGCGGCGCGAACCGGAGGAGGCAGATGTCGGAGAACGGGGCGGGCGCCCATCGGCACCCGACGATGGCCGACGTGGCCGCGCACCTGGGGGTCTCGCGGCAGCTGGTCTCGCTGGTGCTGGGCGACCGCCCGGGCCCGAGCGCGCGGACCCGGGAGCGGGTCCTGCGCGCCGCCGAGGAGCTGGGGTACCGGGCCGACACCGCCGCACGGCTGCTGCGCCGGGCGCGCAGCCGCCAGGTGGGCGTGCTCTTCGGTCTGGAGTACCCGATGGACGCCCACCTGGTCGAGGAGCTCTACCCGGCCGCCGCCGAACTCGGGTACGGCGTGGTGCTGAGCGCGATGGCCAGCACGCGCAGCGAACGCGAGGCGATCGACGAACTGGTGGGGCTGCGCTGCGAGGCGCTGATCCTGATCGGCCTGTCCGCGGAGGCCCCCGCGGACCTGGCGCGGGTCGCCGAACGGGTTCCCGTGGTGGAGATCGGCCAGCGCACCGGCGCGGAGGGAACCGACAGCGTGGGCGCGGACGACGCCGTGGGCGTGGGCCAGGCCGTCGGGCACCTGGTGGAGCTGGGCCACCGGGACATCGTGCACGTCGACGGCGGCGGGCTCCCGGGGGCCGGTGAGCGCGCGCGGGGCTACGCCGAGGCGATGCGCGGGTACGGCCTGGGCGGGCGCGTCGAGGTCCTGCCGGGGGACTACTCCGAGGAGGCGGGCGCGCGGGCGGCGCGGGTGCTCCTGGCACGGGAGGCCCTGCCCACGGCCGTGGTCGCGGCCAACGACCTGTGCGCGTTCGGGCTGCTGGCGACCCTGGTCCGCGCCGGGGTGGGCGTGCCCGGGGACGTCTCGGTGGTGGGCTACGACGACAGCCGGACCGCCCGGCTGTCCTTCCTCCAGCTCACGTCGGTGCGCCAGGACGCGGCGCGCATGGCGCGGCTCGCGGTGGAGTCCGCGTCCGAGCGCCTGGACGGCGGGCGCACCGAGAGCAGGCACCTGCTGCTGGAGCCCTCCCTGACGGTGCGCGGCAGCACCGCTCCCCCGCGCTGAGGCCCCTCCGGCCCGGGACGCCCGTGGCCGGTGGTTCGCTCCGGTACCCGCGCGGCGGCGGGGCACGGCCCGGCGCGCGAGGCCTGTGGGCGGGGTGACCGCGTTCCTCCACGGCAGCGGGTGCTGCCGTGGCGCGTGCGACCGGTGGTCCGCAGCGTTCCCGCGGGTGGGCGCACCGTTAAGAGCCACATCACACGCGCGGACGGTTGGCACAGGTCCGGAAAAGTCCGACACTGGATTTGGCACGTGCCAAATCACCCTCCGCTGTCATCCGGCCCCGCCGGGCCCCGGGAAGCCCGCAACCCCGCGGCCCGCCGCGCCCGGTGCCCGTGAACCCCGACCGACCCTTCGAAGGGGACCCACCCATGCCTCTGGCCCTGCTCGCCCTCGCCGTCGGCGCGTTCGCCATCGGCACCACCGAGTTCGTGATCATGGGACTGCTGCCCGAGGTCGCCGCCGACCTCGACGTGTCGGTTCCGACCGCCGGATACCTCATCTCCGCCTACGCCCTGGGCGTGGTGGTCGGCGCCCCGCTGCTCACCGCGCTGAGCACGCGGCTGCCCCGCAAGACGGCCCTGCTGGTCTTCATGGGGCTCTTCCTGGCGGGCAACCTCGCCACCGTCCTGGCCCCGTCCTTCGGCGCCGTGTTCGCCTCGCGGGTCCTGGCCGGGCTGCCCCACGGCGCCTACCTGGGGGTGGGCTCGCTGGTCGCGGCGCACCTGGCCGGTCCGGGTCGGCGGGCCACGGGCGTCTCGCGGATGTTCCTCGGCCTGACCGTGGCCAACATCGTCGGCGTGCCCGCGGGCACCTTCCTGGGCCAGGCGATGGGCTGGCACGCGGCGTTCCTGGTCGTGGCCGGGATCGCCCTGCTCGCCGTGCTCGGCGTCGCGGCGTTCGTGCCGCACCAGCCCGCGGCCGCCGGTACGGGCCTGCGCCACGAGATGCGCGAACTGGGCCGCTCCCAGGTCGTCCTGGGCCTGGTCACGGCGGTCTTCGGGTTCGCCGGGGTGTTCGCCGTCTACAGCTACGTCTCGCCGATGATGACGGAGCTGGCGGGCATGTCCGCGTCCGGCGTGCCGATCGTCCTGGCGCTGTTCGGCACCGGCATGACCCTGGGTTCGCTGATCGTGGGCCCCCTGGCCGACCGGGCGCTGCGCCCGACGATCTACGGGTCGCTGGCCGCGCTGGCGGTGGTGCTGGTGGTGTTCACGGTGACCGTGCACAACCCCTGGACGGCCGCGGTGACGGTGGTGGTCCTGGGCGCGGTGGGGTTCGGCGTGGCCACCCCGCTCCAGGTGCTGGTGATGAACAAGGCCGCCGAGGCGCCGACGATGGCGGCGGCCTCCAACCACTCGGCGTTCAACCTGGCCAACGCCGCCGGGGCCTGGCTGGGCGGGATCGGGATCAGCGCGGGTCTGGGGTACACCTCTCCGGCCGCGATCGGCGCGGTGCTGGCCGTAGTGGGCCTGGGCATCGCGGTGTTCGCGGGCGCCCTGGACCGCCCGGGGCGGCGGCGCGACCGCGGGGACCGGGCGGTGGCGGCCCCGGAGCCCAGCGCCCTGCACTGAGCCCGGGCCCGGGAGGAAGCCCCGTTCCCGGGCCTTCGGCCGGACGTGTCCTCGGGCCGGGAACGGGGCGGCGCAGGACCTCGACGAAGGTCCACGCCGTCCGGGCCCGGCCGTCCGCCTATGCCACCCGGACGAACCCGATGAGGGTCGACTCGGCGAACTCCAGTTCCTCCCAGCCGAACTCGCTCTGGCCGAGGACGGTGGCGGGCGTGCAGCTGATCAGCGACCAGGGGGACTCCGCACCGGGGCGTCCGGGGACCTCCTCCCGCACCCCCGTGCACGCGATCTCGCCGTCCACGAGGTAGGTGACCACGCCGGTGCCGTTGTACCCGATGGGGGTCTCCACCCGTTCGCTCCCCGTCTCCAGCAGCCCCGCCGTCTCCATGGCGCGGTCGCAGGACATCTCCCACGCCTCCGCGCGCACCCGCCACGTACGGCCGTAGAGGCCGATCTCCCCGCAGGCGGGCGCGTGGAGCACCTCCAGGCGTCCGCCGCCGGACTCCTGCCCCTGTCGGGGGTCGGCCACCTCCACGGGGCCGCCGACCCCGGTGAAGTCGGCCCGCACCCGCCACAGGGCTCCGGCGTACTCCATCCGCACCGGGCCGCCCCGCTCGTCGACCTCCACGGAGCCCTCCGCGTCCTCCTCGACCACCTCGCCGTCCACCACGAGCCGGGACGTGAGCGGACCGGTGTACACCCGGCCGCCCTCCTCCCCGGCTCCGCCCGCCTCCAGCTCCTCCGACTCCGCCATGGCGCGCAGGGGGCCGGTGACCAGCTCGGGCCCCAGGTCATCGGCGGTGGCCTCCCACGCGGGGTTCACCGGGTCGGAGGCCTCGCCCTCCGCCAGGGCGGGCCCGTACACGTACAGCCGTCCGCCGCTGTCGGCGGCCGCGACGGACCCCTGCCCCATCACCTCGCCGCTGGCCAGGAAGACGTCGCGGTCGGCCGCGTAGCGGTACTCGACGGTGGCCGTGCTCTCCTCCAGCACCGCCTCGACCGCCTGGCCTGTCCGCGCGGCGACCTCCTCGGCGTGCGCGTCGCTGAAGCGGCGCTCGACCCCGACCACGAACCCGCCGCCCTCCTCCAGGGTGGTCGCGGCGGCGGTGACGGCCTCCGCGGGGGCACCGCCGACCCGGTCGTAGACCACGTACCCGCCGGTCGCGAGCCCGGCGGCGACCAGCACGCCCGCACCGGCCACCGCCGCCTTGGACCCGGCCAGGGCGCTGAGGGCGCCGCCGGTGGTCCCCGCCGCCGTGGTTCCTCCGGTCGCGGCCCCCGCCGCCCCGCCGGTACCGGCCGCGGCCCCGCCCGCGCCCGTACCGGTCCCAGCACCCCCCAGCGCGCCGGCGGTGATCCCGGCCGCGGAGAGCACGCCCACGGCGGTCGCCCACGCGGCGGGGTCGTGCCCCGCGGAGTCGACCCCGCGCCAGTAGCCGCGCAGCAGGGCGCGCAGGGTCTCGGCGGCCGGGACCGGGCCGCCGCGTCCGCTCAGGCCGACCTCCTCGGGTTCGGGCAGCAGGGCGCGCATGAGCTCGACCGCGCGCGGGCGCCGCGCGGGGTCGGTGGCCAGGGCGGCCTCCACCAGCGGCAGGACGTCGTCGGGCACGCCCGCCAGGTCGTGCCGTCCGGCGGTGACCCGCTGGCGCAGTTGTTCGGGGGTGCCCCGGCCGAAGGGTTCGCGCCCGGTGGCCGCGAGCGCCACCAGGGCGCCCCAGGCGAACACGTCGGCGGCCGGGTCGGCGACCGCGCCGGTGTAGCGTTCGGGCGCCACCCAGCCGGGGGTGCCGTAGGAGGCGCCCCGGTCGTTCGCGCGCCGGGTGCCGACGGCGGTGGCGATGCCGAAGTCGACGATCTTGGGCCCGTCCGGGGACAGGATGACGTTGCCGGGTTTGATGTCGCGGTGCGCGATCCCGGCGGAGTGCAGAGCGGCCAGGCCCTCGGCGGTGCCCGACGCGAACGCGCGCAGCATCTCCCCCTCCAGGGGACCGAGGGCGCGCACGTGGGCGCGCAGGTTCCGGCCGGGGACGTAGTCGAAGGCGAGCCAGGGCACGCGCGCCGTGGTGTCGGCGTCGTACAGCCGCGCGGTGCTCACGCCCCGGGCGCGGGCCAGCATGTCCACCTCGCGGGCGAAGGCCTCGCGGTGGCCGCGCCCGCGCGCGAAGCGGGCGTGCACGGTCTTGACGGCCACACACCGCCCGCCGCCGTCGATTCCGCCGTAGACGGCGCCCATGCCGCCCGCGCCGATCCGCCCCACGATCCGGTAGGGGCCGAGCGTTCGCGGGTCGTCCTTCTCCAGGGGCTTGAGGCCGGGCGGGAGGCCGGTGTCGCGTGGCGGCGGGGGAACGGGGGCGGGCGTGACGGTCATGGGGTCCTTCTCGTGCGGCGGAGGACGGCGCCCTCCGTACACCCGTGGGACGCGCGATCGTCCCCGGGTGTTCGCGCCCCCTGCCCGGCGGAAGGAGTGGACGAGGGAGGGGCCGGGACCGCTCTCGCGGACCCGGCCCCGTGCCCGGCTCTCCCCGGCGGCTAACCGCGCGGGGGCAGTGTGCGGCTGCGGCCCCGGAACTCGGCGACGACCTCCTCGCCCCGGCGCACCGTGACGTCGTACAGGCCGCTGCGGCCGAACAGCGCCCGCTCCCTCGCGGTGGCCACCAGCACGTCGCCCTCCTTCGCCGGGGCCACGAAGGTCACGTCCGCCCCGGAGGCCACGGTCACCCCTCCCCCGTCCACGTTGCACGCGCACGCGAACGCGGTGTCGGCCAGGGTGAACACGAACCCGCCGTGGGCGATCCCGTGCCCGTTGAGCATCAGCGGCCCCACGGTCATCTCCACGACCGCCAGCCCGTCGCTGGCCTCGACCAGGCGCATCCCCAGGTTCTTGGACGCCATGTCCGCCTCGAACATCCGCCAGGCGGTCTCGTTGCGCGCGCTCACGCGTCGTAGTCCACGGTCACGGCGTCGGTCTCGGGCAGCGCCTGGCAGGACAGCGCGTACCCCGCCTCCACCTCGGCCTCGGTGAGCGCGTAGTTGCGCAGCATCCGCACCTCTCCCTCGCACACCATCACCCGGCAGGTGCCGCACACCCCGCCCTTGCAGGCGAAGGGCAGGTCGGGCCGGTAACGCTGCGCGGCGTCCAGCACGGGCACCCCTCGCGGCAGCGTCAGGGTGGTGGTGCGCCCGTCCAGCACGAGGGTCACCTCGCTGGCGGGCCCCTCCACGCCGGGCTCCTCGTGGCGCGCCTGGGGCGGCGGCTCCGCGCCCTCCACGAAGAACAGCTCCTGGTGGATCCGCTCCCCCGGCACGCCCCGGCCCGTGAGCACCTCCTGGGCGTCGGTGACCATGCCGTACGGTCCGCACAGCCACCAGTGGTCGACGGCGTCCGCGGCCACGACCGTGTCCAGCAGCGCCTCCAGCTTGGCGCCGTCCAGGCGCCCGGTGAACAGCTCGGCCTCGCGCGGCTCGCGGGAGAGCACGTGCACCAGCTCGAAGCGCGTTCCGAAGGCGTCCTTGAGGTCGGCGATCTCGTCGGCGAACATCACCGTGTCGCTGCGGCGGTTGCCGTAGAGCAGGGTGACGCGCGAGTCGGTGCGGCGCAGCAGCGAGGAGGCCATGGACAGCACCGGGGTGATGCCCGAACCGGCGGCGACCATGACGTGGCGTGCGGCGGTGTCCAGGTCGGGGACGAACCGGCCGGTGGGCGCGCCCACCTCCACCTCGTCGCCGGGGCGCACCTCGTTGACCAGCCAGTTGGAGAACAGGCCGCCCGAGACCAGGCGCACGCCCACGCGGGGAGCCTGGCCGACGGGGGCGCACACGGAGTAGCTGCGGCGCTCCTCCACGCCGTCCACCTCCCGGCGCAGGGTCAGCGACTGCCCGGGGGCGAACGCGTACTCCTCGGCCAGGTGGTCGGGGACGTCGAAGGTGACGGCGACGGCGTCGTCGCACAGGCGCTCGACGGCGGCCACGCGCAGCCGGTGGAACGCGCCCCGGCGGCGCGCGGCCGCGGGCGCGGTCTCGGTGACGGGTGTGGTCACGGTCAGATCTCCTTGACGTGCTCGAACGGTTCGAGGCAGGACCGGCATCGGTGCAGGGACCTGCAGGAGGTCGCCCCGAAGCGGGACAGCTCCTCGGTCCGGCCGGACCCGCACAGCGGGCAGCGCGGGGCGGTGCGGGTGGGCAGCAGGGTCAGCGGCACCGGTCCGGCGGCCTGCGCGGGCGCGCCGCCCGGCGGGGAGATGCCGTTCTCGGCGAGCTTGCGCCTGCCCTCGGCGGTGATCCAGTCGGTGGTCCAGGGCGGGGAGAGCTCGGTGCGCACCTCGACCCGGTCGAACCCGGCGGCGCGCACGGCGCGGTCCACGTCCGCGCGCATCTCGGCCAGGGCCGGGCAGCCCGAGTAGGTGGGGGTGATCCACACCGCGGCCGTCCCGTCGCCCTCGACCTCCACGCGGCGCAGGATGCCGAGGTCGGCCAGGGTGAGCATGGGCAGCTCGGGGTCGGTGACCGCGGCGGCGGCGCGCTCGGCGCGCTCGCGGTCGCGCTCGCGTGTGGTGGTCACCATGTCGCCTCCGGGTGCTCGCGGGCCACCTTCTGGAGTTCGTCCAGCAGGGGGGCCAGTTCGGCGGTGTGCTGTCCCCGGCGTCCGGCCAGGGCCGACGCGGGGAAGGGCCCGGGGGCGTCCAGGCTCGCGGTGGTGAGCACCCGGGCCAGGACGGCGTGCACCTCCTCGCGCACGGTGGCAGGGTCCACGCCCACGCCCTGCCGGGCCATGCGGGCCTCGACGGGGTGGGTGGCGAACAGCTCGCCGGTGAGCGGCCACACCTGGGCGACGGCGGCGGTCATGCGCTCGCGGGAGTAGGGGGTGCCGTCGCCCAGGCGCAGGGCCCAGGAGACCGCGTACTCGCGGTGGTAGGCCAGCTCGTTGACCGCCTTGGCCGCGACGGCGGCCAGCACGGGGTCGCGGCTGTCGGCCAGGCGGGCGAACACGGCCAGGCGGGCGCTGGAGAGCGTCAGCAGGGTGACGACGGCGCGGGCGAAGTCGCCGCGGGGCGCCTCGGCCAGGTGGACGTTGCGGAACTCGGCGGGGCCGCGCCGGTAGGCGAAGGCGTCCTCGTCGCGTCCGGTGCCGTCGGCCTGTCCGGCGCGGGCCAGCAGCAGGCGGGCCTGGCCGAGCAGGTCCAGGGCGATGTTGGCCAGCGCCACCTCCTCCTCCAGCTCGGGGGCGTCGGTCACCCAGTGGACGAGCCGCTGGGCCTGGACGAGCGCGTCGTCGCCGAGCATCTGGCAGTACAGCGCCAGGTCGGCTCCGTCGATCCCCTCGGGCAGGGTGGTGTCCACCCCGGCGAGGGCGTCGGTGAAGCCGGTGCCGAAGGCCCAGCGGGTGTCGCCGCCGTGCTCCTCGCTCAGGGCCGAGTAGATGTGGTCGCCACTCAATGTCGTTTCCTTTGGCCTCGTGTGCGCCGGTCGTGCCGCCGCCCTAGATGTGCGGGACGTCCTCGGGGATGGGGTAGAACGTCGGGTGGCGGTAGACCTTGTCCCCGCTGGGCGCGAAGTAGGGGTCCTTCTCGTCGGGGCTGGAGGCGGCGATGTGCTCGGCGCGCACCACCCAGATGCTCACGCCCTCGTTGCGGCGGGTGTAGAGGTTGCGGGCGTTGTGCAGGGCCATGTGGTCGTCGGGGGCGTGCAGCGAGCCCACGTGGACGTGGTTGAGGCCGCGCTTGCCGCGCACGAAGACCTCGTAGAGCGGCCACTCGGGGCGGGCCGCTCCGGAACCGGCCGTGCTGTCGTCGCTCATACCGCTGCCTCCTCGGCGCTGGTGTGCTTGCGGGCGTAGGCGGTGGCGGCCTCGCGCACCCACGCGCCCTTCTCGTGGGCGGCCCGGCGGCGCTGGACGCGCTCGGCGTTCTTGGGCCCGGCGCCGGAGACGACCTGCTTGAACTCCACCCAGTCGGGCTCGCCGAAGTCGTGGTGGCCGCGCTCGGCGTTCCAGACCAGCTCGGGGTCGGGCAGGGTGACGCCGAGTTTCTCGGCCTGGGGGACGGTCATGTCCACGAACTTCTGGCGCAGGTCGTCGTTGGTGTCGCGCTTGATGCCCCAGGCCATGGACTGCTGCGTGTTGGGCGAGTCGGCGTCGGGCGGACCGAACATCATCAGCGACGGCCACCACCAGCGGTCGACGGCGTCCTGGACCATGGCCCGCTGCTCGGGGGTGCCCTCCATCATGCGCATGAGCAGTTCGTAGCCCTGGCGCTGGTGGAAGGACTCCTCCTTGCAGATGCGCACCATGGCGCGGGCGTAGGGGCCGAAGGAGCTGCGGCACAGCGGGACCTGGTTGCAGATCGCGGCGCCGTCCACGAGCCAGCCGATGACGCCCACGTCGGCGAAGGTCAGCGACGGGTAGTTGAAGATCGAGGAGTACTTCTGGCGGCCCTCGATGAGGCGCTCGGTCAGGTCGGCGCGGTCCACGCCCAGGGTCTCGGCGGCGGCGTACAGGTACAGCCCGTGTCCGGCCTCGTCCTGGACCTTGGCCAGCAGGATGGCCTTGCGCCGCAGGCTGGGCGCGGAGGCGATCCAGTCGCCCTCGGGCTGCATGCCGATGATCTCCGAGTGCGCGTGCTGGGAGACCTGGCGCACGAGCGTCCTGCGGTAGCCCTCGGGCATCCAGTCGCGCGGCTCGATGCGCTGGTCGGCGGCGATCCTGGCGTCGAACTCGGCCTGGAGGAGGTCGGCGTCGGGAGACGCCTCCCGGACCGTCTGGGTGCTCACTGGTTTCTCACCTCATTCATAACCGAACGTTCGGTCAGTAATTAGTATCCCCGGATTCCCCCGCCCGGGCAAGTCCGCCGGGCGGGGAAACCGCCAGCTCAGCTCCCGGAGAAGGTCGGCTTCTCCTTGGCCAGGAACGCGCGGACCGCTCCGACGTGGTCGGCGGTCTGTCCCAGCTGGTTCTGGAGCTCGGCCTCCTCCTCCAGCAGTTCGGGCAGCTCGCGCCCGCCCACGGCGGCCGAGCGCACCTCGCGCTTGGCCGCAACGAACGCGCTGGTGGGCCCGGAGGCCAGGCCCGTAGCCACGGCGCGGGCGCGCGCCTCCCAGGCGTCGTCGTCCACGACCTCGGTGACCAGGCCCAGCTCCAGGGCGCGCCCGGCGTCCACGACCGTGCCCAGCAGCATCAGCTCCATGGCCCGGGCCTGGCCCAGCGAGGCCACCAGGCGCGAGGCCAGCCCGGAGTCCGAGGCCAGGCCGATCCCGGTGAAGGCGGTGCCGAACCTGGCCCGGCGGGCCGCGATCCGCACGTCCCCGGCCAGGGCGAAGCCCAGTCCCGCGCCCACGCAGGCGCCGCCGATGCCGACCACGACCGGCACCTGGACCTCCTCCAGGGCCAGCACGATGGGGTTGTAGTGCTCGCGCACGGTCTCCAGCGCCTCCTGGGGGCGCTCCTCCAGGATCCGCGCGTGCTCGACCAGGTTCTGGCCCAGGCAGAAGGCCTTGTCCGAGCCCAGCAGCAGCACCGCGCGGGCGGTGGTGGACTCCGCCGCCCGACGCAGCGCCGCCAGCAGTTGCTCCTTGACCCGCCGGGTCAGGGCGGGCGTGTTCAGCCGCACCGTGGCCAGCCCGTCGGCCTCGGTGAACTCCGCGTCCGCGGGCGCCTGTCTAGCCGCCGTGTCCTCACTCAACGCTCTACTCCCCCTCGTCCCAGGTGTGGAAGCCCTGTCCGCTCTTGCGGCCCAGCCTTCCCTCGGCGACCATACGGCGCAGCAGTTCCGGAGGTGCGAACCGGTCCCCCAGTTCGGCGGCCAGGTACTCGGCGATGGCCAGGCGCACGTCCAGCCCCACCAGGTCGGTCAGGCGCAGCGGCCCCATGGGGTGGCGGTAGCCCAGCTCCATGGCGGTGTCGATGTCGGCGGGCGAGGCCACGCCCTCCTCGACCATCCGGATGGCCTCCAGACCCAGCATGACGCCCAGGCGGCTGGTGGCGAACCCGGGCGCGTCGCGGACCACGACCTCGGTCTTGCCCAGGGCGGCGACCCAGGCGCGCGCCGAGGCCAGGACGGCCTCGTCGGTCTCGGGGGCCACGACCAGCTCCACGAGCTTGGAGGCGGGGACGGGGTTGAAGAAGTGGGTACCCAGGAAGCGCGCGGGGCGCTTGAGGGCGGCGGCCAGCTCGGTGACCGACAGCGAACTGGTGTTGGAGGCCAGGACGGTGTCCTCGCCCACCGCGGCCTCGGCGGCGGTGAGCACGGCGATCTTCAGTTCGGGCCTCTCCGGCACGGCCTCCACGACCAGACCGGCGTCGGCCGGGATGTCGGCGGGGGTGGTGACCGTGTGCAGCCGGGCCAGGTAGGCGTCCGGTTCGGCGTCGATCTTCCCGCGCTGGCGAGCTTTGTCCAGCCCGGCAGCCACGCGGGCGCGACCGGCCTCGGCGGCCTCGGCGGTGGCCTCGACCAGCACCACGTCGGCGCCGCGGGTGAGGAACTGCTGGACGATCCCGGCGCCCATGGTGCCGCCGCCGACGACGGCGACGGTGGCGGGGACGCCCCGCGCGGCGCCGTCTGCCTGCTCGGTGGTGCTCAACGCTTCTTCCTCTCCAGGAAACGGGTCATGCGCTCGTGCTTGTCGGCGCTCTCGAACAGCACGGCCTGCGTCAGGTCGTCGGCGAGCGGGTGGGGCCCGTCGGCGTCCAGGACCATCTTGGTCATGCGCAGGGCCAGCGCGGAGGAGGCGGCCATGCGGTCGATCAGGGCGTGGGCGCGTTCGCGCAGCTCCCCGGAGGGGACGATCTCGGCGACCAGGCCGTGGCGCAGCGCGGCCTCGGCGTCCAGGCGGTAGCCGCCCAGCAGCACCTGCTTGGCCACCGAGGCGCCGATCAGTTCCCGCAGCCGCCAGCACGCGCCCGCGCCGGCGATGATGCCCAGGCCCGGCTCGGGCTGGGCGAACACGGCGGTGGGGGTGGCGATGCGGATGTCGCAGGCGTAGGACAGTTCGGCGCCGCCGCCCAGGGCGTAGCCGTCCACGGCCGCCACGGTGGGCGCCCGGAGGCGGTGCAGGCGTTCGAACAGGCGGCTGTTGATCCCGGCCAGCGCCTCCTCCCGGCCGCGTTCGCGCAGCTCGGAGATGTCGGCGCCGCCCGCGAACACGGTGCCGTGCCCGGTCAGGAGCAGGGGCCTGGGTTCGGCCTCGATCCGCTCGCACACCCGGTGCAGCTCGGCGATCATCGTCGCGTTGATGGCGTTGCGGGCCTCGGGGCGGTGGAGCTGGACCACCACGCGGTCCTCGCGCCACTCCACGTCCAGGGCGGTGAAGTCCCCGTCGGCCCGGTGCGCGGCGGACCCGTCGGCGCTCACGGGCGCTCCACCAGCAGGGCGACGCCCTGGCCCACGCCCACGCACAGGGTGGCCAGGCCGCGGGCGGCGTCATCGCGCTCCATGCGGTTGAGCAGGGTGACCAGGATGCGGGCGCCGGAGCTGCCCAGCGGGTGGCCCAGGGCGATGGCGCCGCCGTCGGCGTTGACGCGCTCCTCCTCCAGCTTGAGCTGGCGCATCACGGCCAGGGACTGGGCGGCGAAGGCCTCGTTGAGCTCCACGGCGCCGACCCCGTCCAGGTCCCACCCGGCGCGGCCGAGCGCCTTGCGGGTGGCCGGGACCGGACCCAGGCCCATGACCTGCGGGTCCACCCCGGCCGAGGCGGAGGCGACCACGCGGGCGCGGGGGGTCAGGCCGTAGCGGCGCACGGCCTCGGCACCGGCCAGCACCAGCGCGGAGGCCCCGTCGGAGAGGGAGGAGGAGTTGCCCGCGGTGACGATGCCGCCCTCGCGGAAGACCGGACGCAGCCCGGCCAGGCTCTCCATGCTGGAGCCGGGGCGCGGTCCCTCGTCGGCGGTGACCTCGCTGCTCTGGCCCTTGCGTCCGCGCACGGTGACGGGGACGGTCTCGGCCTCGAAGCGGCCCGCCTCGGCGGCGGCGACCGCGCGCTCGTGGCTGCGCAGCGCGAAGGCGTCGCACTCCTCGCGGGTGAGTCCCTCCAGGAGCGCGACCTCCTCGGCGGTCTCGCCCATGGACAGGGTGTAGCGCAGGTCGTCGGGGCCCGCGTCGGCGGGCGCATCGGCGTCGGCCGCGGCGAAGCGCGGGTTGGTGAAGCGCCAGCCCAGGGAGGTGTCGGCGACCTCGCCCGGCTTGGCCCAGGGGGTTCCGGGCTTGGCCATCACCCAGGGGGCGCGGGTCATCGACTCCACACCGCCCGCGACCACCACGTCGGCCTCGCCCGCGCGGATGGCCTGCGCGGCGGAGGCGACGGCGGTCAGGCCGCTGGCGCACAGCCGGTTGACGGTGTAGCCGGGCACGCTCGGGTCGAGTCCGGCCAGCAGCGCCGCCATGCGCGCGACGTTGCGGTTGTCCTCGCCCGCCTGGTTGGCGGCGCCCAGGACCACCTCGTCCACGGCCTCGCCCGGCACGCCCGCGCGGCGGACCGCCTCGGCCACCGCCGTGGCGGCCAGGTCGTCGGGGCGCACCGCTGCCAGGGCGCCGCCGTAGCGGCCCTGCGGGGTTCGCACCCCGTCGACCAAGTAGACCTCGCTCACGTGCGGCCTCCCGTGGTAAAGACGGTGGTCGGGGCCACCGTCGCCTGTGAAATCATCGACACTTCTCCTTGACACGGCTGCCCGGAGACTGCGTTAATGCATTAGTAACCGAACGTTCGGTCAGTAAGCAAGTCGGTCCGATCCGCGACGGACCGCACCGCCACGAGATCAGCGCACCCGCCCACCCCACCCAGGCGCCCGCGCCCCGGCGGGTCCCGCGCACAGTACACGGAGAGGCCCATGGCAATCCACGACACCACCACGCTGTCGGCCGGAGCCACCGCCCGCCTGGGACGGGCGCCCGAGCCCGGGATCCTGGACCCGGCCGAGCGCATGAGTGTCGACGAGCTGCGCGCCCTGCAGCTCAAGCGCCTCCGGTGGACCCTGGAGCACGCCTACGCCAACGTGCCCCTGTACCGCCGCAAGTTCGACGAGGCCGGGGTGCGCCCCGAGGACCTGCGCGAACTGGCGGACCTGCGCCACTTCCCGCACACCACCAAGGCCGACCTGCGCGACAACTACCCCTTCGGGATGTTCGCCGTCCCCCAGGAGCGGGTCAGCCGCATCCACGCCTCCAGCGGGACCACCGGCCGCCCCACCGTCGTGGGCTACACCCGCGAGGACATCGACACCTGGGCCGAGGTGGTGGCCCGCTCCATCCGCGCCGCGGGCGGACGGCCCGGGCACAAGGTGCACGTCTCCTACGGCTACGGGCTCTTCACCGGCGGGCTGGGCGCCCACTACGGCGCCGAGAGGCTCGGCTGCACGGTCATCCCCGCCTCGGGCGGGCAGACGGCCAAGCAGGTGCAGCTCATCCAGGACTTCGAGCCCGACATCATCATGGTCACCCCCAGCTACATGCTGACACTGATGGACGAGTTCGAGCATCAGGGAATCGACCCGCGTACGACCTCGCTCAAGGTCGGGATCTTTGGCGCCGAGCCCTGGACCGAGATGATGCGCACCGAGATCGAGGAGCGCTTCGACATCCACGCCGTGGACATCTACGGCCTGTCCGAGGTGATGGGCCCGGGCGTGGCCAACGAGTGCGTGGAGACCAAGGACGGCCTGCACGTGTGGGAGGACCACTTCTACCCCGAGGTGCTCGACCCCGTCACCCAGGACGTGCTGCCCGACGGGTCCAACGGCGAACTGGTCTTCACCTCGCTGACCAAGCAGGCCATGCCGGTGATCCGCTACCGCACCCGCGACCTGACCACGCTGCGCCCGGGCACGGCCCGGCCCATGCGGCGCATGGACAAGGTGACCGGCCGCAGCGACGACATGATCATCCTGCGCGGCGTGAACGTCTTCCCGACCCAGATCGAGGAGATCGTGCTGGGCCTGGACGGGCTGGCCCCGCACTTCCAGCTGGTGCTGACCAAGGAGGGCCGCCTGGACCGCATGGCGGTGCGCATCGAGGCGGCCCCGGACTGCACCGCCGAGCGGCGCGTGGTCCTGAGCGAGCAGATCGTGGCGACGGTCAAGGACAAGGTCGGCGTGAGCGTGACCGTGGACGTGGTCGACCCCGAGCAGATCGAGCGCTCGGTGGGCAAGTTCCGCCGCATCATCGACCAGCGTCCCAAGGAGTGACGGGACGCGCATGACGCACGGCCGCCGCGTCAGCGCACACGCCTCAAGAAACAGCTGTCGCCGACCGGCTGGCTGTGGACCCGCGGGGAGACCCCGGCCTTCCTGTGAACCGCTCCGCCAGAGTTCGTCGCGCGGTTCGGAAGCGGCCGGGACGAAACCTGGTGGCCAGGTCGGGGGTTTCGTGGCCGGATCGCGCCAGTTCCGCGCGCTGGCGCCGAAGGCCGGGTTAGCTTGGCGCTGTCGCTCACCCCCTTCCCCGAGGAGACGGCCATGGGCAAGCACGGCAACCAGGACCAGGACGGACACCAGCCGGGGCGGCCGGTCCCGCCGCCCACCCCCGACAGCGGCGGCAGCGGCGGAGGCCGCCACGAACGCGACGAGGACGACAGGTAGTGCACGCCGACCCGCGGACCCGCCTGGCCGGACTCTTCCCTCCCCCGTGGCGGGCGGAGGCCGGCCGGGTGCCCCGCGACCGGTTCGTGCCCGACACCGTGTGGGTCGCCGACGGAGGCGAGCCAGTACCGGTGGACCGCCGCGAGGAGCCGGAACGCTGGCTGGAGCTGTGCCACGAGAACCGGCCGCTGGTCACCCAGCTCGACGACGGCGCCGGTTCCGGACGCGGCTACATCACCTCCTCGGCCTCGCAGCCGTCGATCGTGGGCCAGATGCTGGAGTCCCTCGACCTTCGACCGGGCCACCGCGTGCTGGAAATCGGCACGGGCACGGGCTGGAACGCCGCCCTGCTGGCCGAGCGCGCGGGAGCGGAGAACGTCACCACCGTGGAGATCGACCCCGCTCTCGCCGACCGGGCCCGGGAGGTCCTCATCGGTTCCGGGTGTCCAGTCGCGGTGGTCACGGGCGACGGCGTCCTGGGGTGTCCCGGGCGCGGCCCCTACGACCGGGTGCTGTCCACCGCAGCCGTGCAGCGGGTTCCGTACGCGTGGGTGGAGCAGACCCGGCCCGGCGGCCTGATCCTGACCCCGTGGGGGACGACGTTCGACAACGGGGTGCTGGCCGGGCTGACCGTGGCCGCCGACGGCACGGCGTCCGGACGCTTCACGGGCGACGCCGCGTTCATGTGGGTACGGTCGCAGCGGCGGCCGCACGCGGTGGTCGAGGACGAGGTGCGCGCCGAGCACGACCACGACGAGGGCACGACCTTCCTGCACCCCTACGAGCCGATCGCGGACCCCGACGCCCGGTTCGCGATCGGCCTGGCTCTGGCTCCGGGGGCGAGCGACGTGCTGGTCTTCGACGACGACGATCCGGACCGGCCGTACACGGTGTACCTACTGGCACCGGAGTCGGGGTCGTGGGCGTCGTGGCGGGTGGAGCCGGGGACGCGGGAGTACGCGGTGCGCCAGCACGGGCCGCGCGAGCTGTTCGTCGAGGTGGAGCGGGCGTACAGGAGGTGGGTGGCGGCCGGTCGGCCCGCCCGCGGGCGTTTCGGGCTCACTGTCACCCCGGAGGGCCAGACGGTGTGGCTGGACGAACCCGAGCGGGTGTTCACCGCCGAGGGCGGGACCTGAGCCCCGGTGCCGGAGCGGCGCCTCAGGAGGCGTCGGCGCTCCCGTGCAGCAGGCAGAACTCGTTGCCCTCGGGGTCGGCCAGCACCGTCCACCGGGCTTCCTCGGGCTGGCCCACGTCCACCTTCACCGCGCCCAGTCCCAGCAGCCTCTCCAGTTCCTGGGCCACCGTCAGTCCGTCCGTGACGCACAGGTCCAGGTGCAGGCGGTTCTTGACGCTCTTGCGCTCGGGCACGGCGAACACGTCGACCCCCAGGTCCGCCCCCTCGTGCGGAGCGAGACAGAACCCGTCCTCGGCCTCCTCCACGACCGGCCAGTCCAGCACACGGCTCCAGAACGCGGCCACGGCCTCGGCGTCGAGCGCGTCGATGGCGATCGCGCGGATACGGCTTCCCATGCCCGCACTCTACGGGCTAACACCGACGAGCCGCACCCGCGGCCCGTCAGCGCGTCGCGACGGCGTGCGCGAGGACGTCGTAGCCGTCGGTGGTGCGCTCCAGGTCCGCGCCCAGCGAGCGCACCCACGCGTCGAGCCGGTCCTGGACCGCCCGGCCGTCGCGGTCGTCGTCCACGGTCAGCTCGACCTCCAGGAACACGCCCACGCCGTGCAGCTCGTCCACGCACACGGTGATCCCGCCCGCCCGGCCGACCCGGCGGGTCTTGACGATGCGCAGGGCCGGGACGTAGCCGAACTGGAGGAGGACCCGGTGCATCTGCTCCCGGTCGGCGACCGCGGTCTCGTGCTCCACGTACTCCAGGGGGTTGGCGGCCGGGGTCTTGGCGGTGAGGACGTGCTCGCCGTCCTGGGTGCGCAGCCGGGCGAAGGCGCGCCCCGCCTTGGGCATGCCGAACTCCCACCCGGGCGGGGCGTAGGCCTGGTCGTCCTGCTCGGCGGGCGCGGAGAGGGCCACCCCGGCGGCTTCGAGGGCGGCCAGGAGCGCGGCGGGGTCGGCGACGCGGTACTTGGCCTCGATCTCACGCATGCGTGTGCTCCTGGGCAGAGTGGTACGGGAGTTGCACAGGAGCTTACCGAGGGTGAGGACCGCCCCCGCACGACCGCTTCCCCGGCCCCTCCCCCGCGATCGACCGGGAGGCCGGGGGCCGCCGCGAAGGCCCAGGTCGCCGGGGTGCGCGAAAACCCTGGTCGCGTCCGGCATGCACGACCCCGCACCGGGCAGAGGGTAAAGACAGTCCCCCTGAACGGTGTGCTCCGTCCCATGTACGGGCCGGTGGCACCGTCCGCGGACCGGGGGACCGCGCCGTGCGGCGCGCGGCGCGGCGCGCCACGCCCCCTGAAGGAGTACACCGGGTGGACGAGACAGTCGGCAGGGCGGGCTCGGGAGGAATGATCGAGGACTACCTGGCCCTGCGTCGCCACAGGTGGTGGCAGCGCGAGGCGCGAAGGCCCCAGGACGCCGTGATGGGCCGGGACTGGACGATCGCTCCGGCGGACGAGGAGACCGAGGTCCCCGTGTCGTCGCTGGTGGTGGAGATGTCCGACCAGGAGGCGTGGTACTGGGGGTTCCGCGCTCCGGACAGCCTGCCCACGAACATGCGCTGGAGGGTGACCGTGCCCTACTCCCTGCCCGGGGGGCACCGGGGACGGACCGCCGTGCAGGTGCTGCTCACCATGGGCAGCAGGGCCGAACTGATGACACCGCTGCACCCGGCGACCGCGCCGCTGGACGTCCCGGTGGAGCGGATCGTGACCGACACCGACGTGCCCGCCGAGGAGCTGCCGGGGATGTGGCTGAGCGTGGCGCTGCTGGGCGGAGCGGACGCGCGGGGGTTTCGCGCGCTGTCCTGAACCCGCGCCGCCGGGCCGCCGGACCCGGCGGCGCGGCGGGTCAGCCCTCCAGGTCCGTGCGGCCGTCGGCGTCCACCCGGCTGCTCTGGGCGGTCCAGGCGCGGGCCTGCTCGCTGATCGTGCAGCCCAGGCCCGGCCGGGCCGGAACGAGCATGCGCCCGCCCGCGGTCTCCAGGCGCTCCTCGAACAGGGGCTGGAGCCAGTCGAAGTGCTCCACCCAGGGGTCGAGTTCGTAGGCCGCGGCCAGGTGCAGGTGGATCTCCATGGCGAAGTGCGGCGCCATCCGCACCCCGGCCCTGCGCCCCTGGGCCATGACGTCCAGGAACGGGGTGATGCCCCCGACCCGCGGCGCGTCCGGCTGCATGAAGCCCACGGCCCCGGCCTGGATCAGCGCCTCGTGCTCGGCGGGGCTGGTGAGCATCTCGCCGGTGGCGATGGGCGTGGCCAGCTCGCGCGCCAGGTCCGCGTGGCCCCGGACGTCGTAGGCGTCCAGCGGCTCCTCGATCCAGACCAGGTCGAACCGGTCCAGGAGGCGGCCCATGCGCGCGGCCGAGCCCCGGTTCCACTGCTGGTTGGCGTCGACCATGAGCGGGAAGTCGCCCAGTTCCTCGCGCACGGCCTCCACACGGGCCAGGTCCACCCGGTGGTCGGGGTGGCCGACCTTGATCTTGATGCCGCCGATGCCCGCGGCGCGGGCGGCCCGGGTGTTGTCCAGCACCTCCTCCAGCGGCGCGGACAGGAACCCGCCGGAGGTGTTGTAGCAGTCGACCGCGTCGCGGTGCGCGCCTAGGAGCTTGGCCAGCGGCAGCCCGGCCCGTTTGGCCTTGAGGTCCCACAGGGCGATGTCCATCGCGGCGATGGCCTGGGTGGCCAGTCCGCTGCGCCCCACGGAGGCCCCGGCCCACACCAGGCGGGTCCACAGGCGCTGGATGTCGCTGGGGTCCTCGCCGATCAGCTCGGGGGCCACCTCGCGGGCGTGGGCGTACTGGCCCGGGCCTCCGGCGCGTTTGGAGTAGGTGAAGCCGACGCCTTCGAGCCCCTGCTCGGTGGTGATCTCGGCGAAGAGCATCGACACCGAGGTGAGCGGCTTCTGGCGCCCGGTGAGCACCTTGGCGTCGCTGATGGGGGTGGCCAGGGGCAGGTCCACGCGGGACAGCGTCACCGAGGCGATGGCGTCGGTGGCGGTGCCCCCCGCGGCGCCGGTGCGGGCGTCGCCCCGCGGCTCGGCGGGTGTGTTCATGGGGTCTCCGGAGAAGAGGTGGGACGGGGGGTTCAGCGCACCATCGCGGGGCGCTTGGGGTCGAAGGTCCAGTCGGGGACGATGTGCCGCATGGCAGCGGCGTCGTCGCGTGCGCCCAGGCCGTGCTCCAGGTACAGCTCGTGCGCGGCGGCCAGGGCGTCGCGGTCCAGCTCCACGCCCAGGCCGGGGGCGGTGGGCACGGTGACAGCGCCGTCCTCGATCCGGAAGGGCCTGCGGGTCAGGGCCTGGCCGTCCTGCCAGATCCAGTGGGTGTCCAGGGCGGTGATGTCGCCGGGGGCGGCTGCCCCCACGTGGGTGAACATCGCCAGGGAGATGTCGAAGTGGTTGTTGGAGTGCGAGCCCCAGGTCAGGCCGAAGTCCTCGCACAGCTGGGCCACGCGCACCGAGCCGCGCATGGTCCAGAAGTGCGGGTCGGCCAGCGGGATGTCCACCGCGTTGACGCGCACGCTGTGCGCCATCTGGCGCCAGTCGGTGGCGATCATGTTGGTGGCGGTCCGCAGACCGGTGGCCCGCCGGAACTCCGCCATGACCTCGCGTGCGGAGTAGCCGCCCTCGGCGCCGCAGGGGTCCTCGGCGTAGGCCAGGACGCCGTGCAGGTCGGAGCAGAGCGCGGTCGCCTCGGCCAGCGACCAGGCGCCGTTGGGGTCGATGGTGACGCGGGCGTCGGGGAAGCGCGCGGCCAGGGCGCGGACCGCGGCGGCCTCCTCCTCGCCCGCCAGCACCCCGCCCTTGAGCTTGAAGTCGCGGAAGCCGTAGCGGCTCCGGGCGGCCTCGGCCAGGGCGACGACGGCCTCGGGGGTGAGCGCGGGCTCGGTGCGCAGGCGCTCCCAGTCGTCGGCGGGCTCCTTCGCCTCGGGGTAGGGCAGCGGTGTGCGGTGGCGGTCGCCGACGTAGAACAGGTAGCCCAGCATGGGCACCCGCTCGCGTCGGCGTCCCTCGCCGAGCAGGTCGCAGACCGGCACGCCCAGGTGCTGGCCCAGCAGGTCGAGCAGGGCCGACTCCAGGGCGGTGACCGCGTGCACGGTGGTGCGCAGGTCGAAGGTCTGCTCGCCCCGCCCACCCCGGTCGCGGTCGGCGAAGGCGTCCTGGACGCGGCGCAGCAGGGGGTTGAGTTCGGCGACGGGGCGTCCGACGAGCAGTTCGGCGGCGTCGGCGATGGTGGCGCGGATGGGCTCGCCGCCGGGGACCTCGCCCAGGCCGGTGCGTCCCTCGCTGTCGGTGAGGATGGCGATGTTGCGGGTGAAGAAGGGGCCGTGTGCGCCGCTGAGGTTGAGCAGCATGCTGTCGCGTCCGGCCACCGGCACCACGTCGACGGAGGCGATGGTGGGCGTGCTCATGCGTGGTCTCCTCCGGGCACGACGGTGCCCTCGACTCGTCGGTTCAGCCGCCAGGGGTTGTCCCGGCGCAGTGCGGGCGGCAGCAGGGCGTCGGGCACGTCCTGGTAGCTGACCGGCCGCAGGAACCGGTGCAGGGCCAGGCTGCCCACCGAGGTGCCCCGGCCGTCGGAGGTGGCGGGGAAGGGACCGCCGTGCACCATCGCGTGGGTCACCTCCACCCCCGTGGGCCAGCCCCCGAACAGGACGCGGCCCGCGCGGCGCTCCAGCACCGGCAGCAGGGCGCGCGCCGCCGCCAGGTCGTCGGCGTCGCCGGCGTCGGCGTGCAGGGTGGCGGTGAGCTGGCCCTCCATCCCCTCCAGCGCGGCGGGCAGCGCGGCGGCGTCGGGGTAGCGCACCACCGTGCCCGCGGCGCCGAAGACCTCCTCGCTCAGGCGCGGGTCGGCCGTGAGATCGGCCAGGGACACCTCGGCCAGGGCGGGGGCCGGCGCGTTGGGGCCCTGCCCCTCACCGCCCCTGGCCAGCGGCGTGACCTCCGAACGCCCCTCCAACGCCTCCACCCCGTCGCGGAAGGCCGCGGCGATGGGCGCGGTGAGCATCGTCTGGCCGGTGGCGCCGGCCACCAGCCGCGCGGCGGCCTCCACGAACCGGTCCCCGTCCGGGGTGGAGGGGACGAACACCAGCCCGGGGTTGGTGCAGAACTGCCCCGATCCCAGGGTGAGGGAGGCGACGTAGGCCGCGGCCAGGTCCTGGGCTCCCTGCCCGGCGAGCGCGCCGGGCAGCACGAACACGGGGTTGACCGAGGACATCTCGGCGAAGACCGGGATCGGCTCGGGGCGCTCGGCCGCCACCCGCATCAGGGCCAGTCCGCCGCCCCGCGACCCGGTGAAGGCCACGGCCTTCACGCGCGGGTCGGCGACCAGCTCCTGTCCGATGCCGTTGCCCTCCCCGAACAGCAGGGAGAACACGCCGCCGGGCAGGCCGCTCTGGCGCACCGCGTCGGCCACGGCGCGCCCCACGAGTGCGGCGGTGCCGGGGTGGGCGTTGTGGCCCTTGACGATCACCGGGCACCCGGCGGCCAGGGCCGCCGCCGTGTCTCCTCCGGCGGTGGAGAAGGCCAGGGGGAAGTTGCTCGCGCCGAAGACCACCACGGGGCCGACCGGGATGTGCGCCAGGCGCAGGTCGGGGCGGGGCTGGGGGGTGCGGTCGGGCAGCGCCGGGTCGATGCGGGCGCCCAGGGCGTCGCCCTGGGCCACCACGTCGGCGAACATGCGCAGCTGGCCGGTGGTGCGGGCACGCTCCCCGGTCAGGCGCTGGCGCGGCAGGCCGCTCTCGCGCGCCGCCCGGTCCACGAGCGCGTCGCCCAGGGCGTCGATGTTGTCGGCGACGCGGCGCAGGAAGACGGCGCGTTCGGCGGGCGACTGGGCGCGGAAGGCGTCCAGGGCCTGCTCGGCGGCGCGGGTGGCCTCCTGGATCTGGGCGGAGTCCACCAGGCCCACGGGCTCGCCGAACTCCTCCCCCGTGGCGGGGTCGGTCGCGCGCAGGGTCCCGGCCCCGCCCTCGACGGGGGCGCAGGCCACCAGCGGCCCGAGGACGTCCGTGGCCGTGCCCGTGTCCGTGTCCTTGGGGTCCGGAGTGTGCTCGGCCATTCAGGCAACCTTTCCGACCAGCGCGGCCAGCTCGTCGCGCTCGGTCCGGTCGAGTGCGGTCAGGGGTGGCCGGACGGGTCCGCCGTGGCGCCCCGCGGCGTCGAGCCCGGCCTTGACGATGGAGACCGCGTAGCCGCGCATGCGGTCGCGGATGTCCAGGTAGGGGATGACGAAGTCGTTGAGCTTGCGGTACACCGACTCCCTGTCGCGGGCCTGCACGTCGGCGTAGAAGCCCAGGGCGAACTCGGGCGCGAAGTTGTACATCGCGGAGGAGTAGGTGCTCACCCCCAGCTCCAGCAGGGGCAGGGCGAAGGTCTCGGCGGTGGGCAGGCCGCCGATGTAGACCAGCCGGTCTCCGACCCGGGCGTAGATGCGGGTCATCGCCTCGATGTCGCCGACGCCGTCCTTGAAGCCGATGAGGTTGGGGTTGCGCTCGGCCAGTTCGGCGACTGAGCGGTCGTCGAGCACGGCGTTGGCGCGGCTGTAGACGACCACGCCCAGGTCGGTGGCCCGGCAGACCGCGCTGACGTGCTCGACCAGGCCGGGCTGCCCGGCCTCGGTGAGGTAGGGCGGCATGAGGAGGATGCCGTCCGCGCCCGCCTCCTGGGCGGCGCGGGCCTGCAGGGCGGCGGCCGCGGTGCCGCCGGTGGCCGGGGCGAGCACCGGGACCCGGCCACCGACCTCGTCGACCGCCGTGCGCACCACGCGGTCGATCTCGGCCGGGGTGAGGGAGAAGCCCTCGCCGGTGCCCCCGGCGGCGAACAGCCCGGCCACGTCGTGGCCGGCCTGCCAGGCCAGGTGTTCCCGGTAGCGCCCCTCGTCGAAGGCCAGGTCGGCGTCGAAGTGGGTCACGGGGAAGGACAGGAGCCCTGACCTGAGCCGTCCGGCCAGGTCGTCTGGGTGCATCGCGTTCACGTGTCGTCCTCGGTTCTGCGGCTCGGGCCCCGGGGGTGGCGGGCCCGCACGGTGTTGCCGCTACCGTACGGAGCGTCGTTCGATGCTGTCCAAGATTCCTTGGGCATCAACTGATACCCGCCGGGTATCAGGAGCCTGCGCCGTCGGCGGCGGGCCAGGCCTGGAGCACCCGCGGCACGACGGGGTTGGGCGAGTCGTGGGTCCAGATGAGGTGGAGTTCGACGGGGTTCTCGGGCAGCCCCTCCAGTTCGCGGTAGGCCACCCCCGCCACGCCCAGACCGGTCGCCGATGCGGGCACGAAGGCGACCCCGCGCCCGGCGGCCACGAGCCAGACCATGGTCATGACCTGGCTGACCGTGTGCACCACGTTCTGGTGGGCGATGGGCAGCAGCCCGACCACGAGGTCGTAGAAGTAGCGGGCCTTGATCGGCGAGTGCATGATCAGCGGCACGTCCACCAGGTCCTCGGCGGACAGCGGGCCCGCGCGGCGCGCCAGCGGGTGGGCCTCGGGCACCGCGACCAGCAGCCGCTCGCGGAGCTGGACCCGCGTCCCGAACAGGTCGGTGTCCAGGGGCGGCCGGGCCAGGCCCATGTCGATCTCGCCCGACAGCAGGGCCGCGGCCTGTTCCTTGGTGACCATCTCGAACAGCTCGACGGTGATCTCCGGCAGCTGCCTCTCCACGGAGTTGATCATGTCCCCGAGCAGGCCGTAGGAGGAGGCCGCAGTGAAGCCGATCCGCAGCGTGCCCCGCGACCCCTGGGAGATGCGCCGCGCCAGGTCCGGCGCGCTCTCGGCCAGGGACAGCAGGCGCCGGGCCTCGATCAGGAAGGCCTGCCCGGCCGCGGTCAGGACCACGTGGCGCCGGTCGCGCTCCAGCAGGCGCACGCCGACGGCGCGTTCGAGCTTCTGGATCTGGCGGCTGAGCGGGGGCTGGGTCATGGACAGCCGCTCCGCGGCCCGCCCGAAGTGGAGTTCCTCGGCGACGGCGACGAAACCGCGCAGCTGGTCGAAAGAGAACATGATGCACGGAAGGTATCAGCTTATGCCGTATTCGACTTGGACATGCATGATCGCGTGTTCCTATGCTGCCACTCACCGAAGTACGTGACCGCATTCACACAGAACCCTCCGACGTGTGCGGACGGCGGCCACAAGAAAGGCGAGGAACCATGACCCATATGCCGCACAGGAGCCGCGCCCGCCTGGGCGCGGCCTCGGTCCTCGCAGCGGGGCTCACCGTGTCGTTGGCGGCCTGCGGCGGGAACCTGTCCGGCGGGGGCTCCGCCGAGGGCGAGTTCCCCCAGGGGCCGATCACCGTGATGGTCGGACAGGATCCGGGCGGCAGCACCGACCTCATCGCCCGCGCGCTGGCCGACGGGGCGCAGGAGGGGCTCGGCGTCGCGCTCCCGGTCGTCAACACCCCCGGCGCCAACGGCGCCCTGGCCGCCAACGAACTCGCCTCCCAGGAGCCCGACGGCCAGAACCTGCTCGTCATCAACGCCTCCCTCACCGCGATCACCCCCCTGGCGGTCTCGGAGGAGGAGGCGGTCGACATCGCCGACTACGAGGTCGTCACCGGTGTCTCGCGCGACGACTACGTGCTCGTCACCGCGGCCTCCTCCGACTACGACACCCTCCAGGACCTCGTCGACTCCGGCGACGAGGTCGACTACGGCACCACCGGGGTGGGCACCGGCAGCCAGCTGTCCCAGGCGCTGCTGTTCGAGCAGGCCGGGATCTCGGGCACCCCCGTCCCCTTCGACGGCGGCTCCCCCACCCTGACCGCCGTCCTGGGCGAGCAGGTGGACGTGGCCTCGGTCCAGCTCGGCGAGGCGATCGCGCAGATCGAGGCCGGTGAGATCACCCCCCTGGCCACCTTCGCCGAGGAGCGCAACCAGTACCTGTCCGACGTCCCCAGCGCGGTCGAGGCCGGGTACGACGTGCGGGTCTCGCAGTACCGGGCCGTGGTAGCCCCCCAGGGCACGCCCGAGGAGGTCGTGGAGCGGCTGCGCACGGCGTTCACCGAGGTCTTCGCCAGCGACGCCTACCTGGAGTTCAACGAGAACAACCTGCTCACCCCGCACGAACTGGAGCCCGCCGAGCTGACCGAGGAGTGGTCCTCCTTCGCGCAGGAGTACGCCTCCATGGTGGAGGAGTACGGCATCGACATGGGCGAGGGCCGGTGAGCGCGCCCCGCACCCGGCGCGCGCAGGGGTCCGCGTCCGCCGCAGGGGAGCCCATCGCCAGAGAACCCACCACGCGGGAGAACGCCGGGCGGGAGAGCGCTGTGCGAGAGGACGGCGTTCGGGAGGACGGCGCGCGGAAGAGCGGGACTCGGGAAAGCGGGACGGCGCGGGTCACCGCGGAGCGGGACGCAGCGGAGCGGGACGCAGCGCCCACGGGCCCGGAATCCGGCGCGGAGCGGGCCGGTCCGGAGGAAGCCGTTGCGGGGAGGTCCGGTCCGGAGCGGAACGTTCCGAAGGGAGCGATGCCGGAGGGAGCCGTTCCGGAGGGAACCGTCCCAGGGCAGAACGTTCCGGAGGGGGCCGAGCCGCAGGAGGCCCAGTCGCAGGGGGCCCAGTCGCAGGAGGCCGCGCCCGACCCGGAGGACGACGAGGAACCGCCGAAGCCCCTGGGCCCCTGGGCCAACACCGCGGTGGCCCTGACCGTCGTCGCCCTGGGCGCGGCCGGGATCGCCGGATCCTGGGCGCTCGGCCCGGGCACCCCCGCCGACCCCGGCTCGGGCACCTGGCCCCTGCTCGTCAGCGTGGCGATCGCCGCGCTGGGCGTGGCCCTGCTGGGACTGGCTCGCCGCACCGCCGACACCGAGGTCTTCTCCGCCTCCTCCTGGAAGGTGCTGGCCGGGGTCGCCACCATGGTCGGCTTCGTCTCCGTGGTCGGCGTGATCGGTTTCGAGATCCCCTCCGCGCTCCTGGCCTTCGTGTGGCTGCGCTTCCTCGGGGGCGAGTCGTGGCGGCTGTCCGCCATCGCCTCGGTCCTGATCGTGGTCGCCTTCTACGTCGTCTTCGTCGGCCTGCTGGCCGTGCCGATCCCCCACCTCTTCTAGGACACAACGATGGATTCCCTGACACCCATGATCGACGGGTTCGGTGTCGTCCTCGAACCGGTCAACCTGCTCTACTGCCTGATCGGCGTCGTGGTCGGCATGCTGGTCGGGGTCCTGCCCGGGCTCGGGCCCGCGGCCACGATCGCGATCCTGCTCCCCCTGACCTTCGGCCTCGAACCGGTGACCGCGATCATCATGCTCGCCGGCATCTTCTACGGCGCCCAGTACGGGGGGACGATCACCTCGGTCCTGCTGCGCCTGCCCGGCGAGGCGTCCTCCGTGGTGACGGTCTTCGACGGCCACATGCTGGCCCGCCAGGGCCGGGCCGGAACGGCGCTGGGCATCGCGGCCGTTGGCTCGTTCGTGGGCGGGACAGTGTCGATCGTGGCCCTGTCCCTGGTCGCGCCCCTGGTGGCGAGCTTCGCCCTGGACTTCGGGCCGCCCGAGTACACCGCGCTGGCGCTGCTGGGCATCCTGCTGGTGTCCACCGTCGGCAACGGCAGCCGGATCAAGGCGATCATCGCCGCCTGCGTGGGCCTGCTGCTGGCCACGGTCGGGCTGGACACCTTCACCGGCGCCGAACGCTTCACCTTCGACTCCATGGCGCTGTCCGACGGGATCGACTTCGTGCCGATCGCGATGGGTCTGTTCGGCATCGGGGAGATCCTGCACAGCCTGGAGGAGCGCCACCGGGCGCCGAAGAAGCCCCTCAAGGTCACCAACACCTGGCCCTCGCGCAAGGACTTGCGCCAGTCGTCGGGCGCGATCGGTCGGGGCTCGCTCATCGGCTTCGCGCTGGGCATCCTGCCCGGTGGAGGCGCCACCCTGTCCTCCCTGGCGGCCTACGCGATGGAGAAGCGGCGCTCACGCAACCCCGAGCGCTTCGGCAGGGGCGCGGTGGAGGGCGTGGCCGCTCCCGAGACGGCCAACAACGCCGCCGCCACCTCCTCGTTCATCCCGCTGCTGACCCTGGGCATCCCGGCGAACGCGACGATGGCGATCATCTTCGGCGCGCTACTCATCCAGGGCGTGCCGCCGGGGCCGGAGCTGGTGACCCAGGAGCCGGAGCTGTTCTGGGGCGTCATCAACTCGATGTACATCGGCAACATCCTGCTGCTGATCATGAGTATTCCGCTGGTGGGGCTGTTCGTGCGGATCCTGCGGGTGCCCCCGACGATCCTGGCGCCCATCACGGTGCTGATCACCCTGGTGGGCGTGTACACGGTGCGCAACAACGTGTTCGACATCGTGCTGGTAGTGGTCTTCGGGCTGCTGGGTTACCTGATGAAGAAGTTCGGCTTCGACCCGGGGCCGCTGGTGCTGGCCTTCGTCCTGGGTTCGCTGCTGGAGAGCTCGCTGCGCCGGTCGCTGCTGCTCTTCGACGGGGACCCCACGGGTTTCCTGACCCGGCCGATCTCGGGAACGCTGTTGCTGCTGCTGGCCGTGGTGATCGTACTGCCGCTGGCGCGTGCTCTGTGGCGGTGGTACCGGGGCCGGGTCGGTGGCAGTGCCAGTGGCAGTGGTGGTGCCAGTAGCAGTGGTGGTGCCAGTAACAGTGGTGACGGCAGCGGTAGTGGCGCTGGTGAGGGTAGGAGCGAGGAACCCGCAGGGAGGACGGACACCTGACCGGTTTCCGTTTCCTCCAGGCAGTGTTCCGGCCCCGGGCGATCGTCCGGGGCCGTTCGCGTGTTTTCCACAGGTGGGATTTGGGGCTGGTCGTGGGTGGTGCGGTGATGGTTTCCTGGAAATAGGGGGGATCCCACCCAAGGGGCGTTTTGGTGTGCCCTGAAACGCTCTTCGTTCAATAACGGCAATGGATCAAGGGGCAGGGAGGGGCCGCCCACAGGGCCCCTCCCTACGCTATTCCTGCTGGGGATTGCTGGCGGCAACGAAAGCGCACCAGCTGCCGCGAAAGGGTACGGGCAGCGGGAAACGGCGGGCGCCGGGTGGGAGCGTGGGCGACCGACGAAAAGCGGCACCAAAGGCGGGAGCGGCTACCGGAGGGCGACCAACGCCCGGGGTGTGCGGGTGGTCGGGCTCTGCTGCGTCAGCACCAACGGCCAGCAGGCCCTCCGGCCTCGGGCAACGATCCTGGCCCCTGCGGTCGGGGATGGCGACGATCGTGTCAACGGCAAGCGGTTATTCTGGGCGCACCTTTTCGGACACCTTTTGAGCCCGCCTTAAATGTGACCCTCCAATCAAGAGAAGCCCACGGAAAAAAGGCTTCTAATTCCGGCCGTGAATGGTGGAGAAAGGGCGATCGGCGGCCTATAATAAGAAGTATGGAGATGATGACCGCAGCGCCCGAGACGGCCCCCGGGGAATGTTCCCCGGCCGTGGCCGCGCTGGCCGGTGCGCGCGAGATCATCGACCACGCGTTGAACGCCGACGTGCCGCCCGGGGCGGACGAGAGTGCGGCTGAGGAGATCGCGGCGCTGTGGGCCCAGCTGGACCAGATCCGGTACCAGGCGTTGGCGCGGATGGCGCGTTTGTACGCGCGGGGTGCGGTGGCCCGCTACAGCGGTTATTCCACGTTGGACAAGTGGTTGGTGCACCACGGCAAGTTGCCCACCTCCCAGGCCAAGGATTTGGCGCGGCTGGCCCAGCATGTGCACGAGGAGACCTTGCCCGCCACAGTGGAAGCGGTGGAGACGGGCGCGGTGGGGTTGGGTGAGGCGGTGGTGATCGCCAAGGTCACCGACAAAGCCGTCCAGGTGCGCGATGAGGACTACTTTCCTGACCAGGCGCAGTACCGGCAGGGGTTCGAGTCCGCTCTGGTGGCCGCGAAGGTGGAGCGGCCTGCGTTGTCGGTCAACCAGCTTCAGTCGGTGGCCCGCCAGGTCGCGCATCGTTTGGACCCCCACCGCCTGGACCGCGACCACGAAGCTGCTCACGCCTCGCGTGGGCTGGTCGTGCATGACACGTTCCAGGGCAGCTACCAGCTCCAGGCGTGGGGCGGCAGTGGGGATGCGTTGATTGTGCGCGCGGCCATCGACACCTTCACCACCCCACCCTCGGACGAGGACACGCGGTCGCGGTCTCAGCGGGAGCATGACGCGCTCATCGCGGCGCTGCGCTTTGCCACCACCCACACCGGATGCGCCAACGCCCCCGCTGCGTTGGCGCAGATCCGCATCGTCGTGCCGGTGCAGACCTACCTGGACACCCAAGGCCAGGAAGTGCCAGCGCTGGACGAGCACGGCCGCGTCATTCCCGTCGGGGTGGTGCACGAACTCGCCGCCGACTCTGAGGTGGTGCGGATGCTCACCGCCCCGCCCACCGGGCAGGTCCTGGATGTGGGCCACAGCCGACGCCTGGCCTCAGCCCGCCAGCGCACCGCCGCGTTCCACGGGCACACCACCTGCGCCCACCCGCAAGGGTGCGAAGTTCCGGTGGCCCTCTGCCAGGCCGATCATGTGCAGTCGTTCTCTCGGGGCGGGCGCACGGTGGTGGCGAACCTGCAACCGCTGTGTGGGCCGCATAACCGGGCCAAGTACCAACGCGAACTCCGCACACACCAGCGGCGAGGACAGGATCATCCGCCCGACAGGATTGCGGTTCCACCGCCCCGGGAATGACCCCGGCCGGGCCGGGCCCCGGCATGCCCACACCCGACAAGAGGCCCGGACCCGTGCTCGCCGTCGTCGCTGCCACCGTCGCCCACCCCCGCCACAGGGGCCGGTCGCGCTGCCCCAGGCCCGCCAGCCCCGCCGCCTTTGGTGCCGACGCAGCAAAGCCCCACCACCCCACAACCTCAGGCGTTGGTCGCCCTCCCGGGCCACTACGCGGCAGCAGATGACGCAGGAGCGAGCAACCATCCCCGAACGGCAAGCGTTGACCGCCTGCCTCGCCTGCCCCGCCTCCCCGAACAGGTGCGGCGGGGAACCCCGGAGACCTCCCCACCGCACCTTCACGGGCCCCGGCTCTCCTCTCCCTGCCGGGGCCCGCCCATCACCTCACCTCGCACCTCATTCCGCCCGGGCCGGACCGACCCGATCCGTCACAGCGAGGCGCGCACCCTCTCCACGATCCTGGGCACGGACACGCCGTAGCGGTCGTAGAGGGTGGGCAGCGCCCCCGCGTCCAGGAACTCGTCCGGCAGTCCGATGTGCTCCATCCGCCGGGCCACCCCGCGCTGAACCATCGCGGAGGCCACCGACTCGAACAGCCCGCCCACGACCGAGTGGTTCTCCAGCACGAACACCCTGCGGTCCCGGCCCACCTGCTCCAGGACCGTCTCCACGTCCAGCGGCTTGATGGTGGGCACGTGCAGGACCGCCGCACCGATCCGGTCGGCCTCCAGTTCCGCGGCGGCGCGCAGCGCGCGCTCGGTCATCATCCCCGAGGAGACGAATAGGACGTCGTCGCCGCCGCGCAGGAGCGCGGCCTCGCCCAGCCGGAACTCGTAGTCGTACTCGTCCAGCACCGTGGGCACCGCGCCGCGCAGGATGCGGGTGTAGGTGGGCCCCTCGTGCGCGATCAGCTGCGGGACCGCCTGCTCGATGTCCACCGAGTCGCACGGGTCCACGATCACCATGCCGGGGATGCCCCGCAGCAGGGCGATGTCCTCGGTGGCCTGGTGGCTGGGCCCGTAACCGGTGGTCAGGCCGGGCAGCGCCGCGACGACGTTGACGTTCAGGCGCGGTTCGGCGATGTCCAGGCACAGGAAGTCGTAGGCGCGGCGGGTGGCGAAGACCGAGTAGGTGGAGGCGAAGGGCACGAACCCCTCCATCGCCAGCCCGGCGGCGGCGCCCATCATCACCTGTTCGGCCATGCCCATCTGGTGGAAGCGGTCGGGCATGGCGTCGCGGAAGACGTGCATGTCGGTGTACTTGGCCAGGTCCGCCGACAACCCCACGACACGCTCGTCCTCGCGCGCGGCGCGCACCAGGGCGTGCCCCAGGGGCGCCTGGACGGTGCGTGCGCCCTCCTCCGCGATCGAGGCGATCATGGCGTCCGACGTCAGCTTCCTGCCGCCGCCACCGCTTTCCCTGCCGACCGTGCTCGCGCTGGTGGTGCTCATGCCGTGTACCCCTCGTATCCCTGGCGCAGCTGCTCGCGCGCGGTCTGCCACTCGTCCTCGGCCACCCGCATGAAGTGCAGTTTCTCCCTGCTCTCCAGCATTGGCACCCCCGCGCCGATCCTGGTGTCGCACACCAGCGCCGTGGGCGAGCCGCGGTGCTCGCGCAGCTCGTCCAGGGCCGCGGCGACGGCGGCCACGTCGTTGCCGTCCACCCGCAGGGTGTGCCATCCGCTGACGCGCAGCTTCTCGTCGGCGGGTTCGGTGCCCATGACCTCCTGGGCGGGGCCGTCGGCCACCTGGCGGTTCATGTCCACGATGGCGGTGACGTTGTCCAGGCGGTGGTGGGCCGCGGCCTGGACCGCCTCCCACGTGGAGCCCTCGCTGAGCTCGCCGTCGGAGAGCAGGTTGTACACGCGGGCGGGGTTGCCCTTGCGGCGCAGTCCCAGGCCGATGCCCACCGCGATCCCCAGCCCGTGGCCCAGGGAGCCGCCGGAGATCTCCATTCCCGGCGTGTAGGTGGCCATGCCCGACATCGGCAGGCGCGAGTCGTCGGTGGCGTAGGTGGTCAGTTCCTCCTCGGGGATGATCCCCGCCTCGGCCAGGGCGGCGTACAGGGCGATGGCGTAGTGGCCGATGCTGAGCAGGCAGCGGTCGCGCCCCTCCCACTCCGGCTCCTCGGGGCGCAGCCGCAGGTGGTCGGCGTACAGGGCGGCGAGCACGTCGGCGAAGCCGAGGGCCTGGCCGATGTAGCCCTGTCCCTGGACCTGGGCCTGGGTGAGGGCGTTGAGCCGGATGCGGTAGGCGGCGGCGCGCAGCCGCGCCAGCCTGGCGGTGTCGACGCCGCCTCCGGGTCTGGTGGCGGTCCGGTTCATGGTGACCTTCCTCGGTGTGTGAAGGGTGTGGGTGCGGGGGGCGACGCGTCCCGTCCGGGACGCGGGGTTCAGACCAGCGCCCAGGTGAGGCCGACGAGGGCGAACCCGCTCGCTCCCAGGACCGTGACGAGCACGCTCCAGGTGCGCAGGGCGTCGCGCACCGACAGGCCCAGGTAGCGCGAGACGATCCAGAAGCCCGAGTCGTTGACGTGGGACAGGCAGATGGCGCCGCAGCCGATGGCGAGGTTGATCAGGGCGATCTCCAGGCCGCTGTACCCGCCCGAGGCGATGGCCTCGGCCAGGAGCCCGGAGGTGGTCAGGGCCGAGACGGTGGCCGAGCCCTGGGCCGCCCGCAGCAGCGCGGCCAGGCAGAAGGCCAGGAGCAGCAGGGGCAGTCCCAGGCCGAGCATGCTCTCGGAGAGCACCTCGCCGATGCCGCTGGCGGTGAGCACCCCGGCGAACGCGCCGCCCGCGCCGGTCACGAACACGACCACCGCCGCCGGGGCGAGCGCGGCGTCCATGACCGAGCCGACCGAACGCATCGACCAGCCGCGGCGCACACCCAGCAGGTACAGGGCCAGCAGGCAGCCGGTGAGCAGCGCGAAGGGCGGGGCGCCGACCATGGTCAGGAAGCGCAGGGCCGTGGAGCCCTCCTCCAGGAGGAGTCCGGCGACGGTCTGGAGCCCGATCATGAGGATGGGGACGGCGATGACCGTGATCACGGCGGCGGCGCTGGGCGGGCGCTGCGGCTCCACCCGGGGGCGGGTGGAGACCTTGGCCGCGCCCGCGCCGTCCGTCCCGCCGGTACCGCCCGCGTCACCCGTGTCACCCGGAATCCCGGTGCCGCCGCCCGTACCCCCGGTTCCGGGCTCGCCGGTGTTCTGCTCGTACAGTTCGGCGGTGGAGGGCAGCATGGCGTACGCGCGCCGGTTGAGCAGCTTCGCCGTGTAGTGGGCGACCACGCCCACCGGAAGGATGAGCGCGGCGCCCAGGAGGGTGACCAGGCCCATGTCGGCGCCGGTGAGCACGGAGCTGCCGACGATGCCGGGGTGGGGCGGCAGCACCACGTGGATGAAGAGCATCAGCCCGGCGATAGGCAGGCCGATGCGCATGGGCGAGGGCAGGCGGGCCGCCCGCGAGAAGGCGTAGATGATCGGGACCAGGACGATGAAGGCGACGTCGAAGAAGATCGGGACCGCGATCACCGACGAGGCGATCAGCAGCGCCACGCCCACCCTGGCCGGGCCGAGCAGCGCGCTGAAGCGCTCGGAGAGCGCGTCCGCGCCGCCGGAGTGCTCGACGATGGCGCCGAGCATCGCGCCCAGCCCCACCAGGAGGGCCACGTTGCCCAGGGTGCCGCCCAGTCCTTCCACGATGGTGGGCACCACGTCCTCGAAGGGCATGCCCGTGGCCAGGGCGGTGCCGACGCTGACCAGCAGGAGGGCGACGAAGGCGGGGACGTTGAAGCGGATGATGAGGACGAGCAGCGCGCCGATCGCCCCCAGGGCGATCAGTGCGAGTACGAGGGCGTCCATGGACTCGGGTTCTCTCTGTCGTGGCGGCACGGGTCCCGCGCACAGCTCCGGAAGGCGTTTTCCGGGCATGCTGAGGGGACCGTCGGCGCCGCGCGGGGACGGGGGGCGGTGGGGGCCGGGCAGGGGCCCGGCGGGGTCAGTCCCGGTAGACCCGGATGACCTGGGAGTCGTCGTGGTCGGTCAGACCGGCCTCGGCGGCCCTGGTGTAGGCGTCGCGGGCGGCCAGGAGCAGCGGGGCGGAGAACCCGGCCTCCTCGGCGGTGTCGGCGACGAGCCCGGAGTCCTTGACGAAGATCCCGATGGTGCTGGTGATCTCGTCGGGGCCGTCGGGCAGCATGCGCGGGCCGCGGTCGCCGAGCATCCAGGAGCCCCCGGCGCCGCCGGAGACGGCCTCCAGCACGTCGGCGGGGTCGAGCCCGAGGCGTTCGGCCAGGGCCAGCGACTCGGCCGCGGCGGCGATGTGCACCGAGCACAGGAGCTGGTTGACGACCTTGTAGGACTGTCCGCGGCCGGGCTGGTCGCCGCAGTCGCGCACCGTGCCCATCGCCTCCAGCACGGGCCCGCACCTGCGGAGGGCCTCGGGGTCGCCGGAGGCGAACAGGGTCAGGGCCGCGCGCCGGGCCCCGGCCACCCCTCCGGTGACCGGCACGTCCAGCAGCCGCACCCCGCGCTCGCGCGCGAGGTCGGCGACCTCGCGCACGGGGCCGGGTCCGACGGTGCTCATGACCACGAGCACCGAGTCGGCGCGCATGGCCTCCAGTGCGCCGCCCGGGGCGGTGACCGCGGCGCGCAGCTGGTCGGGGGTGGCGACCATGACGATGACGACGTCGGCCTCACCGATTCCGGCGGTGTCGGGCTGGGTGCGCAGGCCCTGGCCGCGGGCCTGCTCGCGGCGGTGCGGCGAGGGGTCCACGCCGACCACGGTGTGCCCGGCCGCGGCGACCTGCAGGGCCATGGGCAGACCGATGGCGCCGACGCCGACGAACATCACGGCCGTTTTCGGGCACGGCTGTGGAACTGGTGTGGTGTCCATGTGTCTTCCTTCTCCCCCGCGGGGGGTGTCTCGGGCCGGGCGGTGTCCGGCTAGCGCCCGTCGGCGGGCGCGGCTCCCTCGGTGATGCGGCGCCACAGGGTGAAGTGCTCCACCATCGCGGCCGCGGCGGCGCTGCGGTCGTGCGCCTCGACGGCGTCGACGATGGGCGTGTGGACGGTGTCCGTCCTGCGGGGCCCCCCGGGGTCGCCTTCGGCGGCGCGGGCCTCGATGTCCAGGGCCAGGGCCCGCTTGTGGGCGAGGACGTCCTTGAGCGCCAGGCTCATGCCGTCGACGAAGAACTCGATCACCGGGTTGTCGGCGATCTGGAACAGCTTCTTGTGGAAGGCGTAGTCGGCCTCGTGCCCGGCCTCGGCGTCGCCCGCGGCGGTGGCCCGGACCATGTCCTCGACGTGGCCGCGCAGCACGCGCACGTCCTCCTCGTCGGCGCGGTCGGCGGCCTCCTGGACCACGGCGACCTCCATCATCTCCCGGGCGCGTTCGACGCTGTCGTCGTCGATGTGGCCGAACTTGGACATGAGGCCGAACAGGAACTGGACGAAGGAGGCGTCGGGCTTGGTGAAGAACGTCCCCGCCCCCTGGGTGCGGCGCACCATGCCGAGCATCTCCAGGCTGCCGAGGTTCTCCCGGACGGTGGCCCGGCTCGTGCCCAGCCGTTCGGCCAGCTCCCGTTCCGTCATCAGGCGCGACTCGGTGCCGGCGGCCTTCGCCTCCGGCGCCAGCGCCTCGACCAGGGCGTCGAAGTTCGTGTCCACCGCACCTCCTGATTGGCCTGACCAATGTGAGGAAGCGTACAAGTCGCAGGTCGCGGGCGTCAATGGATTGGTAAGGCCAATATTTCCGCCGTGTGAAGGCCCGGTGTCGTACCGCCCCGAAGGGCCGATGCCGTACCACCGCGAAGGGCCGGCGCCCGCCCGGATCCGGGGCCGGGACGCCTCCCCCGCCACGGGTGTCCACACCCCCGGTGCCGCCCTGGACGAGCCCCGCACACACCGCGGCGGGGAGCCCCGAAGGACCCCCCGCCGCCCCCTCGGGCCCGGCTCGCGCCCGGCCCCACCGACCTCACACCAGGTACAGGAACACCGTCAGCACCAGACCGGCGACGGCGATCACCCACGTGTAGGGCAGCGTCGAGAGCATCGACCGCTCCGGGCGCACCCCCGCGTACTGCGCGCTCCACACCGTCTGCGTGCTGGTGGGGTCCGACACCCCCAGCACCTGGCCGTAGGAGGCCATCAGCCCCAGCACCGCCGGAGCCGGGTAGATGCCGCCGGAGATGAGCACACCGGCCACACCCGCGCCCAGGCCGAAGATGTTCATCGGCCCCCGGTACAGGGCCAGCGGCACCAGCACGGCGAAGACCAGCACGAACAGCCACGGGCTGCCGGGGCTGATCGCGGTCACCACCGGCGTGAGCGCCGAGACGGCCCCGGGCAGGTTCACCGCCGCCAGCAGCATGCCGATCGCGATGAACAGCACGATGGGCGGCGCGGCCACGTCGAAGGCCCGGTAGAGCGTGCGCAGCGCGGTGGAGGACATCTCCCGCCACGGCACGGCCGTCAACAGCGCGAAGACCACACCGGCCAGCAGCGAGGGCACGATGGGCACGTGCAGCCCCAGCGCCAGCACGATCGGCACCAGCGGTGTGACCAGCGCGTACCAGGGCGCGTCCCCGCGGCGCCTGCGCCGCTCGGCGGCCCGCTGACGGCGGCTCGGCGGCCTCGTCCCGGCGCCCCCGGAACCGCTGCCCCCGGCCCCGGCCGGGACCCGCACCGCCCAGGTGTGCCGGGCTCCCTTGCGGCGCATCTCGATGAGGATGTAGGCCAGCCCGCCCGCCAGCGCGATCGGGAACAGGCGCAGCTGGAAGTGCTGGACGGTGGAGACCGGCACCCCGATGGCGTCGGACAGGAACTGCCAGTTGATCAGCTCCAGGGGCAGTCCGGCGGCGATGCCCACCAGCACGGTCCCGGCCGCGACGGTGGGGGTGACCCCCACCGCGATCATCGCGGGGATGCCCACCACACCGGCGAGCATGGCCGCGGGCGCCGAACCGGTGATGCTGCCGCACAGGATCGCGACGACGAAGACGCCGACCGCGACCAGCGAGGGGCGTTCACCGCCGAACTCCACGATCTTGCGCACCAGAGTGGAGGCGATCCCCGCCTCGGACATCAGCGTGCCCAGCCAGCTGCCCAGGAGGATGGCGATCATGGTCGCGGCCAGGCGCGGCGCGCCCTCCTGGATGACCGTCCCGGTGACGCTGCCCTCCTCCCCCGTCAGGGGCGCGCCCGCGATGAGCGCGATCGCGACGGAGAGCAGGACCAGGGCGAAGGCGGTGGGCAGGCGGCGCGTCAGCATCAGGCCGACGCCCACCGCCATGGCGAGGAGGATTGCGAAGGCGGTCACGGGCGTTCTCCGGGGGAGGTTCGCGGGGCGGGCCGGTCGTGGCCCGTACCCCGGTGGGCAAGGGTGGCGGCGATGGCCGCGGTGAGCGCGATCGGACTGCGGCCCAGTCCCGCGCGGCGGCGGGCGTAGGCGTGCGCGGCGATCTCGTCGGCGCCGACCACGTGTCCGCGCAGGCGCAGCGGCCCCAGGCGCACCAGGACGTGGTCGAGTTCGCGCCGCAGCGCGCGGCCCCGCCCCTCGTGCAGCATCCGGTGGGCGTGCTCGTGGGCCAGCGCGGTCTCGCGCAGGGCCGCGCGGGTGAGGTCGCGCCCCCACCCGGCGTCGCGGGCCACGCGGTGGGCGTGGTCGAGGGCGTCGGCGTAGACGACCACCCGGTCGCCGCAGGCGCGGTGCAGGTACTCGGCGAGCAGGACCTCGCCCGGACGCAGCCCGCCGACGGCCCGCTCCTCCACACGCACGGCGTTCCCGGCGTCCTCCACCGCTTCCGTGCCCCCGGTGTCCACGTCCGCTCCGGCGCTGGCGGCGTCCTCCTCGGCCATGCGCTCACCGAAGCGCAGCGCCGTGGCGGCCCAGGACAGCAGCAGGTCGCGGTCGCGGCCCTCGTGGGTGGCGGTCAGCGCGAGCAGGTCGGCGGCCAGCTCCTCGTCGGAGGCGGCGCCGATGCGCGCGTACTCCTCGGCCAGCCCGGGGGCTACGCCGCTGCCGTGCCCGCCGGGCGCCTGCGCCCGTTCCCCCGTCTCCCGCCGGTCCGGGCGCTCCGTGTGCCACGGGGGCTTCGGTCGGCCCGCGCGCCCCGGCGCCTCGCGCCGGGACGCGTGCTCGGCGCTGCCGGGGCATTCCGGTGGGCCAGACCCGAAGGAACGCGGTTCGTGGGCCGCGCGCGGCGGCGTGTGCGCGCTCACCGCCGCTTCTCCATGACCGCGACGACCGTCTCGTCGGGGGCGCGGCGGGCGATCTCCGCCGAGGCCAGCGCGACCAGGTGCCCCGGGTCCAGCACCCCCGACAGGTCGGCGAACTTGGGGCCCAGCAGCAACCACACCGCCGGGGGCAGCGCCCCGCCGTCGCCGTAGGCGGTGCGCTCGGCCACCAGGTCCTTGAGCCGCCCCTCGGCCTCGGCGGCCACCAGCGTGTCCACCAGGGCGTCGGCGCTGTGCAGGCGCACCACCCCTTCGGCGTCCACCACGCGGACGTGGGTGCGTTCGCGGGCGAAGCGCCCCAGCGGCCCGCCGGGCCTGCGCACCAGCCCGAACACCCGGTACTGGCCGTTGGCCGCGTACTCGGTCAGTTCGGCCGGTCGGGCCCCCAGACTGGCCGCCGCGGCGGCCCGCGCCCCGGCCTCGGCGTCGGCGGCGGCGGTGCGGTCCTTGGTGCGCAGTTCGGTGGCGCCCGTGGCCACGGCCGCCACCAGGTTGCGCTGGGGGTCCACGGTGACGTCCACCTCGATCCCCGCCGGGTCCGCGCCCTGGCGCAGCACCGCCTGCTCGGCCTCGGCGCGCACCGCGAGCACGTCGGCGTGGGTCGCGCCGGGGATGATGCGCTCCACCGACTCGCGCACCAGCGCCAGCGCCACGCCCAGGGGGCTGATGACCTCGCTGTGCGCGGCGATACGCGCGTCCAGCCCGGTGCGCCGGCCCAGGTAGGGGGTGACGGTGGCCGCGCCGCCGCCCCCGCCGACCAGGGCGCACACCTGCCGGTCCAGGCCGTAGTCGCCCACCATCTCGTCCACGACCGCGGCCACGCGCTCGGTGGCCTTGTGCAGCACCGCGCGGGCGGCCTCCTCCACCTCCACGCCCAGGGCCTCGGCCAGCGGGGCGAGGGCGGCGCGGGCCGCACGGGCGTCGGCGCGGGCGTAGTCGCCCTCGGGGACGAGCCCGGCGGCGTTGGCGGCGCAGGTCACGGTCAGGGCGAAGCGCCGCCCGCCGCCCTCCAGGACGGCGTGGTCGCCCGGGTCGGAGGCCATGGGGCTGATCCGCACCAGGCGGGCGCCCTCCAGCTCGGCCGGGTCGGCGAAGCAGGCGTAGGGCAGCCCGGCGATGTGGGCGCTGCGCGGTCCCACTTCGGTCAGGCTCGCCCGGCCGGGGCCCTCGCCCCCGCCGACCCGGACCAGGGAGCCGCCGCCGATGCCGACGGTGCGCACGTCCAGCGCCGACAGGTAGGTCTCCCTGCCGCCCAGGCGGGCGTGGCGGATCTGCACCCGCCCGCGCCGGATGACGCTGATGTCGGTGGAGGTGCCGCCGGTCTCCAGGAACACGCCCTCGCTGACCTTCTCGCCCATCAGGGCGCCCGCCACGCCCGCGGCGGGCCCGGAGAGCACGGTGAGCAGCGGCCGGTGGCGCATCTCGGGCAGCGACATCACGCCGCCGTCGCAGCGCATGACCATGAGCGGGGCGGTGACCCCGGCCTTGTGGATGCTGCGCTCGACCAGGTCGGCGGTCTGGAGCATGCGGGGCATGACCCCGGCGTTGAGCGCGGCGGTGCGGGCGCGTTTGCCCAGGCCGTAGAGCTGGGTGATCTCGTGGGTGGCGGTGACGGGGACGCCCCGGGCGCGGGCGGCCTCCAGCACGGCCAGCTCGCCGCGCGGGTCGTCCACGCTGAAGGGTTCGACGGCGACGACGACCTCGGCGCCCTCGGCGACCACCTGGTCCACGCTGGCCAGGGCCGCGCCCTCCCGGTCGGGTTCGCGCAGCGCGGCGTAGCGCACGGGCAGCGGGTGGCCCGAGTCCAGTCTCAGCTTGCCCAGGGAGCGCAGCCTGCGGGTGGCGAAGGCGTCGTAGCCGCTGCCGACGCCGACGATGCCGATGGTGGCCACGTCGCCCTCCAGCAGGGCGTTGGTGGCCTGGGTGGTGCCGTGGGCGAGGAAGCCCACGTCCTCGGCGCGCACGCCGATGTCGCCGAGCAGGCGTTCCAGCGCGGTCATGATGCCGTGGGCCACCCCGTCGGCGTGGTCGTGGCTGGTGGGCACCTTGACCTGGCCCAGCAGGGCGTAGGTGGTGGCGCTGACGGCCACGGCGTCGGTGAAGGTCCCGCCGACGTCGATGCCGATGCGCACGGGACCGGGGCCGGAACCGGGGCCCGGGGACGGGATCGGGGTCGCGTCGCTCATGGTCACCCCTTCTGTGGGGAGTCGGGCGGTGGGGAGTGGGACTGCGAGGGTGCGGGTCGGGGGCGGGCGCCCGAACACGGGCCGAAGCGGAGGCCCGAAGGAGCACGGCGTCCGCCCCCGGGTGCGGGAGGGGTCAGTAGCCGCGCACGTCGGGCCAGTGGCGCTCGACGCCGGTGCGGTCCAGCACGGCGGTGAAGGCCTCCAGCAGCTCGTCCTTGGCGCGCACGGCGTGCGGCGTGGTGCCGTGCTCCAGGGCGAAGGCGGCCAGCCGCCCGGCGGCCTCGCCGATGTTCCACTCCACCGGGTGCAGCCGGAAGCAGCCGTTGGTGATGTGGGTGGTGCCGACGTTCTTGGCGGCGGGCAGCAGGTTGGTCTCCCGCTCGGGCAGCAGGGCCCCCAGCGGGATCTCGAACGGGACGCTGGCCACGTCCACGTAGTTGTCGCCGCCCGTGGAGGGGTGCAGGTCGATGCGGTAGCTGCCCACGCCCACCGAGTCGTGTCGGCGCACGATGCCGTGCGGGCCCAGCAGGTCCAGGGACACGTCGTGCTCGGTGACGGTGGTGACCGCCCTGATGCGCCGGGACTCGCGCACGTAGGCGGCCTTGGCCAGGCCCGTCTGCGTGCCGGTCACGTCGGGCCGCGGCCTGAGCCCGGGGAAGCCGGTGCCGCCGTCGGCGCGGGGCGCCTCGGTCTGGAGCCAGTACAGCACCGACAGCGACAACTGGCGGGCCTCCTCGTGGGCCTCGCGGACCGTCTGCGCGTCCACCAGCCCCTCGATCTCCAGGGCGGGCTTGAGCCAGTAGTCGTTGAGCGGCCAGTTGGCCAGGGTGATGTCGGAGTCGAAGGCGCCGGGCAGGTGCATGCGCCGGGCCAGGATGCGCCGGAAACCCCACAGCTCCTTGTCACCCGCGTCCGCGCTCTGGTCGGCGGCCACCGCCAGCGGGTCGGTGTCGGGGTTGGGCACGAACGTGCGCGCCACCGGCTCCAGCGTGCGCGGGTCGGGGGCCGAGAAGCCCAGCAGCGGCCCCGGCCAGAACTCGGGCGTGTAGGAGCGCCAGAAGTCGTACATCGCCGGGCGCTCGATGGTGTGGTCCTCGCCGTCGTGGTGCGACATGGCGAAGCAGTAGGTGATGCCCTGGAGGTTGGTCGGGTCGGCCGTCTCGGGCGCGTGCGGCTCGCCGTGCTCGGAGCGCGCCTCGGCGCCGGTGACGTGGTCCAGGCCCGCCATCGGCAGCAGGTCGCCGTTCTCGGTGGCGTCCAGGACGTAGGCGGCGCTCACCGTGCGGCGGCGCCCCCGCTCGTCCTCCAGCTCCACCGCGCTCACCCGGTCGCCGTCGGTGTGGGCGGCCACCGGCCGGTGGCGCAGCAGGACGGTCAGGCGACCGGCCGCGCGGTGCGGGCCCACCATCTCCTCCAGCACCGCCAGGGCCACGCGGGGCTCGTGGCACAGCTTGCTGACCCGGCCCGCGCCGGGGTTGAGGGTGAGCGAGGAGGCGGCCTCGGCCCGCAGCGGGTAGGCGCGCCGGTAGTGGTCGCGGATGCCCTCGCGCAGGCGCCGGTAGGAGGCGGTGGAGCCGAAGCGCTCGATCCACGGGTTCTCGTCGGGCGGCACCGCCTGCGCGGTGAGCTGCCCGCCGATCCAGTCGGTCTCCTCGGTCAGCACCACGCGGCGGCCGGAGTCGGCGGCGGCCAGGGCCGCGGCCACACCGCCCAGTCCCCCGCCGACGACGAGGATCTCCGTGCTGGTCTCGCTCATCTGGAGCCTTTCTCAGGTGTGTCGTGTCCGGGGCGCGGCGAGGGTGCCGCCCTCCACCGGCTCGCAGGGCAGCAGGCGCCGGGGGGTCTCCCCGTGGGCGCCCGCGATCAGTTCCAGCAGCAGGCGGACCGCGTCGCGGCCCATCGCGCGCAGGGGCGCGTCGAAGCCGCCGTAGGCCGCGCCGCCGCCCGGGGCGCGGCCCCGGTTCCCGGTCGGCGCGCCCAGCAGGGCCAGGGAGAGGTCGCCGGGACAGCGCAGACCGGCCCGGTCCACGGCGGCGGCCAGGCCGTCCAGTGCGGCGCCGGTGTCGGTCTGCTCGACCACGACGGCGGTCACGCCCTCCTCCAACCAGCGCCCCAGCAGCTCGTCCAGGTCCGAGCCGTCGGTGCGCACCACCAGGCGCGCGGTGTCGATCCCGGCCGCGCGGGCGCCGCGCAGCACGCCCCGCTCGCGGTCGGTCGAGGCCGGGGCCTGGTCGTGCTCGCGCAGGTAGCGCAGTTCGCGGTGGCCCAGACCGGCCAGGCGCGCCACCACCTGCGCCGAGGCCGAGACGTAGTCGGCGCCCACGTAGGGCACGCCGGGCTCGTCGCGGCGGCCGATGTAGACGAACGGGAAGCCGTCCTCGGCCAGGCGCCGGATGGGCTCGTCGGGCACGTGGCGGCCGAAGAACAGGCAGCCGTCGGCCACCCGCACCCGCCGCACCGCGGCCGGGTCGTCGGCGCTGGCGGCGGCCCGCGCCGACCCGGTGAACAGGATCAGGTCCTGCCCCTGGGCCGCGGCCTCCTCCTCCACCCCGACCAGGACCGGGTAGTAGGAGTGCGCCACGTCGGTGGGGAAGGTGGCGCTGAAGGTGTACAGCCCCAGCATCGCGTTGCTGGCCGAGGCCAGCCGGGTGGCGACCGGGTCGGGAACGTAGCCCAGCTCCTCGGCGGCGTCGAGCACCCGCTGGCGGGTCTCGCGGGCCAGGGACATCCCGGTGGGGGTGCCCCGCAGCACCAGCGAGACCGTGGCCTGGGAGACCCCCGCCGCCCGCGCGATGTCGGACTGGCGGGGGCGCCGCGGCCCCGCCCTCCTGACGTGCGTCACCTGTTTCTCCTCTTGCGTGCCGTGTTAATGCGCATTAGTTGACGACTGTGAGCCGCGCCACGGCAGATGTCAAGGGGATGACGGGCGGATTTCCACCCGCAGGCAGGATCTTTCGTTAATACGTATTAGAACCTTGACCGGCGCATCATCGCTGGTGAAGACTCTGGGCCTCGGAGCCTCCCCCCGACCCGCTCCGGAAGGGAACCGTCATGTCCGACGACGCGCACCCCCGCCGCTCCCCCGCCGCCCCCGGCCGCCGCACGGTCCTGCGGGGCGCCGGAGCCGCCGCGGCGGGCGCCCTCCTGGCCCCGGGACTGCTGACGCCCGCGTCCGCGACCGCCGCCCCGGCCACCACCGCCAACGGCGCCGCGGCGGCAGGCGTCCTGCCCGCCTACCGGTTCCTGCGCGAGGCGCTCGACACCGCCGAACTCGGCTACAACCCGACCGGGGAGCTGATCTTCCCGTGCCTGCGCGGAACCGTTGGCCGCCTGGCCGACGCGCCCGGCCGCTTCCTGCTCTACTACGCACCGCACGAGAGGCCCGGCGGCATCTGCCTGGCCTACGCCGACAGCCCCGACGGGCCCTTCACCGAGTACCCGCACAACCCCGTCGTGGCCAACGTGTGGGACCCCCACTACGACGTCAGCCACGTCTCCTCACCGCACGTGATGTGGAACTCCGAACACCGCGAGATGTGGCTGTACTTCCACGGGGAGAACACCACCACGCGGCTGGCCCGCTCACGCGACGGCATCGACTTCGCCTACGAGGGCGAGGTGCTGACCACGGCCATGGTGCCGGGCACCACCGAGGCCTCCTACGCGCGCGTCTTCGAGTACCGCCTGCCCGACCGGGGCGCGCGCTACGTCATGGTCTTCATGCGCAACGACACCAGCGACCACCGCTCCATCGGATGGGGGTGGTCGGCGGACGGGATCACCTTCGACTTCGACCCCGGCCCGCTCGTGGACCACGCCGACGTGGGGGTGTCGAACCTGTCGGGCCCGCACGTGGTCGAACGCGGCGACAGCACCTACGTCGCCTACCACACCGACCTGGGCGACATCCGCCTGACCGAGGTGGGGCGCGACTTCGGCCTGCGCCGCCACCTGGGCACGGTGCACACCCCCATGGCCGGACCGCCGGACTCGGGCCGCAGCGCGGCGCCCTCCTTCGGCTCCGACGGGGGCGTGCAGTACATGTTCTACGAGGCCGGGCACCGGCTCGGGGCGACCATCGCCATCGCCCGCGCCGACTGAGGCACCGCGGGGACTGCGCCCCGGCGCGGCGGGGACTGTGGCCACCGGCCGACCGCGGCGGGGCGCGCACCGCGCGGGGACCACGGCCGCCCCGGCGGCACCGCCCCGGCGCGGCGCCCCCGCGCCCTGCCCACGGGCGGGCGCCGGGCCCCTCCCGGCGGGGTCAGACCTTGCGGCCGACACCGCCGTACTGGTCGACCTCGGCCGGAAGCCCCACGCCCTGCCCCCGCACCTGAGGACGCCAGCGCGTGACCGAGACCAGGCCCGGCTCGACCAGTTCCAGGCCCTCCAGGTAGCCGCCGATCTGCTCGGGGCTGCGCGGGTTGTAGGGCACCGCGCCGCTCTCGTTGTACTCGTCCTGGGCCGTCACGTTCTCCTGGCTGTGGACGTTGCTGCCCTCGCTCACCGTCAGGTAGCTGCCCGGGGGCAGGCCCGCCAGCAGGCGCCGCACGATGGAGACGGCCTCCTCGTACTCCTGCACGTGCCCCAGGATCCCCAGCAGCATCAACGACACCGGCTGGTCCAGGTCCAGCAGCTCCGACGCCTGCTCCAGGATCGCCTCTGGCTCGTACAGGTCGGCGTGCAGGTACTGCGTGCGCCCCTCGGGGGTGCTGGTCAGCAGCGCCCGCGCGTGGGTGAGCACCAGCGGGTCGTTGTCGATGTAGACCACCCTGGACTCGGGCGCCACCGCCTGCGCCACCTCGTGGGTGTTGTTGGCCGTGGGCAGACCGGTGCCCACGTCCAGGAACTGGCGGATGCCCACCTCGCCCGCCAGGTGGCGCACGGCCCGCTCCTGGAAGGCCCGCGAGGCGCGCGCCATCCGCGCGATGCCGGGGAAGGCCTCCAGGAACTGGTCGCCCGCCTCACGGTCGACGGGGTAGTTGTCCTTGCCGCCCAGCCAGTAGTTCCACACCCGTGCCGAGTGCGGCACCGTCGTGTCGATCACCGGTCGCTCAACGCTCATCGGTCTCTGCTTTCACTGCTCGTCACTTGCCGGGCCCGGAGTCGTCCGGGCCCCGTCCTCGGTCACGGACGCGCGGCCGCGGCCCGCCCCCGCGGGGATCAGGCCTTGCGGGCCACGCCGCAGTACTCGGCCACCGGGCGCGCCCCGCCCACCTCGGCGGGGGCCGGACGCCACAGGGAGCAGGAGACCACGCCCGGCTCCAGCAGTTCCAGCCCGTCGAAGAGCGCGCTGATCTGCTCGGCCGTGCGGATGGTCAGCTTGGGGGTGCCGCGCTCGTTCCAGGCCGCAGCCACCTGGTGGGCGCGTTCGCGGTCGATGTCGTCGGTGGGGTGGGACAGGACCAGGAAGCTGCCCGGGGCCAGCGCCTCCAGGAGCCGGTCCATGATCGCGCGGACCTCGGCGTCGTCGGCGACGAAGTTGACCACGCCCAGCAGCATCAGCGCCACCGGCCGCTCCAGGTCCAGGGTGCGGGAGGCCTCCCGCAGGATGGCCCCGGGGTCGCGCAGGTCGGCGTCGACGTAGTCGGTGGCCCCCCGGCCGCTGCCGGTGAGAAGGGCGCGGGCGTGGGTGAGCACCAGGGGGTCGTTGTCGACGTAGACCACCCTGGACTCGGGCGCCACCGACTGCGCGACCTCGTGGGTGTTGTTGTGGGTGGGCAGACCGGTGCCGATGTCCAGGAACTGCCGGACGCCCTCCTCGCGCGCCAGGTGGGTCACGGCGCGCACGAGGAAGCCCCGGTCGGCGACCGCGTTGTCCACGATCTCGGGGAAGAAGGAGCGGATCTGCTCGCCCATCTCCCGGTCCACCGGGTAGTTGTCCTTGCCGCCCAGCCAGTAGTTCCAGATCCGGGCGTTGTGGGGGACGGAGGTGTCGATCCGGGGGGCGGAAACCTCAGGGTTCTCAGGGGGCACGGGCCTGCCTTCTACGCTCGTTCTGGGGAGAAAAGGGGCGTACCCGGACAAGTAAAGGGCTCTCGGAGCCCACCGGCAAGCTCCCCGGGGAGTGTCCCCCCGGCCACCGGAACACCGGCCCGCCCACCCCCCACACCACCGAAAAACACTCGTGCCCCCGGCCCCGCGGCCGATACCGTGCCCGGCAGCGCCCCGACCAGCGCACCCAGCACCCCACACCCGGCAGAAGGGAGCCGCGGGTGAAGCACTCCAGCCCCGAGTTCGCGCGGATCGCACACGAGGGAACCGTCCTGCGGTGCCAGGTGGGTTCCGAGGCCCACGGCCTCGCCCTGCCCGGCCAGGCCGACCGCGACGAGATGGGCGTCTGCGTCGAACCCCCCGAACACGTCATCGGCCTGCGCCCCTTCGAGCAGTACATCCACCACACCCGCCCCGAACACACCCGCTCCGGCCCCGGCGACCTGGACCTGACCGTCTACTCCCTGCGCAAGTGGACCCGCCTGGCCCTGGACGGCAACCCCACCGTCCTGCTCCCCCTCTTCGTCCCCCCGAACCAGATCGTCGCCATCACCCCCACCGGACACGACCTGCGCGCCAACGCCGCACGCTTCCTCTCCCGCCGGGCGGGCGAACGCTTCCTGGGCTACCTGCGCGCCCAACGCGACCGCATGGAGGGAACCCGCGGCGGCAAACACACCAACCGCCCCGAACTCGTCGAACGACACGGCTTCGACACCAAGTTCGCCTACCACATGGTCCGCCTGGGCGTGCAGGGCGTGGAACTGATGGAGACCGGCCGCATCACCCTGCCCATGCCCGAACCCGAACGCACCTGGCTGCTCGCACTGCGCCGCGGCGAGCACAGCCGCGCCGACGCCCTGGACCGGGCACGCGAACTCGAAGAGCGCCTGGCCGGGCTGTGCCGGACCTGCGACCTGCCCGCCGAACCCGACCACGCCTGGGCCGACCGCTGGCTGGTCAGCACCTACCAACGGGCCTGGGCCCGACGCTGACCCGCCCCGCGACCCCTCCTCCACGCGCCGCCGCCGCGACCGTGGCCACGACCACGCTGGTCACAGCGGCCACCCGACGCAGGACCAGCGCGGGACCGGGATAGGGTGAACCCCCGAAGAGGTAGGCGCCGCTCCCGGCTCCTCCGGGCGCCACCCGCACGGCGGACGCCGCGCACCGCGCCCGGGAACGACGAACACTAAGGAAACACCATGGTCGGAACCATCGCCTTCGTCCTCATGATCGTGGGCCTGACGATGATGCTCGCCACCGGGCTCATCGCGGCCGTGATCAAGACCCGCTAGGGCAGCACGACCCGGCTCGGTGACGGGTGCGTCCCCACGGCCGCACCCGTCAGACCGTCCCCCCGCAGCCGCCTGTTCCGCCACGTCGGCCGACCACCGGACCACGGCACGCCGAACCCCGACCGGATCCTGATGACCGGTGCGGGGCATCCGTCCACGCTGCCCCGCACCGGCGGTACGGGCGCACCCGCACGGATCCATTTTACGGACTCGGGGGGAAGGGGAACCAGCGGTCCGGGAAATTCGTGCGGTGTTCGGTTCCCCGAAGCGAGGCCGCGCCGTAGGCGCGCGAGACGGAGGGCGCCCGATTCCCGCCGCCTTCTTCCGGTTCCTGCTTCCTGAGACCGAAGACTGTTTTCATTTGCGTTGTCACTGCTTGTCCCCCCTTAGTGACAATACGATAAAGCCCTACCTTTATTATGTAGATTCGTAGTTGCCGAAACCCGGGAGTACCCACCGGCCCCGGGTTCGCGCCGTGCGGACGCACCGCGGACCTGGGGCCGACCCGGGCCGCCTGGCAGGTGTGCACGCGGCCCGGTCGGCCGTGGTCCGTTCGGGTTCGCAGGGGAAGGTCGGGGCTCGTTGGCGCGGCTGGCGGGGACCCGGGGCGCCCGGGTACGGCCCTGAGGCCGCCACGGGGTTCCCTGGAGCGCGAACGTCGGCTCCGTCTCCGACACGCTCCCCCCGACCAGCCGCGCCGGTCCGGTGGGTGCCGCCAGCATCCAACGGCATGCCCCCGGCAGACAACCCCAACGGCACCCCGGTGCACAGGCGTAGGCATCCTTCCCCCGCGCGGACCACGGTCCCAAGAAGGTTCAGGGCCGGTCGGCGGCATCCGTGTGAGGGCATGGCCGAAAGGACGGCGCCTCCCCCGCTCCCCCTTTCGCGGCGACCCCCGGCCGCGCAATACCCCGACTGTGGAAAGGCCGCGGACCGGAGAGGTCCGGGGAGCGGGTATTCCCGGCACAAAGGACGGAAAACGGTGGACATCGGGCCCGGGTGCGGCCGGTGTCGGCCCCGGAGACGATCGCCGTTCCACTGTCGGCACGCGGTCAGGGGGAAGTCCGATCCGACCTTCAGCGGTCTCCGACCTGCGCCTGTGAGGCAGGCGTCGTCCGACCCGCCGGGGAGGCGAGGCGCCTGAGACGGTCCGCGCTCTCCGGATGCGCGCGGTCGGGGTGGTAGATGACGAGCATTTGCTCGTCGGTGCCGTCGACGGCGAGTTTGGACACGTTCAGGTCCATGGCGCCGACCCGGGGATGGTCGACGCGGACGAGGCCGCCGCGGGGTGGACGGACATCGTGACGTGCCCAGGCCCGCCGGAAGGCCTCACTCGCCAGGGACAGCTCCTCCACCAGTTGTGCGACTCGCGGATCGCGCAGATCCGTTCCCACGCGCCCGCGGAACATCGCGACCATCTCCTGCCGGTCGAGGTACAGGTGATCGTCCGTGTTGAGGAAGGCCGTGCGCAGCAGGTTCACGCCCGGCCTCAGCTCCGGGGAGAGCGCGCGTGCCAGAGGGTTGCTCGCGAGCACGTCCGCGTAACGCCCGGCGACGAACGCCGGTGCGTCGACCGTGCGCAGAAGGTCGAGGACCCGAGGAGCGAGGGTCTCCCCCCGACGGGGTTCACGACGCGAGGGCCGCGGGGCGGTGCCCAGTCCGAGCAGGTACTGGGTGGAGGGTTCGTCCAGTTGCAGCACCCGCGCGATCGACCCGAGCACCTGGGCCGAGGGGTTGCGGTTACGCCCCTGCTCCAGCCGCAGGTAGTAGTCGGAGCTGATGCCCGCGAGCAGGGCGACCTCCTCGCGGCGCAGCCCGGGGACACGGCGGCGGGAGTCCTCGGGAAGGCCGACCGTCCGGGGGGCCACCAGCTCCCGTCGGGCACGCAGGTACCCGCCCAACGGATTCTGGCTGTCGGCTCCGCGTCCTGTCATCACCCCGGATCGTATCCGACCGTACGGGGAGACTGCCTGGTCCTGTCACTCCCAGGATGGAGACGGCCTACCCGGGGTCGGCGGCGATGACGGATCGTCGCCGGGGAGCGCGACGCATGCCGACAGGTACCGGCGCTCGGCCCGTATGTCCGACCCGAACAAGGGAGGTCCTCGTGTCCTCGGATCGAATCGCTCTGGTTACCGGAGCCAACCAAGGTATGGGCAAGCAGGTCGCGAAGGAGCTGACCGCCGACGGGGTGACCGTGTTCGTCGGATCCCGCGACGCCGCCCGCGGCAAGGCTGCCGCCGCCGAGATCGGAGCCGGCGCGACCCCGCTCCAACTCGACGTGACGGATCCGGAGTCGATCGCCTCGGCGGCCCAGCGGCTCCGCGAGGAGGCCGGTCGGCTCGACCTCCTCGTCAACAACGCCGCCGTCTCCACCACTCGACCGGGTGTCGACATGGCCGAACTGCGCTCCCTGGCGGCGGCGAGCACGGTCCCGCTGGAGGAGGTGCGGGCTGTCTGGGAGGTGAACGTCTTCGGGCCCGTGGCGGTGTACCAGGCCGTGCTCCCGCTGCTTCGCCTGTCAGCGGACGCACGCATCGTCAACGTCACGAGCGCGCTCGGTTCTCTGACGAGCGTCACCGACCCGGCTCTCCCCTACCACTCGCTCTTCGAGCCGGTCTACGCGGCGTCGAAGGCGGCGCTCAACGCCGTGACGGTGGCGATGATGACCGAGCTCCGGGACTCCGGTGTCAAGGTCAACCTCGTTTCGCCGGGGTTCGCGAACACCTCGCTGGTCAACTTCGAGGGCATGGAGTCGGTCGAGGACGCCGCTCGTGAGATCGTGCGTGTTGCCCGGCTCGGGCCTGAGGGACCCTCCGGCACCTTCACGACGTGGAAGGGGGCGGACCTCCCGTGGTGAGTCCACAGGGCTGGTCCGTCAGTGCCGCGTGCTCTCGGCCGTACAGGCACGACCCGCCGATGACAGGGGCAACGCCTGTCACACGGGACTTTTGGGGCATAGGTGGCGGCTTTCGGCGTTTCCCGGGTGCGGCGGTCCAGGCCTCCCTAGGCTCGCTCGGAACCGTCCCGAGGAGTCCCGATGCCCGCCCTGCCCGAGTCCGAGCCGCCCCGCCACCCGTACCGCAACCTCGTCCTTCTCTCCTTCCTGACCCTGTCCGGCAGCCGTCCCCCGCACGGCCTGCTCGAACACGCGCACCGGCTGGTCACCGGAGCCCTGCCGCGCGGGCGGCGCCGCCCGCGCCCCCAGGCCTACCCGCGGGTGCGCCGCCGGGTGCTGCGCCGCTCCCTGCGCCCGCGCCGATGGCACCTCAGAGGCGGCGCGGCGGGGCTGCACCTGTCCCCGGTGGACGGCTCGGGCGGCGAGGCCCGCCTCCTGGAGGGACTGGAGGGCCTGGACACGCGGGAACGGGCGGCCTACGGGCTGCTGCGGGTGGAGGGCCTGTCCGCCGAGGAGGCCGCCGCCCTGCTCTCCTCGGTCGGCGTGCGTGACGCGTCCGGCGCCGTGGCGCGGGCCCTGGAGGCGGGGGGCGAACACCGGCTCCCCGACCCCACGGTGGTCCGGGTCAGCGGCCGGGGCCCGCTCCTGGAGCGGCGCGCGCTGGCCGCCGTCGCGGTCCTGGCCGGGCTGGCCCTGGTCGCGCTGTCCCTGGGCACCGCCAGGACGGTCGCGCCCGTGCTGTCCCCGGGCCCGGCGCCGGTGGCCCTGGCCGACGCCCCCGACGGGCAGGTCTGGCGCGAACGCTTCCGGCTGGACCTGACCGCCTGGCACCCGCGGGGCGACGCGGTCGGCGACGAACAGCTCGTCCAGCGGGCCCTGCGCGCGTGGTCGGCGCACAGCGCCGAGGGCGGCGCCGACGCGGGCCCGGTGCGGGGCCGGACGGCGGGGGTCGCGGCGCGGGCCGCGGGCGACTCCGCGGTCCCGGCGCCGCGCGCGCCCCGTCTGGTGTTCGCGGGCGACGTGGACGGGCAGGAGGTGGTGCTCCTGCACGACGCCCCGTGGGTGGCGCGCTACACCGACGACGGATCGCGGGAGCGGGTGGAGGTGTTCGACGAACCCGGCAACGGCGTGGCCAACTGGCCCGCCCTGCGCCTGGCCGACACCGCTGAGGGCACCCGCTACCTGCTGCCGCCGTGGGTGACCGAGGCCGCCTACGCCCCGCTGGGCGGGCAGGAGCCGGACTGGACGGACCTGGCGCACGGGGACGGCGTGACCGGGCCCGTGCCGAGCGACGAGCGGTGCGGTGTGGGACCGGCGCTGCGCCTGCGCGCGCCGGAGGTGGCGCACGGGCAGCCCTACACCGCGATCGACCTGGGCGGTCAGGACACCGCCCACCTGGGGTACATGCCGCCCCCTCCCGGTGAGATCCGCCGCCTGGGCCCGCACGAGGTGCTGGACGCCGACAGCGGCTTCGGACTGTGGGGGCTGGCGGCCTGCGCCGGGGAGCCTCCCGCCGAACCGGTCCGCACGGCCACGGCCTGGGAGTTCGCCCGCCAGGAGCTGCCCGGCGGCGGCACCGGCCGGTGGGTGTGCGTGCGCTACGGGGCCCACGACGGCGGCGGCCTGGCCCGCACCCTGCTGGTGGCCGACACCGACGCGGGCACCGACACCGTGGTCGCGGGCGAGCGCGAGGGCGGCTGGGAGTGCAGCAACCTCGACCGGCAGGTGGCGGCGGGCACCTGGTGGCAGGACGGGGACGAGCGGTGGCACTACCTGGCGGCGGCCTCCCGGGAGGCGGACCGGATCAGCGTGCGGGGCGCCGCCAGCGGCAGCGCGGAGGGCGGCGAGGCCCTCGCCGTGGAGGGGCCCGAGGGCGGGGAGCCGCCCGCCGAGGAGGTCGGGCTCGTCGCCGTGGACGCGCGCGGGGAGGAGATGACCGTGCTCGCCCGCTGAACCGGCCGGGGCCAGGGGATGTCCGGGCCGGCCGCGCCCGGCCGGCCGGCCCGGCAGCCGCCCGGGGCCTGGGGGTCCGAACGCCGCCCGGAGCCGTGGGATCGGACGCCGCGCGGCGGTGGCCGGTTCCGGCCAGCACGGGTGTGAGCGTGCGCCGGAATACCCCGGGCCGCCCGGTGGTATCACTGGTCTGGACTCCCCCGCGCAGACCGGAGCCGACTACCGAAGCGCGACAGGGCCGGGTTTTCCGGCCCTGGGAACAGTGGACTGCCCGGCCCCGGCCGTAGTGAGGTGTGACCTATGTCGATCTGGTCCCGTGGTGACCGTACCGGAAGGGTCGAGGAAGCCCTTCTGATGCTGGAGGGACAGGGGATCATCGACGGCCTGGAGATCCTGCCGGGAGAGGCCAAGCCCTACCGTGTGCTCGTGCCCGCAGGCCTGGTGCACATGGACGAGGACGAGGCGTCGATGTTCGCGCTCGGCGCGGTCGTGGGGGCGTTCGGCGCCATCGCCCGACAGCACGCCTGAGGCCGGGCCCCGGCCCGAGCCCCGCTACCGGTCGGCCCGCGTGCGGCCCATGGTGCGCAGCACCGCGTCCAGGAGCAGGTCCCGTACCATCGCGCGGTGCTCCTCGGTGTGCGCCGCGGTCAGCTCGTTGTTGAACGTGGACAGGCACAGGCCCACCACCATCTCGGCGAGCGGGCGGGCGGGGCGGCCGTCCTGGGGCAGCTCCTCCACGAGGCGGGCGATCTCCAGCGCCTCGCGCACGGCCTCCACCCACGGTTCGGTGCGCCGACGCCACCAGTCGCGCTGCGGCCCGGGCTCGGAGCCCAGGCCCGTGGCGGCGGCGAGCAGCCCGCCCGACTCCAGCCACAGCCCCATCCAGGCGTCCACGGCGCGGCCCATGTAGCCGTCGATGGTCTCCATGCGGCCGAAGGTGAGGTCGAGCCGGGAGGCGAACGCGGTCAGCCGCACGTCCACGGCGGCCCGGAGCACCTGGTTCTTGTGGTTGTAGTACCGGTAGACGGTGGAGCGGTCGATGTCCACGCCCTCGGTGATCTCCTTGTAGGTGATCTGGCTGAAGGGCTTGGCGCGCAGCAGCTCGACCAGGCTGTTCTGCAACTGGAGCATGCGCCGCGCGACGCGCGGGCTGCCGCTCGTGCTCCGCTCCGCCTCCTCCGGCGCCGCCGTGCCCGACCCCTGCTCCGCCATCCGTCCCCACAGCCCTCGTCGACCGGACCTCCCCCAGCTTGCCGGACCGGGCGGGCTTTCTCCAACACGGCGTTGGGGAGGTCGGACACGTGGTCTCGCACGGTGCCGCCCCGCGCGGGCGGGTCGGGCGGGGGCGGGCTCACCCCGGGGGACGGGCCCGCCCCCGCGCGGGGGTTCCGGAGGGCGGCTAGCCCTCCCACCTGGTGGCGAGTTCCTGGACCCTGCGGGCGCGGTGCGAGGTCAGGAAGTCGCGGTACCAGTGGTAGCTGTCCTTGGGGTGGCGCTCCAGGCGGTCGTAGTCCACGCGGACCAGCCCGAAGCGGCGGTCGTAGCCGTAGGCCCACTCGAAGTTGTCCAGCAGCGACCACACGAAGTAGCCGCGCACGTCCACCCCCGCGTCGATGGCCGTGGCCAGGGCGTCCAGGTGGTCGCGCAGGTACTCGATGCGGTCGGTGTCGCGGACCCGGCCGGTCTCGTCGGGCTGGTCGTCCTCGGCCGAGCCGTTCTCGGTGATGAAGATGGGCGGCAGGTTCGGGTAGCGCCGGTTGAGGTCGATGAGCAGGTCGGCGAAGGTGGACGGGACCACCGGCCAGCCCATGGTGGTGTGCCGCACCCCCTCGACCTGCACCTGCTCGGTGCGGATGTCCACGGCGGTGCGCGCGGCCGGGTCGGCCTCGCTGTGGGGGGCGTCGCGCAGCATGATGGGCCGGTAGAAGTTGACGCCCACGAAGTCCAGCGGCTGTCCGATGATGCGCAGGTCGCCCTCGGCCCGGTAGGAGCCGTCGGCCATGCCCTCCCAGACCTCGTCCTCGTTGTCGGGGTAGGCCCCGGCGAAGATGGGGTCGAACCACACGCGGTTGTGCAGGGTGCGGGCCCGCTCCACGGCGGCGCGGTCGGCCTCGGAGTCGGTGGCGGGCAGGAAGTGGTCCGGGTTGAGGGTGATGCCGACCTCCCCGGCGGCGGCCGCGCGCAGTTCGCCGGTGGCCATGCCGTGGGCGAGCAGCAGGTGGTGCGCGGCGGCCAGGGCGGGCGTGCCCTCGCGGGTTCCGGGCGCGTGGCGGCCGACGGCGTGGCCGACGAAGGCCGAGCAGAAGGGTTCGTTGAGGGTGATCCACCGGTTGACCCGGTCGCCGAGGCGGTCGGCGACGATGCGGGAGTACTCGGCGAAGCGGTAGGCGGTGTCGCGGACCCGCCAGCCGCCCTCGTCCTCCAGCGCCTGGGGCAGGTCCCAGTGGTAGAGGGTCAGGGCGGGTTCGATCCCCGCGCCCAGGACGGTGTCCACCAGCCGGTCGTAGAAGGCCAGCCCCTCCGGGTTGGGTCGGCCCTTGCCCGTGGGCTGGACGCGCGGCCAGGCCACGGAGAAGCGGTACAGGTCGACGCCCAGGTCGGCGAGCAGGGCGACGTCCTCGCCGTAGCGGTGGTAGTGGTCGCAGGCGACGTCACCGCTCTCGCCGCGGGCGACGCGCCCCGGCGTCCGGCAGTAGGTGTCCCAGATGGAGGGGCCCCGTCCGCCCTCGTGGACGCCGCCCTCGATCTGGTAGGCGGCGGTGGCGGTGCCGAAGAGGAGGCTGGCGGGCAGTCTGGGGTCTTCCATGGTGTTCCTTTCGCGGGAGCGCTCCCAATCGTACAGAAGGCGACCCCCGACACCAATCATCCTTAAGTAGTCGAACAAACACCCTGAGCACGCGAAACGCCGGTGCGCTACCTCCGCCCGCCGCCTCCGCCCGCCCCGGCCCGGTCGGCGGCGCAGCGGCGTCACGCGGACCGGGCGGCCTCCCGTATCGTCGCACTGCACGGCGCGCCCCCTTCCCCCGTCGGCCCCCGCCCCCCCTGCGCGAGAAAGGACCCCATGAGCGACTGGATCGACTACTCCCAGAACCGGAAGATCCGGGAACTGGAGGAGAGTCTGGGTTCGGCCCACCACCAGATGGCCGCCGAACGCCGCAGGATGCGCTCGGAGCTGTCCCGCGTCCGGGGCACCCTCGAACAGAGGCTGGACCGCGTCTCGGCCTCCCTGGACGCCTTCATCGAACTCAGCGACGTGCGCGCCGTCCTGGCCATGTTCGACGGAGCCGCCCTGGCCCGCCACCGCACCCTCCAGATGCTGGACGGCGTGCCCCTCCCCGGCCTGGACCTGGAGGACGTCCCCGGCTACTGGCTGGTCCCGGCCGCCCTCGGCCTGCACGCGCTGCTGGAGGGCGACACCGCCGCCGCCCGCCTCCGCTTCGACGAGGCCGCCCGGCGCGATGCGGAGCGCGCGGGCCACTTCGCGGCGCTGGCCACCGCCCTGACCAGCGCGGACCACGCCCGCGCCATGGACGCCGCCGCGACCGCCGGGCTGCTCCCGCGTCTGCCCTCCCCCGGCGAGGAGGTGACCCGGGGCCAGCGCGCCCTGTGGCTGCTCACCGCCGACGGCTCCTTCGGCGACGACGCCCGGCAGCACCTGCTGCTGTCCACGCTGAGCGCCTGGTCCGAGGCGGGGACCGGCGTCCCGGCCTCCGCGGGCCTGTCCGCACTGGCGGCGGACGCCTCCGGCGCCTCCCCCTCCCCGGCCCCGGGGAGGAAGGGGTCCGGCGGTCTGGCCGGGCGCGCCGGGGCCGCGCGGCGCATCACCGCGCTGCGCGAGGGCGTCGCCCGCGTCGTCGCGCTCGACGGGGAGGACGCCTCCCCCTCCGCGCTCGCCCCCGACGAGGTCAGCGCCGCGTTCCTCAACGACACCCTGCGCCTGCTCGTGGAGGAGGGCAGCCCCGAGGAGGCCCCGCTGCTGACCCGCGCCCGCGAACTGCGCGCGGTCATCGAGAGCAGCGGCGAGGGCGGGCTGCCGCAGCGGTGGACCGACCCCGTGGGCACCGTCGCCGCCCTGCTCGGCGACGACCTGGTCCGCCAGGACGCGCCGCCCCACCGCCGCACCTTCGCCCTGGCCCTGCAGCGCCCGACCGTGGCCGGGCTCGCCGAGGAGCTGGTGCGCGAGGCCGCCGCGCCGGTGGAGGACTCCACGACCCTCCAGGCGCAGGGCGTGCGGGTGACGGTCTCCTCGCACGGCGCCGAACCCCGGGAGCTGGAGCGCGCCCGCACCCAGCTGCGCGGGCGCTGGCACGACACCGGCTCCGCCCGGACCTACGCGTGGGGCCTCCTCGCCACGGCGGGCCTGCTGGCGCTGCTGGGGCTGACGTCGGGCAGCGGCCTGGTCTGGTTCCTGTGCGTGGCCGCCGCTGCGGGTGCCGGGGTCGCGCTGGTGGTCGACCACTCCAGGCGCACCGAGGCCCGCGACACCGCCGAGGCGACCGTGCGGCGGCTGGACGTCCAGGTCGCCGAGGCCGCCGAGAGGTGGCGCGAGTCGCTGCTGGCCTCCGAGGAGCACGCCGTCACGGCCAGGAACGAGGCGGGACGGATCGACCGCCTGCTCAGCACCGGAGAAGAGTGAGGACACCAGGGGACATGGGACTGTTCTCCGCGCGGATCAAGCTCCGCAGCGACCCGCAGGGCTTCTTCCAGGGCCCGATGGCGCACGCGCTGGCCTCCGGCGCGCACATGCCCACGGCCAACGGCGGGGTGTGGAACGCGGTGCACTCCTCGTGCTCGTGCTGCGACGCCCAGGACGAGCGGGACAAGCTCCGCGACTCCTGGGGCGTCACCGACCACGCGGGCTGGGACCGGACGCTGCGCCTGCTGACCGACGACGCGCGCCCCGCGACGGCGCTGTCGATCGTGCTGGACCTGCGCGCCCGGACCATGGCGCAGGCCCCCGGGTGGCCCTTCGACGCGGGGATCTGGCCGGATCTGATCGTGCGCTGGTGCCGGGAGCAGGGCGCCGCCCCCGGTCTGTACGAGGAGCTCGTGACGGCGGCCGCGCAGGTCTGGGAGTACGAGGAGCGCATGGTGCGGGACGGGGTGCTGCCCCCGGGCACACCGGTGCGCACGGCGCGCGCCTACGACTTCGGGCGGGCGGTCAACCTCGCGCGGTGGGGCGTCAAAGCCGGGTACGCCGACGAGCGCGCGGCGCACGCGCACATCCTGCGGGCGGGCGCGCAGTCCATGCGCTACCACGGGTCGTGGCAGGAGATGTCCGCCGGGTTCGTGCTGGGGCGGGCGATGGCCTTCGACGAGGGCGCGTTCGGCCCGTACTACACCGACTCGGCGCGGGCGCACGCGGTGCTGGCCGAGGACCCGCGGAGCCCGTGGCTGAACCTGCCCTGGCGCATGTGAGGGGCGGTGCGGGTCAGGCCCCGCCGCGCACCGGTTCGGCCACGAGCAGGCGCATCTCCAGCGGCAGGTCGCGGATTCCCCGGGTGGTCAGCCCGGCCGAGCGCAGCAGCGCCTCGTACTCGCGCTCGGTGCGCTCGGCCCCGGTGGTCATCACCATCATGTGCGCGTCGAGGACTGCCGTGAGCCAGGCGGCGCCCTCGTCGGGCAGGACGCGCTCGGCGATGAGCACCAGCCCGTCGGGGGCCATCGCCTCGCGGCAGTGGCGCAGCACGGTGCGGACGTCCTGGTCGGACCAGTTGTGCAGGACCCGGCTGAGCAGGTAGGCGTCGGCGCCCCGGGGCACGCCCCGCAGGAAGTCGCCCTCCACCAGCTCGCACCGCCCCGCCTCGACGTACGCGCCGAGGCGGGCGCGGGCGGCGGCCAGCGCGGGCGGGCGCTCCACCAGCACCCCGCGGGCGTGCGGCGCCCGGGCCAGGACGGTGGCCAGGAGTTCGCCGTCCCCTCCCCCGAGGTCGACCACCGTGCGGGCACCGGTGAAGTCGTGGACGTCGGGGACGGCGGTGGAGAAGCGGCCGCTCGCGGCCATCCCGGCCGTGTAGCGCGCCGCGTCGGCGGGGTGGCGCTCCAGGTGGGTGAACACGTCGGTGCCGTGGGCGGCCTCGAAGGCGGTGCCGCCGGTGCGCACGCTCTCGCCCAGGCGCGCCCACGCGGCGGTGAACATGTCGCTGTCGTAGAGCAGCGCCAGGTCGGCCATGCCCGAGGGGTGGTCCCGGTGCAGGGCGGCCCCGACCTGCGTGGGCCGGTAGCGTCCGTCGCGGTGCTCCACGACCCCCACGGCCGCGAGCAGGCGCAGCAGGCGTTCCAGGCGGTCTGGGCGCAGGTCCAGTCCGGCGGCCAGGGCCGCGGCGTCGGCGGCGCCCCCGGCGAGGCGGTCGAGCACGCCCAGTTCGACCGCGGTGGCCACCGCCCGGGCCACCCACGGCCCGGTCATGAGCCGCAGCACCTCGCGCTCGGCGGATCCGTCCCCCGTCATCCCCACCTCCGTCAACAGGCCCTCAGAGCCAACCGTTGCGACGGAAGACAAGGTAGAGGCTCAGGCTCGTCAGCGCCATGAGGGCCAAAGACAGCGGCCAGCTGAACGCCCAGTGGTAGTCGCCGCCCGGGGAGATGTTCATGCCGTAGACGGAGGAGATGAGGGTGGGCACGACCAGGATGCCGCCCCAGGAGGAGACCTTCTTCATGGCCTCGTTCTGCGCCTGGTCGATGAGGGCGCTGTTGACCGACATGATGTTCTGCAGCAGCTGGCGGAAGCCGTCCACGCGCTCGCGCACGGCGGCGACGTGGTCGGCGACGTCGCGCAGGCGGTGGTGCAGTTCGCCGCGCCGTTCGGCGGGGATGCGGAAGGGGTCGGCCGAGGCGAAGCCCTGGCGGCGCGCCGGGGGGCGGGTCCCCTCCGGTTCGACGAGGGCGTCGGCGAACGGCCGCGGGTCCGGTGGACCGGGGCGTTCGGGGTCGTGGGCCAGCGGCCCCATGAGCCTGTCCAGGACGGTTCCGAGGGGTTCGACGGCGCGGGAGAGCAGGATGACCTCGCGGGCGAGGCGGTAGGTGCGCCGCGAGGCCCGGGAGTCGCCGCCGAAGACCTGGTTCTCCACCTCGTCGATGTCGTCCTGGAGTTCGGAGACGACGGGTGCGTAACCGTCCACGACCAGGTCCAGGACGGCGTGCACCACGGCCAGGGTGCCGTGTGCCAGGACGCGGGGCTCGGCCTCCAGGAAGTCGCGGACGCTCTCGAAGTCCACGTGCTCGGTGTGGCCGATGGTGACCACGAAGTCCCGTCCGGCGAAGAGGTGGATCTCGTCCACCTCGACCGACTCGCGCACGGTGTCGTAGCGGGCCGGGCGCAGCACGAGGAAGAGCACGCCCCGGTAGACCTCGGCCTTGGGGCGCTGGTGGGCGACGATGGCGTCCTCCAGGGCCAGGGAGGGCAGGCCGAAGAGGCGGGCGACCTCGGTGAGCTGGTCGCGGTGGGGGGCGGTCATGCTGATCCAGGCCATGAGGCCGGGGTCGCGCTCGGCGGCGCCGCGCGCCTCGGCGACGGTGTCGGTCTCGCGCTCGCGGCGCCCGTCGCGGTAGAGGACGGCGCGGACCGGGCCGGGCGAGCCGCGCTCGGGCAGCGCGGCCCTCCTGCGGCCCAGGTCCATGATGCGTTCCGGCGCGGAGTCGCTCATCCGTGGTCTCCCCTCCCGTGCGTGGTCGGACGGCGCGCTGTCCCGTCGGCACCGGACCGACGGGCGAGCGCTCTCAGGAGGGACTGCCCCGAACCGGGCGGGGCAGTCGGGTCGGACCCGGGCGGGGGCCTCAGCCGCGCAGCCCCGAGGCGCGGACCGTGATGTTGAGCCGCCCGTCCAGGCCCAGGCCGGGCGGCGCGGTGCCGGGCCGGGTGCGGGGGACCCCGTGGTAGGCCATGCGGGAGGGGCCGCCGAAGACGAACAGGTCCCCGCTGCGCAGTTCGACGTCGGTGTGGGGGCGGTTGCGGGTCTCGGTGTTGCCGAAGCGGAAGACGCAGGTGTCGCCGAGGCTGAGGGAGACCACGGGCTCGCCGGAGAGTTCGTCGCGGTCCTGGTGCATGCCCATACGCGCGTCGGCGTCGTAGAAGTTGACGAGGGCGACGTCGTAGGAGTCGGCGTCCGGGCCGGGCGGGGCGCCGTAGGCGGCCTCCACGGCCCGCGCGGCCAGGTCGCCGAGCAGGTCGGGGAAGGGCTGGACGGGTGTGCCGTCGGGCAGGAGCCGCGCGTAGGAGTAGGCCTGCCGGTGCCGGGAGTGCCCGGAGCCCCGCCGCTCGGCGTGGGGGTTGGGCCCCGGCGACCAGTGCCAGCCCAGACTGACCATCCGCACGCTCATCACCCCGCCGCGCGGCATGGCGTGGCGGCGCATCCCGGCGGGCCCGCGCGCCCAGCTGCGGCAGCGCCGGACCAGGTCGGCCTGCTCCTCGGGGTCCAGCCAGCCGGGCACGTGCACGGCGCCGGGCTCCACCTGCGCGGGCGGGCGGTCGAACAGCGCGTCGCTCATGGGTCCCATGCTGCCCCGCGCGGGCGGTGGGCGCCAGCGCGGGGCGGGGCGGGCAGAGTAGTCAGCGGCGCAGGAGTTCGCGGACGTTGACCACGAGCAGCAGCACCACGATCACTGCGACGGGGACGGTGATGGCGATGCGCCAGTTGACCACGAACGCGGCCACGACCCCCACGACGAGTCCGACGACCACCGCGATGACCGCCAGCCCGATGAGGTACTGGACGAACTTGCGGCGGGCCACGGAGTCGACCGCGGCGAAGACCACGACCACGCCGATCATCGCGTAGAAGGTGTACTGCCCGTTCAGGACGAACATGGGCAGCGCGAGCGAGATCAGCAGGAGCGGGGTGCTCAGGGCCACCCACAGGTGCAGGAAGCGGGTGGAGCGCTGCGTCCCCGAGGAGTAGGGCAGGTGCGGGGCCTTGAGGTGCCCGGTGGGCGAGGGCACCAGGGGGGTGTCCGCGTCCAGGGCCCGCAGGTGGGTGTCGCGCTCGTCGGCGGTCAGCACGCGGGTCTCGTAGACCTCGCCCAGCTCCATCTCCAGGGCGGCGATGCGTTCGGCGTACTCGCGGGCGCGGGGCCGCGAGTGGGCCTCGCGCTCCAGGACGATGCGGGCCGAGTGGAGCTGGCGCAGGCGGTCGCGGCGGCTGATGACGTCGGCGTCCAGGGTGCGCAGCCGCTCGTCCAGGGCGCGCACGTGGGCGCGCAGCTCGGCGCGGGCGGCGGTTTCGGTGGGGGCGACCTTCTGCAGGCCCACCCACGCCAGCGGGTCGGCCCAGGAGCGGCGGATGGTGCCGTCGCGTTCGTAGCGCGGGCCGCTGGGGGCGCGCTCGCCGTCGAAGAAGTCGCCGGTGTCGCGTCCCCACAGGCCGCGGAACCCCGTCAGCCAGGGGGTGTCGTCGTCGATGAGGACGGCCGACCACTCGCGGTCGCCGCCGGGGCCCAGGCGCATGCCGTCGCCGCGGGCGTAGTCGACGAAGGGGACGCCGATGCCGTGCCGGTTCAGGACGCTGTCGGCGCGGAAGATGCGGTGGGTGATCCACCGCCAGGCGCGCATGGGGCCGCGCAGGAAGGAGGGGTCGACCTGGATGAGGTAGTCGCCGGGCAGCATCTGGTGGGAGTGCGATCCCGCGCCGACGTAGACGATGGGGTGGTAGCCGTCCCGGTGCAGGTCGGGGTCGTCCCAGCAGCGGCGCAGGTCGTCGCCGTGGTACTCGTGCGAGGAGGCTCCCACCCAGACGGGGCGGGTGGTGCCGTCGGGGTTGTCCACGACGTAGACGGTGACGCGCTCCCAGTCGGCCTCGTGGTCGTTGACGCCGCCGTAGATGGTCCGCCAGTCGTTCATCGCGTAGAAGAACCAGTACTGGAGGATGGTGTAGCCGCCCTCGCGGGTGACGCGGCCGTAGTAGGTGACGCCGCCGTTGTCGACGCGCTCGCGGTAGCGGGTCACCGCGGCGAAGGTGAGACCGCCGGGGACGGCACCGCGGATGAGCAGGGAGAGCTTCATCAGGATGTCCAGGACCCGGCCCAGGACGCCGACGGCGGCCAGGCGGCCGCTCTTGGGGATGACGGTGCGGGCCACGCCCTTGTAGCGGCGGGCCTCCTCGCGCAGGGTCTCCTCCTGGACGAAGCGCAGGTGCTTGTGGCGTCCGGGCCACTCCGCCTCGGCCCGGCCGAGGCGGTCGAGGGTGAGTTCCCCGGCCGGGACGAGGCGGCGTTCGCCGCCGCCCGGCTCCTCGATCCACAGGCTGCAGTTGCGTACGTAGGCGTCCACGTCGGTGGGGAAGAAGAGCTCCCCCTTGGTGCACATGAGCACCGGTTCGTAGGCGCGGAGGAGTTCGAGATCAGATTTCGCGGCCATGGTTCGCACCAAGCTAGTGCATTCCGGAGACGCTCCGTACCGGTGCGGCGAAGTGGCGCGGGTGACGGATGTCGCTTGTGGGACGGGGCTTGCGCATGCGTCCCAGTCCTGCCTTCCGGTGAGACAATCACTTGCCAAGTTGGAAAGTGAGTGTCATGATGGCAACAGGTTGAGCGAACGGAGAACGGCATGCGCAGGAACGAGGCGCTGGACGCGCTGGAGCGGGCGGAGACGGTGGGGACGCGGGCGCGCTCGCGGGGCGGGTGGTACGCGGTCTACGGCGCGGTGTTCGGCGTCGCGACGCTGGCCCTGGTACTGGTGGTGGGCCTGTTCCCCTCCCCCTGGGCCATCACCGCCTCCACCGCGGGGTTCGGGGCGGCCATGGCGGTGATGACGGTGTTCGCCGTGCGCCAGCCGGTGCAGCCGCGGGGGTACGCGTCCCTGCACCTGTGGACGATGGGCGTGTGGGGCGTGCTGTACGCGGTCACCCTCTTCGTCGGCTTGTACGCCTTCCCCGGGGAGCCCGCCTGGTGGGTGACCGCGGCCCTGGCCTGCGCGGCGCCGCCCCTGGTGGCGGCCTACGCGTCCCTGCGCCGCAGCAGGAGCGCCTGATGGAGCACCCCCGCGGCAGGCTGGACGAGGTGATCCACTCCCCCGTTCGCTTCTCGGTCGTGGCGGCGCTGGCCGCCGTGGACCGCGCGGAGTTCCGCTTCGTGCGCGACACCGTCGAGGTCTCCGACTCGGTCCTGTCCAAGCAGGTCACGGTGTTGGAGAACGCGGGCTACGTGAAGGTGCACAAGACCGCGGTGGGGCGGCGCACCCGCACGTCCCTGTCCCTGACCGGTGAGGGGCGGGCCGCCTTCGACCAGCACGTCCGGGCTCTGCGCGAGATCGCCTCGGGGGCCCACGTCCACGTCCCCGAGGCCGAGTGACCCCGTCTCCTCAGACCGCCCGGCTCTGGGCAGCCGGGACCGGGGCCTCCAGCCGCGCCTCCTCCTCGGGCCGGTGCGGGTCGGCGGCGGTGGCCACCGCCCGGTCGGGCACGGCGGGCCTCCGGGAGCCGTCGCCCCGTGCCGCCCCGGCGCCCGCGACCACCACCAGCACCATGCCGACGACCTGGATCAGGGCGGGCGCCTGGCCGATGACCAGCAGGCCCATCACCAGGGCGACCGCCGGTTCCAGGCTGGAGAAGGTGCTGTAGGCGGTGCGGCTCATCCGCTGGAGGGCCACCATCTCCAGCAGGAAGGGCACCATCGGGAACAGCAGCGCGATGAGCAGGGTGAACAGCACCAGGTCGAGGTCGAAGTCGGCGACCAGGCCGGGGGCGCCCAGCGGCGCGCTGACCACCGCGCCCACCGTCATGGTCAGGGCCAGGCCGTGCACGGCGCCGAAACCGGCGCCCACCCGCTGGGTCAGCACGATGTAGCCCACCACGCACACCGCACCGGCCAGGGCGAAACCGACCCCGACCAGGTCGAGTTCGCCCTGCCAGGGGCGGGTCAGGCAGAGCACGCCCGCGACCGCGGCGAGGATCCACACGAGTTCGCGGCGTCGGCGCATGGCGGCCACGGCCACCACGAGGGTGCCGAGGAACTCGATGGAGGTGGCGGTGCCGAGTTCGATCCGCGCCGTGGCCTCGGAGTAGAACAGCATCATCCCCGCGCTCGCTGTGCCCAGGATCACCACGGCGCCCAGTTCGCGCCGCGACGCCGCGCGCACCGCCCGCCACAGGGAGCGGCCGCCCAGGGCCAGCAGCAGGAGCGCGGCCCAGCTCAGCCGGAGCCAGGTGACGGTGGCGGGGCTGGCCTGGGCGAAGGCCGTGACGGCCAGCGCGCTGCCGGTGTGCAGGGTGAACATGCCGATGAGCAGCATGAGGGGCGCCGGGACCCCGAAGCGGGCACGGCGGAGCGAGGGAGCGAGAGAGCGGATCACCCGACCATTGCACCGACGCGGTTCGTTTCTGTCCACGGACCATTGGTTGACGGACCGTGTAGTTCCGGTGGACGGTCGGGTAGTCTCCGCGGATGGACTTCACCCGGTTGCGCCTGCTGGTCGAACTGGAACGGCTCGGCACGATGGCCGCGGTGTCCGAGGTCACGGGCATGAGCACGTCGGCGGTCTCCAAGCACTTCGCCGTCCTGGAGCGGGAGGCGGGCGTGCCGCTGATCGCGCCGGACGGGCGGCGGGTGCGCCTGACCCCGGCCGGGCGTCGGCTGGCCGAGCACGCGGTGGGCATCCTGGCGCGGGTGGAGGCGGCGCGGGCGGAGTTCGACGGCGAGGGCGAGCCGGTCGGCCGCGTCGACCTGGTGATGTACACCACGGCGGCGCCCCTGGTGCTGCCCGCGCTGCGCCGTCTGCGGCGCGACCACCCCGGGATCGACGTCCACCTGACCGAGCACGAGTCCGAGCACGCGCTGGAGCTGCTCCAGGACGGGCGGGCGGACCTGGGGGTGGTGTACCAGTACAGCCTGCTTCCCCGGGATTTTCCGGGGACGCTGACGGTGCACCCGGTCGGGAGCGAGGACCTGCTGCTCGCCCAGCCCTCGGAGGGTGCCGACAGCCGCACCCTGACCCGGCGGCGGCTGCGGGAGCTGGCGGACGCGGCGTGGATCGTCAGCCCCTACCGGCGCGACGAGGAGGCGCTGGTGCAGCGCATGTGCGCCGAGGCCGGGTTCACGCCGCGCGTCGTCCACCGGATCGACAACCTGGAGCTGTTCGAGCAGCTGGCGGCGGAGGGCCTGGGGGTGGGCGTGGTGCCGCGCCTGTCGGCGGTGACCCGGCGCGGGGTGGCGCACGCGCCCCTGGGCGAGCTGGGCGGGGTCCGCCGCGTCCACCTGGCGGGCCGCACCGGCGGATGGGCGTGGAAGCCCATCCGCCTGGTGGCGGAGTACCTGCGCGAGTCGGCCGCGGGCGTGCTGGCCGGGTAGGTCGGGGGCCGGGCGGGCCCGGAGGGAGCGCGGCGCCCGGACGGGACGGGTGGCCGAGCGGAGCGGGCGGCCAGGCGGCCGGGCGGGGCGGTGCTCAACCCGCGATGGCGAAGGGCCCCACCGACGGCACGGGGACCTTGCTGGCGGCCTCGCGCATGGCGGTGAGCAGGGGTTCGGGCGAGGCTCCCGCGCGGGAGAGGGCGACGATGTGCCGCCGGGCGCTCTCGCGCACCCCCCGCACGACGATCCTCGGCGTGCTCAGTCCGGTCCAGGCCAGGCGCGGCATCAGGGCGACGCCCAGTCCCGCCTGCACCAGGGAGAACACGGCGCTGAAGTCGTCCACGGTGTGCGCCACGCGGGGCTGGAAGCCCACCTGGTGGGCGGCGCCGGACACGCACTCGTGCCAGGCGGTGCCGGGCGCGGACAGGATCCAGTCCTCGTCGGCGAGGTCCTCGGCCAGGTGGAGGCTGGTGCGGGCGGCCAGCGGGTGCTGGTAGGGCAGGATCGCGTCGAACAGCTCGACCATGACCGGGTCGACGCGAAAGTCCGGGTCGCCGCTGGCGGGCATGTGGCCGGTGGACATGGTCAGGGCCATGTCCAGGCGGCCCGAGCGCACCATCTCGGCGCTGTGCTCGGGTTCGGCCTGGACGACCTGGAAGGACCAGTCCGGGTGGCTCGTGCGCAGGCGCGCCAGGGCCGGGGCGATGAGGTCGCTGATCCCGGTGGAGAAGGCGCCGATCCGGACGACGCCGCGGTCGCCCTCGGCGTACTCGGCCAGGTCGGCGGTGGCGCGCTCCATCTCCGCGAAGATGACGTGCGCGCGCTTGAGCAGGACCCGGGCGGCGCCGGTGAGCAGGAAGCGGCGGCCGTTGCGTTCGACGAGGGGGACCCCGGCCTCCTTGGCCAGGGCGGCGAGCTGCTGGGAGACCGCCGACGGGGTGACGTTGAGCGCCTCCGCGGTCGCCGCCACCGTGTGGTGGCGGTCCAGTGCCTGGAGGAGCTGTAGCCGCCGAACGTCGATCATGATTTCCAACTTATGGCAGCGCGTACAGATTTCAGGGTGGTTTCGTACACGTTGCGCAGGTTAGGGGCGTGATTCCCTGCACATCGTCAGCGGGCTCCACAACCAAAGAAAGAACTGAGCTTCTTCTCTTTCGACAATCTCCGACACCTCTTTCTCCGTGTCGGGCGCGTTCCGGTCGATACGGACACGTACAGTCGGTTCCACAGCTCAACCAGGGGCGAGCCCCGGGGGGATCAGCACCCAATGCTGGTGAAACGGGTGAGAAAAATATGCAAAATTCGCTGATGACCAAACCTCGACAGTCCGACGTCGGTGTGCTCAGCTTCCGCTACCTGGGAGCCCACGAGGTGGAGGAACTCGCGGACCTGTGGGGCGCCCTCCACCAGCAGCACACCCTGACGGCCCCGCACCTGGCGGACATCATCGGCCCCGTGAGCCTGGACGAGTCCTGGAGGCGCCGCCGCGCCCAGTACAGGGCCTGGCTCGCCGACCCCGAGACCCTGGCGGTCCTCGCCGAGAGCGACGGCGACCTGGCCGGGTACGCGATGGTCACCATCCGCGAGAACGCCCAGGGCAGCTGGGACCGCGGCGCGCGGGGCGCGGTGGTGCAGACCTTCGCCATCGACCCCGAGTACACCGGAAGCGGTGTGGGCTCCAAACTGCTGGAGGAGGTGCGCCGCCAACTCGCGGGCACGGGCGTGCGCGACATCGAGTTCTCCGCGCTGGCCACCGCCTCCGAGGACATCCGCTTCCTGGAGGAGGAGGGCTTCCGCCCCTTCGTGACCACGATGGTCTGCCGCGTGGACGCCTTCGGCGCCCACGACTAGTGCTGTGGCCGGGAAGGTTCGCCCGGGTCAGTGATCGATGCCAGGGTTGACCGCAACACCAGCAGTCAACCCTGGGAGCCGCGGTGTCCGCACCCCTCAAAGCCCGCAGACTCACCAACCCCGAGGGCCAAAAACTCCAACGCATCGTCCGCCGGGGCAGCACCAACACCGTCCGCTACCGGCGAGCGATGATCATCCTGGCCTCGGCCAGCGGCAACACCGCCCCCGTCATCGCCCGCCTGGTCGCCGCTGATGAGAAGACCGTGCGCGAGGTCATCCACGCCTTCAACACCCAAGGGCTGAGCTGCCTGGACCCTAAATGGGCGGGAGGCCGTCCCCGCCTACTCACCCCCGACGAGGAAGACCTCGTCCTGAAGACGGCCACCACCCGCCCGACCAAGCTCGGCCAGCCCTTCACCCGCTGGTCGCTGCGCAAACTCGCCGCCCACCTGGCCCACCGGCCCGGACCGGGCCTGCGCATGGGCCGCGAGACCCTGCGAACGCTCCTGCACCGGCATGGCATCACCTTCCAACGCACCACGACCTGGAAGGACTCGCCCGACCCCGAGGCCGATGCCAAACTCGACCGCATCGAGCACGTCATGGAGCACTTCGCCGACCGGGTCTTCGCCTTCGACGAGTTCGGACCGCTGGGCATCCGGCCCACCGCCGGGACGGGCTGGGCCCGCAAGAGCCGCCCGCACCGCCTTCCGGCCACCTACCGGCGCACCCATGGCGTCACCTACTTCCACGGCTGCTACTCGGTGGGAGACGACACCCTGTGGGGCATCAACCACCGGCGCAAGGGCGCAGCCAACACACTCACCGCGCTCAAGACGATCCGGGCCGCCCGCCCGGACGGCGCCCCCATCTACGTGATCATGGACAACCTGTCCGCACACAAGGGCCCCACGATCCGCTCCTGGGCCCAGCGCAACAAGGTCGAGTTGTGCTTCACCCCCACCTACGCCTCCTGGGCCAACCCGATCGAGGCGCACTTCGGGCCGCTGCGCCAGTTCACCATCGCCAACTCCCACCACCCCAACCACACGGTGCAAACGCGGGCGCTGCACGCCTATCTACGGTGGCGCAACGCCAACGCCCGCGACCCGGACGTGCTCGCGGCCCAGCGCCGTGAACGCGCCCGGGTACGCAGCGAGAAGGGTGTTCGTTGGGGAGGCCGACCGCTATCCGTAGCGGCGTGAGGGCACCCGGGCGAACCTTCCCGGCCACGGCACTAGCGCCCGCGGGAGCCCGAGCCCCCTTTCCGGCCTCCGGGGCCGGGAAGGGGGCTCTCGCGTCGGCCCGCGTCCACGGGCCGCGGTCGGCGGTCCGCCCGAGGGGGCTGGCGCGCAACCACCGGCGGCCGTCCAGCCCCGGTGGAGCGCGGGTGCGCGGGTGCCCGGTCGCCGTGCCCGACACACCTCCGCGCCGCGCGGGGGCGAACCGCTACGCTCACCCCGTGGCCTCCGACTCCAACACCTGCAACTTCCCCGGCTGCGACCGGCCCGTGCCCCGCGCCTCCTCGCCCGGCCGCCCGCCGCAGTACTGCGACCTCCCCGAGCACACCCGCTGGCGCGCCTGGAAGGAACGCCAGCGCCAGACCCAGGAGGCCGAACGCCAGGAGGAGCTGGCCCGCGCCGCCCAGGAGCCCTCCACCGCCGACTCCGCCGCGCCCTCCCCCCACGCCGCCGGGTCCTCCCCCTCCTTCAGCACCGAGCCGGTCACCTCCGCCCGACTGCGCGCCGACGACCTGCTCACCCGCTTCGCCGTCCAGAGCGAGCAGCTCACCGCCACCCTGCGGTCGGCCACCGAGGCCTTCTCCACGATGACCGACCCGGCCGCGGCCGAGGCCCAGGTGGAGGCCGCCCGCCTCGCCGGGGCCCGGCACGCCGCCGAGGCCGACGCCGCCCGCCTGGAGGCGGAGAACCGCCGCCGCGAGGCCGAGAGCGCCCGGCGCGTGGCCGAGGACGCCGCCGCCTCCGCCGTCTCGGCCACCCAGGAGGCCGAGCGCATCGCCGAGGAGGCCCTGGCCGCCCGGGACGCCGCCGAGGCCGAGCGCGACCGCCAGCGCGCCCTCGCCGACCGGGCGCGGACCGAACGCGACGCCGCCGTCGCCGAGGCCAACGCGGGGCTGGCCGCCGCCGAACGCCGCATCGCCGAGCAGTCCGCCCGCGCCCGCGAGGAGCTGGAGCACGAGCGGGCCGAGGCCTCCCGGCGGCTCCAGCACGCCCGGGCCGAGACCGAGGGGCTGCGCGCCGAGACCGCCGAGCACGCCCGTCGGCGCGACGAGGCCGTCCTGGCGGCCGAGAGCGCCCGGGCCCGCGCCGAGACCGCCGAGGAGCGCGCGGGCGAGGCCGCCCGGACCCTGGCCGCCGACCGGGAGCGCTTCGACGCCGAACTGGAGCGGACCCGCGAGCGCCTGGAGTCGGACCGCTCGGCGGCCGCCGCCGAGCGCGAACGCCTCACCGCCGAGCTGGAGCGGCTCCGCGCCGACCGCGAGCGCCTGGCGGCCGACCTGGACGCCCAGCGCCGCAACGCCGAGATCACCCTGGCCGAGTCGCGGGAGGCCGCGGCCGCGCGCCTGGCTCTGGCCGAGGAGGCGCGCGAGCGGGCCGTGGCCCGCGCCGAGCTGGCCGAACGGCGCGCGGAGCGGGCCGGGACGCCTCCGGCCGGGCAGGACGCGGAGCACACCGCCACGTAGCGGTCCGCGCCCCGAACGGCCCGGTCCCCGCCCACGGCCCGCCCCACGGATGTTCAGTAAGTCACCTAAGTGCCGGTTCGTCCCGGTCTAGGATGGGAAACGTGCGAGATCTGGGAACCACTGGAGACACCGGACCGATGAACGTGGGTGGTTCCCCCGGCGAAGGGCACGGAGCCGAACGCGTCGAGGTGGCCGAACGGCCCCACCCCAGGGTCGACCTGCGGGCGCTGTTCGGACTCCAGTCCGGCGCCTGGGCGTGGACCACCGCGGTCAAGGCCGCCGTGTCCATGTCGCTCTCCTTCGCCCTGGCCACGTGGCTGTTCGGCTCGGAGGTCGGCACCCTGGCCGCCCTGGGCTCCATGACCGTCCTGTACGAGAAGAAGACGCCCTACGCCTACCGGTCGGCGGCCCTCGCCCTGGTCGGTCTGGGCTTCGTCGCCAGCGTCACCCTCGGCTCCCTGGCCTCGGCCCTGGCCTCCTGGGGGCCCGTGTTCTCCATCGGCCTGACCGCCGGGATCGCCACCTGGCTGTGCGCGGCCTGGCGGGTGGACAGGCCGGGCCCCCTCTTCTTCGTCCTGGTCGGCGCGATCTCCACCATCGCCCCCGGCGGCCTGGCCGACGTCCCCCTGCACGCCCTCGTGGCCGCCCTCGGCGCGGCCATCGGCTGGTCGGTGTCGATGTCGGGTGCGCCCGTGCGCGCCCGCCACCCCGAGTACCGCGCCGTGGCCGGGGCCTACCGCCAGCTCGCCTCCCTGCTGCGCGCCGTGGGCACGCCCGACCTGGACCACGCCCAGCACGAGGCGTCGGTGGCGGTGGCCGAGGCCTGGCGGATCGTCCTGCTGGCCCAGACCCGCGGCTACCGCACCAGCCCCGAGGCCGCCCGGCTGCGGTCCCTGCTGCGGTGGGTCTCCGACGTGCACCTGGCCACCACCCAGGTGTGCATGGCGCGCCCCACGACCCTGCCCGAGAAGGCCGCCGACTTCGCCGAGCGCATGGCCCCGGCCGTGGCCGACCCCTCCCTGGGGCCCGACCCCGACGAGCTCGACGAGCTGCGCCGGGGCCTGCGCCCCCGTTCCCTGGAGGCCCGGCTCTACGGCCAGCTGGCCCGGGCCGCGCAGGCCGCGCGCCGCTCCACCCACGACGACGACGAGCACGCCGCGACCCTGCACGACCAGCGCTATCCGGCGCTGTGGGACGCGCTGCGCTCCAGCCTGGGCTCGGACTCGCTGGTGCGCCCCACCGCGCTGCGCATGTGGATCACGGTGACCGCGGCGGGCGCGTTCAGCCTCCTGCTGGGCCTGGACCACTACTACTGGGTGGGCCTGACCGCGACCGCCGTCCTCCAGGCGGGCAGCGTGGTCCTGACCATGAACCGGGCGCTCCAGCGGTCGCTGGGCACCCTCGTGGGCGTGTTCATCGGCGCCGCGCTGATCGCGACGCACCCGCCGCTGGTCGTGGTCATCGTGCTCGCCGGGCTGTTCCAGGGGCTCACCCAGCTGGTGGTGGGCCGCAACTTCTTCTACGCCTCGGTCCTGGTGACGCCGATGGCGCTGCTGCTGGCCGCGACCGCCGCGCCCGACCCGATCACCGACCTGGCCGGGTCGCGCATCATCGACACCGTCGTGGGTTCGGTGTTCGGCCTGCTGGGCTCGCTGCTGCTGTGGCGCAGGGCGTCGGCGACCCGTCTGCCCCAGGCCATCACGAGCGTGCTGGAGACCTCGCGCGAGTGCATCATGGCGGTCCTGGACCAGGACGTGGAGATCGGCCCCGAGCGGCGCTACCGGCTGCGCAGGGACATGCGCGCGGCCCTGGTCAACCTGCGCGGGGTCTACGACAGCGCGATCGGGGACGCGCCGCGCGCGGCGTCCACGCTGCCGCTGTGGCCGGTGGTGGTGGCCACCCAGCGCACCGGCTACCTGGCACTGTCGGCGCTGGCCCGGGACCGGCCCGAGTCGGCGGGCGTCATCACCCTGCAACGGGTGGACCTGGCCTTCGGCGAGCTCATCTCCTCGATGAGGGAGCGCCGCACGCCCCGTATGGGAGCGATCCCCCGGCTGCCCGCCTACCCCAGGATCAACATGGAGCTGCGGGCACTGTCCAACGCGATGACCAGCGCGGTCGCCCAGGACGAGCGCGCGGCGCGCCAGGAGGCCGAGCGGCGGGCCCAGCGCGAGCACCGCCGGGCCCAGAAGGACCTGGACGCCGACCTGTGACCCCGCTCCGCGCCCGCCCCCGGCCTCCGGTGGCGCGGCCGGTCACTCCACGAGGGCGAAGGCCCGCACGGGGAAGGCGGCCATCCCGCGGATCTTGGCGGGCACCGCGAAGAAGGTGAAGCCCTCCTCGGGGAGCTGGTCGAGCAGGCACAGGTGGGAGACGACGGGGACACCGGCGGCGAGCAGGACGGCCAGCGCCGGGCGGGCGCCCTCGGCGGCGGGAGAGGGGTCGTCCACGCCGACCGCGTCGATGCCCACCAGGGTGGCGCCGCCGTCCACGAGCGCCTTGGCCGCCTCCTCGGTCAGGTAGGGGTGCTCGGGGTGGCCGTAGGACTCGGTGCGCCAGTGCCGGTCCCAGCCGGTGCGCACCAGCACGGCGCGTCCGCGCACGTCCAGTCCGGAGAAGGCCTCGGGGCCGATCCGTGCGGAGCCGACGGCGACGACCACGCCGGGCAGGTCCGCCACGCGGGCCAGGTCCAGGTCGGCCAGGTCCGCGCCGTCACGGTAGCGGTGGGCGGGCGTCTCCACGTAGGTGCCGGTGGCACCGACCATCGTGACGCGGCCGCTGCTGGTGCCGTGGCCGGGGACGGATCCCGGAACGGCGGTGCTCTCCTCGACGGCGGGTTCCGGCAGGCCCGGAGAGGTGGTCATCCCGTCGGTGATCTGGTGGCTGACGTCGACCAGTTTCGGCATGGCTGTTCTTCCTCGCTCGCGCGTCCGGGGAAAGGACCCCTGACCTGCACCAGAGGTCTAGACCATAGCCTAGCGCGTGTGACCGTCGCCACGGCACCCGTGCCCGGCCCTCATCACACCCTCCGGCCACGTCCTGCGCCCCGCGGCCCCGATAGGCTCGCAGGACACGGACACGGGAGCCCTCCGTACGTCCGTCACCCCCGCACGGACCCATCCCACCCCGAGAAGAGGCGACCGAGTGACCCTGTACGGAGCGGCCAAGACCGTCATCGCGCCCGCCACCCGTGTGGTGTGGCCCCAGCGCGTGGAGGGCGCGCACCACGTCCCCCGTCGCGGTCCGGTGATCCTGGCCGTCAACCACCTGGCGCTGATCGACCCGCTCTTCATCGGCGTGGCCTGCCCCCGGCCGGTGCGCTTCATCGCCAAGCAGGAGCTCTTCGACGAGGGGACCCTGCCCCGGCGCCTGTTCACCCGCACGCTGCGGGCCATCGGCCAGCTCTCGGTGGACCGGCGCCCGGGCCAGAGCGCCCAGGAGGCCATGGACAACAGCCTCGGTGTGCTGGAGAGCGGCGAGGTCTTCGGGATCTTCCCCGAGGGGTCGCGCTCCCCCGACGGCCGCCTCTACCGCGGGCAGACGGGGCTGGCCTGGCTGGCGCTGACCACGGGCGCCCCGGTGGTGCCGGTGGCCCTGGCGGGCACCGAGCGGATCCTGCCCCCCGGCCGCAGGGTGCCCTCCCTCAACCGCGTGGGCGTGCGCTTCGGCGAGCCGGTGGACCTGTCGCCGTGGGAGGGCCGGGCGGACCGGGCCCGCCCGCGCCGCGAGGCCACCGACGCCATCATGGCCGCCATCGCCAAGCTGTCCGGGCAGGAGCAGGTGCCCCGGTTCGCCGCCTCGGTCAAGGCCGAACTGGAGCAGGGGCGCCCCTCGGGCGAGTAGGGTCGGCTTTCGGGGGAGTCGGCTCCCCCTCCCCCGGCGCGGCCCCCGGGACGCGGACCGCCCCGGCGGGCGGTGACTTTCTTCACAGCCCGTTCGGAACTGGGGAACCGGTGACAGGGCGTTGACCTTTTGTTGAGGGACCTCTCAGGGCACCGGCGGCAGCCTCCCTACCTGGTCCTACCGGGTTCTGCCTGGGCCTACGGCCCCGCGGGGCCTCCGTGGCCCGCCGTGCGGGCCCGGGATGGGGAGCGGAATTCTCTACCTTTATAGTAGGTTTTCCCGGTGCCGACACCGGATAGATTAGGCAAGCCTTACCTTTTGATGGCGTCCGACTCTGGCGCGAAGACTTGGAGCTGTGCGATGACGCGACCACTGCGAGTGGGAATCGTGGGTGCGGGCCCCGCGGGGATTTACGCCGCGGACCTGCTCACCAAGGACGAGACCCTGTCCGCGTGCGGCACGTCCGTCAGCATCGACATCCTCGACAAGCTGCCCTCCCCCTACGGCCTGGTCCGCTACGGCGTCGCCCCGGACCACCCCCGGATCAAGCAGATCCAGGGGGCGCTGCACAAGATCCTGGACAAGCCGGAGATCACCTTCTACGGCAACGTCGAGTACGGCGTGGACCTCAAGCTGGAGGACCTGCGCCACCACTACGACGCGGTCGTCTTCGCCACGGGCAGCGACCGCGACCGGCCGCTGGACATCCCGGGCGTCGACCTGCCCGGCAGCCACGGCGCCGCCGACTTCGTCTTCTGGTACGACTCCCACCCCGACGTGTCGCCGTCCTGGCACGTGGAGGGCACCAGCGTCGCCGTGATCGGCGCGGGCAACGTCGCCGTCGACGTCGCCCGCATCCTCGCCAAGAGCGCCGAGGACCTGCTGGAGACCGACATCACCGACAACGTGTACGAGGGGCTGCGCGCCAAGCAGATCACCGACGTCCACGTCTTCGCCCGCCGCGGCATCGCCCAGTGCAAGGCCACCCCCATGGAGCTGCGCGAGCTGGACAAGCAGCCCGGCGTCGAGGTCATCGTCTACCCCGAGGACTTCGACATGGACGAGGGGAGCCTCCAGGCCTGCGAGGACTCCAACCAGGTCAAGACCAACGTCAAGGTCCTGCAGAACTGGGCGATCCGCGACCCGCGCGGCGCCGAGCGCCGCCTGCACCTGCACTTCCTGCACAGCCCGGTGGCCGTGCTCGGCGAGGACCGCGTCACGGGCTTCCGGACCGAGCGCATGGAGCTGACCGGCGACGGAGGCGTCCGGGGGACCGGCGAGTACGTGGACCACGAGGTCCAGGCCGTCTACCGCGCCATCGGCTACCTGGGCTCGCCCCTGGCCGACCTGCCCTTCGACGAGGAGCGCGGCGTCGTCCCCAACGCCGGGGGCCGGGTCCTGGACCTGGACGAGAAGCCGATGGACGGCGTCTACGCCACCGGCTGGATCAAGCGCGGCCCCGTGGGCCTCATCGGCCACACCAAGGGCGACGCACTGGAGACGGTCACCAACCTGGTGGCCGACCGCGAGGCCCTCACCCCCGCCTCCGAGCCCGACCCGGTCGCCTTCCGGGCCCTGCTGGAGGCGCGCGGCGTGGACTACACCACGTGGGAGGGCTGGCAGCGGATCGAGGCCCGCGAGGAGGAGCTGGGCGCCGAGCGCGGACGCAAGCGCCTCAAGCTCCTGTCCCGGGACGAGCAGACCAGCATCGCGCGCCAGGGGTGACCCCGGTTCGCGGGCTTCCCGGCCGGTCCCGCGCCCCTCTGCGGGACCGGCCACCGCATTCCCCCCTCCGCCCGCGGATACCGTGAGATTGCGCATGCGCGGCATCCGGCGGTGACGGAACAACGGCCCGGCCCGATGGGTTAGAGTCACTGTTGGTCGGTGTGGTAGCAAGTGTCCCCCGGGCCTCAACAATTGCCTTCGCGGAATACCGCGTCCGGCCCCGCCTCCGGGTGGGTGACCGTACGGCCAGGAGCCCCGTTGTGCCCCGCGCCGAGAGGCGACCGCCATGCCGACCCTCACTCTCGTGCCCCGCTCCCACCGAGGTGGGAGCGGGGCATCGTGGTATCTCCAGCCAACCCAGTGAAGGACGGTCAGGCGTGGACGAACGGTCCCCCCGGCAACCGGATTCCTCCGGGCCGCCCGAAGCATCGCACGAGCCCCCGGCGCACCCCCCGCGCCCCGGTAACCCCTACCGCATCCCCCAGCGCACCCAGGGGCCCCCGCCCGAGGAAGCGGCGGCCCCGTCCGCGCCCGTTCCTCCCCCGCAGCCCGACCCCCCGCAGCGGTCGGCCGGGTCCTGGGACTCCCCCGCCTCGTGGGACGAGCCCCCGCGCGCAGGAGCAGCCGACGACGGATGGGGCGCCCCGTCCGCGCACGCCTGGGAGCCCTCCCGGCACGGGGACTCCGGCGCCCACGGCAGCGCGGGGCGCCCGCAGGAGCCCGCCTCCTGGGACGAGCCGCCGCGCGCCCCCGACCGGGGCGGCGCCGAGGACTGGAACGCCCCCTATCCCTCGGCGCAGGGCCCCTCCGGCGGCTGGGACGCCCCCCGAGGCGGCGGGGCGCACGACTCCTGGGACGACGACCCCTACCCGGGTCAGCCCGTCCACCACGGCGGCACCCCCTACCCGGGCGGACCGCACGACCCGGCGCCGGACCGCGGCGGCCGCGGGGAGACCGGCCCCCAGCACGGCCAGGGATCCCCGGACGGCTTCGAGTACCTCTACAGCGGCGGCGGCCCGGGCGCGGGCGGACCGGACGACCCCGACCGCCACGGGGACGACGGCTACGCCCCCGGCCCCCCGCCGCGCAAGTCGCGGCGCGGACTGCTCATCGGCGTGCTCTCCGCCGTCGTGGTGCTGCTGCTCGTGGGCGGCGGCGCGTCCTGGTACGTCCTGACGATGCCCGAACCCGAGGAGGCCGCCGCCGAGTACGAGGCCGCCTGGGAGGCGCAGGACTACGAGCGCCTGGCCGCGGTCACCCGGGGCGGCGACGCCGCCGCGGTGCTCGGCGGGATCGACTCCGGGCTGGGTGTGGACTCCATCGCGGTGGAGGTCGGCACGGTGACCGCCGACGGCGGTGCCGGCAGCGCGCCCTACGAGGTCACCGTGTCGCTGACCAACGCCGACGACTGGGGCTGGGAGGGCGAGCTGCCGCTGGTCCGCGAGGACGGCGAGTGGTGGGTGGAGTTCTCCCCCGAGGTCGCCTACCCCGGCCTGGGCGAGGGCCAGGTCCTGGCCCGCACCGCCGTGTGGGGCGAGCGCGGCAGCGTCCTGGCCGCCGACGGCACCGTCCTGGACGGCACCGTCTCCGGTTCGCTGCAGATGATCGCGGGCTCCCTGGGCGAGGCCACCGCGGAGGACGTCGAGCGGCTGGGCCCGGCCTACAGCGTCGGCGACACCGTGGGCGTCAGCGGCCTCCAGCGCACCTACGAGGAGCGGCTGGCCGGTGAGGCCGCCACGACCGTCCTCATGGTCGACGCGGCCGCCGCCGAGGACCCCGACTCCCTGGAGGCCACCGCGGAGAACACGGTGGCCACCCTGGACGGCGCCGACGGCGAGGACGTCGTCACCAGCATCGACATGGCCGTCCAGAACGCGGCCTCCAACGCCGTCATCGACTCCGCCGACCCGGTGGGTCTGGTGGCGGTGCGCCCCTCCACCGGTGAGATCCTGGCCGCGGCGAACGTGCCCGGCGGGTTCAACCGGGCCTTCGAGGGCCAGTACCCGCCCGGTTCGTCGTTCAAGATCATTACCTACAGCTCGCTGCTGGACAACGGGATGGGCATGGACGCCACGCTGAACTGCCCCAAGGAGTACGACCTGGGCGGGTGGCCGTTCGTCAACGCTGGCGACGCCGAGTACGGCGCCCAGACGGTGACCGAGGCCTTCGCGACCTCCTGCAACACCGCGCTGGTGGAGCAGGTCGGCGACCGGCTCAGCTCGGACACGCTCCAGGCCAGCGCCGAGCAGTTCGGCATGAACGCGCCGCTGGACATCGGCGTGCCCACGCTCGAACCGTCCTTCCCGCCGGTGGACAGCGCCACCATGCTGGGCGCCCAGAGCATCGGCCAGGGCCAGATCCTCACCTCGCCGCTGCACATGTCCACGGTGCCCGCCGCGGTCGCCGACGGTTCCTGGCGCCACCCGGTGCTGGTGACCGAGCCCGCCCAGGAGGGCCTGCCCGAGCCCCGCGCGATCGCCCAGGCCGAGGCGCTGCGGACGATGATGCGCGCGGTCGTCACCGAGGGCACCGCCGAGGACGTGCCCTTCCAGGGCGAGGTGTACGCCAAGTCGGGTACGGCCGAGTTCGGCACCGCCGAGGACGCCGACGAGGACGGGGAGCTGCCCAGCCACGCCTGGATGGTCGGCTTCAAGGGCGACGTGGCCTTCGCCGTGGTGGTCGAGGGCGGTGGCGGCGGCTCGTCCGTGGCCGGTCCCCTGGCCGCCAGCTTCACCAACGGCCTCTGAGGCCGGACCCCGACGCCGACGGCGCGTACCGGCCCCGCCGGTGCGCGCCGTCGGCGTCGGGGCCGCACCGGCGTGGCCGGTGTCGGCGCCGGTTCGCGGCGTCTACGATGCTCCCGGGTTGCGCGGCGTGCCTCGGCCCCGTCGCGACCTCTCCGGGGACCGGTCGGCCCCGTGTCCCCGGTCGCGGGCACGGTCCAACCTCAAGCAGGAAAAATCCGACCCAAAACAGCCAATTATTACTTTAAGCTATTTAGTGACTACTAAGAGTTAGCGAGCGGGAACTCGGGGCAGATCTACGGATGGCGCCAGGAGAACGGTTCTCCCGAGGGTCGAGCTGGGGGGATCGGTGCCACCGGACCGACAGATCGTCGGTCCGCCTCGAAAGGACACAGGATGAACCGCAAGACTCTCACTCGGATCGCCTTCGCCTCCGTCGCCGTTCCGGCCCTGGCCTTCGGCGCCCCGGCCACCGCCATGGCGGACAGCTTCTTCTCGGGTGAGTCCAGCGCCGCCGGCATCGAGGGCGCCGCGAGCCACAACGTGACCGCTGTCGCCTTCGACGGCAACGGCGGCGGCCACGGCCACAAGGGCGACAAGGGCCACGACCACTGGGACAACGGCGGCTCCTTCTACAAGAAGAGCGCCACCTGGGCGGGCCACGACGGCGCCGCCTCCCACAGCATCGTGAGCGGTGCGAACTAGGCATCCCGTTTCCGTCGGGCGCGGCGGCCGTGTCGGCCGCCGCGCCCGGCGGGCGTGACCCGACCCAACCCGAGGAGGGGAAGGACGATGGTCCGACTACGACGAGCGCTGTCCCTGACCGGCGTGGCCTTCGGCCTGGCGCTGGGTGCGCCCTCGGTCGCGATGGCCGACGCGGTCTTCGAGAAGGACTTCGGCAGCGCAAGCGCCGAGGGCGCCACCATGACCGTGGTCCACAGCCGCGTCGGCGACGACGGCAAGGTCTACTACGAGTACGTGACCTACACCGCCTCCATGCACGGAGCCACGGTGGACAGGACCACCAGCAAGGCGAACTGAGTTCCCGCGAGGTTGCGGGCGGACGGCCTCCACGGCTGTCCGCCCCTGGTGTGCGCGGGCGCGGCGCGGTACACGCGCCCCCGCGCACGGGAGGTGGAAAGACATGCGAAACCTGCTTCGAGGCCGTGCCCTCGCGGGGATGGCCGCGGCGGCCGTGTGCTGCGCGGGTGTGACCGGCGCGGCCGACCCCGGCGACGTGTTCGCCGGCGGCGGGACCCCGTCCGCGGTCCAGGGGACGGGCTCCGGGGGCGGCTGGCCCCCGCCGTGGTCCCAGGAGGAGCCGGCCGACCCCTGGACCGAGGCCGAGGCCGAGGTCGTGCGGCTGGTCAACGACAAGAGGCCCGGGTACGGGTGCGGGAAGCTGAGCGCCCACGAACTGCTCACCCGGGCCGCCCGGGAGCACAGCCAGGACCAGGCGGGCGACAGCGGTTTCCCCGGCGGCGGCTTCTTCGGCGGCAGTTCGTCGGCCAGGGACCGGGCCCGCGGCCTGGGCTACGCGAACCCTTCGGGCGAGATCGTGGCCAGCGGCTTCGAGACGGCCGAGGAGGCGGTGGATGCCTGGACGCGCCGCGGCCACAACCAGGTGCTCGCCGACTGCGGGTCCGAGCACATCGGCGTGGGCGTGGTGAAGGGCGACGGCGGCCCCTACTGGACCGTCGTCCTGGGCAAGGGCGCCTGAGCCGGACCCGCGGTACACGGGGCGCGTGACGGGCGGTGTGCAGCGGACGCACACCGCCCGTCACGCGTCCCGGGCGGTACCGCGCGGCGCGGACCGGGACCGCGGTCAGGAGGTGCCGACGGTCTCGGGCCCCTCCGGCGCGGGCTCCGGTTCCGGTTCGGCTGCCGGGTCCCCGCTGGTCTGCGAGGCGTCGGTCGGCACCGCGGGCGCGGACGGCTGCGGCGTGCTCGGGGTGAGGACGAACAGCATCACGAGCAGGCCCGCGGTGACCGCGGCGATCAGGCCGCACGCCACCCACGGTTTCCATCCGCCCAGGCCGGGGTCGGCCGGAGCGTCGGGGTCCCCCGACCCGAAGGACTCCAGTCGTCCGGCCAGGTCCGGTTCCTCCTCGCTGAGCTGCCGCTCGATCTCCGCGAGGATTCTTCTCTCGTGCTCTCTCAGGGACATGGCACCCTCCTCGGCCACGGGGGGAAGGACAGTCGTCGCCAGACTTACAGTCTCCCCCGGGTGTACCTGAGATATCCAGGTGTGCACAGCTTTTCCGATGTGGGTTTCTATGCCCGATTATGGGTAGAAAAAATCGGTTCTCTCCACAGGGTACGCCGCCATGTCGGACCCGAACGCGGTCCCGCGGGCCGGAGCGGCCGGGGGTCAGCCCGGGTAGCACTCGACCTCGGCGGCCTTGACCCCGGCCCACACCGCGTCCCCCCGGGCCAGCCCCAGCTCGGCCAGGGCCGCCGGGCTGATGTCGGCGGCCAGGGAGGGGCTCCCCGCCAGGTGCACCCGCACCTGGTCGCCGAACCGCTCGATCCCCTCCACCGTCAGCCGCCACACGTTGCGCGGGCTGCCGTGCGGACGGTCCGGGTACAGGGCCACTGCGCGCGGTGGGAAGGCCACCAGGGCCGGTCCCCGGTGCGCCTCGTGCGCCTCCACGCGCACCGGGCCGCGGGGCCCGTCGCCGTCCAGAGTGACGGTGGTGCCCTCGGCCGTGCCCCGGAAGAGGTTGAGCCCCACCAGCCGCGCGACGTAGGCGGTACGGGGGCGCCGCGCCACCTCGGCGGGTCCGCCCTGCTGGACGACCCGGCCCTCCTCGATCACCGCCACCCGGTCGGCGAGCACCATGGCGTCGAGCGGGTCGTGGGTGACCAGCACCGTGGCCCCATCGAACTCCTCCAGCAGGTGGCGCAGCCGGGCGCGCACGTCGATGCGGGTGCTGGCGTCCAGGGCGGCCATGGGCTCGTCGAGCAGCAGCAGGCGCGGGCGCACGGCCAGGGCGCGGGCCAGCGCCACGCGCTGGGCCTGCCCGCCGGAGAGGCGGCGCGGCCGCACGCGCGCGTAAGCGGACAGGCCCATGTGGGCGAGCAGTTCGGCGGCGCGCTCGCGGGCCGCCGTCCGCGACAGGCCCTGGCGGCGGGGACCGAAGGCCACGTTGTCCAGGGCGCTCATGTGCGGGAAGAGCAGGTAGTCCTGGAAGACCATGCCGATGGGGCGGTGCTCCACGGGCGTCCCGGTCTGATCGCGCCCGTCCACGAGGACGCGCCCGCCGGTGAGGGGCACCAGTCCGGCCAGGGCGCGCAGCGCCGAGGACTTGCCCGCGCCGTTGGGCCCCAGCAGGGCGAGGATCTCCCCCGGGCGCACCGTCAGGGCGGCCTCCAGGGTGAAGGCTCCCCGGCTCAGGCGCAGGTCGGCCTCCAGCGCGGGCGCGGTGGCGGCGGGGTCGTGGTCGGGTGCCATCAGGCGTTCGTCCACCTCTCGCGCAGGGTGGCCAGGACGGCCAGGCAGACCGCCAGCAGGATCAGGCTGAGCACGATGGCGGCCTCGGGGTCGCGCTGCATGGCCACGTACACGGCCAGCGGCATGGTCTGCGTGGTGCCCGGGAAGTTCCCGGCGAAGGTGATGGTGGCGCCGAACTCGCCCAGGGCACGCGACCAGCACAGGACCGCCCCCGCCGCGATGCCCGGCAGCACCATGGGCAGGGTGACGTGGGCGAAGACGGCCGCCCGCCCGGCGCCCAGGGTGGCGGCGGCCTCCTCGTAGCGGCGGTCCGCGCCGCGCAGCGCGCCCTCCACGCTGATCACCAGGAACGGCATGGCGACGAACACCTGGGCCAGGACCACGGCGGCGGGGGTGAAGGGCAGGGTGATCCCGAACCAGGCGTCCAGGTACCGGCCCACGATCCCGTTGCGCCCCAGGACCAGCAGCAGCGCCACGCCGCCGACCACGGGCGGCATCACCAGCGGGACGGTGACCAGGGCGCGCACCAGGCGGCGTCCGGGGAAGTCGGTGCGGGCCAGCAGCCAGGCCAGCGGCACCCCGAGGAGCAGGGACACGGCCGTGGCGGCGGTGGCGGTGGACAGGGACAGCCACAGGGCCGCCAGCACCTCGGGCTCGGCCAGGCGGCTGCCCATGGTGGACCAGGGCGCGCTGGCCAGCAGGCCCGCCATGGGCAGCACGAGGAAGGCCGCGCCCACGAGCGCGGGCAGCAGCAGGATCCAGGGCGCCCGGCCGAAGCGCCGGGGCCGCGGCGGGCGGCGGCGCGGCGGGCGGCGGCGCGGCGCAGCGTCGGCGGTCGGCGCGGCTGGTTCAGCGGGGGCGCGGTCGGGCGTCATGGCACCTCGAACTCGGCGGCCCGCAGGATCTCCCCGCCCTCGGGCGAGCGCACCAGGTCCACCCAGGCGGCGGCGAGCGCGGCGTCGGAGGTCGTGGAGACGACCCCGATGGGATAGTCGTTGACCACCTCGTCGGACTCGTCGAACACGACGCCCTCGACCCGGTCGCCCGCGGAGACGACGTCGGTGGCGTAGACGAGTCCGGCGTCCACCTCGCCGAGCTCGACCTTGGTCAGGACCGCGCGCACGTCCTCCTCGTAGGTGTCGGGGGTGATCTCCAGTCCGGCCTCGTCCAGGACCGCGGCGGTGGCCGCGCCGCAGGGGACCTCCTCGGCGCAGAAGGCGACGGCGGTGTCCTCGTCCGCGAGGTCGGCCAGCTCCTCCACACCGGCCGGGTTGTCCGGGGGCACGGCGATGCGCAGGGTGTTGGCGGCGAAGACGACGCCCCGCGCGCCGTGCTCCGCGGCCCAGTCGGGCTCCAGCCCCTCGCCCTCGACGACCCGTTCCATGGTGGCGGTGTCGGCGGAGGCGAAGACGTCGGCGGGGGCGCCGGAGTTGATCTGGAGGGCCAGGTCGCTGCTGCCCGCGAGGTTGAGGACCACCTCGGTGCCGGGGTGCTCGGCCTCGAACTGCTCGGCCAGGTCGGTGAAGACGTCGGTGAGGGAGGCCGCGGCGAAGACGTTGAGCCGGTCGCCGGATTCCTCCCCCGGGGAGCAGGCGCAGAGGATGAGCGCGGCCGCGGCCAGGGCGGGGGCCAGCCGGAAAGCTCCGGACCGGGGGTCGCGGGGAGCGGGCTCACGCATGGCGCTCCCCGGTGGTCTCCACGACCACGTTGGTGGACTTGACCACCGCGGTGGCGATAGTGCCCACCTCCAGGCCGAGTTCGTCGGCGGCCTCGCGGCTCATCAGCGAGACCACCCGGTGGGGTCCGGCCTGGATCTCCACGCTGGCCATCACCCGGTCGCGGACGACGTCGGTGACCAGGCCGCGGAAGCGGTTGCGGGCGGAGGACAGGTGCCGGGCCGGGTCCTCGTCGGCCCCCGTGCTCATGAACCCGGCCAGGTCCGCGCCCTCGATCAGACGCCTTCCGGAGGCTTCGCGGGTGGCGGACAGGCGGCCGGAGTCGACCCAGCGCCGGACGGTGTCGGCGCTGACGCCGAGGAGGTCGGCGGCCTCGCTGATGTGGAAGGTCGGCATGGGGCCAACCTACCCCTGGCATCTGCTGGGGCAAAAGGGGCTTTCCGCTAGCAGATGCTTACTTTCTCGCTCTTGTTCCGGGATTCTGCGACAGACGGGCGCGCCGGACCCGAGCGGCGCCCGAGCGAGTGCCACGGCGCACGGAAAGGGCTCCGGGCCGGGGACGCCTCCCCCGGCCGGAGCCCGCGCGCTCGCCGTCCGCGGTCAGCCGCGCACGTCGGCGGCCTCGCCGAGCGGCCCCTGGGCGCGGTAGTCGTCCAGCGCGGTGACCACGTACCCGGCGCCGTCCTCCAGCGGCTCGGTGTCGGTCAGCGCGGTGCGCCCGGTGAGGCCCACGAGGTTGTCCGCGGTGACCGCGGCGCAGCGCTCCTCCTCGGTCCCGGCGGCGGCCGCGTCGACGGGCAGCCGGTAGACGGCGTAGAAGCGGGCGCCGTCCACGGCCTCCCACGCCACGTCGACCCCCTCGTCGGCGGCCCGGGCCGTGACGCCGCCGACCGCGCCGACCAGCGGTTCCCGGCCCTCGGGCGCGTCGGAGAGCGGCGGCAGGGCGGGGGCGCCGTAGTGCTCGTCGGCCAGCGCGGCGTAGGCGTCGGCTGCCTGCTCGCGCAGATTCTTGATGGAGAAGTAGACGTCGCCGTCCACCTGGGGCAGTTCGCCGGAGTAGTCCAGCTGGGTGCTGAGCGCGTCCTCGCCGGTCCAGCCGTCCTCGCCCACCCGGTAGGCGGCCTGGCCGATGTACAGGTCCACGCCGGTGCCCTCGACCTCCCGGGCCCACCAGTCGGCCAGGACCTCGTAGTCGGCGGTCTCGAAGCCCCGCTGCCAGTACAGCTGCGGCGCGACGTAGTCGACCGTGCCCTCCTGGATCCAGGTGCGGGTGTCGGCGTGCTGGGCGTCGTAGGACTGCAGGCCCGAGCTGGCCGAGCCGCTGGGGTCGGTGGAGTCGTTGCGCCAGATGCCGAACGGGGAGATGCCGAAGCTCACCCAGGGCTTGGTCGCCTCGATGCCCTCGTGGACGCCGGCGATGAGCCGGTCGACGTTGTCGCGGCGCCAGTCCTCGCGGTCGTCGAAGCCCTCGCCGTGCTCCTCCCAGGAGGCGTCGTCGTCGAACTCCTCGCCCTCCTTGGGGTAGGGGTAGAAGAAGTCGTCGAAGTGCACGCCGTCGACGTCGTAGCGCTCGACCACGTCGAGGATCACGCGGGTCACCCACTCGCGGACCTCGGGGTTGCCGGGGTCGAAGTAGGCCTCGACGCCGTAGTCGACGAGCCACTCGGGGTTCTCCCTCGCCGGGTGGTCCTCGGCCAGGTTCTCGACGTCGGGGTCCTGGAAGCCCACGCGGTAGGGGTTGAACCAGGCGTGCAGCTCCAGGCCGCGCTCGTGCGCCCCGGCCACCGCGTACTCCAGCGGATCGTAGCCGGGGTCGCCGCCCTGCTCTCCGGTGAGGTAGCGCGCCCACGGCTCCAGGTCCGACTCGTAGACGGCGTCGGCGGTCGGCCGCACGTGCAGGAAGACCGCGTTGAGCCCCATGGCGGAGGCGTCGTCGAGGTAGGCGTCGAGCTCGGCCTTCTGCTCCTCGGCGGACAGGCCCGGCTCGGAGGGCCAGTCGATGTTGCGGACCGTGGTCAGCCACGCCCCGCGCATCTGCCGCTGCGCCCCGCCGTCCCCGCACCGGACGGGGGCGGCCGCCCCGGACGCGCCGTCGGCCGGCGGCTCCTCCCCGGAGCCCCCGCCGGTGCAGCCCGCCAGCAGGACGGTGGCCGCGGCGGCCGTCGCGGCCCACCGCAGCGCGGCGCGCGACGGGGTCACGGCACGGGCCACTGAATCCATGGAACAGGTCTCCTCTGAGGGGGAATCGGGACGCGCACCGCCGTCACCGTGACGTCGCACCGCGAACCAGAGTAGGCCAGACAGTCAATTTTCGGACACGATCGCGGCAATCTGTGGACAACCTCGCAGCCCCGGCGCCGGGGGCCGTCGCAGCGGGTCCACGGAGCGCCCGCGCGGGCGGCGGCGGAGCACGATCCCCGCCGTGCGGCGGCGGAGGCCGGGGTCACCGCGGCGGCCCCGGCCCGGGTGGGGGCACGTGCGCACCCCGGCCACCACGGCCGATACCGGACACACCGTCCCAGACGAGGTCCTAGACTCGGGGACCGTGAACGCCCTCCTGAGCCCGCCCCGTCTGTCCGTCCGCACCGTCGCCCTGCGCGACGACACCGCCAGCCTGGTGGACCGCCTGCCCGCGGACTCCCCTCTGGCCTGGCTGACCGGCGACGAGGGCATCGTGGGCTGGGGACGGGCAGCGCGGCTGGACCTGGCCGGTGAACCCGAATCCGCCGAGCCCACCGACACCACCCGCTTCACCGAGGCGGCCCGCTGGATCAACGCCCTCACCGAGCGCGCCGAGGTCCACGACGAGGTGGGGGTGCCCGGCACCGGCCCGGTCGCGTTCGGCACGTTCGCCTTCTCCCCCTCCTCCGCGGGATCGGCCCTGGTGGTGCCGCGCGTGCTGGTCGGGCGGCGCGACGGCCGCGCCTGGCTGACCACCGTCACCGAAGCGCCCGGGGAGCACCCGGCCGAGCCGCTGGGCCCCACGTCGGCGCGGCGGCCCGTGGGTCCGCTCTCCTGGAGCCGGGGGTCGCTGACCGGCGAGCAGTGGATGGGCGCCGTGGCCGGTACCGTCGAGCGCATCCGCGCGGGCGAGCTCGACAAGGCCGTGCTGGCGCGCGACGCCCTGGCCGAGGCCGACGCCCCCATCGACGTGCGCACACTGCTGGAGCGGCTGCGGCTGCGCTTCCCCGGTTGTTTCACCTTCTCCGTGGACGGCATGGTCGGAGCCACCCCCGAGCTGCTGCTGCGCCGCGAGGGCGACCAGCTCTCCTCGCTGGTGCTGGCCGGGACCCGCCCCCGGGGCGAGGACCCCGAAGGCGACCGGCTCCTGGCCGAGGAGCTGCTGGCCTCGGCCAAGGACGTGGACGAGCACCGCATGGCCGTGGACTCCCTGCGCACCGCGCTGGAACCGCTCACCGAGGAACTGGACGTGCCCGCGCGGCCACGCCTGCTCGCGCTCGCCAACGTGCAGCACCTGGCCACACCGGTGCGCGCCCGCCTGTCCCCCGGGGTGTCGGCGCTGGACGCGGTCGCGGCCCTGCACCCCACGGCGGCCGTGGGCGGCACACCCACCGCGGCGGCCATGCGGCTGATCGCGAAGTCCGAGGGCATGGACCGGGGAGGCTACGCCGGTCCGGTCGGGTGGCTGGACGGCGCGGGCAACTCCGAGTGGGGCATCGCCCTGCGCTGCGCCCGCGTGGAGGGCGCGCGCGCCCGGCTGTTCGCCGGAGGGGGCATCGTCGCCGGTTCCGAGCCGGAGTCGGAGCTGGCCGAGACCGAGTCCAAGTTCCGGGTCATGCGCGAGGCCCTGACCGACCCCGTCTGAGCCGGGGCGGGAGCGGGGCCCGCGCTCCGGTCCGGGCTCCGCGGCGCGCACGCGGGCGGCGGTCGGTACGGGGCGGCGTTCCGCAGGGGGTGGCGATGCGCACAGCGGCCGCCGTCCGTGCGGGATTTCACGGCCGCGAAACACGGCGCCGCTAGCGTGGCGCCCATGCGTGTCCACGAGGTTTCCTGGGACGATCCCGACGCCGCCGCCCTGCGGGCCGGTCAGCGGGCGGAGATCGCCGAACGGTACGGCACCACCGACTCCGAGCCGGGGGTGGCCCCCTCCGCCGGGGACATCGCGGTGTTCGTGGTGGCCCGCGACGCCTCGGGCGCGGCCGTGGGCTGCGGCGGCCTGCGCGACCTCGGCGACGCGGCGGGCGAGGTCAAGCGGATGTACGTGCGGCCCGACCGGCGCGGCTCGGGCGCGGCGGCGCTGGTCCTGGCGGCCCTGGAGGAGTGGGCCCGCGAGCGGGGCTGGAAGTGCCTGCGCCTGGAGACGGGCGACCGGCAGCCCGACGCGGTGCGCTTCTACACCCGTTCGGGGTACACGCCCATCCCCGGTTTCGGCGCCTACGCCGACGAGCCCTCCTCGCTCTGCTTCGAGAAGACCCTCTGAGGCCCGCGCGCCCCGGGCGGGGGCCCGAAAACGAGGAACCGGCCCCGGCAGCCCCCACGATGGAAGCCGGGGCCGGTGGTCTTCGTCCCTACCGGCGGGAGGAGGGCAGGGCTACCTGCCGACCTCGCGGCCCGCGGTGTGCCAGATGCACACCACGGAGGGGCGCGGGAACTCGCCGTCGGGCCAGGTGCTGGTGGGCGCCTCGAAGGTGCCGCCGTCACCGGGGTGCTGGGGGCCCAGGAAGACCGTCTTGCTGTCCTCGGTGACGAAGGGGCCGCAGGCCTCCGCGCCGACCGGGACGGTGGCGAAGGTCTTCAGCTCACCGCGGAAGCGGCCCTCGACCGGCATGACGTGCAGGCCGTCGTTGATCCCCAGGGCGCCCGGCTGGCCGTCCGTGGAGATCCACAGGTTGCCGTCCTTGTCGAAGGTCAGGTTGTCCGGCGCGGAGATCGGCATGACCTTGGACTTGTCGAAGCCCGCGTAGTAGGTGTCGTCGTCCTCGGGGTTGCCGCACACCAGCGGCACGTTCCAGGCGAAGGAGGTGGCGGCCGCGTCGTTGCCGGACTCGACGATCTCCAGGATGTGGCCGTGCCGGTTGGGGCCGCGCGGGTTGGGCTCGTCGGCCTGGCCGGGCTCGCGGGAGGAGTTGTTGGTCAGCGCGCAGTAGACCTTGCCGGTGACCGGGCTGGGCTCGAAGTCCTCGGGGCGGTCCATCTTGGTGGGGCCCACGACGTCGGCGGCCAGACGGGTGTGGATGAGCACCTCGGCGACGCTGAAGCCGGGGACGAAGCTCTCGGTGTCGGTGCACAGCGCGACCCACTCGCCGGAACCGTCGAACTCGCCGTCCGCGGGCAGCGCGCCGGAGCCGTCGAACTCCTCGGCGGGGCTGTTGCCGGACAGGCGTGCCACGTACAGCGTGCCGGTGTCCAGCAGGGAGAGGTTGTGGCGCCGGGAGCCCTCGACGTACTTCTTGGCGCTGACGAACTTGTACATGTAGTCGAAGCGCTCGTCGTCGCCCATGTAGGCCACGACCCGGCCGTCGTCGGCCAGGCGGGTGGTGGCGCCCTCGTGCTTGAAGCGGCCGAGCATGGTGCGCTTGACCGGCTCGGACCCGGGGTCGAGCGGGTCGACCTCGACGATGTAGCCGAAGCGGTTGATCTCGTTGGGGTGCTTGGAGAGGTCGAAGCGCTCCTCGAAGCGCTCCCAGCGGCGTCCCGTGGTACCGGTGCCGACGCCGTAGCGCCTGGTCTCGGCGGACCCGGAGCCGTTGGCGAAGTACTGGTTGAAGTTCTCCTCGGCGGTGAGGAAGGTGCCCCACGGGGTCATGCCGCCCGCGCAGTTGTTGAGCATGCCCCGGACCAGGGTGCCGGTGGGGTCCTCCGCCGTCTTGAGCAGGTCGTGCCCGGCGGCGGGGCCGGTGATGCGCATGGGGGTGTCGGCGGTGATGCGGCGGTTGAAGGAGCGCTCGCCCGTGGAGAGCACCCACTTGCCGGTGCGGCCCTCGCGCTGGAGCTCGACGATGGAACCGCCGTGGGCGGCCATGGCGATGCGGACCTGCTCCTCGGTGGCGGCGTCGCCCCCGGCGTACCCCGGGAACATGAGTTCCTCGTTGGTGTACTCGTGGTTGACCCACAGCAGGGCGTGGTCGTCGTCGAGCTGGTGGAAGCCGACGTAGTCGCAGTTGTAGCCGAACTGCTGGGCCTGCGCCTCGGCGGTCTGGTCGTACACGTCGAACTCGGGCGCGCCGGGCAGGACCGGCTCGCCCCAGCGGATGATGACGTGCTGGTCGTAACCCCGGGGGATGGTGATCTTGTCGTCGTTGTTGGGCTGGACGCTGGTGAAGGTGGGCCGCGGCGAGGGGTGGGGGCGGTCGGGACCGCGGCGGTCGGCCGAGGCCGGGCTGAGCGCGGCGAGTCCGAGCGCGCCCGCTCCGGCGCTCACGGCACCGGCCTGGATGATGGAGCGGCGGGAGAGCGCCTTGGCGAAGATGTCCCCGAAGTAGGGGTTGTCGCTGGTGTTGGGAGCCGGGTGGAAACAGGCGTCGCCGCAGCGCAGTCTGCATGTCGCACGGGAACGGCCGCCACCGACCTGGCCGATCAACGGCAGCTGGCGGCGGCGGGGCGCGGATTCGGGCACACCTTCTCCTTGGGGATCGTGCTGCTCACACGCGCTCCGTCGGTGCGGGGTCTGACCGGGGCGCGCGGATTGTCTCCTGGTCCGGCGGGGTGCTCCCCCGGACGCTCTCGACCTTGGCCGAAATTCCGAACGCGCAGGTGAAACCAAGGTGAACGCGCCTACAACTCCGGCGCATGCCCTGGTAGGTCACGCTGGGAATCCGGAGGGACACACATCGTCGGGTTCCGGTCGTGATCATGGCGCACCGTACCCGCCGGGTCCACGTGACACGCCCGTAACCGTCACCGGAGTTGTCGCCCCTCCCGTGATTCGGCGCAGGGCGAAGCGGCGCGCCGCGGGGGCGGGACCGGCGCGGTGGCGGGAAAACGGTTGCCGGTCGAAGGGGTTTTAGGGCATGCCGACAGCGGGACGCACGGGAGGTCGAAAAGGGGCGGGCGCGGTGCCCGGCGCCGCGGCGGACGGCCCCGGCCCGCGCGGTGGCCCCGCCCGCTTCTGTCAGGGGCGTGCGCTCAGAGCGCCTCGTCCACCGCGGCGTCGACCGCGGCCTGGATACGGCGGCGCAGCGCGGCGCTGCCCGCGCGGTGGGTGCGCACCTCGATCAGGCGCGGCCCCTCGCCCAGCAGCGCCTTGGGCAGGTCGGTCGCCCACTCCAGGCGGGTGTAGGGCACGTCGGCCACCGCGGCCACACGTTCCATCGACGCCCCGTGCGGGGTGCCGAACACCCGCTCGAAGTCGGGGTGCCCGGCCTGCTCCAGACCGGAGAAGATCCCGCCGCCGTCGTTGTTGACCACGACGATCGCCAGGTCCGGGCGCGGCTCCCCCGGGCCGATCAGCAGCCCGTTCTGGTCGTGCAGCATGGCCAGGTCGCCCAGCAGCGCGTAGGCGTGCCCCCCGCCCCCGGCCTGGTGGGCCAGCGCCGCGCCGATGGCCGTGGAGACCGACCCGTCGATCCCGCTCACGCCCCGGTTGCCCACCAGGCGCACGCCGCAGCGCGCCCGCATGGTGGCGTCCAGGTCGCGGATGGGCATGCTCGAACCGGCGAACAGCAGCGAACCGGCGGGCATGTGCGCGACCAGGTCGCGGGCCAGCCTCGGCTCGCTGAGCACCTCCTCCTCGTCCAGCACCGCGTCCAGGGCGGCACGGGCCACCGCCTCCGCCTCCGACCAGGTCCGCGACCACTCGGTGCGCCGCGGAGCGCCCGGGTCCGCACCGGCGGGCGGAGCGACCGCGGCCACCACGTCGGTGGCGGTGCGCACGGGGTCGGAGAAGGCGTTGAGCGCGCTCGCCGACGGGTCGCCCAGCGCGCCCGCGCTGACCACCACGTGCCGCTCGGCCCGGCGCAGGTAGGCCAGGATCTGCCGGGACAGGTTGGGGCGGCCCACACTCACCACCAGCTCCGGCGCCGGCCGCGCGGCCACGCGCGGCGAGGCCAGCAAGTGCCGGTAGGTGGACAGCGCGTCCGCGCGGCGGGCGTTGGAGGTCGGTTCGGCCAGCAGCGGCCACCCGGTCGCCTCGGCCAGCGCCAGGAACGGCACCGGGTCGTAGTCCCCGTCGCCGCACACGATCACACCGCGTTCGACGTCGGGCAGCGGGAACGGCGCGGGTTCGGTCAGCGGCCCCGGGCGGCCGATCCACGCCCGGCCGCCGTCGCGCCCCTCCAGGGGCTCGGGCCAGGCGCCCGTGTCGGCGTCGGGGGTCAGCGGGTCGCGGAAGGCCACGTTGAGGTGGACCGGGCCGGGGCGCCCGCCCAGCGCCGAGCCCCACGCGCGGCAGGCCAGCGACCGCCAGTAGGCGACCATGCCGGGAACCGGGTCGGGGGTGCCGACCTCGGCGAACAGGCGGACCGCGCCGCCGTACAGGCCGATCTGGTCCACCGTCTGGTTGGCGCCGGTCCCGCGCAGCTCCGGGGGCCGGTCGGCGGTGAGCACCAGCAGCGGCACACCGCTCTCGTCGGCCTCCATCACCGCCGGGTGGAAGTTGGCCGCGGCCGTGCCGGAGGTGCACACCACCGCGACCGGGCGGCGCGAGACGCGGGCCATGCCGAGGGCGAGGAAGGAGGCCGAGCGCTCGTCGATGCGCACGTGCACCCGGATTCCGGGGTGGGCGACCAGGGCCAGGGCGAGCGGTGTCGAGCGCGACCCCGGCGCGACGACGGCCTCGGCCAGGCCGCAGCGGGCCAGCTCGTCGACCAGGACACGCGCCAGGGCGGTGGACGGATTCATCAACTCTCTCGATCGTCTCAAGGTGTACCCAGTATCACCATGTGGACCCGGCCCCTACAGTCAACCCCCACCTGGGACCCGCGGAGGACGAACACGGCTGTTACACCTCACACACGCCGACAGGACATCCGGCACCCCGTCACCGTGCGCCCCGGGCGTAACACCAACGCCGGTGGCCGCGCGGTCATCCGGCGCCGGGGACCTCGTCGGCGGCCGACCGCGCGGCCTCGGCGCGGGCCCGCCAGGCGGCGGGGTCGACCTCCACCGCGCGCAGGCTCGCCTCGTCCACCGCCACCGGGCGCACGGGCAGGAACCCGTTCTCGGGCAGCAGGGGGTCGGCGGTCACGTCGGCGGTCAGCATCTGCACGGTGGCCAGGCCGCACGCGTGGGGCAGCTCAGGCAGCGCGGCGGCCAGGGCCACCCCCGCCGCCAGGCCCACCGAGGTCTCCACGGCGCTGGAGACCACCACCGGCAGGCCGCACGCCTCGGCCACGCGCAGCGCGGCGCGCACCCCGCCCAGCGGCTGGACCTTGAGGACCACGATGTCGGCGGCGCCGGCGGCGCGCACCCGCAGCGGGTCCTCCGCCCTGCGGACGGACTCGTCGGCGGCCACGGGGACCGACACCCGGCGGCGCACGGCTGCCAGCTCGTCCAGGGTGGCGCACGGCTGCTCGACGTACTCCAGGCCGAAGCGGTCCAGTTCGCGCACCATCCGCACGGCGGTGTCGACGTCCCAGGCGCCGTTGGCGTCCACCCGCACCAGCCCGGAGGGGCCAAGGGCGTCGCGGACCGCCTCGACGCGGGCCAGGTCCTCGGCGGGGTCCTGCCCGCGTTCGGCCACCTTGACCTTGGCGGTGGCGCAGCCGCCCGCGGAGACGATCGCGTGGGCCCGCTCGGGGTCCACGGCGGGCACGGTCACGTTGACCGGCACGCGGTCGCGGACGGGCGCGGGCCAGCCGTGGTGGGCGGCCTCCTCACAGGCGGCCCACCAGCGGGCGCACTCGCGCGGGCCGTACTCGGCGAAGGGGGAGAACTCCCCCCATCCGGCGGGCCCGCGCACGAGCATGCCCTCGCGGACGGTGATGCCGCGGAAGCGGTTGCGCAGGCCGACCGCGAAGGCGCGTCCCCCGGCGGGCGTGCCCGCCGGGTCGGGTTCGGCAGCGGTCACGGACGACGCGGGAACTTGTCGAACTCCGGGCGGCGCTTCTCCTTGAAGGCGTCGCGGCCCTCCTGGGCCTCCTCGCTCATGTAGTAGAGCATCGTGGAGTCACCGGCGAACTGCTGCATCCCGGCCGCGCCGTCGCTGACGGCGTTGATGGCGCCCTTGAGCATGCGCAGCGCCAGCGGGGACTTCTCCAGCATCTCCCGGGCCCAGGCCACGGTCTCCTTCTCCAGGTCCTCCAGCGGCACGACCGTGTTGATCATGCCCATGTCCAGGGCCTCCTGCGCGCTGTACTGGCGGCACAGGTACCAGATCTCGCGGGCCTTCTTCAGGCCGACGGTCTCGGCGAGCAGCCAGGAGCCGTAGCCGCCGTCGAAGGAGCCGACCTTGGGGCCGGTCTGGCCGAACTTGGCGTTGTCCGCGGCGATGGTCAGGTCGCAGCAGACCTGGAGCACGTTGCCGCCGCCGATGGACCAGCCGGCGACCATGGCGATGACGGGCTTGGGCAGGCGGCGGATCTGCACCTGGAGGTCGAGCACGTTGAGGCGGCCGATGCCCTGGCGGGCCACGGCGTCGTCGCCCATGTAGCCGTCCTCGCCGCGGATCTTCTGGTCGCCGCCGGAGCAGAACGCCTGGTCACCGGCGCCGGTGAAGATGATCACGCCGACCGAGGAGTCGTCGCGGGCGAGGTTGAAGGCGTCCTGGAGCTCGAACAGCGTCTGGGGCCGGAAGGCGTTGTGCCGCTCGGGGCGGTTGATCGTGATCTTGGCGATGCCCTCCGCGGTCTCGTAGATGATGTCGGAATACTCGCCCGACCGCTGCCAGTCGATCACGCTGCTCACGGCTACTGCTTCTCCTCAACAGGGACACTGTGGACGGCGCGGACGTGTCACCACGTCCACGCAACAACCCTACGCATTGTGCCAGGCGGGCGGGGACGCGCGGGCGGGGCGGTGCTCCTTGCGCCCGGGTCCGCCGCCCGGCGCCGGACCCGGCCCCCGGGGCGGACGCGCCGGACACGGGCGTACCCTTGCCGTCGTGGCACGCGAGAGACAGGTCGAGGCAGGCGGAACGCACCCCCGCGACCTGGAGGGGCGCCCCCTCCAGGCGGTGCGCGGACTGGCGCCGGAGCGCCTGGGCGACCTGTTGGCCCGGGCCCTGGACGGGCACGGCCCCGCCCTGCTGCCGATCCCGGACGGGACCCCCGACGCGCGCGTGGACGAACTCCTGGCCGCCATGCGCCCGGCCTCCCTGCGCACCCCGGACGGGGTCGCCGCACTGGACGGCGCCCGCCCTGCGGGCGGGGACACCGCCCTGGTCATCACCACCTCGGGCTCCACCGGCGCGCCCAAGGGCGTGGAGCTGTCGGCCGCCGCGCTGCGCTCCTCCGCGCGGGCCTCGGTGGCGCGGATCGGCGCCGCTCCCGGCGACGCGTGGCTGTGCGTGCTGCCCGCCGGGCACATCTCCGGCATCCAGGTGATCATGCGCGCCCTGGCCACGGGCGGCCGGATCGAGCACGCGGCCTTCTCGGTGGGGGCGGTGGCCGAGCTCGCGCGCGGATCGCGACCGCACGTGTCCCTGGTGCCCACCCAGCTGCGGCGCCTGCTGGCCGCCGGGACCGACCTGTCGGTGTTCGGGACCGTCCTGCTCGGCGGCGCCGCCGCCGACCCCGCCCTGCTGCGGGAGGCGCGCGGGGCCGGGGGCCGGGTGGTCACCACGTACGGCATGAGCGAGACCTGCGGCGGGTGCGTCTACGACGGCGCCGCGCTGGACGGGGTGCGGGTGCGGGTGGAGTCCCCCTCGGCCGACGGGGCCGGGCGGATCCTGCTGTCGGGGCCGGTGCTGCTCAGCGGCTACCGCCTGGCGCCCGGGGCCGGTGCCGATCCGGGCGCCCTGGTCACCGACACCGACGGGACGCGGTGGCTGCGCACCAACGACCTGGGCCGTCTGGACGGGGCCGGGCGCCTGAGCGTGCTCGGACGCGTGGACGAGGTGGTCAACACCGGCGGCCACAAGGTGGTGCCGGGGCAGGTCAACGCCCGTCTGCTGGAGCACCCCGCCGTGGCCGACTCGGTGGTGGTGGGCCGGTCCGACCCCGAGTGGGGCGAGCGGGTGAGCGCCGTCGTGGTGCCCGCCGACCCCGACGCGCCGCCCTCCCTGGAGCAGCTGCGCGCGTGGGTGCGCGAGCGCCTGCCCGCCTACGCCGCGCCCCGCGAGCTGGAGGTGCGCGCCTCCCTGCCGATGCTGGCCTCGGGCAAGCCCGACCTGGTCTCCCTGCGCGGCCCGCGCGGCTGACCGGCGGGCCCGGCCCGGGGGCTCCCGCCGAAGGGCGCACGCGCTCCGCGCGGCTGAGCGGCGGCAGCGTCCCCGCACGGTACCGCTGCTGAGGACCCCCGCGTTCCCGGCCGACGCCCGTCCGGGCGGGGGCGGGCGTCCCGACGCGGTCCGCGGCACCGGCCGCGGGAGCCGCACCGGCGCGGACCCCCGCGCCCCCTCCGGCGCCGCCACCAGCGCCCCGCGGTCCGGACGCGTGTACCGGCGCGCCTTCGACCCGTGGGACCCTGGGGCGCGTCGGGTGCCGCGCCCCACCACGTCGGTGCCCGTCGAACAGCAGTGACGGCCCGGGGCCGGGCGGTCCGGTCGCTCCGTGCGGAGCGGCCGGTCACGGACGTGTCGGACAAAAGACGGGGAACTTCCCCGGGCGCTCCGACGTCTACCTGAGTAATCCGGCCCCTCGGCCCCTCTCCCAAGGAGGTCCGCAGTTGGTGACAGCCCTCGGCCCACACGTTCGTGCCCCTGCGCTCTCCCCCCAACCGGCCCCCCTTCCCCGCCCGCAACGGTTCCGGGCACGCTCCTTTACCCGCTCCCCACAGCGTTTGGCCACTTCCGTCGCAGTGATCTACGCCACTTCGGCTGATATCCAATCGAGACAGGGAACATTTGACTCCCCAACACGTTGGACATATTGGCGCGTCCAGCCGGCGGGAACCGTCCGCCGCGTGCCACACGTCTTGGAAGGGAGGGAGGTGCCCCGATGACGAGCACTGCCCCAGCCGCTCCGGCACCCACCGCCGGAGCCCCCGCTGACACCGCTCGCAGCGACGACGCGTCCGCCGACGCGGTCCTGACCGACCTGCTCGACCGCGGACGCGCCCAGGGGTACCTGTCCCTCTCCGAACTGCGTGCCGCTTTCACCGCGGCCGCCGTCTCCACCGGCGACGGCCGTTCCATCCTGCGTGAACTCACCGAGAACGGGGTCAGGCTCGCCAACGGGGGCGACGACTCCGCACCGGTGGCCGATCCCGACGCCGAGGACGACGTGCTGGAAGACACTCTCATCGCCACGGTGCCCGACACCGACGAGGCACCCAGGGCCGAAGGCAAGACCGCGCCGCGCAAGGGCCCCTCCCCCCGGAGGAAGACCCGCTCCACACGGCGCGTCAAGAAGGCCGAGCCCGCCCAGACCACCACCGACACGGAAACCGGCGAGGCCGACCTCGACGACCAGTCCCCCGCCATGGGCGACTCGGTCCACACCTACCTCAAGGCCATCGGCCGACGCCAGCTCCTCACCGCGGAGCAGGAGGTCGACCTGGCCAAGCGGGTCGAGGCCGGGCTCTACGCCGAGTACCGGCTCGGCCTGCACGGCGAGGTGGACGGCTCCGCACCGCTGGCCGAGGTCGAGGCCGAAGAGCTGGAGTGGGTGGCCGAGGACGGCCGCAAGGCCAAGTCCCACATGCTGGAGGCCAACCTGCGCCTGGTGGTGTCGGTGGCCAAGAAGTACAGCGACCGGGGGATGTCGCTGCTCGACGTGGTCCAGGAGGGCAACCTCGGCCTGATCCGCGCCGTGGAGAAGTTCGACTACACCAAGGGCTTCAAGTTCTCCACCTACGCCATGTGGTGGATCCGCCAGGCCATCCAGCGCGGTTTCGCCGACTCCGCGCGCACCATCCGCCTGCCCGTGCACGTCCTGGAGCTGCTGAGCAAGGTCAGCCGCCTGGAGCGCGACATGCACCAGGCGCTGGGCCGCGAGCCCACGCCGGAGGAGCTGGGTCTGGAGCTGGACAAGACCCCGGCCCAGATCGAGGAGCTGCTGCGGGTCACCCGCCAGCCCATCAGCCTGGACTCCACCATCGGCGAGGACGGCGAGACCCGCATCGGCGACCTGATCGAGGACGTGGACGCCTCGGAGGCCTCCGAGGTGGTGGACCGCCAGCTCATGGCCGACCAGCTGCGCAACGCGCTGTCGGACCTGGAGCCGCGCGAGGCCACCATCATGTCCCTGCGCTTCGGCCTCATGGACGGCCGTCCGCGCACTCTGGACGAGATCGGCAAGCACCTGGGGCTGACCCGCGAGCGCATCCGCCAGCTGGAGAAGCAGTCGCTGTCCAAGCTGCGCCACCCCAGCCGTGCCCAGCAGCTGCTGGACTTCGCCAGCTAGGGCCCGGCGCGACGGGCGGCGCGGGGCCGCTCCCCACAGGGGGCGGCCCCGCGCCGTGTCCGAAACCCTCAGGGCGAACCCTGGTTCGTCCCCGGTATCGCGTCCGTTCCGGCACGCCGCCGACACCGCGGTGCGACGATGGTGACCATGAGCGATCACCCCCAGCGCCACAGCGACGAGATCTCCGCCGCGCTGCGCGCCAGCCGCGAGCTCGGCCCCGAGTACGACGAGGCTGTGGCGGCCTCCCTGGTCGAGCGCATCGACGGCACCGTCGAGGCGCGCGTGCGCCACCACCTGGCCGCGCAGGCGCGCACGGAGACGGCCAAGGTGGGCATGCCCTCCAACACCGTGCGCTTCGTGCTCTCCCTGGTGTGCCTGGGCGTGAGCATCCCGGTCTCCGCGATCACCGCGGCCGTGGGCAGCCCGGCGGCGCTGCCGCTGGTCTGGCTCGGGCTGATCCTGTTCTACGTCGTCTCGGTCGTGGGCCTGCGCCGCTGACCGGTCTCCGGACGTGACCTGGAACATATCGATTCCGCCACGGATCACCTCCGTCGCTTATCTGCCCGTATGCTCCTTGTGTCCGAAGCCCTACAGTCGTGCCCACCACGGACCACACCGGTCCCACCAGGGGGAAGGACACGATGGTAGCCATCGAGCAACGCAGGACGACGTGGAAACAGATCGGTCCGGGCATCGTCGTCGCGGCCACCGGCGTGGGCGCTGGCGACATGGTCGCCACACTCATCGCGGGCAACCAGTTCGGCTACGCCCTGCTGTGGGCCACCGTCGTCGGCTGCCTGGTCAAGATCTCCCTTGCCGAGGCCACCGGGCGCTGGCACCTGGCCACGGGGACCACCATCTTCGCCGGCTGGAGCAGCCTGGGTAAGTGGACCACCGTCTACTTCGCGCCCTACATCGTGATCTGGGGCTTCGTCTACGGCGCCAGCGCCATGTCCGCCACGGCCCTGCCCCTGGCCGCGCTGATGCCGGGCGTACCCCTGGAGGTGTGGGCGGTCCTGGCCGGGATCTCCGGCCTGGTGATCGTCTGGTTCAACCGCTACGCGGTGTTCGAGAAGATCATGACGGTGCTCGTGGGCGTCATGTTCGTCACCGTGGTCGGCCTGGCCGTCTACGTCGTCCCCGACATCGGCCAGACGCTCCGGGGCCTGGTCCCGATGCTCCCCGAGGGCTCGGTGTTCTACACCATGGGCCTGGTCGGCGGCGTCGGCGGCACCATCACCATGGCGGCCTACGGCTACTGGGTCAACTCCAAGGGCTGGCGGGACTCCTCCTGGATGCGGATGATGCGGCTGGACAACCGCGTCGCCTACGTCACCACCGGCATCTTCGTCGTGGCGATGCTCATCGTGGGCGCCGAGCTGCTCTACGCGAGCGGCATCACGCTCCAGGAGAGCGACCAGGGCCTGATCCAGCTGGGCGACGTCCTGCGCGAGCGCTTCGGCGGGTTCGTGGCGACGGCCTTCCTCATCGGCTTCTTCGCCGCCGCCTACTCCTCCATCATCGGCGTGTGGAACGGCGTGAGCCTGCTGTTCGCCGACTTCGTCAACCACCTGCGGGGCAGGACCAACACCGACCCCGGGGAGAACCAGAAGAGCTGGGCCTTCCGCGGCTACGTGCTCTGGCTGACCTTCCCGCCGATGCTGCTCCTGCTGATCGGCAAGCCCTTCCAGCTGGTCATCGCCTACGGGGTGCTGGGCGCCTTCTTCATGCCGTTCCTGGCCTTCACCCTGATGTGGCTGCTCAACTCCTCGCGCACCCCCCGCGAGTGGCGCAACGGCTGGGTCAGCAACGCGGGCCTGGCGCTGGCCGGATCGCTGTTCGTGGTGCTGTGCGTCTACGAGCTCTACGGGATCGTCGCCGGGGCCTGAACCGGCGGGCGGCGCGGCGGCGCGCGGGGCGGCCTCAGCCCCGCAGCGCCGCGCGCAGGATCTCCACCGCCTCGTCGTGGTCCAGCCCCACCCGGGAAATCACCTCGGCGTAGGCCCGGGCGGCGGCCAGCGCCTCGGCGCGCTGGTCGTCGCGGCCCGCCGCGACGAACGTCCCCGAGCGGCCGCGCGTCTCGACCACACCGGCCTGTTCCAGCTCCCGGTAGGCGCGGGCCACGGTGTTCACCGCCACCGACAGCTGACCCGCCAGCGCGCGCACCGTGGGCAGCCGGTAGCCCACCGGGAGTTCACCGTTGGCGACCGCGATGGCCACGATCGACCTGATCTGCTCGTAGGGCGGGACCCTCGACGTCGGATCGACACGGATGAAATCCGCCATGTGCCACTGCGCTCCCCACCGTCGCGTGCTGCGGTGTCCGGCCGCGGACCGGACCGGACCGGACCGGACACCAAGTTACCGTGCGTGCACCGACCCCAGGTCGCGGGTCGGAGCCGCCGGTGTCAGACCGCCTGGCGCGGCACCCGCTGGATCCCGTGCAGGCGGTGGGCCTCCCGGGCGGTGAGCAGGCGTTCGGCGACCCGGGTGGCCTCGCGCACCCGCGGGCGGGCCAGCCGCTTGCGCCGGTGGATCCGGTCCTCGTACCCCTTGGGTCCCACCAGGGTGCGTTCCCGGGCGTAGGCGGCGCGCATCGCCTCGGTCAGCGCCGCGTCCAGGTCCACGCCCCGCTGGTTCAGCTCCTCCACGGGCGCGTTCCGGGTGCGGGCCCGCTCCAGCGCCTCCTGCGCCTCGGCCACCGCGCGCAGGAGTTCGGGCAGGCGCTCCGCGCGCTCCTGGTCGGAGGCCAGGCTCTCCCGCGCCTGAGCCGTGCTCTGCTTGGCAAGTCCCATGTGTGTGCTCCAGACCACGCGTAACGTCGGACGGGGCCACTCTAAGGGTGACCAATATCATCTGGCGAGCCGGGCCGCGCGTCGGTGGTGGCCGCGCGGCCCGCGATCTGCCACCTTTACGGCGCACACCCCCGAAAGGACCACCGTGAGCAGGAACTACGCCGGACTCAGCCGCGAGCGCATCATCCTCGAAGCGCTCCGCATCATCGCTGGCCGCGGGCTCGGCGGCCTGTCCATGCGCCGCCTCGGCGACGCGCTGGAGGTGGAGGCCATGGCCATCTACCACCACTTCCCCCTGGGCAAGGAGCAGCTGTTCAACGCCATCGCCGCCTACGTCACCTCCCCCGCGGCCACCGGCACCGTCCCCCTCGACGACGGGGAGGCTCCGGAGGACGCGGAGGGGGCGAAGGAGCCCGAGGAGGACACCCGGCCCTGGGACGTGCGCCTCACCGAGTGGGCCGAGGCCTACCGGGAGCGGCTGCTGGAGTTCTCCGGGGCGCTCTCCCTGCTGGTCCACCGCGCCCCGCGCACGCCGAGCAGCGACGCCACCCGGGCCCTGGTCCACGACGCCCTCGCCGAGGCGGGGCTGGAGGGCGAGGACCTGGAGCGCGCCGCCGACGCCCTGCACTCCTACTGCGTGGGCGCGGTCGTGCACCAGGTGCGCCACCAGGACGAGGAGGAGGCGCCCGACGCCGCCGAGTCCCTGGCGCGATTCCGGCACGGGCTGCGCGCCCTGCTGCGCGGACTCACCTCCTGAGCCGCGCCCGGGCGGGCGGCAGGACGCCTTCAGGGGCCTGCGCGCGCCGGTCCTGAGCCGCGTCCGGACAGGGCGGGGGTCCGCCGGGGTGCGGCAGCGTCCCGCCCGGGCGGGGCGGGCGCCGCCCGGCCCCGGTGTGACCAGCGCTCGGGCCCCGCCGGGCGAAACAGGGACCCTGGTCCGGGAACCGAGTGCGTCCTCCCGGCGTCGTTACCAGAAGACAGCCCCCGACCCCGCTCCCCCTCCCGGCGCGGGGCGGTACAGAAAGGTCATCCATGGTTCTCAAGCGTCTGCTCGCCGGTATCGGATTCGGCGGGGCCTCGGTGGAAACCACCCTGCACTCCTCCGTGGCCACCCCGGGCGGCGCCCTGCGGGGCACCGTCGTCATCGAGGGCGGCAACGTCGAGCAGCAGGTCGAGCGGCTCACCGTCGGCCTCCAGGCCCGGGTCGAGGTCGAGAGCGGCGACCACGAGAGCACGCGCGACCTGGAGTTCCACCGCGTCCAGATCGGCGGCGGCGTGACCCTGGCCCCCGGCCAGCGCTTCGAGGTGCCCTTCGAGCTCTTCGTGCCCTGGGAGACCCCCGTCACCGTCCACCGGGGCCGCCACCTGCACCGCATGAACGTCGGTGTGAACACGCGCCTGCACGTGGCGGGCGCGGTCGACCCGGGTGACCTGGACCCGGTGGCCGTGGAGCCGCTCCCCTCGCAGCTGGCCGTGCTGGACTCGCTGGCCTCCCTCGGCTTCTCCTTCAAGCAGGCCGACCTGGAGCAGGGCCGCATCCTGCGCACGCGCCAGCAGCTGCCCTTCTACCAGGAGATCGAGTTCTTCTCGCCCAGCCGCTACCGGGGCCTGAACGAGCTGGAGCTGTCGCTGGTCACCGACGAGCGCGGCATGGACGTGGTGCTGGAGCTGGACAAGAAGCCGGGTCTGCTCTTCTCCGAGAGCCGCGACACCTTCCACCGCTTCAGCGTCGACCACAACGAGGGCGCCGGGCGCGACTGGTCGGGCCACCTGCACCAGTGGATCGACTCGCTGGCGGGCAAGCGCAGCATGTTCTGACCCCGGCGGGGTCCCGGGGGCGGGCGTCCCCGGGACCCGCGGCGCGGTCGACGCGCGGCTCACCCGGTCCGCTGGCGGGCGCGCTCCGCGCGCAGCTCGCGGGCCTGGTCGGGGTCCAGCACGGGCGCCGCGTTGAGCAGTTGGCGGGTGTAGTCGCTGGCGGGGTTCTCGTACACCGCGTCACTGTCGCCCGTCTCCACCACCTCACCCGCACGCATCACCGCGACCCGGTCACTGACCTGACGCACCACCGCCAGGTCGTGGGCCACGAAGATGTAGGTCAACCCGAAGTCGTCCTGCAACTCCGACAGCAACCGCAGCACCTGGTCCTGCGTGGACACGTCCAACGCCGACACCGGCTCATCACAGATGATCAGCTTCGGCTTGAGGATCAGCGCCCGCGCGATCGCGATCCGCTGACGCTGACCACCCGAGAACGCGTGCGGGAACCGGTTGTAGTGGTTGGGCTCCAACCCCACCCGCTCCAACAGCTCCTGCACCTGACGGCGCACCTTCTTGGTGTCCCTCTCCCCCTGCACCCGCAGCGCGGTCCCGATCGCATCCCCCACGGTCACCCGCGGGTTGAGCGAGGAATAGGGGTTCTGGAACACCATCTGCACGTCCCGGCGCAACGGACGCAACGCCCGCTCGGACATGTGGGTGATATCGCGGCCCTCGAACTCCACCCGGCCCCGCGTGGGCTCCAGCAGACGCATCACCATCCGCGACAACGTCGACTTACCCGACCCCGACTCCCCCACGATCCCCAGCGTCTCACCGCGGTGCAGGTCGAAGGAGACACCCTTGACCGCCCAGAAATCCGTGGCCCGGCCCCACACACCGCCGCGCACCCTGAACCGCTGCGCCAGATCCTCCACCCGCAGCAGGGGCTCGCCCCGCTCCTCCTTCGGCTCGGGGGTGAAGGGGCGGAAGACCTCGTCCGGCCCCTTGCGCCCCGCCTCGCCCGCCGCGGTCGACCCCGACCTGCGGCGCTTCTCCTGGTCCTGGCGCTGGCCGCGCTCGGCCCGGTCGCGTGCGCGCCGATGGGCCCGGGAGACCTCCACGCGCGGCACCGCGTCCAGAAGTCCCTGCGTGTAGGCGTGCTGAGGCGCGGACAGCACCTCGCGCACGTCGCCGCGCTCGACCGCGACGCCGCGGCGCATGACCACGACCTCGTCCACCGAACCCGCCACCACCGCCAGGTCGTGCGAGACCAGGATCAGCGCCATGCCCAGGTCGCGGCGCAGCTCGTCCAGCAGGTCCAGGATCTGCGCCTGCACCGTCACGTCCAGCGCCGTCGTGGGCTCGTCGGCCAGCAGGACCTTGGGCTCGCACATCAGCCCCATCGCGATCAGCACGCGCTGGCGCATGCCGCCGGAGAACTCGTGCGGGTAGGAGTTGACCCGCTTGCCGGGCTCGGGGATGCCCACCCGCTCCAGCGACTCCACCGCGCGCTCGCGGGCCCGGGACCGCGACACCCCGGACCGGTGCACGCGCAGCGCCTCCACCAGCTGGTTGCCGACGGTGAACTGCGGGTGCAGCGACTGCATCGGGTCCTGGAAGACCATGGCGATGTCGTTGCCGCGCATCCGCCGCAGCCTCTTGTCCGGGGCGCCGACCACGTCGGTGCCCGCCACCTCGACCTCCCCGGTGATCCGCGCCCGGCTGCCCCGGTGCAGGCCCATGAGGGCCAGCGAGGTCACGCTCTTGCCCGAGCCCGACTCGCCCACGATGCCCAGCGCTCCCCCGACGGGCACGGCGAAGGACAGACCGTCCACCGCCCGGACGTCGCCGTCCATGGTCGGGAACACCACCCGCAGGTCCTCCACCCGCACGACCGGCCCCGACGCCGCGGACTCGCTCACACGACCCCTTCCTTTCCGTTCCCCGGGCGCGGCGGCCCGGGCCGTGTTCGGTACACGTGTGCGCCCGACACGGTTATCCGTGGATGCGCACGCGCGGGTCGATCAGCGGGTACAGCAGGTCCACCACCAGGTTGCAGAGCACGATGAAGAACGCGCCGAACAGCGTCACGCCCAGGATCACCGGCAGGTCGCTCTGCATGATGGCGGTGACCGCGTACCGGCCGATCCCGTTCAGGGAGAAGACCTGCTCGGTCAGGACCGCGCCGCCCAGCACGAGCCCCAGGTCCAGGCCGAAGATGGTCACGATGGGCGTCAGCGTGGGGCGCAGCGCGTGCTTGAGCACCACGCGGCGCTCGCTCAGCCCCTTGGCGCGGGCGGTGCGGATGTAGTCCTCACCCAGGGTCTCCAGCATGCCCGCGCGCGTCTGGCGTGCGTACATGGCCGCGTGCAGGAAGGCCAGCGTCAGCCACGGCAGCAGCAGTCCCTGCGCCCACCTGGACGGGTCCTCGCTGAAGGGGACGTAGCCCGGGGTGCCGAACAGCCCCCAGGCGTGCACGAGGAAGGCCAGGGACAGCAGACCGGTGAAGAAGATCGGCAGCGACACCCCCGCCAGGGCGACGGCCATCGCCAGCCGGTCGAACAGGCTGCCCTTCCACACCGCGGAGACCACGCCGACCAGGATGCCGCCCACCAGCCAGATCACTCCCGCGCCGAGGGCCAGTGAGGCCGTCACCGGCAGCCGCGCCACGATCTCGGGGAAGACCTCCTGGTAGGTCTGGAAGGAGTAGCCCAGACAGGGCGCCGCGCACTCGATCGTGTCGTTGCCGAAGCGGTACTCCGCGCCGAGGAAGAGGCCCCGGACGAACTCCCCGAACTGCACGACGACGGGCCGGTCCAGGCCCAGGCGGTCGATGGTGGCCTGGATGGCCTCGGGGGTGGGGGCGCGGCCCACGTACATCGTCGCCAGCTGTTCGACGGTGCGCCCCGCCCACCGGGGCACCACGTAGAAGATGGCGAAGGTGACCATGGTGACCACGGCCAGGAGCAGGAGTCCGGCGCCCAGGCGGCGCAGGATGTAGGTCAGCAACGCGCGTGCTCTCTGTCGTCGGGGCCGGGGCGGGGGCGGGACGGGTCCGCGAACGGTACCCGCCCGCAAGCAGACAGTAACTCAGTGTGGTCACTTGGTCGCGTTCAATCGCCCGGAGCACGCCTTCCGTGGCGCTGGAGATCACGGATCGACCGAGTCGGTCACCTTCCGCTCTTGACTGATGCACTGCCCCGGACGGGTCGTGGGCGCTCGGAGAATATGTTCCGGCCGGTGGTCCCTACAGCACGAAGCGGGCCGGGCCCCGAGACCTGTGGTCGGAGATCGGTGCCGCGTGGGAGAAATGGACGCGGTATGGGAAGCCGGGCCGTGACCGGCTCGGCGTGACCGTGGACCAGGAGGGAACGCGACTGTGGGCGGACGCCCCGGCAGGGGTCCTTCGGCCTGTGGGCACGGCCGCCGCTGTGGGGTAGCCTCACCCCGTGTCAGCACGAAACCGACCCCGCCCAATGTGTCTGGGCGGGGTCGGTTCGTACTTGGCTACTAGCTGCGGACTACCGCGAGCAGGGCCGTCCACTCAGGGGCCGGTGCCGACAGGTGGCCCAGTTCCCGGTTCTGGGTGTCACGCACGTCTGTGAAGGCGCCCTCTCGGACCTCGACGCAGTGCCCGGTGTTGCCGCTGTAGCTGGACTTGTGCCAGGCAGAACTCACTGTTCATCCCTTGGTGACGGCGAGAACAGCAGTCCACTCCAGCGTGGACACCGTGAGGTGGCCCAGCTCCCGGTTCTGGGTGTCGCGGATGCCGGTGACCGGGCCCTCCGCGACCTCCACGCAGTTGCCACCGCCAGCGCTGTAGGTGGACTTGTGCCAGGTCTTCTCAGACATCTTCAACAGCCTCTTTCAGCATGTCCAGGCTTTGGTCGCCGGAAAGCGCCTCCCCCTGGAGCAACCCGAACACGGTCATGCAGTGCTGGACGAGCTTCGCATCGTCGATCACGGCCTCCCCCGTCATGTGCTCAGCCGAAGCCACAGAGGGGCGGTCCGCGAACGTGTGGATGCGAAACGGTCCAGTGCCCCCATGGTGCCGGGGAGCACCCCAGGGGATGATCTGCAACCGTAGGTTATCCCGCTCGATCTCATGGACCAGTCGGCGGATCTGCTCGCGGTGCTCGTCACGACTCAGCCCACCCACCCTGCGGCGAATCACCGGCTCCTCCACGATCATCAGGATGAACGGCTTATCGATCCGGTCAAAGATCGCCTTCCTGCGCATTCGTGACTGGACCAGGCTTTCCACCGAGTCCGCTCCCCGCCCCGGCCACACGTCGCGGGTCAACGCGCGGGCATATGCCTCGGTTTGTGTCAGGCCAGGGAACACCAACGGCTGATAGTCACGGATCTCCACCGCTGATTCTTCGAGGTCTGAGAGCTGCTGGAACCACGGGTCGAGCCCGGTTTCCTGTTTCGCTTCGTGCCATTTGCGGATGAGTGCCTGGTTCGCGTTGTAGAGCTCGTCCAGTGCAGTGACGGCGTCCAGCTCGATCTTGCGGGTGCCCCTCTCATAGGAGGAGACCGCGGTCGGCACGACGCCCAGGACTTCGGCTGCGTCGGACTGGAGGAGACCTGCGGCTTTGCGGGCGCGAAAGAGTTCACGCCCGAACTTTTTCCAGGCTGGGGGTGCTTTCTCTGCCACTAGCTTCTCCCGAGGGGTACACACAACTACACACTGATAGTCGACAAGTACACGCTACAGAACGCGATCGCCATTTACTACACCTATGCGTGAAAGCTATTGCGCAGCCTCTGACCTGCAAGCGATGGTGTGACTACGGAAACATTCCGGCGAGTCACTGCGGAAGAAATGTCCGTTGTGGCGTCTCATGTGTAGTTTCCCGCTGTCGTTCCCATCTCACTCAGGGAGAGGTCGGCCCCGTGAACTCCCGCCCCTCACTGGGCGGGCACCAGCGCCGTCCCGTCCGTGCCCATACACGGGCGGAACAGCCCAGCAGGACATGAGAAAGCCCCGACGGTCGAAGTGGAGAGCGACCGCCGAGGCAGAGTGCCCCACCCCGAAACCCCGAGGTGAAACATGAACAAGCCTATCCTCCAGGTCCCAACGCTTCCACGCCGACTGTGCGGAACCGCCACCAACTCAGGCATCCTGCTCGGCCCCGAACTCGGCCACGTCAAAATCGCCCGCCGCTGGGCCGCCCAAGCCACCCGCTCCCGCCCCAGCCTGGCCGAACCCGTCGGCATCGCCGTCTCCGAGATGACCACCAACGCGCTGCGTCACTCGGCGTCCGGGCTCCCCGGCGGCAGCATCCGCGTGGAGATCGAACGCACCTCACGCCACCTCGAACTCCGCGTCACCGACAACGGACCCCGCCCCGGAGAACAACCCAGCTTCCCGGCCGTGCCTGCGGCCGAACCCCTGCGCCCCAGCGGCAACGGCCTACGCCTGGTCGAAGCCCTGTGCTCCTACTGGGACTGGAAACAGCACTCCTGCGGCGCGATCACCGTCCGCGCCGTCTTCCCCTGGTAACCCACGCGTCCCTGGTCACCCTTCGGCCTCCGCGCCCTCCCCCGTGACGGCGCGGACCAGGGCCGGTGCCCTGCGCACCAGCCCGAAGCCCCGCCCTCCCCTTCCCCGGGGAGGCGGGGCCACCCGATCGACCACTCACACAACACCGGACACGGAAAGCCCCTCATGCCCGACTACAGCTACCTCCTCGACGGCCGACCCGACGTCCTCACCCCCAGCGAAGTCGCCGCCCTCTTCAACATCCGCCCCCGCAGCCTCCACCGAGGCCAATGGGACAACGTCCTCAAACCCTTCCGCACCCCCGGCGGAGCACGCCGCTACCCCAAAGAACACATCGCCACCCTCCTCAACCAACCAGACCCCCCGGCCTCCCCCTGATCTGGTACGGCACTGGTGACCCTGGTGGCGCCGGTCCGGCGGCGAAGGGTGCCCGACCAGGCGGGCACCTCAGCCGAGCACGGCCCGCCCCGCGCGCAGCGCCGCGCACGTCTCGGGGTAGTCGAACAACTCCCCTTCGAGGAGCTCCAGGACACGGGCCACCCCCACCGCCGGAACCCCGCGCACCTCCAGCACACCGCGGGTCCACGCCAGGAAACGGGTGAAGACCGCACCGTCGCCCACGTACAGCGACGTCAACAGGAAATCCGTGATGTGCCCCAGGTCCTCGACCGTCCGGTCCAGGTCCGCGCCCTCCAGGCTGGCCCCCCGGGCCTCGTAGAGGGCCCGCGCGTGCTCCACACCGGTCCGCACCAGATCGCGGCGGCGCTGCACCAGGCTCGCGTACTCGGCGGCCGGGGTCAGCGCCTCCTCCCTGGGCCGCAGGGACGACAACGGCATACGCCGCTCCAACAGATCGGCGGCGGAGCGGGCGTCGGCCGCCCACAGGCTCGCGCCCAGCCGGAGCGCGAGGGAGGAGTCCGGCCCGAAGCCGCGCCCCCCGGCGATGACGGGCACCCCGGTGCGCGCGGCGGCGGTGATCATGGCGTGCGCGTTGACCAGGTGCGAGGGCAGGGAACAGCTCAGCGCCACCACGTCGGGCGCGGTCTCCTGAAGGTGCAGGGTCAGGTGGTGGGCGGGCACGCTCGCCCCGAGGAAGGTGACGCTCCAGCCGCGCAGACGCAGCACGTCCCCCAGCAGCCGCGCGGGCAGGCCGTGCCACTCCCCCTCGACGCAGGCCACCACCACCGAGCCCAGGGGGCGTTCCCCGGCGACGCGCCCCAGGCCGTGTTCGAGGACCAGGCCCAGGGCGAGTTCACCGATGTGGGTGGCTGCGTGCTCCCGGGCCACCGAGAGTTCGTTGGCCTGCCACATCATGCCCACGCGCATCTGGGACACCGCGATCACGTCCAGGACCAGTGACTCGTGGTCTACCCCGGCCGCCAGCGCCTCCCGCACCACGGCCAGGGCCCCCGCGTCGTCGAGGTCGCGCACGCGCGCGAAGAAGTCGTCGGCGACGACGGCGGGCGACACGGGCGCGACCGCGTCCGGCAGGATGTCGTGGTCAGCGGTCACCGGCGACACCTCCCCGCGTGGCGCGGGCCTGCACGGTGAGCACCGTGATGTCGTCGTGCTCCCCTCCGTCGAGCCAGTCCCCGACCACCTGGACGATCCGGTCCGAGACGGCCGGGGCGGGCATGCCCCCGCACTCGGAGAGCAGCCGGGCCAGGCGCTCCTCACCGAGCATCTCCCCGCCCAGCAGGGGGTTGCGCGCCTCGGTGACCCCGTCGCTGAAGACCACCATCGTCTCGCCGGGGGCCAGGGTGAACTCCGTCTCCCGGAAGACGGCCTCCTCCACCGCGCCCACGAACAGGCCCCCGATGGAGACCTCCCGGACAGTGCCGTCCACACCCACGACGAGCGGGGGCGGATGGCCTCCCCCCGCGGCGCGGATGCGCAGCCCGCCGTCGGGCAGGGGGCTGGCGAGTCCGAGGAGCATGGTGCTGAACTTCTCGGGGTCGGTGCGCAGCAGCAGGACGTTGAGCAGTTCCAGGAGCCGCCGGGGGTCCTGTTCGACCAGCCGCAGCGCCTCCAGGGACTGGCGGATCATCCCGGTCAGGAGGGCGGCGTCGTTGCCCTTGCCGCACACGTCCCCGAAGGAGAAGTCGAAGCCCTCCTCCAGTTCGTTGACCTGGTAGAAGTCGCCGCCGATGCGCTCGGCCTCGACGGCGGAGCGGAAGGCCGCGCCCAGCACGGCGTGCGCGACGCCGGGCAGGGGCGCGGGGACCAGCGCGGCCTTGAGGGTGGAGGCGGTGCGGGCCTGGTACTGGTACATGTGGGCGGCGCTCAGGGCCGAGCCGACGCGTTCGGCGTACTCGGTGAGCGCCTCGGTGTCCGCCGCGTCGAAGTACCCCCGGGTGCGGTGGAACAGCAGCGCTCCGGCGGCTCCGGACAGGCCGGGGACGGCCACGGCGCACAGCGCGCCCCGGGCGCCGCCGTATCCGGCCAGTTCCAGGAGGAGCTTCTCGACGGGGTCTCCGGGGGTGGGCTCGGCCACCGTGCGCGCCCCGTCCACGACCTCCTTCAGCCAGGCGGCGCCGTCCACCGTGCCGCGGTCCCAGACGCCCTCACCGGTTCCGACGCGGCGGCGGCCGCCCTCGGAGGTGAACGCCGCGGTCCAGCGCACCGAGCCGTCGGGCTGGGCGAGGAAGAGCACGCACGTCTGGGCCGCCTCCGGTACCGGGAAGCGCACCGTCTGCTCCACGAGGCGGACCGGATGCAGGATGTTGCCCAGCTCGCGGGCGGCGTGGCGGAGCCTGGCGACCGCGGCGGAGGCCGGGACCGCACGGGCCCGTCGCCCCCCGACCGGTCCGGCCCCGTCGTCCTCCAACGGAGCGCGGTCGCTGGTCCCCGAAGCAAGCACTGGTGTTCCACTCCCCCACGCGTAGCGGCGCACGGCCCGCGCCGGGCCGTACGGGCGGCTCCGCCGTGCGCGATCGCGCACGCGCGCTGCACGCGCGGGCGTGGGCGGCGCAGACGGGTGCCGCGGGGCGTCGGACCACCGCTGGCGCGGAGCACACCGAGAACGGGAAGGGCCACCGACAGCGGGGAGACGACGCCCGGTATGCCACGCTACCCGCCACGATCAGCGGACACACGGATCGGAAGACGAAAGTTGTCACCTGGCAACCTTCCGGTGCCGCATGTCACACCTCCGGGCCGGTGGGCCGCGGTTTCGCCCCGCAACCGCCCCGCAGGGGGCGGAGGAAGCCCACCGACCCGCACTTCACGGGCTCCACCTGTTGTTCGTCACTCCCGGGTGGTGCCGAGCGCCATGTAGTCGTACATGGAGTAGCCCGAGTGGTAGTACACGTTGGTCAGGTTCGGCGGCCGGTAGAGCACCGTGCGCTCGAACACCGCGGGCAGGATCGCCGCCTGCTCCATCGCCCGCCGGTCGATCTGTGTGTAGATCGAGGCGCGCTCCTCGGGGTCCTCGATGGTGACGACCTCGTCGAACCAGCCGTTGATCCGCTCGTCGTCCAGTTCCGAGATGTTGGCGTTGCCCGCGTCCTGGATGGCGTCGCCGTCCAGGATCTTGCTCATGAACCCGTAGCCGCTCGACCAGTCCGGAGCCCACCCGTACACGGTCAGGCCCAGGTCGTTGTCCTCCACGAAGGACGGCGACCCGGCCTGGGTGTTGGTGTAGGTGTCCGAGGGGTACTGCTTGATCCGGGTCTCGATGCCCACCCGGGCCAGGGCCTGCTGGAGCGCCTCGGCGGTGCTCACGTCGGAGGGCCGGTCGGCCCGGACGCCGATGGAGGTGGAGAACCCGTCGGGCTCGCCGCACTCCTCCAGCTTCTGCCGGGCCTTGTCCAGGTCGCCCTGGTTGTCCTGGGAGGGGTACAGGTCGATGCCGGGATCGGCACCCGGCAGCGACGCGGGCATGATCTGGGTGGCGATGTCGCCGCCGGTGTCGCCGCCCCAGGCCCGCTGGAGGGCGTCGCGGTCGGCCGCGTACATGACCGCCTCGCGGCAGGCCAGGTCGTCCATGGGTTCCAGGACGGTGCTGATGTTGACGTAGCGCAGGGTGTTGCTCTGCGGGTTGTCGACGCTGTTCTTGCGCGCCTCGTCGGTGAGCAGGGTGCCCCGCATCGCGGGCCCCACCCCGGCGCCGGCCAGGTCCACGTCCAGGTCGCCGTTGGTCAGGCGCTGGTCGATCTCGTTCTGGTCCACTCCCAACTGCACCTCGATCCGGTCCGGCAGCGCCTCGCGGGTCGGGTCGGTGGCGGGGTCCCACTGGTCGTTGCGCACCAGGTTCAGGGAGACGCCGGGGCGGTACTCACCGTCGAACTTGTAGGGCCCGGAGGAGACGACGCGGCTCTGGTACTGCTCGCCGCGGTCGGCCTCGGGCGGGACCGGCGCGGTCTGCGGCTGGATGAGCAGGTACGGGAACTCCGCGAAGGGGTCCTTGAGGTGGAAGACCAGGGTGTGGTCGTCGGGGGTCTCGATCCCGTCGAACCCGGCCAGCGGGTCGGCCTCGTCGGCGTAGGGGCCCTCGTAGTCGTCGCTGTCGGCCAGCAGGTCCTGGAAGTACTTGGGGCCGTTGGGCAGGGCCTGGTCGCCGAAGTTGCTGCGCGCGATGGCGTACTCGATGTCGGGCGCGGTGATCTCGGAGCCGTCCTCGTAGCGCAGTCCCTGTTTGATGGGCACCGTCCACTCGGTGAGGTCCTCGTTGGGCTGGGGCATCTCCGCGGCCAGGTCGGGCTGGAGTTCGGTGCCCTCCTCGCCGGGCGCGCCGACGTAGGTGAGCAGGGTGCGCGCGTAGTAGCGGCTGAAGTTCCAGCTGAACGCGTAGTAGGTGTTGCCGGGGTCGGGCGAGTCGAAGTCCGAGGAGATGGCGTAGCGCAGGGTTCCGCCGGTCTGGTCGGAGGGGTTGACCACCTCGGTCTCGCCCTGGTTGAACTCGGCGTCGACCGGACCGCCTCCGCCCCCGCCGCCGCCCGCGCCCCCGCAGGCGGCCAGCAGCAGCGCCGCGGCCGTGCCCGCGGCCAGGGTCGCGGTCGCCCGGCGGCGTCCGCGGCGCCGGGAGGGCACCGCGCCCGTGTGGTGGTCGGTGGTCAAGCTTGCCTCCTGGTCGGTTTGGCTGGTGGGGGCCGGTGCCCGGCCCGGGACACGCGACGGGCGCGGCCCGTCAGTCGGAGGATCGGGGATCGAAGGCGTCGCGCAGTCCGTCGCCGAAGAGGTTGAAGGCCAGGACGGTGATGAAGATGGCCAGCCCCGGGATCAGCACGAAGTGCGGCGCGATGGTGTAGAAGCGCAGGGCGTTGTCGAGCATGCCGCCCCAGGTGGCCATGGGCGGGTTGATGCCCACGCCCAGGAAGCTCAGGGCCGCCTCGAACAGGATGTTGGTGGGGATGAGCAGCGTGGAGTAGACCAGGATCGGTGTGACGAGGTTGGGCAGGATCTCGCGGAAGACGATGTGGGCGCTGCCCGCGCCGAGGCTGCGGGAGGCCTCCACGAACTCGCGCTCCCGGAGGGTCAGGGTCTGTCCGCGCACGATGCGGCCGATGTAGGGCCAGTTGAAGAACCCGATGATGAAGACCAGCACGCCGATGCGCAGGCCGTTGCCGCTCAGGCCGAAGGAGCCGTCGGGGATGACGCCGACCAGGGCGATGGCGAAGAGCAGCAGCGGGAAGGCCAGGAAGATGTCCATGGCCCGGCTGATGACGGTGTCGACCCAGCCGCCGAAGTACCCGGCGACCATGCCCAGGACGGTGCCGATGACCACGCAGACCAGGGTGGCGACCGTGGCGACCAGCAGGGAGGTGCGGGCGCCGTGGACGATGCGGCTGAACAGGTCGCGCCCGTTGACGGGTTCCACGCCGAGCAGGTGGTCGGTGCTGATCCCGCCCCAGGGGTCGAGCCCCAGGGAGGGGTTGGCGGGGTCGCGCAGGACGCCGCCGGTGAGCGGGTCGATCAGCTGCTGGTTGAACTGGTTGGGCGGGTAGCCGAACCAGGAGGTGAGCAGGGGCGCGAAGACCGCGACCAGGATGAGCAGGATGACGACGACGCCCCCGGCCATGCCGAGGCGGTCCCTGCGGAAGCGCCGCCAGGCGATCTGGCGCAGGGACCTGTTCGCCGACCCGCGTCCTCCGGCGGCCGCCGCCTCGGGGTCGGCGTGCTGGGAGGACTCGGGCGCGTCCATCGGCACGGACATGTGCACCCCTGCCAGTTGACATGACTTTTCGTATCTGTGGAAACACGAAGAGTTTGCACGAGCGGCGCGGGGGTTTCCAGCCTCCGCGCCGGTGTCCCCGCACGGTGTCGGGCGCGGCCTTGACCGGAGCGGTCAGCTGATCCCGGGCCGCGCGCGGGGCGGCGGCCCGGGATCGGCCGGAAGGGCTACACGGGTCCGGCCGTGTCCTGCCCGGCCACGGCACCGCCGACCAGCCGCAGCTCCGGCCAGACCCAGTTGCGGCGCAGCCACCGGTCGTGCGAGGCCACCACCACCGCGCCGGGCGCGGTGCCCAGCGCCTCCTCCAACTCCTCGGCCAGCGCCAGGGAAAGGTGGTTGGTCGGCTCGTCCAGCAGCAGCACGTCAGGGGCGTGTCCCACCAGCATCGCCAGTGCCAGGCGTCGCCGCTGCCCCACGCTGAGCCTGCCCACCGGCCGGTCCAGGTCGCGCGGTGCGACCAGGCCCAGGTCGGTCAGGCGGGGAGCGCCGGGCAGGGTTCCGTTCAGCCCGTCGTAGAGCGAACGCGGGGTCCGCTCGGAGTCGGGGAAGACCACGTCCTGTTCCAGCAGGGCGACCGCCGCCCCGCGCCGCCACAGCACCTGGCCCGACGCCGGGCGCAGCCGGTGCCCCAGGGCGTACAGCAGCGTGGACTTGCCCGCGCCGTTGGGCCCGGTGACCAGCAGGCGCCCGTCCGAGGGCACGTCCAGGCGGTCCAGGCGCAACCGGCCCGGCACGACCAGGTCGCGCACGGTGATCGCGTGGCCGTCGGCCGTGCCAGGGTCGCGGGTCAGCGAGGCGCTGAACTCCAGCGGCCTGGGCGGTTTGCGCACCTGGTCGCGCTCCAGTTCCTCCAGTCTGTTCCGGGCGTTGCGCACCCGGCGCGAGACCTGCTTGTCCACGCGCCCGCCCAGGAAGTCGTAGCCCATCTTGTCGTTGTCCCTCGGGGCGCGGTTGTGCGAGACCTGCCGGGAGGTGGTGCGCACCGACTCGCGCAGGCCCTTGAGGGCGTCCTGCTCGTCGCGGTAGCGCTGCTCCCAGCGTTCGCGCTCCAGTCGTTTCTCCCTGAGGTAGAAGGAGTAGGCGCCGCCGTAGTAGGCGGGACCGTCCACGGCCGGGTCCAGGTCGAGCAGGCCGGTGCACACCGCGTCCAGGAACACCCGGTCGTGGCTGGCCAGCACCACCACTCCCGGCAGGCCGCGCAGGTACCCCTCCAGGAACTCCAGCGCCTGGTCGTCGAGGTGGTTGGTGGGCTCGTCCAGCAGCAGGGCGCGCGGGCGGTGGACGAGCAGGGCCGCCAGGCCCAGGCGTCCGCGCTGGCCGCCCGACATCCGCCCCACCGGCCGGTCCGGGCCGATGCCGTCCAGGCCCAGTCCCGCGACCACCAGTTCGGCCCGGCGTTCGGCGTCCCACACCTCCAGCAGTTCGGCCTCGGCCAGGGCCTCGGAGTACTCCCGCAGGGCTTCGGCGTCCTCGGGTGAACCGTCCAGCGCCGCCGCGCTGGCGGTCAGCCGCCGCTCCACCCGCCGGGCCGGTTCGAGGGCCTGGGCGATCACCCGGGCCAGGGTCGTGTCCGGGGCGTGGGGCAGCTCCTGGTACAGGAATCCGGTGTCGGCGGGGCGTTCCACCCGCCCGGCGTCGGGTTCCTCCTCCCCGGCCAGCAGCCGCAGGAGGGTGGACTTGCCCGAGCCGTTCTCCCCCACCAGGCCGAGCCGCTGGCCGGGGGCGACGTCGACGTCCACGCCGTCGAACACCACGTGGTCGCCGTAGGCCCTGGCCAGGTCGCGGGCGCGCAGCAGGGGCGGGCCGGTCGGGGCGGTGTGGGTCGCGGAGGCGGCGCCGGTCGTGTTGCCGAGGGTCATAAGGGGTGGTCCACCCTTCGTTTCGGGGCGGGCCTCGATGCGCGGGACCGGTGCGCCTGCGCGGCGCGGTCCGGGGACGACACGGAGGTCGTCGACATCGAGACCGCACCGGGGACGGTGCCAGTACACGCTGAGCGGGGATCCGGCTCCAGCCACGGTGGGCGAGCCCCGCGCACTCGGCGGTCTTCGGTCTCGATGTCACATGCGCATGTTGCGCTCAGGTTAACCCGCCGGGGCGGCGCGGGCAACGGAATTACGCGGGTGTCCGGTGCCGCGCGGCGGACCGGCCCGGACGCGCGGCGCCGTGCGCCCGGAAGGGTTCTCCCGCCCCTTCCCCTGGCACCTCGGGCGGACCGACTGTCGCGGACCGGCCCCGCCAGTCCCGGAGGGACACGGGGTTCCTGCGGGACGGGCGGGGCGACGGGTCAGGCCGAGGCGCGGGCACCGTCGAGGAAGAGCCCGACCAGGGTGTCGGCGGCCTGTTCGGGGTCACCCATCATGTCCACGGCGCGGGCCAGGTGCAGGAAGGCGTTGCACAGCACGGCCGGATCCCGGTCGGCGACCTCGTCCCCGGCCACGGCCGCACGGAAACGCGCGGTCATGGGGTCGAGCAGGGTGGAGACGTAGGCGTCGCGCAGCTCCTTCTGCACGTCCTCTTCGAGCTGGTCCAGCGAGTCGAACAGGTGCTGCTCGAAGGAGGTGGTGGCTCCGGTCGGGTCGGCCACGGCGGTGGTGACGACCGCCCGCAGCTGCTCGGCGAGCCCGCCGGGTGTGTCCAGGGCCAGGGCGAGCTGTTCGCCGCGCCGGGTGATGAAGTCCAGGGCGACGAGCTTGTGCAGGGTCTCCTTGCCTCCGGGGAAGTGGTGGTACAGGGACGGCTTGCGCACGCCGACCTCGCGGGCGACGGCCTCCAGGGAGGCGCCGCGGTAGCCGTGCGCGGCGAAGTGCGCGGCGTAGACGTTCATGGCGCGGACTCGGGTGTCGGTGGTCACGGAAGGCGACCTCTCGTGTGGTGGGGTGGACGCGGGCGGAGGTCCCGCCCACGCACATCACCCTACCTACCGTTAGGTAGGCAAGCAAATCACGCCTGTCCCCCGCTCAGCGGGAACCGGACAGCCCGGTGCCGCGCGGGGCGCGAAGGCCCGTTCCCCGCTTCGAAGGGTTCCCCTGACCGGCCCGGGTCGGCCGGGAGTGGGGCGGCACCCGATCCCTGCTCGCCGGATGCACTGGTGCGCGGGCGGACCGCTCCCCCGACCTCGCAGGCCCTCGGCGGAGTTACCCGGAAGCGTCCGGAACGGTTCTCTCCGCCCTCTCCCCCGGTCCCACCGGCCGCGTCAGCGTACGCAAGGACCGGGCCGGGCGCTCCCCGCCGCCGGGGACGTCCGTGGAGAAGCGGCCCTGGAACGCGCGGAGGACCCCTCCCCCGCTCAACCGCTCCTGCTCTCCGGACGCGCTGGCGGTCTCGCCACCTCAGCCCCGTCCGCTTCCGAGTGGCACAGGGCCCCTCGGAAAGAGGAACCGGGCCCACGGGGCAGTGCGACCGGCGGGACCCGCCGGTCGCACCACCCCCGGCCGTGGTCAGTCCCTGCCGCGCATGGAGCGGTAGCGCCGCACCAGGGAGGTGGTGGAGGCGTCCAGGCCGGACACGTCGGCGCCCTCGGTGAGGGCGGGCTCGACCCGCTTGGCCAGCACCTTGCCCAGCTGCACGCCCCACTGGTCGAAGGAGTTGATGTTCCACACCGCACCCTGGACGAACACCTTGTGCTCGTAGAGGGCGACCAGCTGCCCGAGCACCGACGGGCTGAGCCGGTCGGCGAGGATGGTCGTCGTGGGCCGGTTGCCCTCGAAGGTCCGGTGCGGGACCAGGTCGGCGGACACGCCCTCGGCGGCGACCTCCCGCGCGGTGCGGCCGAAGGCCAGCGCCTGCCCCTGGGCGAACAGATTGGCCATGAGCAGGTCGTGCTGGGGCACCAGGTGCTCGGGCAGGTCGGGGGCCGGGTTGGCGAAGCCGAGGAGGTCGGCGGGCACGAACCGGGTGCCCTGGTGCAGCAGTTGGAAGTAGGCGTGCTGGCCGTTGGTGCCCGGGGTGCCCCACACCACCGGACCGGTCTGCCAGTGGACGGGGCGCCCGTCACGCTGCACCGACTTGCCGTTGGACTCCATGTCGAGCTGCTGGAGGTAGGCGGTGAACTTGGACATGTGGTGGCTGTAGGGCAGCACCGCGTGGGTCCGGGCGTCGTGGAAGTTGCCGTACCACACGCCGAGCAGGCCCAGCAGGAAGGGCAGGTTGCGCTCGACGGGGGCGGTCGCGAAGTGGGTGTCCATCAGGTGGAATCCGGCGAGCATCTCCCGGAACCGCTCGGGACCCACCGCCACCATCAGGGACAGGCCGATGGCGGAGTCGTAGGAGTAGCGGCCGCCCACCCAGTCCCAGAAGCCGAACATGTTGCGGGTGTCGATACCGAACTCGGCCACCGCCTCGCCGTTGGTGGAGACGGCGGCGAAGTGCCTGGCGATGGCGCCGTCGTCATCGTCGCTCTTGAGGCCCAGCCCGTCCAGCAGCCAGGTGCGGGCCTCGGTGGCGTTGGTGATGGTCTCGATGGTGGTGAAGGTCTTGGAGGCGACCACGAACAGCGTCGTGGCCGGGTCGGCGTCCACCAGCGCCTCGTGCAGGTCGGTGCCGTCCACGTTGGAGACGAACCGGAACTCCAGCCCGCGGTCGGTGTAGGGGCGCAGCGCCTCGTAGGCCATGGCCGGCCCCAGGTCGGAGCCGCCGATGCCGATGTTGACGATCCGGCGCACCGGTCGGCCGGTGTGGCCCAGCCACTCCCGTGCGCGTACCCGGTCGGCGAACTCCGCCATCCGGTCCAGGACCTCCTGGACCTCGGGGACGACGTCGCGGCCGTCGGTGCTGACCACCTGCCCGCGCGGCGCGCGCAGGGCGGTGTGCAGGACGGCGCGGTCCTCGGTGAGGTTGACGTGCTCGCCGCCCAGCATGGCGTCGCGCAGGTCGGCGACCCGGGTGGCCCCGGCCAGGTCGGCGAGCAGGCGCAGGGTCTCGTCGGTGACGAGGTTCTTGGAGTAGTCCACGTGCAGGTCGCCGACGTCGAGCGTGTACCGTTCGGCCCGGCCGGGGTCGTCGGCGAACAGCTCGCGCAGGCCGGTGGAGCCCCACCGCCCGCGGTGTTCGCGCAGCGCGGTCCACTCGTCCCGCTGGTCCAGGGGAACGCCCGGGCGGGCGCGTTCTCCGGTGTCCTCAGCGCGCGGAAGAGGTGTACTGGCAGACATCCGGCGGCTCCTCGTCGGTCGGCGCTCCGGCGGCACGGCGCGGGTGCTCGGTCCGCGCGCCGCCCGCGGTGCGCGGCTGTGCTTCCGAACACAAGAGTCCCACGAAAAACCGGGCCCGCGGCGGTTGTCCACAGGCCCGGTCGCGGACTTTCGCGCGCGGCGCGGGACCGGTTCGGGCGCCGCTCAGCGCAGGCCGCTGGCCTCCTCCTCGCGCTCCCGCCGCAGCACGGCCACCTCCGCGCGCAGCGCGCGCAGTTCGGCCAGGATCACGGCCTGTCCCCCGTCGGGGCCGCCGTCGTCGGGGTCCCCGCCCGTCCAGCCCGCGGAGCCGCCGCCCCCGCCACCGCCGCCGTTCTCCTCGTCGTCCTTCTCCAGGGCCTCCACGGCCACGGCGATGAACAGATTGAGCGCCACCAGCGTGGACACCAGCACGAAGACCACGAAGAACACCCACGCCATGGGCTTGTGCTCCATCACGTCCTTGGCGATGGTGCCCCAGCCGTCGGCGGTGGCGATCTGGAACAGGGTGAACAGCGACGAGGGCAGGTCGGCGAAGTACTGCGGTGAGACGTCGGCGAAGAGTTCGGTGGCCATGACCGCCGACACGTACAGCAGCAGCATCACCAGGAACAGGATGGACATCATGCCGGGCAGGGCCCGGAACAGGCCCGTGACGACGTGGCGCAGGGTCGGGATCACCGACAGCAGGCGCAGGACCCGCAGCACGCGCAGGACCCGCAGCACCGAGAAGGGGCCGGAGGCGGGCAGCAGCGCGATGCCGACGATCACCAGGTCGAACCAGCTCCAGGGGTCGCGGAAGAACGCCCGCCGGTGGGCGTACATCCGCATCCCCAGTTCCAGGACGAACAGGGCGAGGATGGTCAGGTCGACGGCGCGCAGGAGGCCGCCGTAGGAGTCCGTCACACGGGGTGAGGTCTCCGCGCCGAGGATGACGGCGTTGACGAGGATGAGGGTGATGACGCAGGCCTGGAACCAGGGGGCGTCGACGATGGCTCGAACGCGCTCGCGCACGACAGAGGGGGCTCCGTTCACATATCGGACAGCGCGGCAGAAGCCTACCGTGAGTCACCTTGTCCGGTTTCGCACCCGCCTCTGCCCTCGCATCAGCCCCTGGCGTCCTCCGGCCGGAGCGGGCATGATCGGAGTGGGGAACCGAGCGTGAGGGGGACGCCGGTGACAGAGTCAACCGAGGGCTTCGACGAGTTCGACACGGGGTCCTGGGACCCCGGCTACGACGACGACGTGGACGCGGACACGGACGTGGGGGCCGCGGACCAGGACTCCGCGGTGGCCGACTTCCTGCGCTACTTCCCGGAGGGCCACCGGATCGAGGAGATCGAGGACCACGACGTCCTGGGCATCGACGCGGAGCTGGACCAGGAGATCCCCGAACGGGCGCCAGAGGCCGCTGGGGAGCGCCCGCCGACCGCCCGGCGCGAGGACCTGGCGCGGCTGCTGCGGGCCGAGGAGTTCGCCGACAGGGTCCGCGACCGCGGCAGGCGGCCCGGCTGAGCCGCGAGGGCGTCGGCGCCACACAACGGCGGAACGGCAGCGCGGCGAAACGACAGCCCGGCGGCGCGGTTGAGCCGAAGACGTGTCGGCGCGGTGCAACGGGGAGGCGCGGCGGAACGGCGGCGCTCAGTCGGCCAGGTCCGCGCTGAGCCAGCGCTCCACGCGCAGGACGTGCACGGTCGCGGCGGCCCGGGCGGCGTCGGGATCGCGCGCCACCAGGGCCTCGTGGATGCGCAGGTGGTCCTCGCGCAGCTTGGCGGTGAGCCCGGCCTCCCGGTGCCCCGCCCACACGCGGGCGTGGAAGGTGCGCGAGGACAGGCCGTCGTTGACCGCGGCCAGGGTGGCGTTGCCGGTGCTGGCCACGATGGCCTGGTGGAAGCCCAGGTCGGCGGCGACGGTGTCGGCGCGGGAGGTGTCGTCCCCGCCCTCGATCCGCTCCAGCAGGGCGCCGATGCGGTCGAGGTCCTCGGCGCTGGCGCGCGCGGCGGCCAGGGCGGTGGCGGCGGGTTCGAGCATGCGCCGCACCTGGAGGACCTCCAGGAGGGTGTGCCCCTGGGAGACCTCGGCCAGGACGGAGAAGGTCTCCAGCAGGTCGGCGGGGCGCAGCGCGGTGACGTAGACGCCCGCGCCGTGGCGGGACTCCAGGACGCCGAGCGTGGTCAGGGAGCGGATGGCCTCGCGCATGGAGCTGCGGGACACCCCGAGCTGCGCGGACAGGTCGCGTTCGGTGGGCAGGCGCTCCCCCGGTCCGACCCGCCCGTCGGCGATCATCGCCTTGATCCGGTCGGCGGCGCGCCGGGTGACGGTGGTGCGCCCGGCGTCGGGGTCGCTCACGGAAGATCCCTCCAGTCTGCGCGGTGGCCCGGGTCGTCCGTCGGCCAGACGGGGCCGGGACGGGGCGGGAGCGGGGCCGGGTGTGCGCGTGACCCGCGTCACCTCCGCCGCCAAGAGATCATACCAATTCTCCACCACCTCGCCCCGCATCACCCTTTTCACCCTCCTTATTGCCCAGATGCTTTCCGGCGTGCGAAAGTGGTCCGACCACCCCAGGCTCGTGGCGAGCAGTTCCGCCATGGCAGCGCACCGCGTGGGCCGACCCTGCGGGGTCCGCACGCGCGCGCCGGTCGGCGGGGCACGAAGGAGGCACATGCGGATCGCGCTGTTCATCACCTGCGTCAACGACACACTGTTCCCCGACACCGGGCGGGCGGTCGTGCGCCTCCTGGAGCGCTTGGGGCACGAGGTGGTCTTCCCCGAGGGCCAGACCTGCTGCGGGCAGATGCACTACAACACCGGCTACCGGCGCTCGGCGAGCCGTCTGGCCGTGCGCTTCGTACGCACCTTCGAGGGCGCCGACGCCGTCGTGGTCCCCTCCGCCTCCTGCGCGGCCATGGTCCGCGACAACTACCCGCGGCTGGGCGCGAGCGGGAGCCGCCTGTCGCGCAAGGTGGCCGACCTCGCCCCGCGCGTGTACGACCTCACCGAGTTCCTGGTGGACGTGCTCGGCGTGACGGACGTGGGCGCCTACTACCCGCACAAGGTGGCCTACCACCCCACCTGCCACGGGCTGCGCATGCTGGGCCTGGGCGATCGCCCCTACCGGCTGCTGCGCGCCGTTCGCGGCCTGGAGCTGGTGGAGCTGCCCGGGGCCACCGAGTGCTGCGGCTTCGGCGGCACCTTCGCGGTCAAGAACGGCGACGTGTCCTCGGCCATGGGCGCGGACAAGGCCCGCCACGCCGTGGAGACCGGTGCCGAGGTGCTGTGCGCGGTGGACAACTCCTGCCTGATGCACATCGGCGGCACCCTGTCCCGGCAGCGGTCGGGGATGAGGGTGGCGCACCTGGCCGAGATCCTGGCCAGCACCGAGAAGGCGAACGAGAAGGAGGGCGCATACCGATGAGCGCGACGTTCCTGGGCATCCCGCCCTTTCCCGAGGCCGCCGCGGGCGCGGTCAACGACGCCCGGCTGCGGCACAACCTGCGCAGGGCCACGCACACCATCCGCGACAAGCGCGCCGCCGTCGTCGACGAGCTGCACGAGGACTGGCAGCGCCTGCGGGCGGAGGGAGCGGCGGTCAAGGAGCACACCCTGCGCCACCTGGACCGCTACCTGGAACAGCTGGAGGAGTCCGTCCAGCGGGCGGGCGGACGGGTGCACTGGGCCTCGGACGCGGCCGAGGCCAACGAGATCGTCACCCGGCTGGTCCGGGACACCGGCGAGACCGACGTGGTCAAGGTCAAGTCGATGGCCACCCAGGAGATCGAGCTCAACGACGCCCTCGCCGCCGCCGGGATCACCGCCTACGAGACCGACCTGGCCGAGCTGATCGTGCAGCTGGGCGAGGACCTGCCCTCGCACATCCTGGTGCCCGCCATCCACCTGGGCCGTGCCCAGATCCGCGAGATCTTCCTGGAGCAGATGGCCGAGTGGGGCGTGCCCGCGCCCCGGGGCCTGACCGACGACCCCCGGGCGCTGGCCGAGGCGGCCCGCGTGCACCTGCGCGAACGCTTCCTGCGCACCCGCACCGCGATCTCGGGGGCCAACTTCGCGGTGGCCGACAGCGGCACGCTCGTGGTGCTGGAGTCGGAGGGCAACGGGCGCATGTGCCTGACGCTGCCCCGGACGCTGATCTCCGTGGTCGGCATCGAGAAGATCGTGCCGACCTGGTCGGACCTGGAGGTGTTCCTCCAGCTGCTGCCGCGTTCCTCCACCGGCGAGCGGATGAACCCCTACACCTCCACCTGGACCGGGGTGACGCCGGGCGACGGCCCCCAGGAGTTCCACCTGGTGCTGCTGGACAACGGCCGCACCGACGTGCTGGCCGACACCGTGGGCCGCCAGGCGCTGCGCTGCATCCGCTGCTCGGCGTGCCTGAACACCTGCCCGGTCTACGAGCGCACCGGCGGGCACTCCTACGGTTCGGTCTACCCGGGCCCGATCGGCGCGATCCTCACCCCGCAGCTGCGGGGGATGTCCTCGCCGGTGGACGAGGCGCTGCCCTACGCGTCCTCGCTGTGCGGGGCCTGCTACGAGGTGTGCCCGGTGGCCATCGACATCCCCGAGGTGCTGGTGCACCTGCGCGAGGAGGTCGCGCAGCGCTCCGGGCACGCGGCGGAGAGGGCGCTCATGGCGGGCGCCGAGGTGGTGCTGTCCTCCCCGCGGACGCTGGGCGCGGTCCAGCGGGCGGCGGGGCTGGGGCGCCGCGCGGTCCCGCGCCACCTGCCGGGCCCGGCCGGAGCCTGGACCGACACCAGGGACGTGCCCGACGTTCCGGCCGAGTCCTTCCGCCAGTGGTGGGACAGGCGCGATGGGGAGGGCCGATGAGCAGCCGCGAGCGGATCCTGGCCAGGGTCAGGAGGGCGCTGGCCGACGTGCCCGCCGACGAGTCGCCGGTGCGGGAGGCGGGGCGCGGCTACGCCGACAGCCACGGTGTGGGTCCCTCGTTGGAGGTGCTGGAGGACCGGCTGCTGGACTACCGGGCACTGGTGCGCCGGGTGGGCTCCGACCGCCTGGCCGTCGAGGTGGCCGCCGCGCTGGAGCGCCGGGGGGCGCAGCGGGTGGTCGTCCCGGCGGACGCGCCGCCGGAGTGGTTCGCGCACACCCGCGCCGAGCGGCTGTCCGACTCGCGTGAGGAGCCGCTGTCGGTCACCGACCTCACCGGCGTGGACGGCGTGGTCACCGGCTGCGCGGTGGCCGTCGCCGAGACCGGCACGATCGTCCTGGACGGCGGTCCGGGCCAGGGGCGCCGGGCCGTCACCCTGGTGCCGGACTACCACCTGTGCGTGGTGCGCGCCGACCAGGTGGTGGACGGGGTTCCGCAGGCGGTGCGGCTCCTGGACCCGTCGCGCCCGCTCACCTGGATCAGCGGCCCCTCCGCGACCAGCGACATCGAACTGAACCGGGTGGAGGGGGTGCACGGCCCGCGCACGCTGGAGGTGCTGCTGGTGGAACCCGCTTCCTGAACCCGGTGACGGGGGCGGAGGCGCGGGTGGAGGCGCGGCCCGGCGGACGCGGCCCCCGGACCCGGTGGGGAGGGCCGCCCCCGGGGACGCGAGCGCACTCCGGCGGAATCGGCCTCCCGAATCCGGCCGGCCGAGACCGGGCGGCAGGCGGGACCGCGGTCCGGTGGGTCCCAAGCCCCCAACCCGCTGATGGGATCCCCGGGGGTGGGGCTTTCCCCACCCCCTCCTCCGGGGCACCCCCGGGGAAGGGGGGTGGAGGTCCCGATGGCGCCGGGCGGGCCGCCCTTCCTAGCGTGGGCGGTGACCACGAAGGCACCGAACGACGGGACACCATGCCCCCTTCACCGCACCCCTCCCCCTCCTCGCGGGCGCTCCGGTCCGGTACCGCGCTCGCCGCGGCCGCCGCGCTGGCGCTGCCGCTCTCCCTGGCCGCGTCCGGAACGGCCGCGGCCGACACCGGCCCCTCCGGCGCCTCCGCCGACGCCCTCCGGGCCGCCCTGCCCGAGCCCACCGGGGAGCACCCGGTGGGCAGGACGACCCTGCACCTGGTGGACGGGGGGCGCGAGGACGTGTGGGTGGGCGGACCCCGCCAGCTGATGGTCACCCTGTGGTACCCGGCACGGGTGGACGCGGGCCGCCCCGCGCCGTACATGACCGAGGCCGAGTCCGCCGCCATGGTCGCGGGGCTGGGGCTGGACCTGCCCGCCGACCTCCTGCACAGCGGGGTGCGCACCTCCTCCCGCCTGGACGTGCCGCCCGCGCGCACCCGCGACGGGTTCCCGCTGGTGGTGCTGTCCCCCGGCGCGGGGCACAACCGGATCGAGCTGTCCTCGCTGGCCGAGGAGCTGGCCAGCCACGGCTTCGTGGTGGCCGGGGTGGACCACGCCCACGAGGCCGCGCCCGTGGAGTTCCCCGACGGGCTGGTCACCGAGTGCACCGGGTGCCAGAGCGGCGAGTGGGCCCTGGGTTCGACCAACCGGGCCGAGGACGTCTCCTTCCTCCTGGACCGCCTCACCGGCCCCGACCCCGCGTGGCGGTGGTCGCGGGTCATCGACGCCTCCCGGATCGGGATGGCCGGGCACTCCTGGGGCGGCACGGCCACCGCCGAGACGCTCCGGTCCGAGGATCGGGTGGACGCCGGGATCAACCTGGACGGCCCCTACTACCCGCCCGCGGTGGAGGAGGGGCTGGACAAGCCGCTGGCGCTGATCGAGAACGACCAGGGCAACACCTGGGACGGCGTCGAGCAGATGTGGCCGCGCCTGGAGGGCTGGCGGCAGTGGATCCGCATGGAGGGATCGGGGCACTCCAACAGCATCGACCGCGGCGTGCTGATGGAGCAGCTCGGCCTGACCGGCGTCCTCACCCCCGAGCAGTGGCGGGCCGTGTTCGGCGACGTCGGGGTCGAGCGCGGCCTGGAGCTGGTGCGCACCTACAGCCTGGCGTTCTTCGACCACCACCTGCGCGGCGGGGACCAGCCCCTGTTGGAGGACCCCGGGGCCTTCCACCCCGAACTGGTCGTGGTCGACCCCGACGAGGGGTAGCCGACGCGGGGCGGGCCGCCAGCGCCACCGCGACCGGTCGCGGTGGCGCGCACTCGAACGCCCCCGGCCGTCCGCGCGGCCGGTCGGTCCGGCGGCCGGTCAGTCCCCCGGTCGCCAGGCCGCCAGCAGCCGCTCCAGGGCGTCGGGGTCGGCGCGTTCCGGCGCGAGCGGCGCCTGGTAGCGGGCCCCGGCGCCGCGCGCGGCCCTGCGGGGCCGCGGGGCGGAAGCGGGCACGGGCCGCTCCTCCCGTGCCCGCTCGCCGTCCTCCCCCGCCAGGGGCGCCTGGTAGCGCGCCCCGCGCGGGGCGGGACCGCGCTTCCTGCGCAGGCGCCGCAGCACGGGGGCGCGCTCGCGCACCGGCTCCACGGGCCCGACCCGCTCCCCGGTGGCGGTGAACCAGACCGGCAGCTCCTCCAGTCCGTGCACGGCCACGGAGTCGCGCCAGCGCAGGTCCTCGGGTTCGACGGCCAGGACCATGCCGCGCAGCCGGTCCACGGCGGTGTCGATGGCGGTGCGCGCCAGCTCGCGGGTGAGGCCGGTGGCGGGGCAGCGGTGTGCGCCCGCGCCCCAGGACAGGTGGGAGCGGTCGCCGGCCCGGGCCATCGCGTCTTCGCCGCGGGCCACCGACGGGTCGGTGTGCGCGGAGGCGAGCCCCAGCAGCAGCGGCTCGCCCCTGCGGACGCGGACCCCGGAGAAGCTCAGATCCTCGACCGGGTAGCGCCCGCCGAGCATGCGGATCGGGGAGTCGGTCCACATCACGTAGTCGATGAAGTCCTCGGGGGTGAGGGTGCCGCCCAGGTAGGCGGTCCACACGGCCGGGTCGTCCAGCAGCCGGAGCAGGGCGTTGCCGATCAGGTGGGTGGTGGGCTCGTGCCCTGACTCCCACAGCAGCGTCAGCGCCCCCGCCGCCTCGTCGTCGGTGAGCCCGGAGGGGTGGGCGAGCAGCCGGCTGGCCATGTCCTGCCCCGGGTCGGCGCGCTTGCGCGCGACCAGGCCCGCGAAGTAGGAGCGGATCGCGGCGGCGGCGGGACCGGCCCGGTCGGGTTCGCCGCTCCACAGCCTCGGAGCCAGGTCGGCCAGCAGGCGGCCGTAGGCGTCGGGCAGGCCGAAGAGCTCGTTGAGGACCAGGGCGGGCAGCGGGGCGGCGAACCCGCCGATGAGGTCGGCGGCGCCGTCGGCCGCGACCCGGCCGAGCAGGTGCACGGCGGCGCGTTCGACGACGGGGACCAGACGGGGCGTGCCCACCCCGGCCAGGGTGTCGACGAGGGCCGCGCGCAGCCGCCGGTGCTCCTCGCCGTCGCGGGCCAGGGCGGCGCTGCGGGCGGGCGCGGCGTGCCCCGCGCCCCAGGGGCGCGGGTCGGCGGAGAAGAGGGTGTGGTCGCGCAGGGCCTGGAGGTTCTCCCGGTAGCCGAGCAGGAGCCATCCGGGCACGCCCGGGCCCACCTCGACCGGGACGAGGCCGCCGTGGCGTTCGCGCAGCGCGTCCCAGGGCGCGTCGGCGCCGGTGCTCCCGTGCGGGGGGAGGGCGACCGGGCAGCGGGCGCCGCCGGACCCCGCTGCCTGGGGGTCGTCGCGGCCGTCGGTCCCGGTTCCCTGGCGCATGGAGACTCCTCAGTGGCTGCGGATGCGAGGCGACGGTACGCGCCCCGTGTTTCCGCCGTGCTTCGGACAGGAAAGCTCCGCCTTTCCGGACGGGGCACCCGGTGCCACGGAGGGTCAAGGCGGGATTACCGCTCACCGCGCCCAGAGGAGCAGGTGTCGGCGCACCGGTGACGTTCGCGCCTCTTCCTCCCCCGGCCGGGGCGCTCCCGTTCCGGTGGTGCGGTCCGGGCCCGCCCCTTCGGCCGGAGAACGCCTCGGGCCTTCGCCCTTCCGACCGGGGCGAAGGCTGTCCGTGCCCCCGCGCCGAGGAGTGCCCGGCCCCGCCCCGGCACCGGCGGCGGCGTACTCCCCCGCGCCGGGGAGTGTCCCCCGCCACCTCTCCCCGGGGCTCGCGCCCGCCCGCCGCGGACCCGCCGGTCGGTAAAATGGCCCGTTGGTCGCACACCAGCGCCGAACGGAGGACCACGTGGGCAAGAAGGGCCGCGGGCGACAGCGCGGCGGAGACCGCCGGACGGCCGGGCAGGGCGCCCGGCCCTGGGCCGGTCCCGCGCCCGACGACTCCCCCGAGCAGGTCGTCTCGGAGGCGGTCGACGCGCTGGTGCTCGGCCGGGAGGGCGGCGGCGTGGACCTGGCCGCCGCGCGGCTGGCCGACGCCGAGGACCCGGCGCGGGCCGGGGCGGCGGACCGCGCCGTCCGCGACGCCCTGCTGGCGGGGGTGGCCTCGGCCTGGGCTCGCGGGTGGCAGCCCGCCGAGACGGTCCGCCAGGCGGGCCGGGTGCTGGACCCGGTGGCGGCGGCGGTGTGCGCCGACGCGGTGACGGCCGACCTCGACCGCCACTCCCCCGCCGCGGTGGACCCGAGATGGGCCGCGCAGGTGCGCGAGCTGGGGGCAGCTCCGTCCTGGGGCGGCACCGGGGACTACCTGGCGCACGTGGGAGCCGGGCACGGGCTGCTGCGCTTCGAGGCGGTGGAGACGGCTCTGCGGCTGCTGGCCGCGCTGCGCGTGCTGCCGCCGGTGCACCGGCTGTGCCCGCCGCCGGGTGAGTTCCGTCCGCGCCCCGAGGGCGCCGCGCGGACCGCGGAGACGGTGGACCAGGGCAAGCTGGCCCGCGTGCGCGCGCTGCTGGCCAAGGCCGAGTCCACGGAGTTTCCCAGCGAGGCGGAGGCGCTGAGCGCCCGCGCGCAGGAGTTGATGGCCCGGCACAGCATCGACCGCGCACTGCTGGCCGAGGAACCCGGGCAGGCGTCGGAGGCCGCCTCGGGGCGGCGGCTGCCGGTGGACGCGCCCTACGACGAGCACAAGGCGGTGCTGCTGCACGAGGTCGCCGAGGCCAACCACTGCCGGGCCGTGTGGGACCGGGAACTGGGGCTGTGCACCGTGATGGGCTTCCCGGGCGACGTGGAGGCGGTGGACCTGATGTTCACGTCGCTGCTGGTGCAGGCCGAGACGGCGATGCGGGCCAGCGGTTCGGTGCGCGACCGGTCCGGCAGGGCGGCGGGCAAGGCCTTTCGCGCCTCGTTCATGTCAGCGTTCGCGGTACGGGTGGGTGAGCGGTTGGTGGAGTCGGCGCGCGCCGCCGAGGAGGCCGCCGCGGCCGAGACGGGGACGGACCTGGTGCCGGTGTTCGCCGCGCGCGAGCGCGAGGTGGAGGCGGCCGTGGCCGAGGCCTTCGGCGAACTGACCTACTCGCGGGTGCGCGGGCCCGCCAGCGAGGACGGCTGGTACGAGGGCCTGGCGGCGGCCGACGCCGCGTCCCTGGGCGCGCACCGCCGCGTCGCGGACCGCTGACCCCTGCCCCCTGGGGGCTGGCGGAAGGCCGGTTCCATCGGGGCGGCCCCGGCGGCGAAGCGGCTGATGCGGCGGGCTGCCGACACGGACGGAGGGCTGACCCTTCCGGGCGGCGAAAACCGGTGGCCGCGCGACCGGACGAACCGGTACAAACGTGGCCATGCGCAAGTACCCGCGGACCCGGCACATCCGGGGCTCCCGCCTCCAGGCGGGCGACCACGACCTGGCGGCCGTGCCCTTCTCCGCGCTGGCCGGACGCCACCTGGTGGTGGAGGAGAAGCTGGACGGCGCCAACGCCGGGATCAGCTTCGGCCCCGGCGGCGAGCTGCGCCTCCAGAGCCGGGGCCACTACCTCACCGGCGGCCCCCGCGAGCGGCACTTCGCCCCGTTCAAGGCCTGGGCGGCGACCGTGGCTCCGCTGCTGCGGCCGCGCCTGGGCGAGCGGTACGTGCTGTACGGGGAGTGGCTGTACGCCAAGCACACCGTGTTCTACGACGCGCTGCCGCACCTGTTCTGCGAGTTCGACGTCCTCGACACCCGCGAGAACGCGTTCCTGTCCACGCCGCGCCGCCGGGAGCTGCTGGAGGGCGCTCCGGTGGTGTCGGTGCCCGTGCTCCACACGGGTCCGCTGGAGCGTTTGGCGGACCTGACCCGCCTGGTGGGCCCCTCCACCTGCCGCACCCCCCACTGGCGCGGGGCCCTGGCCGAGGCGGCGGGGGCGGCGGGCGCCGACCCCGGCCGCGCCCTGGCCGAGAGCGACGGCTCCGACCTCATGGAGGGGCTCTACGTCAAGGTCGAGGAGGGAGAGCGCACGGTGGACCGGTACAAGTGGGTGCGCCCGGGGTTCACCTCCGCCGTCCTGGACTCGGGAACGCACTGGCTGGACCGGCCGCTGATCGCGAACGGGCTGGCCGATCCGGAGGTGCTCTATGCGGGTGTTCGCTGAGCTGTGCCCGGCGCCGCCGCGCTGGGACCTGGACTGGGCCCGGGTGCGCGAGGCCCTCCCGTGGGTGCGCGACCTGGCCGGGGTGGAGCAGGATCCGGTCCACCACGCCGAGGGGGACGTGGAGACGCACACCCGCATGGCGTGCGAGGCGCTGGCCGGGCTGCCCGCGTGGCGCTCCCGCCCCGCCGCGGAGCGGGAGCGGCTGTTCGCCGCCGTGCTGCTGCACGACGTCGCCAAACCGCTGTGCACCCGCCGTGGGGAGGACGGCCGGGTGACCGCGCACGGCCACTCGCGGCGCGGGGACCTCCTGGCGCGTCGGCTGCTGTGGGAGGCCGCGGCCGAACCCGGGGCGGCCGCCTCCGCGCTGGAGGCGGTGCGCTGGCGCGAGCACGTGGCGGCCCTGGTGCGCCACCACCAGGTGCCGTTCTGGGCGCTGGAGCGGCCGGACCTGCGCCGCATCGCGTTCCGGGTGAGCCTGGTGGCGCGCAACGACGACCTGGTGCTCCTGGCCACCGCCGACATCCTGGGCCGCCGCTGCGGCGACACCGCGGAGGTCCTGGAGAACATCGGGCTGTACGACGAGTACTGCCGGGAGCAGCGGTGCCTGGACCGGCCGAGGGAGTTCCCCTCCGACCACGCCCGGTTCTGGTTCTTCCGCAAGCCCGACCGCGACCCGGACTACGCCGCCCACGACGACACCCGGATGACGGTGACCGTCATGTCGGGGCTGCCGGGTTCGGGCAAGGACACCTGGATCGCGCGCGAGCGGCCGGACGTGCCGGTGGTGAGCCTGGACGCGCTGCGCACCGAGCTGGGTGTGCGTCCGACCGCCGACCAGCGGCCGGTGGCGGCGGCCGCGCACGCGCGCGCACGCGAACACCTGCGCGCGGGACGGTCGTTCGTGTGGAACGCCACCAACGTCTCGCGTTCGCTGCGCGACCAGTGCGTGGACCTGGCAGCCGCCTACCGTGCGCGCGTGGAGATCGTCTCCGTCGAGGCGCCGCCCAGGGTGCTGCGGGCCCGTCTGGACCGCAGGCCGGCGCCGGTACCGGCCGCAGCGGTGGAGCGCCTGGTACGGCGCTGGGAGTGCCCGGACCCGACCGAGGCGCACCGGCTCCTGCGGTGGACCAGCGCCTGAGCCCGCGCCGGGCCGGGATGTGGGAACGGGTCGGGGTTTCCCCGGCTCCGGGCCGCCTCCGCCGGGCAGGAGGCCAAGACCGGGAATCGGTCAGGGTCTCCTCGGCCCCGGACCGCCTCCGCCCGGCCGGGGGCGGCCCCGTGGGTGCGAGCGGCCCAGGGCCGGTGCTTCGGCGTGCGGAGGCGGCCTCCTCCCCCGCTTCGGACGAGCTTCGCCGCAGGTGAGGGGCGATTTTCGGCGTTCTCCCGCACGGGCCCGCGCCCCGAGGTTAATCTGATCCCGTTTCAGCGGCTCACGGCACTTCGGGTGGTTTGTCAATGACCGAGCGCATCTACTCCGCCGTGCACGCGTGCCTGGACTGGGCCGAAACGATCGAGCCCCGGCCCGCCCTGGACACCGGCAGCCTGCTCTTCCTGCTGGCCGCCCACATGGACGCCGGCGCACCCGACACCGGGGACTGGTCCACCGCCGACGTCGACGACATCGCCCGCACCGTCCGCGACTGGGACAGCGTGCCCGACAACCTCAGGGACACCTGGCTGACCTGGTGCGACTTCCTGGTCGACCAGGACCGGTTGCTGTCCGCGGAGAGCCCGCGCCGCCTGCGCGCCGCCATCGCCACGGTCGACCTGGCGCCCGGCGGCCCGCCGCCGACCGAGGACCGGACGACCGACAGCGCCGCCCTGCCGCTCCTGGACCGGCTCGGCGGCGGCGCGGACGGCGCTCCCGAGGCGCTGCCGACGGTCGTCCCGGCGGACCCGGCCGACCTGGACGCGGCGGCGCGCCGGTGCCGACCCCTGTCCGAAGCCGCGCGGCTGGCGGCGTGGACGGGCGGGGGAAGGCCCCTGTGCGCCGAGGGGGACGACGCCCTCACCGCCGACGACACCGCCGGGGCCGCCGCCGACCTGGGGATCGCGCCCGCGAGGGTGGCCGCGCTGTTCGCCGTGGCCAGGGACGCGGGTCTGCTGCGCACCACCTACACCCGGGTGCTGCCGGGCCGGGCGGCGCGGGCCTGGCGGGACGGTGTGCCGGGGGCGGCCGCCGACGCCTGGGCCGACGCCCTGCTGACCATGACCGACCTGCGCGGGGTGACGGCGTTCCTGCTGCTCACCGAACTGTTCGTGCACGGGGACGCGCGCACGCCCGCGCAGCTGGCGGCCGTGTACGGGCCCGGGATCGCCCTGCGCGGGGAGGACCCCGTGGAACACGTGCACCAGGTGCTGGAGACGCTGGAGGGTCTGGGCGCGGTCCGCGGGATCGGCGGCGGCCGGTTCCGCGTCACGGGCCTCGGCGACCACTTCATGGTGCGCCAGCTGCGCCAGACGGGGGCCGACCTCGCACTGACCCCGCCCCTGTCCGGGATGGACGCCGAGGAGGTGCTGGCCCTGGCGGAGCGGGGCCGTCCGGTGGACACCGAGGGCCTGCTGGAGCGGTGGGTGGCCGCCCGCGACACCGAGAGCGCGGTGTGCGGCCTGCTGGAGGCCTGCGACGCCCCCGGTTCCTGGCGCCTGCGTGAGCGGGTGGCCCGGGTGCTCGCCTCGCTGGAGGAGGACCTGGGCCCGGTGCTGGGTCTGTACGTGCACCACCCCGTCCTGGGCGGGTGGGCCCGGCGGCTGCGCGGCGGAGCCGCGGGGGCGCCCACGTCGCACCAGGAGGTCTGGGCGGTGCTGGACGACTACGCGATCCTGCTGGAGGGCGGCGGGCTCCTCCCCGGCCGGGACCGGGACAGGTACGCCGGGTGCGCGGAGCGGTTCGTCCGCACGGTGTGGCTGACGGGTCACCCGGCCTCGGACACGGTGCTGGACCTGCTGGCGGAGGGGGCGCTGGGCGCGCCCCTGGCCGAGGCCGTTCGGCAGCTGCGCCCCGCCCCGCTCATCCCCTGAACAGCGGCCCCTCCCCCGCCCCGGTCCGGGGCGGGAGGACGGGCGCGCGCGGGCTTCAGGCCTTGACGACCAGTTCGTGGACGAGCGTCTCGACGCCGGGCAGTGCGGGCCAGTCGCGTTCGGGCGCCCGCTCGAAACCGCGGGCGCGGTAGACGTACTGGGTCGAGACCATCTCGGGCAGGGTGGCCACCAGCAGCCGGGAGACCCCCTCCTCCCGGGCGCGGTCGACGAGCGCGTTGACCAGGTCGCGCCCCACGCCGCGCCCCCGCGCCTCGGGGGCGACGGCGAAGGCGCGGATCTCGGCCTCGTCGGCGTTGCGGGCGATCTCGCTCTCCGGAGACCAGGGCTCGAACACGGCCGTCCCCAGGAGCCGGTTCTCGTCGGCGGCGACCAGGATCTCGCCGCGGCCGTCCGTGCCCAGGAGCCGGAGCGTCTCGACGTAGGCCGGGTTCACGTCCATGAGGCCGTCGGCGGTGTAGGCCGTCACGCGCAGCTCACTGACGGCGTTCATCTCATCGGGAAGTACTCGACGCACGATCATGGACGTCATTCAACATGATGGGAGGGCTCCCCACCGTTGATCGCCGCACCACCCGGAGCGTCGAAAACGTCACCGTGAGTGACTCTTTACGGAGGTTTATCCCCCGGTCCGGACACGCCGAGCACCCCCGAACGGAGTTGTCCACAGGCCTCCGGCGGCGCGGCCGCGATCGTGCCACCCTTCTGGCGAGGGGAGGCGCCCATGTCCGACCGCACCAGCGGGGAACCCGTCCCGGCACCGACCGTCCGCGTCTTCAGCGGCTCCGCGGCGCTGGCTGAGGGGGGATGCCCGGCGCACCGCCGGTTCAGCGCCGACCCGTCCCCGGGCGCGGATCCGCCGCCGCGCGACGCTCCCGGGGCGGTCCTGGACGCCGTCCTGGACCTGGTCGAGCACGCGGGCATGGCGTTGGAGGAGGCCTGCGCGCGCCTGTCCGTGCCGGAAAGTCCGGGAGGTCCGGGAGGTCCGGGACGCGCCCTCCCGGGCGGGCGTCCCGTGCCGCCGCACCCGGGGGTGCTGCTCTGGGTCCGGCACGCCGCGCGGTGCTACCTGGAGGGCCTGGCCGGGGACCGCGGGCGCGACGGCCCGCACCGCGCCCCGGTGTTCGACTTCTGGGTCCGCCAGTACCTGCCCGTGCCCGGCTCCCCCAACTCCCGGCCCTACGAGCTGTGCGCCCGGGGCCGCAGGTACGCCTACGCGCAGGGGCCGGAACGGGTCCGGGAGCTGCGCGTCCCGGTCACGGGCGCGGCCGGTGCGCAGGCCCGCTCGCGGGCCGAGGTGGCGGTGGCCGCGTACGTGCTCGCCACCGGCACTCTGGTGGACCGCGACGCCTGCGCGGCGCGTCCCGGGCGGTACCGGGGCGGCGCCCCCTACCCGATGCGCGGACAGCGCGGCGGCGCCGACGTCAGGCCGCCGGACCGGGTGCGCGTGGTGGAGGCCTCCTGTCTGGACTCCTCCACCGCCGTCCTCTACGACGGTTCGGCCGCCGAGGCCGGGGAGGCCTTCGCCTCGGCGGGCCGCGAGGGGCTGCGCTCGGCCCTGGTGGGCGGGGCCCGCTCCCCCGGCGGGGACTGCCTGTCCTGTGCGGGGCGCCGCGGCTGCGGTCGGCTGCCGCGCGCGCCGGGGCTGCTCGGCCCGAGCGGCGGCCCGGGTGGCGGGCCGTGGCCCCGGCGCTCCTGGTCGGTCTCCCTGGGGCTGCGCCACCGGGGCTGTCCCGCCCGGGCGCACTTCCACGCCCTGGGCCTGCCCGCGGACCCCGGCGTCGAACCGGTGCGGCTGCGGCGCGACCGCGCCGTGCGCGCCTGGCTGGAGCGACTGCACCGGCGCCTGCCCCGAAGGCCCTGCACGGCCGGGGACCTGCCCGGGGACCGCTCGTCCTGGTCCGCGGGGAGGTGGCAGCTGGAGGGTGGACAGGCACGTCTGGGCGCCGCCATGATCGCCGCGCACGTCGGGGTCTGCCCGCTGCGCGGGCTGGCCTCGGGCAGCCACGTGCGGGTGGGCCACAGGCTGGCCGCCGACGACACGCGGGCCGACGTCCTGGTTCTGGCCAGGGCCGACGTGCTCCACCACCGGGGCCGGTCCTGGGTCTACCGCGCCGTCACCACCACCGACGACGCACCCGCTTCAGGCGAAGGCAGGCCCTCCTCGGAGGACGGCGCGCTCTTCCCGGCCGGAGACACCCTGCTCAGAGACGGGGGTGCGGGCCCCGCGAGCGGCGGCAGACCCTTCCCGGGCGGGAACGCTCTCCTGGAGGACCGGAACCGGCCTGCTCGGGGAGGGGATCCGCCGCCTCGGGGAGAGGACGTGCCTCCACCGGACGGGAACGCTCCTTGCCGGAACGGGGGCGCTGCTCCCGCCCCGCCCGGAGGCGCGCTCTTCGGGGACGAGGAGGCACTGCTGGCGGCGGAGCCCCGGCTGGCCCTGGCGGTGGGGCTCTTCGCCTGCGGCGCCCTGCCCGCGGGTCCGGACTCGGCCGTGGAACTGGAGGTCCTCGGCCCCCGGGGCGCGTCCGTACGGTCGCTGGATCCGGGGTCGGCACGGGTCCGTGCTACGGCCCGGCGGGTGGTGCGCGGGCTCGCCGGACCCTGGCACGGCGACACCTCCCACCCACCTGCTCCGGGCGAGGGCTGCCTGGACTGCCCCTACCGGCGCTGGTGCCCGGCGACCGACCTTCCCGACACCCTCCACGGCCCGGGCGCACGGGCCCGGGACCGGCGGGGCGGCGCCGCTCCCGGACCCGTGCGCGACCCTCCCCCGGGTCAGGCCGCCGGTTCGCCCTCCTCGGCGAAGCGGTAGGCGCTGGCCTGGAGGTCCCACAGCTCGCGGTAGAGCCCGTCGGCGGCCAGGAGTTCGGCGTGGCCGCCCTGTTCCACCACCCGGCCCCGGTCGAGCACGACGATGTGGTCGGCCATGCGCACCGACGCCAGCCGGTGGGTGATGAGGACGACGGCGGCACCGGTGCGCCCGGCGTGGGCGTGCAGGGAGGAGAAGAAGGCGTGCTCGGCGCGCGCGTCCAGCGCGGCGGTGGGCTCGTCGGCGATGAGCAGCGGCGTGCGCTCACCGTCGTCGCCCCGGTAGAAGCCCCGGGCGGCGGCCAGGCGCTGCCACTGCCCTCCCGAGGGCTCGGCGCCGTCCACGAAGCGCTTGTCCAGGAGGGTCTCCCACCCCCGGCCGAGTTCGGCGACCACCGCGTCGGCCCGGGAGGCGCGCGCGGCGCGTTCCAGCCGCCCGGGGTCGGCGCCGGGGCTGCCCATGACGACGTTGCGGCGCGCCGTCAGCGGCCAGTGGGTGTGATCCTGGGCGATGACCGCGATCCGCTCGCGCAGGCTGGTGCCGTCCACCGAGGCCAGGTCGGTGCCGTCCCAGCGCACCCGTCCGGAACCGGGCAGGTACAGGCCCGACAGCAGTTTGGACAGCGTGGTCTTGCCCGACCCGTTCTCCCCGACCAGGGCGACCGTGCGGCCGCGCCGCAGGGTCAGGTTGACGTCGTCCAGGGCCGGGCGCTCCCCGTCCTGCCCCGGGTAGGAGAAGGTGACGTGTTCGACGCGGATCTCGTCGAAGCCCTCCGGCGCGGGGGCCAGTCCCGCCCGGGGCAGCCGCCGCCGGGCCTCCTCGTCGAAGGCGACGAAGTCGGAGAAGTACAGGCCCGACTCGTAGACCAGGGTGAGGGAGGACAACGCGTTGCCCAGGGCACCCTGCGCGACCCGGATGGCGACCACGGCGGCGCCGGCCACGGCGATCTCCACGACCCCGTCTACCAGCAGCAGCGCCAGGGCCGCGAAGACCGCGCCGGTCACCAGCCCGCCCGCGGTGTCCCCGGCCAGCCGGATGAGGGACTGGCGGGTGGCCAGGCCCAGCTGGATGTCCAGTTCCCGGCCGCCGACCCGGTCGAACTCGGCGAGCAGTCGGCCCTCCATGGTGAAGGAGCGGACCTCGGCCGCGCTGCGGCGGTCGGTCATGAGGTTCTCCAGCAGGATCTTGCGGCGGCGCCCCTCGGTGAAGGCCATGAGCATCCTGTAGCGCATGCGCGCCGCGGCGGCCGAGCCCCACCACTGGGGGACCACGGCCAGGGCCAGCAGCGGCAGCAGGACCGGGTGCAGCACGCCGAGCACCCCCGCGGCGGCGACCAGGCCCGCCGCCCCGGTGAGCACGTCGGCGGTGTGCCGGACCAGCGCCCCCGCCTCGTCGCTGCCGCGCACGTAGCACCGGTACAGGTGGTCGTGGAACCCGCTGTCGTCGAAGGCCCGCAGCTCGACCGCGGTGCAGCGACGCAGCAGCTGCTTCTCCGCGGTGAGCACGACCTGGGGTTCCAGGCGGGCCTGGGCGCGTCCGGCGGCGGCCGAGCAGACCCCGCGCAGGACCAGCGCCGCGCCCAGCAGCGCCAGGGAGGGCAGGGCGGCCAGGACACGGTCGGGGGTGGGCACGGCGGCGAAGAGCGCGCCGAGCACGTCGGTGGTGGCCACCAGCGCCCAGGCCGTGGCGGCGCCGACACCCGCGTTGAGCGCGGCGGTCGCGACGACGTCGCGCGGGCTGCTGCGCCAGGCCAGCGCGAAGGCCTGGCGGACCAGCGCGGGCATGCGGCGCCCGATCACGCCCCAGGTGGCCTTGGACGCCTGGTCGCCGAAGTGCCACCACCTGGGCGTGGTGAGTTCGGGCAGGGACAGTCCCTCCCCGACGTCGTCGGTGTCGCTGCCGGTGGCGGTGGGAAGTGGTGTGTCGTGCATCCTCGGCGTCCTCCGGTGGTGTCGTGGACCTCGGAACCCGTGCGCGGACATGCGAGGGGGAGCGACGCCAGGTGATGGCATCGGTCCTCTCGGTGACCGTTGCGCGGATGGTGCCGATCATGACCCCGGCGCACGACAGCCGGAAGCGACTTTCCCCGTTGCGGTCGGACCGGATACCGGCGCCCTCCGTGCGGGACGCCCGCCGGGGCCTGTCGGCCGGGGCGGCCGGGCACGGCACCGGATTCGAAAACCTGTCGGATAGCTGCCGCCCGGATCGGCCCGGGATACGGACCGCCCCGAAGCGGGCCGGGACGCCGCCGTTCACTCACCGGCACCGGCCCGAATCCCCGGAGCAGGACGCGGACCCGGAGCCGCGGTCGGCAGAACCCGGGTTCTTCGCGTTCCCGGTCCACTCACCCGAAGCCGGAGGACTGGTGCGGCGGTCCCGCCCGGAGCGGCGGACGCACCCTAGCGAACACCGCGGGGCGGGAACGGCGGACCGGCAGCGGGTCCGGTCCGGCGGCCCCGACCACGCGCGCCGAGGGGCCACGACGCCGGACGGCCGCGCCGGTGCCCGAGGGCTCCGGCGCGGCCGTCCGCATGGCTGTCGCGGTGGTCGGCGCGCGGTCTATCCGGCCGGTCGGGCCTCGACCTCGTCGAGCCAGGCCCGCACCGCGTCGTTGTGCTCGCCCAGGGCGGGCGGCGGCAGGTGGCCCGTCCCGGGGGGCTGCGGCGCCTCGTCGGCCGCGGGGTCGAAGCGCAGCGCGGACCCGGGCAGCTCGATCGGGCCGAGCACCGGGTGCTCCACCTCCAGCAGCAGCCCCTGGGAGCGCGTCTGCTCCCACTCGTAGACCTGGTCGATGGTGCGCACCGCGCCGCAGGGCACCCCCACCTCGCCGATCCGGCGCAGCCACTCGTCGCGCGTGCCCTGGCCCAATACCGCCTCCACCTCGGCGATCAGCTCCTCCCGGTGCTCCACCCGGGAGGCGTTGTCGGCGAACCTGGGGTCGCGGGGGTCCAGGCCGAGCAGTCCGGCGAAGCGCTCCCACTGCGCCTCGCCGCCCACCGCCACCTGGAGCATGCCGTCCATGCAGGCGAAGGCGCCGTAGGGGGCGATGGAGGGGTGCTGGTTGCCTAGAGCGGTGGGCACCTCGCGCCCGACCGTCCACCGGGTTCCCTGGAAGGCGTGCACGCCCACGATCGAGGACAGCAGCGAGGTGCGCACCACCCGGCCGCGCCCGGTGCGCTCGCGCTCCAGGAGCGCGGCGAGCACCCCCTGGGCGCCGTTCATCCCCGCGAGCAGGTCACCGATGGCCACGCCCGTCTTGGTCGGTTCCTTGGGCGAGGGGCCGGTCAGGCTCATCAGACCGGCCTCGCCCTGGGCGATCTGGTCGTAGCCCGCCCGTCCGCCCTCGGGCCCGTCGTGCCCGAACCCGCTGATGGAGCAGACCACCAGGCGGGGGTTGAGCTCCTCCAGGCGGCTGGCGGGGAACCCGAGCCGGTCCAGGACGCCGGGGCGGAAGTTCTCCACCAGGACGTCGGCGGCGCGCACGAGCCGGGTCAGCTGCTCCGCGCCGTCCTCGGACTTCAGGTCCAGCTCGATGGACTCCTTGTTGCGGTTGCAGGACAGGAAGTAGGTGCTGATGCGCTCCTCCTCCGGCCCGACGAACGGCGGGCCCCACCCGCGCGTCTCGTCCCCCCTGCCGGGCTGCTCGACCTTGATCACCCGCGCGCCGAGGTCTCCCAGCAGCATGGCCGCGTGCGGTCCGGCCAGCGCCCGCGACAGGTCGATGACCACGATCCCCTTGAGCGGCCCTTGCGAGCGGTCCACGTTCCCTACCTCCTGGTGATTGGTACTGATCCGGTGTTCGTGTCCTGGGCGGCGCGCGCTCAGCCCGCGGCGCACAGGCGGCGGTAGCGCGCGGCGCGTCCGGCGGGCGGTTCGGCGCCCCCGTGCGGCTGCACCGCGGCGAGTTCACGGGCGATCGCCTCCCCCATGCGCGCGCAGAACGCGCCGTCCTCGTCGGCCGCGTCGCCGAATTCGGGGACCACCCGGTCCACGAGTCCGCGGGCGCGCAGGTCGGCGGAGCCGATGCCCTGGGCCCGGGCCAGTTCCCCGGCGCGGTCGGGGGTGCGGTGGACGATCGCGCTGGCCCCCTCGGGCGGCAGCGGGGCGAGCCAGGCGTGCTCGGCGCACAGGACGCGGTCGGCGGGCAGGAGCGCGATCGCGCCCCCGCCGGTGCCCTGTCCCAGCAGGACCGAGACGGTGGGGGCGGCCAGGGAGGTCATCTCGGCCAGGCAGCGGGCGATCTGACCGGCCGTCCCCCGCTCCTCGGCTTCGGCGGAGAGCGCGGCGCCGGGGGTGTCGATGACGGTGACCAGGGGCAGCCGCAGTTCGGCGGCCAGGCGCATGCCCCGGCGGGCCTCGCGCAGCGCGTCCGGGCCCATGGGCTGTTCGGCGCTCTGGCGGGAGCGGTCCTGACCGACCAGGACGCAGGGCCTGCCGCCGAACCGGGCCAGCGCGGTGACCAGGGCGGGGGAGGACTCTCCCTCGCCGCTGCCGCGCAGGCGCACAACGTGGCTGGCCGCGTGCCGCAGGAGTTCGCGCACGCCGGGGCGCTCCTTGCGGCGGGATCGGGTCACCGAGTCCCAGACGGGGGCGGGCGAGCGGGGTTCTGCGGGCGGTGACGGGGGCGCGGCGGCGGCCGGGCGGTCGAGCAGGACGTCGAGGGCGAGCCCGGCGGCGTCCCTGAGCTGGTCGGGGGGCAGGACGGCGTCGACGAGGCCGTGCCGCTGGAGGTTCTCCGCCCGCTGGACGCCCTCGGGGAACGGCTCGCCGTGCAGCGCCTCGTAGACGCGGGGGCCCAGGAAGCCGACGAGCGCCCCGGGTTCGGCGGCGGTGAGGTGGCCGAGCGATCCCCACGAGGCCAGGACGCCTCCGGTGGTGGGGTGGCGCAGGTAGACGAGGTAGGGCAGCCCGGCGGCCTTGTGCGCGGTGACGGCGGCGGTGATCGCCGCCATGGCCACGAAGGCGTGGGTGCCCTCCTGCATGCGGGTGCCGCCGGAGGCCGGTGCGGCCAGCAGGGGGAGCCGCTCGGCGGTGGCGCGTTCGACGGCGGCGACGATGCGCCCGGCGGCGGCGAGCCCCACGGACCCGGCGAGGAAGCCGAACTCGCTGGCCACGACGGCGACGCGGCGGCCGTGCAGCCGCCCCTCCCCCGTCAGGACCGCCTCGTCGCATCCGGTGGCGGCCCGCGCCCGGGTGAGCGCGTCGGCGTAGGCGGGGTCGGGGCCCACGTCCAGGGGCGCCTCGTCCCAGGAGACGTGGGATCCCGCGTCGAGCGTGCGGTCCAAAAGCTCCCGGGCGGTGTCGCGGGTCTCCACAGCAACCTCCAAATGGTTCAGTGGCTAGGCCACTAGGCCTCACGTCAGGGTGGCACGAAACCACACGTTTTGTGAAGCCCCCGTCGCACCCGATCGCGGGGCGTCCGATGCGCCGGTCCCGGGGGCCCGCCGACCGGATGCTCTAGCCTGGAAGTCCCTCACCACAGTCAGATCCGAGGATCAGGAGCCAGCGAGCGTGCCTACCAAGCCCCGACCCCGGCCCCCGGCGCGCCCGCGCCTGTACGAGCAGCTCGTGGAGCGCCTCGTGGAACACATGCGGGACGCCGGTCTGGGCGTGGGCGACCGCCTGCCGCCCGAGCGCGAGCTGGCCGTCGCGCTGGAGGTGAGCCGGGCCTCGGTGAGCCAGGCACTGGTGGCGCTGGAGGTCCAGGGGGTCATCGAGGTGCGGCACGGGGACGGCGCGATCATCCGCCAGACCGTCTCCGAGCAGGGGGTTCTCGCCCTCCTGCGCGACCGGGCCAACCGGCGCGCGGAGATCATCGAGGCCCGTCAGGCGCTGGAGGTCAAGCTGACGGAGCTGGCCGCCGTGCGCCGCACGCCCGAGGACCTGGTCGCGATCGACGCCGCCCTGGAGCTGATGCGCCAGGAGGTGGCCAACGGCGACCGCGGCGTCACCGGTGACGAGCGCTTCCACGCGGCGATCACCACGGCCGCGCGATCGCGCCTGCTGGCGCGGATGATGAACGAGATCGCCCCGATGATCCGGGAGACCCGCCTGGAGTCGCTGTCGCAGCCGGACCGGCCCCGGGCCTCGCTCGACGGGCACGAGCGCATCGCCTCGGCCATCCGCTCGGGCGACCCCAAGGCGGCCGCCGACGCGATGCGCGACCACCTCCTGCTGGTCTCGGCCGTCAACGGGGACGCCCCGGTCGCCCCCTGAACCGGCTCAGTGGCTCACAGGCCTGGCCTTCAAACCGGCTGGGCCCCGCCGCCCCGGCCACGGGGCGGCGGGGCGGGCGCGGAGGGGTCCGGAAAACGAACCGGACCCTCCGCGTTCCCGGGGCCGCCGGACGGCCCCGACTGCCCTTGAAAGGCACTGCCGTCACAGCAGTCCCGGCACCACCAGCACACCCCAGGCGACCAGCGGGCCCACCACGACCACGATGCCGCTGTAGACCAGCATCTGGCGGTAGAAGCGGGACGGGTCCACCCCGGTCGCGTTGGCCAGCACCAGGGCGCCGTTGGTGGAGAAGGGGCTGACGTCGACGATGGTGGAGGAGATCGCCAGGGCCACGATCACGCCGGTCGCGCTGATGTCGCCCATGAGCAGGAACGGGATGGCCAGCGGGATGGTCGCGCCCAGGATCGCGGTCGAGGAGGCGAAGGCCGACACCACGGCGCCGATGTAGCACAGCAGCAGCGCCACGAGGAGCGGGGCGCCCAGGCTGGCCGCCCCGTCGCCGACGTACTCGATGGTCCCCGCGCTCTCCATGACGCCGACGAAGGTCAGCATGCCGGTGATCAGCAGGACCGTGGACCAGCTGATCTGGGAGAGCACGTCCTTCTGCGACTGCGGCGCGATCAGTGCCAGCACCACGCTGACGGTCAGGGCGACGAAGCCGACGTCCAGGCCCACGCCCAGGGCGAGGACGCCCAGCGCGACGATGCCCACCAGGGTGGCGATCTGCTCGAACCGGACCGGGGCGCCCTCGGAGGCGGTACCGCCGCTCCCGGCCGCCGCGCCGTCGGCCGCTCCGCTCGCGGCGGGGGCGTCGGCGGGACCTCCGGTGGCCAGTGCGACCGATCCCGAGTCCGAGCCGCCGGAGGTGCGGGCGGCCTCGGTGACGGCCTCGGCCTCGTGCGAGCGGACGCCGAAGAGGCGGTTGCCGCCCAGCGCGACAAACAGGATCAACGCGATGCCCAGGTTGAAGAACAGGCTGCCGAGGAACAGCGTGATGGGGGAGACCGAGAGCCCGCTGTCGGCGACGATGCCGTTGACCGTCACGCCGTAGACGCTGACCGGGGAGAACCCGCCCCCCTGGGCGCCGTGGACCACCATCATGCCCATCAGCAGCGGGTTGATCCGGTACCGGGCGGCGAAGCTCAGCGCGATCGGCGCGACGATCGCCACGGCCGCCGGGCCGAGCGCGCCCACACCCGTCAGCACGGCGGAGATGCCGAACATGATCCACGGGATCGCGGCCACCCGGCCGCCGACCATGCGGGTGGCGCCGCGTACGAGCAGGTCGATCGTCCCGTTGTTCTTCGCAATGGCGAAGAGGTAGGTGACGCCCACCAGGGTGAGGAACAGATCGGCGGGGAACCCGCCGAGGACCGCGTCGGCGTCCATCCCGAGGACCAGGAGCCCGACCATGAAGGCCGCGACGAAGGCCAGCGCGCCGATGTTGATCGGCAGGACGGTGGCGATGACGAACATCGCCAAAAGGACGAGGATGGTGAGAAGCTGAGGGGTCATGACATACCGATCAGAGGGACAGTTGGGGCTGTGATCTGGGCCATAAGGCTAGTGGCCTAGCCAATAGGCCTTTGTGACTTCTGTCAAGTCCTCCGACCACGGGATCCCCGGTCCCGGCGCCTGGAGCCCTCCGCTCAGGTCGGCACGTTCCACGAGATGAGCGCGGGACGGCCGTGCTCGCGGCCCAGCGTGCTCACCGTGGCCGTCTCCAGCCGGAACAGCGCCCCCTCGGCGGGCGGCAGGCCCAGCCAGCGCGCGGTGAGCACCCGCAGGACGTGGCTGTGCGCCACCAGCACCACGTCGGCCCCTCCCCCTCCGTCGAGCAGGGGCGTCAGCCGCCCCAGGACCCGGTCGACGCGCTCCCCGACCTGTTCCACACTCTCCCCCGGATGCTCCGGGCCGCCCGGCACGATCCCGTCGTGCCACAGGTACCAGCCGGGACGCCCGACCTGGATGTCGGCGGTGGTGATCCCCTCGTAGCCGCCGTAGTCCCACTCGGTCAGGTCGGGATCGGTCTCGCTCACGCGCAACCCGGCCAGTTCGGCGGTGCGCGCGGCCCGCCGCAGCGGGCTGGTCACCACCCGTCCCACCTCGCGCGCGGCCAGCAGTGGGCGCAGCGCCCGCGCCTGCCGCTCCCCCTCCTCGGTCAGGGGGATGTCGGTGAGTCCGGTGTGGCGCCGCGTACGGCTCCACTCGGTCTGTCCGTGCCTGATCAGCACCATGTCGCCCATGGCCCTCTTCCTGCCCCGGGAAGGGGCGGGAAACCCCTCCGCCCCGGCCGGGGCCGGTCCGCCCGCGGCCTCCCGACCAGGCGGAGCACGGGGGAGCGCGGCGGACGGCCACCTTTGACAGCCCCACCCGTTTCGAGCACGATGTCCGGATGAGGAAGCCCCCCAGGACGGTCGCCGCCGTCAGCGCCGCCGTGGGCGCGGCGCTCGCCGTCGCGGGCGGCTACCTGGTGTACGACGCCCGCCCGCGCGAGGATCCGGCCGAGGCGCTGCTGCGGGCGGCGGCCGCGGTCGAGGCGAGCCCCGGTCTGGTCGTGCGGATCACCCGGACCCCCGCCGGGGGCGGCGACGAGGGGGCCGACGCGGACGCCGTCCACCAGGTGTGGCCCGAGGGCGCGACCCGCTTCACCGTGCGCTACACGGCGGTCAGCGGCGCCCTGAGCATCGAGCCGGAGGACGCGGACCTGGGGTACGGCCTCATCGTCAACGGCGACGGCCCCTTCCTCCACGTCGAACCGGGCGGCTCCGCGGCCGTCGAGGAACTCCTCACCGACGCCGGGCCCCGGGAGCGGGCCGCCCTGTTCCCGGCCGAGGACTACGGACCCCGGCTGCTCTCCGGTCTGCTGACCTCCCTGGCCGCGGACCCGGACCTGACGCGGGCCCCTTCCGGGAGCGCTCCCAGAACGGACGCGGACGCCGGCCCGGTCCTGGAGGGCGACCTGGCCGCCTGGGACTTGGACCTGGGCCGCGTCCTGCCCCGGGAGGGCACCGGCCGCGTGGAGCTGACCGGGGACGGCCTGCCCGCCCGCGTGGAGTTCACCGTGCCCGGGGCCCGCCTGGAGCTGGAACCGACCCTGCTGGACCGGCCCGCCGATCTGCCCGTTCCCCGGACCGCCGCTTCCGGGCGGAGCGCGGACGGCACGGGCCCGTGGTGGCCCGACCGCACCGAACAGCTGGTCACGCCCGTCTGCGGCCGGGTGGGCGAGGAGGGGGGCCAGTGGTGGGTGGTCACCGTGTCCTGGACCATGCCGTGCGCGCGGGCCGTGCCCGTGGCCTCGACGCTGCTGACGGCGCGCCCCCGGCTCACCCCCGGAACCGAGGAGTTCTTCTCCGCGCCGGTCGGCGTCGGCGGCATGGCCTGCCGGTGGGCGACCGTCGGCGGCGCCTCCTGGCGCCCGCACGGCTGCACCGGGCCGGGGTCGGCCGCCTTCGAACTGCGCTCCTGGTGAGCCCGGGGGCGCGAATCCGCCGGACACCGGACACGGGGGAGCTTTCGTCGCTACGCTCCTGACCATGACGCAGCACACCGCCACCAGCGACGTGCGGGATCCCCTTCCCGACGGGATCCCCCAGCCCCGTTTCCACCGGCCCAACGAGGACCTGGCCGCGGCCATGGAGTGCGCGCGCTGCAAGGAGCAGGGCATCAGCGTGCCGCCGGGGGGCGCGCCCGAGCGGCTGACCAACTCCGAGGCCAAGAAGGCCAAGAAGGCGAGGAAGCGCGCCCTGGAGGAGGCCAGGCGCAGGCCCCAGGAGAAGATCCCGGCCGACCGCAGGCGCGTGCCGAGGATGGGCCCCCACCACGCGGAGTTCTTCCGCGAGCTGTGGGAGCGCGTGGCCTCCGAGGGCGCTGGCTCCTCCCCCGACAGTCGCCTGCTCGCCCTCACCTTCACCCTGCGGGGCGCGCTGAAGGGCTGGGCGAACTTCACCGCCCAGGACCTGCGCATCCTGCGCCTGGAGGACCCCCACGCCGCCCTGAGCGACCTGACCTCCCCGGGGTGGCTGGGCACGACGCCGGAGACGGTGATCGAGTCCGACGCCGCGAACCCGGCCCGGTGCGACCTGCCGAGCCTGGACGGCAACACCTGGAAGCTGGGCAACGGCGTCCGGTCGCGTGCCTCGGGCTGGCTCTCGCGCACCCTCGCCCACAAGAAGATGCGCAAGAAGCCCAACCGGCTCCGCCTCGTGGGGGCCTACCTCGCGCTGTGGGCCGAGCCCGACGGCCGCATCCGCGTCCCGGCCTCGGACATCGTCACCTCCTGCGCCCTGTCCGGCACCGACGAGCTGGCGGAGCTGCTGGCGTGGCTGACCGAGATCTCCTGGGTCGAGGGCCTGGGCGTGGACGGCGGTGCCGTGGTGGCCCGCCTCACCGAGGTCACCCTGCCGCTGGCCTACGTGCCCCTCCCCGAGCCGACGCCGCCGGACACCGCACCGGCGACCACGCCGCTGGAGGTGCCCGTGGCCGACCGCGCCCGGGAGCTGGTCTCGGGCCGCGGGGAGCGGGTGGCCCGCTGGGTGGACGGCTACCGGGAGGAGCACGGGCACGGTCCCAGCTGGTCGGCGGTGGCCGGGGCCTTCGGGTGGCCGCCGCGCCAGGCGCCCGACCACGACGTCACCCACGAGGTGTTCCGTCTGCTGGCCGAGGACGGCTGGCTGACCGGTTTCGGCGTGCCCTTCGGGCTGCGCTCGGGGCCGGGCGGCCAGGCGGAGGGCTGATCCGGCGCGCGGGCGGGGCGCAGCGCCCCGCCCGGCCCCGCCGCTAACCCGCGGCGTCGGACAGCATGGCGGGGCAGTCCCCGCCGGGCTCGGTGAGCAGTTCGAAGTGCCACATCTCATTGGCGTAGACCTGGCACAGCCCGTAGGCCGAGCCGCGGCGGACGACCCAGTCGGCGGCGTCGGTGGGGCCGATGTCGATCGCCTCCCCGGTCACGTGCCTGGACTCCTCCGGGGTGCTGACCAGCCTCCTGGCCTCCTCGCGCGAACCGTAGTTGAGGACGGCCTGGTCGAGCAGGTGCCGCTGGTACTCCCCGCTGCGCCAGCCCGACGTGACGTGGAGGACGATCCCGTCCTCCAGGGCGTCGCGGGACGCCTCCTGCACGGCCTCCAGCAGCGCGCCGTCCAGGCGGGCGATCGAGGGGTGGTGCGTGTCGAAGGCGGTGACCGACAGGTCGTCCGGAAGGGCGCCGTCCTCAGCGGTGAAGGGCCTCTCCTCCCGTTCCGGCACCAGCGCGTTCACCGACCAGGCCGCCAGCGCGAGGGCCGCCGCGGCGCCCAGGGCCGCGGCCAGCCGGTACCGGGGCCGCCGCCCGCGGCCGAGCGGGCGGCGGGGACGCCCGTCCGCGTCTTCGGCGGGGAAGCTCTCCAGCGCCTCCCGCTTCGTCACTGCGCTCATCCTTCACCTTCCGGGCATCGCCTGCGCGATGTGTGGGGTCCTTGTTCCCCCCGAGTGAAGTACGAGCGGTGTTGCACGGATGTGTCGTTTCCCGGCACGGCCGCGGCGGGCCTTCGGGAGGAGGCCGCCGGGGCCGTGCCGGGACCGCTCAGGCGTCGGCGTCCTCCAGCAGGGTTCCGGCCGAGGAGAGCGGGGCGAACCGGCTGGGGGTGATGCCCAGCAGTTGCGCGGCCAGCTCCTCGTTGCCGGAGAACCCGGCGTCGGCGTCGACGGTCTGGGATCCGTCCCAGAGCATGAGCATCGCCGAGACGGTGTGCGCCCCCTTGTCGTGGTGCATGTCGTAGTGGGCGGCCATGGGCACGCTGTCGTAGTGCACCCACAGGTCGTGCCCGGTCATGAACATGTCCAGGTCGAAGGTGACCGTCAGCCCCATGAGCTCGGGCTTGTAGCGGTCGTCGATCCCGGCGAAGGCCTCGTCCAGGGCCACCATCCGGGGGCAGGTGGGCGCGGCCGAGGTGTACAGGGCGTTGGCGGCGGCGAACAGCGGCAGGTGGATCGCGGCGGACTTCTCGCCGCCCGACATCTGCTCGTGCTTGTTCCTGGTGAGCTTGACCTCCTCCTGGCCCGGCACGGCCAGGCGCAGCTCGAAGCGGTACCAGGTGCGGTAGTCCAGCACCGCCGACAGGACCTGCTTGTAGGTGGCGCGCGGGTGGGCGGCGTGGTGCTCGCGGATCATCTCCCGCAGGACCTCGCGCAGCCGGGTCAGCCCCGAGGCACCCAGCTCGTCGGTGTCGCGCCGGACCAGGCGGGCGGCGGCGGCCTGGTGCTCGGTGACGCGGTCCGAGCGGCTCCAGCGGATGCCGATCCGGGTGCCCGAGGACATGGGCCGCGAACGGGTGTCTCCGTCCATCCTGACGACCAGGTCGCGTGCCACCCGCACCCGCTCGTGGATCTGCTGGGCGATGCCGGTGAGCAGTTCGTCCTCCAGCACCCCGCGCTCCTCCTCCCGCAGGAGCGCGCCCTGCTCCCCGACGCGTTCGGCGATGACGCGGGCGAAGGCGGAGACGGGGTTGCGGCCGGTCTCGTCGTTGACGAACACGGTGATGACGCCGCTGGCCCCGAGTTCGTGGTCGACCCGGTAGCCCTCGGCGTCGCCGCCCAGGGTGTCCTGGAAGACGCGCAGGGCGTTGGAGATGCGCGTGGAGACGGTCTTGAGGTCGCCGTCGGTGACCGCGGCCCCGGAGCCGACGGCGGCGGTGAACGCGTCGAGCAGCTGCCCGGCGCGGCCGGGCAGGACCGCGCGCACGGCGGCCTCCGGGTCGGCCGGGGCCGCGGCCAGGACCTGCTCGGCGGCCTCCTCGGGGGCGGGCCAGGAGCGACGGTCCGGCCAGGCGTGCGCGGTGCCCACGCCCAGGGTGGCGCGCAGGTCGGGGTGGGTGAGGGCGGCGAAGGCGTCGGCCTGCTCGAACAGGGCGGCGAGGGAGTCGGTGAGGGCCCGCTGCCCGCCCTCCAGCTTCTCGTCGGCCCGGATCATGGCCTCGTTGGCGGCCGCGGCCTCCTTCTGGGCGGCCTGGTGCTCCTCACGCGCCCGGTGCAGCTCCTCCTTGACCTGTTCGAGCTCGGCCATGAGCTCGCGGACCGGGGCGTCGATGCCCTCCTGCTTGGCGGCCAGCTCGGCCGCGGCGCGCTCGTGCTCGCGGGTGCGCTCCTCGTGGCGCTCCCGGTCCTCCTCCAGCCGTGCGCGCAGGCGGTCCAGGGTCTCCTTCCGGCCGTCCAGGTCGGCGGTGTGCCGGTCGACCTCGGCGCGGGCGGAGTGCAGTCGGCGCGCGGTCTCCAGAAAGTCGTCCACAGCGCGGGCGACGGCGTCCACCGCCTCGGGCTGGGCGGGCATGGCGCGTTCGGCGGCCACCGCGCGCACCTGGTGGCGGTGGGCGTCGGCCTCGGCGACCGCGGCGTCCAGATCGCGGCGGCGCTCCTCGGTCTCGGCCCGCGCCGAGGCCAGGAGGGTGGACTGCTGCTCGACCCGGCGCACGGCCCGGTCGATCGCGGCGGTCTCGGGCAGGGCGGTGCGGGCCCGGGTGAAGGCCTTGAGGAGTTCGCCCGCACGGTCGAGCTGTTCGGCGACCCGCGCGCGCCGCTCGTCGAGTTCGGCGATGCGCGCGTCGCACTCGGCCAGGCGTTCGCGGCGGCGGTGGGCGCGGTTGGTGGCGCCGATGAACTCGGGGGCGGCCTTGGGGCTGACGCCCACCAGCATCCCCTGGGCGAACCGTGCGCCGGTGCTGACGGTGTGCGCCGCCGCTCCCCCGGCACCCGCGGCGTCGGCGGCACCCCCGGCACCGGCCGCCCCGGGAACCTGGACGGCGTCCGCGAGGCCGGTCGGGGCATCGCCGTCGCGGACCAGGCGCACCGACGCCAGGACGCGGGCGATGACGTGCTCGGGGACAAGGTCCTGCTGCTCGGGCACCAGCACGTCGGCCAGGGTGGGACCCTGGGGCGCGGCCGTACCCCCGGCGGGCAGCAGGTAGGCGTCGGCCCCGCCCGAGGCGAGCGCGGCGCGGGTGGCGTCGGCGTCGGGGTGCACCCAGGCGGTGAGCAGGCCCGCACCGTACAGGGCGCCCTCGACGGCGGCGGCCTCGTCCTCGCCCACCGCGTCGGCGAAGCGGACCAGCTGCCACAGCGGGGCGCCGGGGCGCCCCTCGCGGGAGGCGGTGCGCAGCGCGTCGGCGGGCGGGGCGTCGTCGCGTTCGGCGGCGATGTCCGCGCGCTCGCGGGTGAGGCGGTCGATCTCGGCGCCGAGCCGGTCCCGGTCGGTCTCCAGGGTGCGCGTGTGCGCGGCGGCGTCCAGGCGCTGCTGGTCGGTGTGCTCGCCGTAGACCTCCGACACCGTGGGGGTGCCGGGGCGGCCGACGCCCTCCAGTGCCCCGGTCAGGGCCGCGACGCAGGCGTCGTCGGTGACCGGCGCGGCGCCCTCGACCCAGTGCGCCGCCCAGGCGGTGAGGGCGTCGGCGGCACTGGCGCGGGCGGCGGCCAGGTCGTCGGCGGCGCGGGCGCACTCCGCCTCGCCGCGGCCGAGCCTGTCCTCGGCCTGGGCGGCGGCCCGTTCGGCGGCGCCGCGCGCGGTCTCGGCGCGGGCGAGTTCGGCGAGGCGCTCGCGGACCGCGGCCACGTCGGCGCGGCGGGCGGTCGCGCGCGCCCGCGCGGTGGCGGACAGGTCGTCGCCGGTGTCGGCGGGGCCCTCCCCGTCGTGGTCGAGCCCGGCCTGGGCGGCGTTCTCGGCCAGCTCCGCGGCCAGTTCGGCGGCGCGCGCCCGCCCGTGTCCGAGGTCGGCGGCGACCCGGTCGGCCTCGCGGTGGAGGGCGGTGACCTCCCCGGCCTGGTCGTCCAGTCTGGCCCGCTGTTCGGCCAGGGCGCGGGCGTTCTCGGCGCTGTGCGCGCGTTCGATCTCCAGGGCGGCGTGGCTGCGGAAGGCCTCGTTCGCCTCCAGTCCGCCCCTGCGCGCGGCGAGCCGGCGGATTCGGGCGTCGTGCTCCTCGGCCCGGTCGGTGGCGGCCGCGTGCGTGAGCGTGGCGCGCTCGCGGGTGTCGCGGGCCTCGGCGATGGCGCGGGCCTGCTCGGCGGTCTGGCCGGTGGCGGTGTGCACGCGGGCCAGGCGGTGGCGGGCGTGGGCGGTGAGGTAGGCGGCGTACTCCCCGACGAAGGCCGTGGTCGCGGTGTGCGCTGTGGTGGCCTGGTCGAAGCGGCGCTGGACGGCGGCCAAGTTGGTGAAGTCGCGGGCGGCCTGGTCGACGAGTTCCTCGTCCAGGGGGCTCAGGCCGCTGGTGAGGGTCTCGGAGACCTTCTCGGGGTCCAGGTCCTTGGCCAGCAGGGGGCGGCGCAGTGCCAGGAGCAGGTCGAGCAGCTGGACGTAGCGCTCGCCCAGGCCGAACAGGCGCGCGTCCACGGCGCGGCGGTAGTCGGCCGCGGTGGAGCGGAAGGCGTCCTCGCCGAGCACCCCCTTGAGCTGGCGCTCGGTGAGCGGACGGCCGTCGGTGGCGAGCAGGCCGAAGTCCACGCCCAGGCGCTGGTCGGTGACGAAGAAGGAGGGGGTCACGCCGTCGCGGTGGCGGTGCGCGCGCAGGCCGATGACCAGGGTGACCGTCTCGGTCCCCTCCCCCTCCGCGCCGGTGCGGGCGAACTCCGTCCACACGTACCCGTACTCGGAGTCCTGGCCGCGGTAGAGCAGGTTGGACTTCATGGTGCGGTTCTGGCCGCTGAAGGGGTCCAGGCGGCGGGCGTCGGTGTACCCGTCCAGGATGAACGGGAAGAGGACCTCAAGCGCCTTGGTCTTGCCCGAGCCGTTGTGTCCGCGCAGGACGAGGCGCCCGTCGGCGAACACGAACTCCTCGTCGACGTAGTCCCAGACGTTGATCACGCCGGCGCGGCTGGGCCGGAATCGGTCGCTCCTGGGGGACATTACTTTCCTTCCGCGAAGGTGGAGGCGGCTGCGGGGGCCGTGTCGGGCGAGGGGTTGGAAGAGGGGTCTGAGGAGGCGTCCGCGGTGCCCTCGGTGTCGGCTGCCCCGGTGGGGCCCCGCTCCCCCGGCGGGGGTTCGGTCAGCCCCAGGGGCAGCTGTCCCCCGTCGGCGCGCTCGGGCAGCGCGCCCTGGATGTTGCGGTAGCGGGAGGCGGCGGGGAGCACCAGGGCGCCGCCGGGGACCGGCCGGATGAGGGAGAGTTCGGCGAGCAGGGTCAGGGCGGCGTCCAGCAGGCCGTAGGGGTCCTGCTGCCAGGCTCCGCCGAAGGAGGCGGCGCCGAACTCCGCGTAGAGCTCGTGGATCATGGTCTCCCAGCGTCCGCGTTCGACCAGGGGGACCTCCAGCAGCGCCGCGGCCTCCTCCCGCTCCCCGGCGGGCTCCAGCGTCCAGGCCAGGTCGGCCACGACGCCGTCGCGGGGCAGACCGGCGTCCACGAGCCGGACGAGTTCGGCCTGGTCGTCGGCGTGCGGGGGCACCTGGAGCCGGACCAGCGCGGCCAGGGAGGTCTCCAGCAGGTCGGCCACCTTGGCCAGCAGCAGCCCGGCGGTGCGGTTGACCGCCCCGCCCCGGCCCGGGAAGGGCCGGTCGGTGAAGGTGCCCGCCGGGTCGGCCAGCAGGACGCCCTCGGCGCGGCGCTCCACGCTCAGCCCGGTGGCGCGGGCCAGGTCCTCGGCCACGCCCCGGCCGCGCAGGACCGCGGCCACGGCCGGTTCGACGTCGGCGTAGTACACGACCGGCCGCTCCACCAGGAGCCGCCGCGCCCGCCGGGCCGCCTGCTCGCGCGGCGAGGCCTCGGTGAGCGGGTCGGCGAGCAGCCCGGCGACGCTGCCCAGGTGCTGGACCGGGCGCGCCGGGCGGAACAGCAGCTCGCACACCTCGTGGTCGATGTCGAACAGGGCGTCTCCCTGCTCGCCGCCCGCCGCCCACGCCTCCAGGGACCCGTCGGACAGGTGGAGCGCACCGCGGTCCACCAGCCAGTGGGCGACGTCGACCAGCGCGGCCTTGTGGGCGCCGTCGGTGGGGTCGTAGCCCAGTCCGGCGACGGCGTTGGCCGCGGGGGTGAACCGGGCGACCAGGTCGGCGAGGCTGATCTCGATCTGGGAGCGCTGGAAGGCGGCCAGCACCAGGCACAGGTAGGCGAGTCTGCGCCGGTCGAAGGGTTTGCCCCGGCGCGAGAAGGTCTGGCGCTGGGTGGGGTCCAGGGCGTCGAGTTCGCGGACCAGGCGCACGTGGTCGGTGGTGGCGACCAGGGTGTAGCCGAAGAGCCGCTCCAGGTCGGAGGCGAGTTCGTCGGCCCAGCGCAGCACCTGGTCCAGGACTCCCGGACGCGGGCGCGCGGCGGTGATGAGGTCGCAGGTCAGGACGCGGCGCATGGCCTGCTGGTAGGAGCCCAGGTCGGCGGGTGCGACCGTGCGGGCGAAGAGTCGGGGCATCAGGTGTTCTTCGTTCGGGGCCGGTGGCCGGTGGCCTCCAGGCGCAGGCCCGGCAGGTGGATGCGGCCCTGGCTGGTGTGGACGGTGCTGCCCGCCGGGTCGGGGACCAGGCGGACCATGGTGCCGTCGCCCTCGCCGCTGGCCGAGGACAGGCGTCCGGCGACGACGCTGCGCGACTCCAGGGCGCGGGTGACCAGGCGCAGCAGGACGCGGGTGTCGGTCTCGTCCAGGACCCGGCCGTGGGCGCCCAGGTCGACCAGGCGGGCCGCGGCCTCGCGTTCGGCGGCCCGGCCGGCGGCCTGCTGTCCACGCAGGCGCGCCTGGGCGCCGGGGTTGCGCCGCACCGGCTTGGGCACACCCGCGTTGGGGGCGTTGCCGCTGCGGAACAGGGTGACCGACACCTCCACACCGGGGGCGTCCCACCAGGTCGTGTTGGGCGGGATCTGTTCCTCGTCGTCGTGGGCCGCGCCCAGGTGGCGGGCGGAGCGGACGTTGAAGGCGGCGCCCATCAGGGCGTGCGCGGCGCCGTCGTCGGGGGTGTGGAACACCCACTCGGCGAGGTGGCGCAGCTGGGTGGAGCGGTTGACCCCGCCGCGCTGGGCCTCGGTGATCTGGCGCAGCAGGGCGATGACGCCCGAGACGGCCGACCGGGTGGCCGCGTGGAGTTCGGCGGCCCGCGCGGGGATGGCGTCGTCGGAGGCGAACCAGGCGCGCAGGGCCCGCCAGCGGCGCCGCCAGTCGGCCAGGCGCTCGTCGCGCTCCATGAACAGGCGCTCGTCGGAGTCGGCGGCGCGGGAGAGCAGCGTGGCCAGCCCGGTCTCCTCCACCTCGCGCACGGCGCGGTCCAGGCGGGGCAGGTAGCGGTCGAGTTCGGCCATGAAGTCGCTCATGTGCACCAGCAGGGCGTTCTTGTGGCGCAGGAAGATGTCCGGGGAGGTGTCGGTGGAGCGCAGGATCTCACCGAGGGTGACGTGGAACTGGGCGGAGCGGCGCCCCATGTCCTCCATGACCGCGTCCAGGCGCGCGAGCCTGCGGTAGACCTGTTCGGCCCGGCCGGTGCGGTTGGCCTCGGCCAGGGCGCGCAGGTCGTCCAGGACCTCGGAGAAGACCAGCCGTGACAGGTTGACGTCCTCGATGCGGGCGCCGAGCAGGTTCTCGACCGACTGGTAGGCGCGGTAGCCGAGCTCGCTGAACTGGTAGACCGACTGGCGGTTGCGGTAGCGGGCCAGGTTACCCGCCCTTGAGGCGTCGTCGAAGCGGTGCACGACGCGGTCGGCGTGCAGCTCGTCCAAGCGGTCGCGCAGGCTCCGGTCGGGCACGGGCACCCCGTCGTGGGACCGGGCGAGCTCGCGCAGGGCCTCGGCGACGTCGTCGGGGGCCACCTGGACCTGGTGGACCTCGCGCAGGCGGTCCATGGCCCGCAGGATCCACAGGTAGGTGACGTGGTCGTCGCGACGGGTGAAGTTGAACAGACGGAACCGGTCGCTGACCGCGAGCGAGTCCATGTCGAGGGCTCTGCGTTCGACCACGGGCCGCCCCTTCGGTTGGTGTGCGCGTCGGCGGGGCGGACCTCGGACCGGTCGCGCCTCCATCACTAACGCTAGGTGACCGAAGGGACGGTACACCCGTTTTCCACAGGCCCGGTTCGGGAGGAGGTCCGGCGCCCCGGCCAAAGCCGCGTCCGGCGCCCGGACCGCCTCGCGTCACCGGAGCACCGGACCGGCCCCGACCGCTGGGCCCCGCGCCCCGCTCCGCCGTGGCCGGACCGGCGGGCGTGTGTGCCGGGTCAGGACACCGTCTCGGCCTCCTCGGCCTCCCGTTCGGTGTCGGCGGCCCCGCGCGACCTGCGGCGGAGCACGAACAGGCCCGTGGCGAGGCTGGCCGCCAGGACCACGGCCATGATCGCCAGGAAGCCCACCGCTCCCACCTGCGGGCTGATGATCAGCGGGATGGCGGCCGCGGTGACCAGGCCGCCCCCGAAGAACGGTTCGAAGATCAGCTGCTTGTAGCCGAACGCGGGGTAGGCGGGCGACTTCATCTCCGGGTCGACGACGCGCATCAGCACCAGGCCCGTGGCGGTGACACCGAGGGACTGGCCGAACTCGCCGATGCCCCGTTCGAACCAGTGGCCGGGCATCATCCGCGGCGCCAGGAACAGGAAGCCGCACAGCGACCACAGGATGCCCGCCACGGCGAGGATGGTGAAGGCGGCGAGGTTGTCGGCGATGGCCTGGAGCGAGAGGGTGGCCATCGCCGCGATGATGAGCACGTCCAGCGACAGGCCCTGGATCCGCTCGACGGTCCCGTGGTCCACCACCTCGTCGCGGTCGAAGCGGTCGATGAGCACCTGGAGGACGATGCCGCCGATCATGGCCAGCGGGAACAGCGGCACGTAGGCCATGATCTCGATGGTGTCGGACCACAGCATCCGCTCCAGCCACTGCAACCCCATGAGGATGAGCTGACCGATCAGCACGGCGAGGGCGACCAGCCCGAAGTGGAGCGTCATCGGGTCCATGGACGAGGGGTGGACGGTCATGGTCGAGCCCGCCGAGCGCTTGCCGGGTTCGACCAGCCCGGCCTGCTCGGTGTCGCTGCCGCGCGCGTCGTCGCTGATCACGTTGGACTTGCCTCGGCGCACTCCCCAGTTGATGAGGACGATGCCGACGATGATCCCCGACAGCAGTCCGACGGTGGCCATGCCCAGGGCCAGGTCCTGCCCCGCGGCCCAGCCCGCCTGCTCGAAGGTGTCGCCCAGCCCCGCCGCGGTCCCGTGCCCGCCGAGGAAGCCGATCTCGATCAGGGCCCCGGAGACGACCGGCACGCCGAACAGGGGTGCGAGCACCAGCAGGGCGAGCACCAGGCCGATCACGTACTGGCCGCTGGCCATGGTGACGCCGAAGGCGAGGTTGGGGCCCGCCAGGGAGGCGGCCTCGCGGAAGCGCGGCAGGGGCTTGCCGAGGAAGAGGCTGGCGAAGACCACCGAGATCAGCAGGCCGGGCAGGGCCGACCAGACCGCCATCACGTCGGTGCCGAAGAGCCCGCCCTCGGCCGCGCGCTCGGCGAAGCCCCCACCGACGCCCCGGTCGGCCAGCCAGCCCATGAGGCGCCCGAACACGTCGGGGCCCAGGAGCAGGGCGACACCGCCGCCGATGATCGACGCGGGCAGGTAGAGCCTCTGCGTCAGCTTCCACCTGACCCGTACCAGCTTCGCTGTCAGCAGCAGCACTCCCAGCAGCAGGAGTGCGAGGCCGACGGTCTCAGGGCTCATCCTCTACCTCTCGTGTTTCGGTTCCGCGAGCGCGTGCGCACCCGGACACGAGCGGGTCGGGGGCGGCACGCCTCGGCTCGGCGCCGTGGCGGGGAGGTAGGGGGGAGGGCGCCACGGCTCGGGTGACCGTGTCGTCACGATCACCCGCGGCATCCTACACACGCTGTAGTGGTGTCGAACACGGACTCAACGTGACCGGAGCGGACGCGGTACACGGGTCCGCTCACACCGTGGGAGCCGCGGCGGCCGGGGCCGCCGACGCCCCCGCCCGCGGCAGGACCCGGACGCGGTTCACGGACGGCTCTGCGGCGGCCGGGGGACGGGGGTTCCGCCGTCGGGGTTCGGTCCGCTCTATCCGGGCCGGTCCGCCCGGCGGTCCGCCGCCGGGATGGGAAGTGTCACGCGGGGTCCGCGGGCGGCCTCGGGCCCCGTCCGCCGCCACCCTTCCATCTTTCCATTGACAAGTTTCGTCGGCGGGAGGAATATTGCCAATGGAAAGATCTCTGGACGGGAGAACGGACCGGGAGGAAGCACCATGGAACCGCTCATCGCCCTCGTCGGCGTCACGGCGCTGCTGCTCGTCCTCGGCGCGGCGGGCGTGCGTCCGCTGCGCTCCTGGCCGCTGGCCCTGCGGGGCGGGATCGCGGCCATGTTCACCCTGACCGGGGTGTCGCACTTCGTGGGCATGCGCGAGGACATGATCGCGATGGTCCCGCCCGCGCTGCCCGCCCCCGCCCTGCTGGTCACCGTCACGGGCGTCCTCGAACTGGCCGGGGCGGCGGGGGTCCTGTGGGCGCGCACCTCGCCCTGGGCCGCGGCCGGGCTCAGCGCCCTGCTGGTGGTCGTGTTCCCGGCCAACGTGTACGCGATCACCGCCGGGACGGTCGCCGGAACGACCGAGAGCCTGCCGGTGCGCACCGCCGTGCAGGCGGTGTTCCTGGCCGCGACGCTCGCCGTGCTGGTCCACCACCTGCGCGCCCGGCGGCGCGCGGCGCCGGACGTCCCCGCGCGGGCGCCCCGCGCCGGGACCGCCGCGTGAGCCGCCCGGCGGCACGGCACGGTGAGGGCCCTCGCTTCCGCTCCAAGGCGGAGGCGGGGGCCCTCACCCGTTTCTGTGTAGGGTGGCCGCAGACCGGTGCCGACACGGGGAGACGGTGGGATGGGCCTGTTCGCCATCAGCGACCTGCACGTACGGCACGGTGACAACCGCGCCTTCACCGAGGGGCTGCGGCCGGAGTCCGACGACGACTGGCTCCTGGTGGCCGGGGACGTCGCCGAGACCGGCGAGGACGTCCTCCGGGCGATGGAACTGCTGGCCGACCGGTTCGCCACCGTGGTCTGGGTTCCGGGCAACCACGAACTGTGGACCACGCCCAAGGACCCCGTCCAGCTGCGCGGGGAGGCGCGCTACCGGCACCTGGTCGAGGGCCTGCGCGGACTGGGCGTGCACACCCCCGAGGACCCCTACCCGGTGTGGCCGGGACCCGACGGACCGGTCGCGGTGGCCCCCCTGTTCGTCCTGTACGACCACACCTTCCGGCCCGAGGGGACGCACACCAAGGAGGAGGCGCTGGCGGTCGCCCACGAGACGGGCGTGGTGTGCACCGACGAGTACCTGCTGCACCCCGACCCCCACCCCGGGCGCGACGCCTGGTGCCGCGCCCGCCTGGAGTACACGCGCGAGCGGCTGGACGCGCTGAACGCCGACCTGCCCACCGTGCTGGTCAACCACTTCCCGCTGGTGCGCGAACCCACCCGGATCCTGCGCCACCCCGAGTTCGCCCAGTGGTGCGGGACCGAGGCCACCGCGGACTGGCACGTGCGCTACCGGGCGCGCGCCGTGGTCTACGGGCACCTGCACATCCCGCGCACGATCGTGGTCGACGGCGTGCCCCACGTGGAGGTCTCGCTGGGCTACCCCCGTGAGTGGGGCGCCCGTCCGCACCCGCCCGAGGGACCGCGCCGCATCCTGTAGGCCGCGGGGCGCGAGGGGCCCCGGACCGGACTACCAGCCCGCGTCGGGTGCCAGCTCGCGCACCGCGGGCAGCGCGGCGTCGAACACGGTCGCGAACCACGCCGAGACCGGGTGCTCCCCGCGCAGCCGCGCGAGTCCGTCCGGGTCCACGAACGCGGTCCCGGCGATCTCCCCGGGGTCGGGGTTCAGGTCGTCGCGCACCAGGCCGACGAAGAGGTGGTTGTACTCCTGCTCCACCAGCCCGGAAACCGGGTCGGGGTGGTTGTAGCGCACGGTTCCGGCCTCGCGCATCAGCGCGGGGGCCGCGCCCAGCTCCTCGCCGGTGCGCCGGGCGGCGGCCGCGAAGGGCGTCTCGCCGGGGTAGGGGTGGCCGCAGCAGGTGTTGGACCACACGCCGGGAGAGTGGTACTTGCCCAGGGCGCGGCGCTGGAGCAGCAGGCGGCCGCGTTCGTCCAGCAGGAAGACCGAGAAGGCCCGGTGCAGCTGCCCGGGGGGCAGGTGGGCGGAGAGCTTCTCCGCGGTGCCGATCGTCGTCCCGGCCTCGTCGACCAGTTCGAGCATGACCGGCCGCGCGGCGGGGTCGTCCCGGTCGGCGGCGGAGCGGTGGTCGGTGTCCGTTCTGGCGGTCATCGGTGTCCTTCGTGTTCGGCGTCGGGGTGCGGGCGCCCGTAGGGGTACGGACGCCCGGAGGGGCGGCGCGGCCGGTGCCCGCGCCGCCCCCCCGTGAGGTTCAGACGCGGTCGGCCGCGATGAGCAGGTAGTGGAAGCTGTTCTCCTTGTAGGCGGTGAGGAAGGGCTCCTCGATGCCGGTGGCCACGGAGGACTTCGCTCGCAGCTCCCAGTAGGGGATCGTGGCCGCGGTGAGGTCCACGACCTCCATGGGGACGAGTCCGTTGGCGGCCATCGCCCGGAAGTACTCGCTCCGGGGGTGGATGTTGCAGGTGTAGTGCTCGTCGATGCGGCTGACCGCCTTGGAGCGGCCGCCGGTCACGTCGTTGTAGCAGCCGGTGATGGTGACGTAGCGGCCGCCGTACTCCAGCAGGCGGGCGTGCTCGCGGAAGAGCTCGAACAGGTCCACGTACATGGTGGACTCGTTGTTCCAGCTGGCGCGCAGGGAGCCCGTCTCGAAGCCGGTGTCGAGCATGTTGCGGAAGTGGAAGCGCACGCGGTCGGACACGCCCCGCTCCTCGGCCTGGCCGTTGGCGAAGGCGACCTGCTGCTCGGAGATGCTGATGCCGTCCACGTGGCAGCCGAAGCGCTGGTTGGCCATGAAGCTGGTGCCGCCGCGGCCGGAACCGGTGTCCATGATCCGGTCGCCGGGCGCGACCGGGCCCAGGTGGTCCAGCAGCACGTTGGCCTGCGCGGTCTCCAGGCGGTGCATCTCCTGGATGATGCGCTCGTCGCGGGTCTCCTCCGGCCCCTCCAGCACGGACGGGTCGTAGTCGCCGATCCCGTAGTGGTGGTGGTAGAGGCCGTCGACCTCGCCGAGGCGGATGTTGACGGGGTCCTTCTCGGCGTTCCAGTACGCCGCCACGGACTCCTGGTAGGCGGTGCGCAGGACGTTGGCCGATCGGCTGAGGGTCTCGGTCATCGCGGAGGAACTCCTTGTCGTGGTGTGTCGGTCGGGACCGGCCCCGGCCCGGGGCCGGGCCGGTCCGCTGCGGAGGGAGGGGCCGCGCCGGGCGCGCGGCCCGTTCAGTCGGTGCCCGCCCCGTGGTAGCGGGGGCTGCGGGCGTGCCATTCGCGGCTGCCGCCGAGCCAGGCCCACAGGCCCCACAGGAAGCGGCGCAACTCCGGCGAGCCGGTGAGCGCCAGGGCGGCGGCCTCGGCCTCGAAGGCGTGCATCAGCTCGTCGTGGATGTCGACGGTGCGCCGCACGGCCTCACCCAGCGAGCACTCGTCCTCGGTGGCGATCAGCCGGGGCAGGCTGAGGTCGGTGACGTCCTCCTTGCCCATGGAGTACAGGTCGTTGACGATCACGCTCGCGCTGCCCGCCAGGGTGAACACGCGGCGCACGCTGGGCTCGGAGAACACCTGGTGCGGCAGCTCGTACCCGGCGACCGCGTCGATGAGCGCCATGCACGGCACGAAGCTGTTCTCGTGCCGGTGCATGAGGAACTCCCAGACCGGCGGCCGGTGGCCGGTGGCCAGCCAGTTGCCCTCCTGGTTGTAGGCCACGAACATGATCGCCAGCTCGTGGCGGAGCCTGCGCACCTGCGAGGCGGTGCCGTAGAGGCCCAGGTTGTCCAGGCTGGAGCGCAGGGCCCGCATCACGGGGTCCGCGCGCACGACCTCCTCCAGCTGGGGCGCGTAGCGCAGCGGCAGGTGCGCCTGGTCGATGACCGAGTGGGCGATGGCCAGGCGCTGGCCGAGCAGTTCCGGCTGCGCCTCCTCGGCCTCGCCGTCGACGTAGTGGTCGTCCACGGACCACTCGGCCAGGGCGCACTTGGCCGCCGCCAGCAGCCGGTCGGGGTCGTCGGTCTCGGGGTGGGCGAGCATGATGAGGCGTCCGAACCCGGCCGAGCGGACCCGGTCGAGCTGGCCGGGGTAGACCCCCATCTCCTCGGCCCACACCAGCAGCCGGTCGTCGACCTCGTCCCCCAGAGCGGGGTCGTCGCGGACGGCGGGCGGGCAGTACAGCGCCGGGATCCGCTCCCCGCCGACCTCGGGCCCCTCGGGTTCGGAGGCGACCGCCGACCCCTCGGGCGGTGCGCCGGTCGCCGGGCGCTCGGGCGCCGGGGCGGTGGGGCCCGGGGCGCCCGCTCCGCCGGGGTGGCCGGGAAGGCGGAGTCCGGTGCGCACGGCGAGGGCGCCGGGGCTCTGGTCGGCGACGTGGGATTCGGGCAGCCGGAGCCGCAGCGCCGACGTGCCGACCTCGCGGGAGCCCACGGGCAGCCGGGGCGCGGGAGGCGTCCGCGGGGCGGCCGCGGACGCCAGCAGGTCCGGTCTCCCGGGGCGCCGCGAATCACGGAGCAGGCGGTCCACCAGGGCCGCCACCTCGGGAGAGGCGGCGGAGGCGGACATCCTGGGCAGCGGTGGCACCGTCTAGACCTCCTTCCCTGACGGTGTCGGGTGCTCAGCCACGCGGGTGGACCTCGGCGTTCTCCAGGATTCCGATGGCGTCGGGGACGAGCACCGCGGCGGAGTAGTAGGTGCTGACGAGGTAGGAGATGACGGCCTTGTCGTCGATGCCCATGAAGCGCGCGTTGAGGCCGGGCTCGACCTCGTCGGGCAGGCCGGTCTGGTGGAGGCCGATGACGCCCTCGTTGTCCTCGCCGGTGCGGACCGCGATGATCGAGGAGGTCTGGTGCTCGGTGACCGGGATCTTGCCGCAGGGCAGGAGCGGCACGCCGCGCCAGGCGGGCAGGTGGTGGCCGTTGACCTCGACGGTGCCGATGTTCAGGCCCCGGCTGTTGCACTCCTTGCCGAAGGCGGCGATGGCGCGGGGGTGGGCGAACATGTACTGGGTGTTGCGGCGCATGCTCAGCAGGTCGTCCAGGTCGTCGGGGGTGGGCGGCCCCGAGTGGGTCTGGATGCGCTGCTTGAACTCGGCGTTGTGGAGCAGGCCGAACTCGCGGTTGTTGACCAGTTCGTGCTCCTGGCGCTCGCGCAGGGCCTGGATGGTCAGCCGCAGCTGCTGCTCGGTCTGGTTCATCGGCTTGTTGTAGAGGTCGGCGACCCGGCTGTGCACCCGCAGCACGGTCTGGGCCACGCTCAGCTCGTACTCGCGCGGCCTGAGCTCGTAGTCCACGAAGGTGCTGGGCAGCTCGGCCTCGCCGACGTGGCCCGAGGACAGGGCGATCTCGGCCTCGCCGTGCTTGTTCTGCCGCTCGCCGGGCAGGGACAGGTACTGCTGGACGTGGGCCTGGAGGGCGGGCGAGTCGTCCAGGATCGCGATGAAGTCGCGGCGGGGCAGCTCCAGCAGCGTGCCCGCCGTCGCGGCCTTGACGGTGTACTCCCACGCCGGTTCGGTGCCGAGCAGGTGCTGGTCGCCGAACCTGTCGCCGTCGGCCAGCACGCCCAGCCGGACGACCTCGCCGTAGGGGCCGGTGCCGGTCTTGTGCACGCGCCCGTGGGCCAGCAGGAACAGGCTGTCGACCGACGTGCCCTCCTCCACCAGGACCTGGCCGGTCTCGAAGTCGCGCTGGACGAAGCGGTTGGCCAGGGCCGCCAGCACCTCCTCGTCGTCGAAGCCGCGCAGCAGGGCCAGCTCGCCGAGTTCGTGGGGGATGACCCGGACCTGGGCGCCGGTCTGCTCGAACTCGATCCGCCCGTCGCCGACGGTGTAGGTCAGCCGCCGGTTGACCCGGTAGGCGCCGCCGTCGGTGTGCACCCACGGGAGCATCCGGGTGAGCCAGCGGGAGCTGATGCCCTGCATCTGCGGCGTGGACTTGGTGGTGGTCGCCAGGTTCCGCGCGGCCGCGGTACCCAGGCTCTGCTGCTTGCTGCTCCGGACCTCAGGAGCCGAGTCGATCGACATCCGCCGTGTCTCTCCTCATGGTGGTGGCGCGCCCGTCCCGCGGGGCCGGGGGAGGTGGCCCCGCGGGCGGGGGCGCGCCGGGAAAGGTTGCGCGTATTCGGATACATGGCGCGACCTGGGCAGTTGACGCACAGGTCGGCTTTCTCCGTAAACCGCTGATCACCCTAGGAGCGCCCGTTCGGCCTTCGCAGGTAAATGAGAATTTTTCTCAGCAGGACCGCGGGAGCCCCTGTCCCATATCCGCGCGGCCTCCACCCGCCCCGGGATCACACACCCCACCGAAAGGCACTTCTCGACCACACCACAAGCCCACGAACAGGGCACACGACCCCAAAAACACCCGCGCCCCTCACTGCCGAGTACAACCAGAGCCACGAACAGAAACCACGAATTCATGACATTTCGTGATGTGAATTTCCAATGAGGAAGGACTGGGCGCGCCGCCTCCCGGTCACCGAAGAGGAGAATTACGGCCAACCGATGCCACGCCCGCACCGCGACTCCGACGCGCCCCACGGGAGGACACCCGGGCATTCAGTGGCGCGGATCACACCGACCCGGCCGCACTCCCCCGCACACGCCCGCACGCCGCCCCCGCGACGCCTCCGCAGCCCGACCCGCCGACGCCCCGATGTGAATTCGTGTGCCCGGATCTGACATCATCCCAACTTGTACGTACACTCTGTACGGACAACATGTGTTCCGGCCTCCGACCTCCACGGGCCGCCCGCCGGGCCACCCCTGCGAACGGATACTTATGCGCGACGACCACGGGTCCCTGGTGCCCCTCTACCACTGGATGAACAAGATCCCCGGCGGGGCGATGCTGATCCCCCTGGTCCTGGGATCGGTCATCGGAACCTTCGCCCCCGGGGCGCTGGACATCGGCAGCTTCACCACCGCGCTGTTCAAGGACAGCGCGATGCCCCTGATCGCCCTGCTGATCTTCGCCACCGGCACCCAGGTGACCCTCCGCACGAGCGGCCCCGTCCTGGCCACGACCGGTGTCGTGCTCCTGGGCAAGAGCGTCATCCCCGGCCTGCTGATCATCGCGCTCGCCGCGGTCACCGGCCCCGAGGGCCTGCTGGGCGTGTCGATCCTGGCGATGATCGCCGCCGCCACCAACGCCAACGGCGGACTGTGGCTGGCCATCACCGGCCAGTACGGGCGCGCCCGCGACCGCGGCGCCTACATCGCCGGAGCGGTCAACGACGGCCCCTTCTTCACGCTGCTGTTCATCGGCGCCTCGGGCCTGGGCCAGATCCCGCTGACGACCCTGCTCGCCGCGATCATCCCGTTCGTGCTCGGTGTCATCGTGGGCAACGTGGACGCCCAGTGGCGCGACGTGCTCAAGCCCGTACCCGGCATCGTCATCCCGTTCTTCGCCTTCTCCCTCGGCACGGGGATCAACCTGGCCGACGTGGCCCAGGGCGGGCTGACCGGCATCCTGCTGGGCGTGGTCATCACCCTGGTCACCGGCGGTTTCGTCTACCTCGGTTACAGGTTCCTGCTGCGGCGCGGCAAGGAGTCCGGCGTCGGCTTCGCCGCCGGCACCGCCTCCGGCAACGCCGTGGCCACCCCGGCCATCGTCGCCGCGGCCGACCCGTCGTTCGCCGCCTACGTGGGCACCGCGACCTCCCAGGTCGCCGCGAGCGTCCTGGTCACCGCCCTGCTGGCCCCGCTCGTGACCACCTGGGTCCTGCGCCGGGCCGGGGCCTCGCCCGCCGAGGCCGAGAAGGAGGAGCAGGCCCGCGCCGCCGCTTCGGCCGCGCCCGCCCAGGCCAAGGAGGACAACCCGTGAGCACGCCCGAAGAGCCCCGCGTGGCCGTGGTCGCCGACGACCTGACCGGCGCGGGCGACACCGCGGTGCAGTTCCTGCGCGCGGGGTGGAGCACCGAGCTCCAGCTCTCCCCGGCCCCCTCCACCGCCGAGGTGGTGGCGGTCAGCACCGACTCGCGTGCGCTGCCCGCGGAGCTGGCCGCCCGGGCCGCCGACGAGGCCGTCCGGCGCCTGCGCGGGGCGGGCGCGGCCCGCCTGTACAAGAAGGTCGACTCCACCCTGCGCGGGCCCATCCGCGCGGAGATCGACGCGACGCTCGCGGCCTGGTCGCCCGGCGCGGTCGCCGTGGTCTGCCCGGCCTTCCCGGCCACGGGGCGCACGGTCCGCGACGGGGTCCTCCTGGTCGACGGGGTCGAGGTGCACCGCACCGCGGTCGGCCGCGACCCGGTGACCCCGGTGACCGAGAGCCGGATCGCGGTCCTGCTGGGCGCCGAGCACGTCCGGCTCACCGGTGCCGACGCCCGCGCCGACGCCGAACTGCTGCGCGCCGGCGGCCCGGTCGTGGTCGCGGACGCCGAGACCGAGGAGGACCTGGACCGCCTCGCGGCGGCCGTCACCGCCCTGGGCCCGGACGCCGTGCCGGTGGGCTCGGCCGGGCTCGCCTCCCGGCTGGCCCGCTCCTGGGCCGGGCAGGAGGCCCCGGCCCCGGCGCTGGTGGTCGTCACCTCGCTGCACCAGACCGCACGCGGCCAGGTGGAGGAGCTGGTGGCCGACCCGCGCACCCGCATCGAGCAGCCCGCGCCGGGCGACCTCGCCGACGAGGAGGCCTGGCGCTCCTGGACCCGCGGGGCGCTGGAGCGCTTCGACCCCTCGACGGCCCACACGGCGCTGGTGGCGCCCGAGGACCGCGACGGGCAACTCGATCCGGCCGCCGTGGCCCGCCGCATGGGCGAGTTCGCCGCCGCCCTGGCCGGACGGCACGAGCTGTCCGGGTTCGTCGTCACCGGCGGCGACGGGGCGCGCGCCCTGACCCGGGCGCTGGAGGCCCGCGCCATCGCCCTGACCGGCGAGGTCGCGCCCGGCATCCCGATCGGCACGCTGTCCGGCGGACCCCGGCACGGCCGCGCCATCGTCACCAAGGCCGGGGGATTCGGATCCCCCACCGCACTACTGGAGGCCGCCGAGGCGGTCCGCCACCCGAAAGGCAGGAACTCATGAGCCGCCCCACACTGGCAGTCACCCTGGGCGACGTGGCGGGGATCGGCCCCGAGATCACGGCCAAGGCGCTGCTGCACCACCCCGAGGTCCGCGAGTACGCCAAACCGGTCGTGGTCGGTGACGCCGACGCGCTGCGCAACGCCGTCGCCGCCGTCGGCGGGGACCCGGAGGCGGTCAACACCGTCGCCTCCCCGGCCGAGGCCGCCGACCGGCCCGACGTGATCGACGTCGTGCAGACCGGCCCCTCGCTGGGCCACGTCCCCCCGGGCGAGCTGAGCGCGGAGGCGGGCGACGGGGCGGCCCGGTTCGTCATCGCCGCCGTGGACCTGGCCAAGCGCGGCCTGGTGGAGGGCATCGTCACCCCGCCGCTGAACAAGGCCGCGATGCACCTGGGCGGGCATGCCTGGCCCGGGCACACCGAGCTGCTCGCACACGAGTTCGGGGTGAAGGACTACAGCCTGGTGCTGTCGGCGGACGGGCTGTCCTTCTTCCACCTGACGACGCACGTGTCGCTGCGCCGGGCCATCGAGGGCGTCACCCAGGAGCGGACCCTCCAGGTGCTGCGCCTGATGAGCGCCTTCGCCCGCGCCCAGGGCAGCCCGGACGAGCCCATCGGGGTGGCGGGCCTGAACCCGCACGCGGGTGAGAACCGCCTGTTCGGCGACGAGGACGCCGACGTCCTGGCTCCCGCGATCGCCCGCGCCCGCGAGGAGGGCATCAACGCCCACGGCCCGCTCCCCGCCGACGCCCTGATCCCGGCGGCGGTCAAGGGCAAGTGGAAGCTGGTCGCGGTCTGCTACCACGACCAGGGGCACGCGCCCTTCAAGGCGGTCTACGGGGACGACGGGGTCAACATCACCGCGGGCCTGCCCGTGGTGCGGGTCTCGGTCGACCACGGCACGGCCTTCGACATCGCGGGCCGGGGCATCGCCCGCGAGGCCAGCCTCGTGCTGGCGATCCGCCGCGCGGCCGAGCTGGCCCCCGGCTGGGGCCACGTCTGGCAGGCCACCCGCTCCGAGGGGTAGCCGGTCCGGGGGTGTGCGCGCCCGTGCGCACACCCCCGCCTGTGGTGGGCGCCCCGCCCGTCCTGCGGGGCGCCCACCAGAGGCGGCCACGTTCCACGGGCCCCGCCCCGGCCGACGCGTCGGCCGCGCGGTCCGGAGAGCGGACGCGGGCCCGGCACACGAGGACCCCGCTCCGGGGCGACCGCCCCGGGAGGAGGGACGACCCTAGAATGTTGCGCATGCCCGTGGACCGCACCGACCCCCGACCGCTGCACGCGCAGATCGCCGGAGCGCTGCGCGCGGAGATCCGCGACCGCTCGATCGCCCCCGGCGACACCCTGCCCAGCGAGGCGGCCCTGCGCGAGCGGTTCGGGGTGTCGCGCAGCGTCGTGCGCCAGGCGCTGGCCACGCTGGAGGACGAGGGCGCGGTCCGCCGGACCCGGGGGCGCGCGGCGGTCGCGGCGGTGCCCACCGAGCACCACCGGTTCGTGCAGCGGGTGACCGGGCTGTTCGACCAGTTCTCCGCCGACGGCCTGCGCCTGTCCACCGCCGTGCTCTCCCTGGAGGCCACCCGGTCGGGCGTGCCCTCCGCGACGCGCCACCTGGGCACGCGCGAGCTGCTGCGCCTGGAGCGGATGCGCTCCCTGGACGGCGACCCCCTGTCCTACGTGCGCACCTGGCTGCCCGCCGGGCGCTTCGCCGCGCTGGACGCCGCGATGCTGCGCGACGCCTCCCTGCACCGGTTGATGGAGGAGCGCTTCGCGGCGGTGCCCACGAGCGGGCGCAGGCAGATCCGCGCCGTGCCCGCCGACCCGCGCATCGCCCGGGAGCTGGGCGTGGCCGCCGACGCGCCGCTGCTGCTGCTGGAGGGCGGGACCTTCGACCAGCAGGGCGCGCCCCTGGAGTGGTTCGAGAGCTGGCACCGCTCCGACCGGGTGGTCTTCGACATCGAGGCCGAGGGCGCCGCCGACCAGGTGCGCATCGCCCCGGACCCGTCGCTGACCGCCTCCCGCCCCGGGGCCCCGGCGGGCCCGGACCTCGGGCCGGGCCTGGAGCGCGCTGTGGAGCTGGCCGAGGAGCTGCGCGCCGAGCTGGCCCGCCTGCGCCGGGGGGACTGAGCCCCCGCCTATCCGAACGGGCGGGGCCGCGCAAGGGCCGTCCGTCGTGTGTACGCCCTCCTCCGGTCATGCGGGTGGCCGGGGCGCGGAACCGGCAGGTGACGGCGGCGGGCCTGTCCGCAACCGGTCAGCGGGCTTTCGGCCGGATCGGGGCGGGGTATCTCCATCTCCCGCGCTCCGGCGAGCGGAGGGGGCCGTGGGCGCCGGGGTACCCCCCGCCCCGGCGCCCACGGTTCCTCCCACGCCGCCTCCGGCGACCCGGCGCGCGGACCCCGCACGCGGGCGGGGTTGTACCCCCGCCCGCCGACACGACCCCTCACAGCGGACCGCGAAGGACCTCCCCCGAGAACCCCGGCGAAGGCCAGGAGAGGAAACACCATGCCCCACACCCTCAAGCGGGCGGCCGCGACCCTGGCGATCGCCGCCGGGCTCACCGCCGGGACCGCGGGCGTCGCCGCGGCGGCCGTCAGCTACGTCGGCGGCGGGACGTGGTACCACGGGCTCACCTCCTCGGTCGTGTACTCCGACTACTTCCACGGGTCGCGCTGCCACGGCTCCACGGCGGTGGGCAGGTACACCGTCACGTCCGCGGCGTACCTGCCGGGGTACACCTCCCGGGCGTCGGCCCCGCGTGCCCTGTCCAACAACGAGAGCTACTGGAGGCACTGCGGGTAACCGACCGCGACGGACCCGCTGACGTCCCCCCGTCAGCGGGTCGCCCCCGTGTCCGCGACCGCGCCAGGAGACCATGCCCAACCGGACCATCGCCTTCGCCCACACCGCGTTCCCGCTGCTCGCCGCGCTCATCGCCGCGCTGCTGCTGGCCACGTGGGAGCTGACGATCCCCACCGCGCAGCACTCGGCGGTGGTGTGGATCGTCGAGGACGAGGGCACCTCCGACAGCGGCCGGGTCGCGGAGACCGTCGAGCGCGTCGCCGCCGAGCAGGGCGTGGCGATCGGCTTCACCGCCCCGGACGTGCGCACCCCCGAGTCGCTGTCGCACCTGTACCTGGCCGTGGGCGACCCCGACTCCCGGTACGCCGACTGGCTCACCGAGGGCTACCCGTCCTTCAACCCGGCCACGGAGCTGCGCGTCCATCCCGTCGAGGCGCTCGCCGAACGCAGTCCGCGCGGCTACTACCTGGTCTTCGGCCCGCCCGAGAGCGCGCGGGTACTCACCGACGCGCTCGCCGAGCACGGCCTGCGCCCGGACGAGGGCGGCAGCCAGGCGCGGCTGTGGCAGTCCTTCCTGGGCGGCCCGCTGTTCAACGTCCTGGCCCTGGCGCTGCTGGCGGGTGTCACCTCGGTCGGCGCGGGGGTGCTGCTCGGGTCCCGGGACTACGCCGTCCAGCGGCTGCTGGGGCGCTCCTACGGGCGGATCCTGCTGCGCGACCTGGGCCGGGTCGCCCGGCTGTGGGGCGCGGCCCTGCCCGGCGTCGCCCTGGTCACCCTGGCCTGTCTGGGCCTCTACAACGGCTGGAACCAGCTCGGCTTCTTCGCCCTGATCGCCCTGGTGTTCGCGGGGGTCTTCGCCGCCGTGGCCGTGGCCGTGCACGCCGCGGTGCTCGGTCTGGTGCACACCACCGCGATCCTGCCCGCGCTCAAGGGCCGCATCCCCGTGCGCACGGCCCAGGCGGGCGCCTACCTGGTGCGCGTGCCCGTGCTGCTCCTGGTGCTCGCCGTCCTGGGGTCGGTGGTCCACCTGGCGCAGACCACCCGGGAGCAGCGGGCCTCCCTGGAGGTCTTCGCCCGGACCGGCCAGACCTCGCACGTCACCCTCAACGGCAGCGTCGGCATGGCGGACTCCGAGGCCGCCGACTCCCTCCTGGGCCCCTGGCTGCGCCGGGCCGACAGGGAGGGCCGGGTCGTCATCGCCGACCAGCACGCGCCCGAGTCCGTGGTTCCGGTCGGGTCCGGGCGGCCCGGCTTCGACGTGCTCGTGGTCAACGACACCTACCTGGAGGAGCAGGAGATCGTGTCCCCCTCGGGCGAGCGCTACGGCCCCGCCGCCTCCGAGGACCGGGTCCGGGTCCTGCTCCCGCGGGCGCACGCCTCCCACCGCGAGGACATCGAGCGGACGATGCCGGACTGGCTGCGCCTGCAGAACGGCGGCGAGGGGTCCGGGACCGACGTCGAGGTGCTGCCCGCGGCCGACGGCCAGACGGTGTTCACCTACGGGTCGCGCGCCCCCTTCGCCCAGCGGGAGCTGCCCTTCCTGCGCGACCCGGTGGTCATCGCCCTGCCCAACGGCTCCGTGCTCTCCGACAGCGCCTACGTCGCCTACATGACCCACGAGGCCGTGCTGTTCCCCGATCCGGGCGTGGTGGAGCGGGCGCGGGAGGCCGACCCGCGGATGGCCGAGTACGTCAACGCGGTCCAGCCGATCCTGAACAAGGCGGCCGCGGCCCACGCCGCCGACCTGAACCTGTTGCGGATCGAGGCGTTCAACCTGGCCGCCGGTACCGCTCTGCTGCTGCTGACCGGCATCGCCTCGTGCGTCATCCACGCGCGCACCCGGGCCCAGACCGTCTTCGCCCGGCACATCAGCGGTTGGGGCTTCCTCGCCACGCACCGGCGCTTCCTGGCCGTCGAGGCGGGGATCGCGCTGGGCTTCGCGGGCTGGGCCGCGTGGGACTCGCTGACCACGTTGCGGGCGCTGCGCGACCCCGCCAGGATGCTGCCGCCCGAGACGGTGCCGACCAGCGGCCTCGAACCCCTCTACGCCGCGGCCATCGCGGCGACCGGACTCACCCTGACCCTGGGCGCGCTCGCATTCTTCCACCGCCGTATCGTCCGCGAGGGCTCCTCGCAGGCCTGAGAACCCCGGGAGGCAGCATGATCACCGTCGAGAAGCTCACCAAGTCCTTCGGCTCCCGCGTGCTGTGGCAGGACCTGGACCTGACCGTGGAGGCGGGGCGGATGCTGGCCCTGGTGGGCGCCAGCGGATCGGGCAAGACCACCCTGCTCAACTGCATGGGGCTGCTGGAGAGGCCCAGCGCGGGCCGGATCCTCTTCGGGGGCACCGACCTCACCCGTCTGGGACCGGGCGGGCAGCGGCGCTTCCGCGCCGACGAGCTCGGCTACCTGTTCCAGGACTACGCCCTGGTGGAGAGCGCGTCCGTGCAGGCCAACCTCGACATCGTCAAGCGGTACGGCACCAGGTCGCGCCACGCCGCGGCGTTGGAACGGGTGGGCCTGGCGGGACGGGAGCGGGAGAAGGTGCACCGGTTGTCGGGCGGTGAGCAGCAGCGCGTGGCGTTGGCCCGCGTGCTGGTCAAGCAGCCCTCCCTGGTGCTGGCCGACGAACCCACGGGCGCGCTGGACCACGACAACGGCGCGATGGTCGTGGAGGTGCTGCGCCAGATGAGCCGGGAGGGCTGCGCGGTGGTGATCGCCACGCACGACGACGCCGTCCGGGACGCGTGCGACGCCGCCTTCGACGTGGGCACGGGACGGGAGGCGCAGGCGACCGGCGGCCGGTAGCGGCAGGGACGGGCGCCGCCCGCCCGTCGGGCCGGGGGTCCGGGCGGCGGCGGGGGTTGCGGCGACCGTTGGCGGCGGGACCGGGGAGGTCGCGCGACCGGGGGCCGACAGCGGCAGGACCGGCAATCGGCGGCGAGCGCTCCCCGGTCGGTGGCGGCGGGTGGTCCGGCGCCCTGCCGGAGGCGCTCCCACCTCGGAGGAGCGCGACTGTCCGCGACCGCTGGAATACTGCCGCCCATGCCCCTTCCCCTCCCTGCGCATCCCTCCTCCTCGACGCTCCTGCTGGACCGGGCCCGGACCCGGGGCCCCGACCGCCTACGGCGGGCCCGCGAACTGCTCGACGCGGTCGAGGCGCGGCTGGCCCTGCGCCACCGCGCCCGGGGACGGCTCATGTCCGACCTGGCGGAGCACTTCGCCTCCTCCGGCCTGCCCGAGGCGTACCTGCCCTGGTTCTGGGACACGGTCGGCCACCGCCTGGCCGAACCGGACAGGAAGCGCGCGGGGTCGGCCTTCACCCGGGCGCGCGAGGCGGAGGCCGCGCACACGCTCCCCGTCGATCCCCACCACACCGTGGAGAACGCCCTGCTCTTCGCCCGGCACGGCGCCCTCCCCGCCAAGGAGTTGGGCGCCCACCGCACCAGGCTCGCCGCGCTCCTGCCGCCCCGGGAGGCGCACCGGGAGTTCCTGCGCTTCCTGGACTCCTGGACGGCCGGTGGCGCACCGCTCCCCGCCGGGCTGCCCTCCCGGCTGCGCGCCTCGGCCGGGGCGGCGGAGCTGGGGAGGGCCGAGGAGGCGCGTGCCCTGGGCCGGGTGCTGGCGGCCTCCGGGGGACGCGAGATCCCGGTGAGCGTGCTGGAGGCGGCGGACCGGGTCTTCGCCGAGGCACCGCCGTCCGAGGAGGACCGCCCCGGCCTGGCCGTCCTCTTCCCCGCCTCGATCACCGACGGCGCCCCGTGGCTGCGTCTTCTGGAGACCACCGGCGTCGCCGAGGACATGGCTCAAGGGCGCCTGCTCCCGGAGGGCGGCTACGGCGCCTGGCTGTCGCGCTACTTCTTCATGTACGGCTACCGGTGGGTGGGCCAGGGCGTGACCCGGCAGCGGATGCCCGGGGAACTGTACGCGCTGCTGGGGCGCATCGCCCCGCGGATCCGTGAGGAGAAGGCCCCCGTACGCCTCTACGAGGGCCGCTACCGGCACGGCCGCGTGGACGGCGAACTCGTGAGGGCCTGCGAGTCACACGGCATCGTGGTGGACCTGCCCGCGGGGGCCGGGCGCCCCCTCCGCGGCCCCCGGAACACCGAAGGCGGGACGAGGCCGCACCCGCGGTTCCTGGAGCAGATGAACGCCGAGGTCGAACGGGTCCGGAGCGGTCTGCTGGAGTCGGCGGGCAGGGGCCTCACCGAACTCGACGCCTGCCTCTCCCACGATGTCATGCGCAACCTGGACGAGGTCGAGGAGATCCTGGACGGACTCGACCTGGCCGCGCCCCTGGCCCGCACCCTCCGGTTCGGGGTGCCCGGCGAGTACGGCTGGCGGGCCTTCGAGGAGGCCGTGGCCGAGATCGGCGCCCGCGACGGCGGCGTCCGGGGCATGACCTCCACGTGGCCGGTGCTGACCGTCTACGGCAGGGACGCGGCGGTGGCCGTGGACCACCGGGAGAGGCGCGGGTCCTGTTCCTTCACCCTGCCCGAGGACGCCGACAGGCACACCGTGCACTTCGTGGGCGGGGACTTCCAGGTGTCCTGGACCACCAGCGGGAAGACCGACGGCCACCGGTCGCAGCGGGCGCTGTGGTGTTCGGCGCCCGAGGACGTGTTCGACACGGCCTCCTCCCCGGCCCTCTTCGACCACGGCAGCGCCCACTGCTACGACCTCGGCCTCGTCCTGGCCTCTCCGGACGGGGGCCGCTACGACCAGGACGGAGTCCTGCGCCCCGGGGACCGCAGGGGCGTCACACAGGTCCACGACCACCTGGGCGACGGCGCACGCGTCTGGTCGAACATCCACAAGGGCGACAGCGGTTTTCCGGAGGTGGACGCGGCCACCGGCGTCAGCGGGGGCCTCACCTGCCCCGGCTTCCTCACCCCGGACCCCCGGCTGGATTACGTCGACTACCTGGACACGCGCCTGCACCTGGTCGGCCTGCCGGAGGGGGTGGACGGCTCCCCGCTGGGTTCGGCGGACGGGCTCGCGGGCTTCCGCGTCGTCTGGACCGGCCCCGGCGCGGAGGGGGTCCGGAAGGCCCAGCGGGCCCTGGAGGGCACCGACGGGCGGCGCGCTCCGCTCCCCGACCACCCGGGTCTGACGTACTGGGGTGTGCTGCGCATGCCCAGCGGCACCGCCGAAGGGCTGCTGGCCTACCGCTGGAAGGAGGGCCACACGGTGATCCAGTGCCGGGACGCCGACGACCGTTCCCTGCTCTGGGAGACCTGGGCCTACCCCAAGGCCCGGCTGAGGAACCACGAGGACAACGGCCTGCTCCCCCTGATGCCGCCGCCCGCCTTCTGGCACTTCCTGTCCCCGCGCGACCCGGCCGCCTCCCGCGCCCTGCGCCGGGTGGACGAGGCCACCGCACGCCGACTCATCGAGGCGGCCCTGCACGCGCCCGGCGCCGAGGACCCCTCCTCCCCCGAGGCGCTGCTCGCATCCTCGGCCCGGACCTCACCCGTCCGCGCGGCCGCCGTGCGCGAGGCCCTGTCCCGGCTGCTGCCCGAGGTCACCGACGAGGCACTGACCGACGGCACGGGCGGCCTGGTGTGGGCGGTGCTGTGGGCCGCCGAACTGCGCCTGCGCCGGGAGGAGATGTCCCGGCGCACCGCGCTCGTGCGCGCCGGCGCCCTGCTGAGCCCCCTGGCGGAGGCCATCGACGCGGATCTGGAGAAGGCGCTGGCGGGACTGTTCGACTCCCCGGAGACAGCGTTCCGCTCCTCCTCCCGCGACCTGGCGGCCACGGTCACCGCCCTGACCGCCGACGGCGCGCGGCTGCGCGGCCGCACCGACGAACACACCCGGAGACTGAGCCCGCCCGGCGCGCCCGCGCGCTGGGACCCCCTGCTCGGCCGCACCGACGCGGTCCTGTGGCGCCTGGCCACCGGCGGCGCGGGCCCCCGCGAGCGCGAGGCGCTGGTGGCGCTGCTGCGCGTGTGGGCCGATCAGCCCTTCGCCGAACGGGGGACGGCGTGGGTGTGCGGCCTGGCCACCGGCGCCTCGCTCGCGCCCCTGCTGGCCGCCGGGCGGGCCGTCATCGTCGAACCGCCCTCTCCCCTGCTGCGCAGGCACGGCAGGGAGGCGCGGCACTGGTCGGGCCGCTACCTGCCGGAGCGGCGCTATGTCTACGTGCGCGCGGACTCGGCCCCCGCACCGGAGGGGGCCGAGGAGCAGGACCCGGTGCGGATCGAACGCGACGAGGCCGCGCGGCTGCACCGCTTCCTGGAACTCCTCGACCGGCGGGGCCCCGTGGTGTTCGGTCCCGAGGCGGTCGCGGCCTTCCGCACGACCACACGGGTCGCCGGGGCCACCGCCGAGTTCGTCCTGTCCGGGGAGTTCGGCTGCCCCAGGGCCGCACCGGAGAAGGGCGCCGCCCGCGCGGAGTACCGCAGAACGGGCGCGAGGCTGAGCAACGAGCAGCGCCGCGGGATGCTTCTGGCAGCCGTGCCCGACGACCCGGCCGACCTGTGGGAGCCCGACGGCGCCGTCGCCGCGGCCGAGCGCATGGCCCGGGTGTGGGTGGAGCTCCTGGGGGCGCAGCCGACCCGGGCCGAACGGGCCGCCGCGAAGGCCGAAGCCGAGGTGCCCGACCTGTTCGCGGCGGACCTGTCCATGGACCCCTCCTGGACCGGCCTGCTCGCCGACTCCTCCGGGGAGGGCCACGCCGCCGCCGACCAGCCCCGCCATCTGGTCCAGAACTCCTGGGGGAGCCTGGAGGTCCGCCGCGACGACACCAGGGAGAGGATCCACGGCGTCGGCGCCCTCGCCCTGCCCTTCCGCGACCCGGCCACTGTGGTCTCCTGGGCCGCGCTCCAGCTTCCGGTGGGCCATCCGGCCGTGGCGGGAGCGGCGCAGCTGCACGCGCGCCTCTCGGCGGGGCTGCGCGGCCCTGGGTCCTACGTTCCGCTGTCCTGTGACGTGCCCGCCCCCGCGGTCCGGGCGTGGGCGGAGCGGACCGGGGCCGTCCCCGTCCGGGTCGGGCCGCGGCGCGCCCTCGAACCCGGCTCCGCCGCGTGGCCGATGCACAGCGACGGCGTCCTCGTCCTCCACGAGCCCAGGATGGACCGCCCGGTCGTGCCCGTGCTGCTGACCGCGGGGCTGTTCGACCCCGCCGCCGTCGAGCGCACGGTGGAGGCGCTGGCCGGACTGGACCTGCGCGACACCGTCCGGGAGGTCCGCAGGGCGGCGGCGCTGTACGGCGGGCTGGCCCGCACGGCCGCGCGCGCGGCTGACACCCCGGTTCCGGCGGGCGGCTTCGAGGCCGACCCGCGCCTGAGCGTCCCGGATCTGGTGGAGGAGGTCGCGGGCAGGCTGGACGTGGACGCCGACGCGGCGGCGCTGTACCTGCAACTGCTCACCCTGTCCCGGCCCACCGACCGCAACGTGCGCCGGTGGAACGGCTGGGCGCCCGCGCACCACAGGAGGACCGCCGCCCGCCTCCTGGAGACCGGCGCGGTCGAGCAGGGCAGGCGTTCACGGGCCGGGCGGACGCTCTTCGCCCCCGGCGACTGGACGGAGCTCAAGGCACCGCACCTGCCCCTGGAGACGGCCAAGCTCGGCTCCCACCTGGTCCGGGCCAGGTTCGACAAGCAGATCGAGGGGCCCCTCAACGGAGTGTGGCCCGTGGCGCCCGCGCACGAGATGTTCGCCCGGGCGTGGAGGGAGCGCGGCCCGGCGTGAGGGCGGTTCCGCCCGGGTCCGGCCACGGGGGAAGGCCGCTGCCGCGCGCCTGGGCGACCGGCGGCGCGCACACGCCGGACAACGCCGTCGACGACGAGTCCTGCCGCCGCCTCGTCCAGCGCGCCGAGGGCCGCGAGGAGGACGCACGGGCCGGGGCAGGAGCCCCGGCCCGTACGCGCGGCCGCTCACACCTGGGCGTATCCACCGTCGGCGTGGAACTCGGCGCCGTTGACGTAGCTCGACGCGTCCGAGGCGAGGAACGTCGTCAGGGCGGCGATCTCCTCGGGCTCGGCGAGCCGGCCCAGGGGGACGGAGGCTTCGGTCTGTTCGAGCGCCTCGGGTGTGAGGAGTTCCAGCAGACCCTCGGTGCGTGTGCCGCCGGGGGACACGACGTTGACCCGGAAGCCGTGCGCACGCGCACTGTGGGCCCAACCGCGAGCGAGGTTGCGAATCGCGGCCTTCGAAGCACCGTAGACCTCAAGTCCCGGGTTGGGCCGGGACGAGGCGGTCGAGCCCGTCAGGATCACCGAAGCGTTGTCGCTGAGCAGCGGTAGCGCCTGCTGGAGCGTGAAGATCGTTCCCTTGACGTTGGTGGCGAACAGCGAGTCGATCAGCTCCTCGGTCACCTCGCCGAACGGGGCCGTGGCGCCGACACCGGCGTTGGCGACCAGCACGTCGATGCGTCCGGCCCGGTCCCGCACGGTGCCGTAGAACGCGTCCAGCTCGGAGCGCACCGAGACGTCGCAGACCACGCCGGTCACGCGGTCGCCGAGCTCGGCGACCGCTGCGTCGAGCACGTGCTTGCGGCGACCGGTGACGAACACCGTGGCGCCCGCGTCACGGAACGCGCGAGCGGTCGCGAACCCGATGCCGGTGCTCGCCCCGGTGACGACGGCGATCTTGCCTTCCAAGACGGCCATGCCGCCCTCCCTCCAGTTGTGGACTGTTGCGTCAAGAATCATAGCCCCATTATGGACCGTTCAGTCAATATTTGGCTCGCTACGAAGCCCCCCGGTTCCAAGTCCCGAGCTCACCCCGTCCGCGGCGGCATTCCGAACCCGCCGGTCGCGGACCGGTCCGACCGGCGGCACACGGAGGGCCCGCGGGCGAAGTGCGCTCCCCCGGAGGCCGCGGCGCCGGGTTTGAGGGCACGCCGCGGAACGCCGCGCCGACCGCGGACCGCGGCGGTACGGGTTCGTCGGCGGGGCGCCGCTACCGGGCCGGAGCGGGCAGCAGCCGTGCCAGGGCGGAGTGGGCGATCACGGTCAGCGCACCGACGTCCATGCCGGTGCGCCCGAGGGCGACGAGACCGAGCTGCGCGACGAGGGCCGCGCGGGCGGTCTCGGCAGGGTCGGCGCCGGGATCGAGGTCGCCCTCGCTCCGGGCGCGCTCCAGCGCCGCAGTGAGGACGGACGTGACCGCGTCGTAGCTGCGGCGGGCCTCGGCGGCCACGTCCGGTGTGCTGGCGGCGAGCTCGGCGTTGCTGTTGGCCAGCAGGCAGCCCCGGCGCGCGACCGCCCCGGTCGGGTCACCGGTCATGCCGAGGACGAACTCGCGCACCACGTCGACGCCCTTCGCCGCGGAAGCCAGGCGCTCGCGCAGTGCCAGCAGGTTCGCGTCGTCGTACTCCCGCAGCACCCGAAGAAAGAGGCTCCTCTTGTCCCCGAACGCCCCGTAGAGGCTGCCCTTGCCCAGCCCGCTCACGCGCAGCAGGTCGTCCATAGAGGTCGCCGCGTACCCCTTGTCCCAGAACTCGTCGCGGACAGCGAGAAGCACGCGGTTTTCGTCGAACTCACGAGGTCGCGCCATCCGTTCAGCGTACTGGTTCTGGACCATGCGGTCACGATGAGGGGATCCGCGTCGTCCGGCGGTTCGTGCCCGGTGCACGGGGGCCGAGACCGGTGGGGGCCGTGGGCTCCGCGGCACCGGAATCCGCGCACGGCCGGGCGAGGGGCTAGAGTGCCCCGCATGCCATCGGATGACCTCTCCCAGCCCGGCCGCCGCGACCAGCGGGAAGGCCGTGCGGGCCGCGCCGTCCTGGTCACCGGCGCCGCCCGGGGCATCGGCCGGGCCGTGGCCGCCGCGTTCGCGGAGCTGGGCGACCGGGTCGCCGTGCACTACGCGACCCGCCGCGCCGAGGCCGAGGCCACCCTGGCCGGGCTCCCCGGTCAGGGGCACGTCGTTCTCCAGGCCGACATCGCCGACCCCGACGCGGCCGCCGACCTGGTCGGGCGGGCGAGCGCACAGCTGGGCGGGCTCGACGTGCTGGTCAACAACGCCGCGGTCAACACCGCCCACCCCCTGGCCACGACCACCTACGAGCAGTGGCAGCGGGCCTGGCGGACCACCATGGACGTGAACGTGTTCGGCGCCGCCAACACCAGCTACCTGGCCGCCCGGCACATGATCGACCACGGGGTGCGCGGCCGCATCGTCAACGTCGGATCGCGGGGCGCCTACCGGGGCGAGCCCGACCACCCGGCCTACGGCGCGAGCAAGGCCGCCCTGCACTCTCTGGGCCAGTCGCTGGCCGTGGCCCTGGCCCCGCACGGCATCACCGTGGCCTCCGTCGCTCCGGGGTTCGTGGAGACCGAGCGCGTGGCCGAGCGCCTCACCGACCGGGTGCGCGCCGACAGCCCGTTCGGGCGCGTGGCCTCCCCCGAGGAGGTCGCCGCGGCCGTGCGCTACCTCGCCTCGCCCGAGGCCGTGTGGTCCTCCGGCGCCGTCCTGGACGTCAACGGCGCCTCGTACCTGCGCTGACCGGCGCGGCCGCGGGCGGGAGCCCTCCGAGGGACCTCCGCGCCCGCGAAAGAATTCCGCGAAACACCTGACGGGGCGGCGGCGCGGGTCTAGTGTGCTGGGTGCCAGCCGCACGACCCGCTTCCGCACAACGGTTCCCGGATCGCCCCCAGGTGAGGCCATGCCCGATCACACCGAACCCCGCACCTTCGACGCCGTGCTCCAGGAGTTCCAGCGGACAAACCCCGGCTGGACCCTGCGCTGCAACCCCGGTGCCGTCCCCGGCCGCCGCTGGGCGGCGGACAGCATCGAACTGCTGACCGCCGAGGAGATCCACTGGGGTTTCAGGAACACGATCCTCGGCCCCGAGATCGCCACGGTGCAGAAGCGCCTCACCCGGGAACGGGAGGCCCTGGAGCGGTGGGAGCGGGCCCAGCGGGAGGAGCTGGAGGAGTGGAACGACTGGGAGGACTGAAGGGACGGCAGGTCTGCCCCCTCGTCCGGTGAGGCGCGTCCCGAGGAGACCCTCCCGGAGCCGCCGCACTCGTGCGGTGAACGCGTCTCCGGGGAGGGCCGTCCCCGCACCCGGCGACCCGCATTCCCGCGGAGACCGTCCCCGGCTCGCCGTCACCGTCCGGTACCGCGCCTGAGCGGAGGAGCCGCCCCCGGTTCCCCGCCCCGCGCGGCCTGAACGTCAGTCGCAGCAGTTGCAGCACTCACAGCAATTACAGCAGTTGCAGCACTCACAGGCTTCACACCAGGAGTTCCGCGGTTTGCCCGACCACGGCCCGGGGTGGGGATCGCGGCAGCAGAACTGGCACGTTCCGCACATGAACAGCGCCACCGCGCAACCCGCCAGGACGCCCCGCTGCTTGGGCGGGTGCCGGAGTTCGGGGGTGTCGCACGAACAGGAGTCGCAGCAGCCGCTCTTCTTCCGCGCCCCGCCCGAACCGCCGGAGCCCTCACCGCCGGAACCGCCGCCGTGCCCGCCGCCGTGGTGGCCGCCGTGGGCCCCGTACCCGTCCCCTCCCCACTGGTGGGGCGGCTGCTGATGGTTCTGGTGGTGGTGCTGGTGGTTGTGGTGCTGACCCGGGTGCGGATATCCGCCTTGGGCGAAGACGCGGTCGACGGCACGGTGCAACTCCCCCACCAGAAGCGCCCGGACCAGGCGGTCGTCGACGAACTCGGCCTCCTCCAACGCCAGCCGCACGCCCAGGACGGCGTCGTCACACAGCTCACGGGCCCGGCCGAGCCCGGTGCCGGTGGCCGTCAGCGGGTTCCAGGCGCCCTTGCGCCCGTCCTCCTCGCGGTCCTCCACCGCGTCCAGCAGGTGGGCGACGCGGCCGAACAGGCGGCCCGCCTCGCGCAGGGGTCCGGCGTTGGCGGGCCGCCCCGCCAGGACGGCGGTGTGCGCGAACGCCTCGCCGGTGGCCTCCTCGGTCGGCCGGGTCACCGCCAGGACGTCGGTGCCCGGTCCCGCCGAGGACTCGGCCTCCCGCTGCCGGTCGACCACCGCGACCAGCCCCGCGCCGTCGAACCCGAGCCCGGCGCCCGCCTCGTGCGCGTCGCGCCGCCAGCGCTCGGCCACCCGTCCGGCGAGCGCGCGCACGCCTCTGCGGGCGTAGGGGCCGTCGCCGTCCTCGATGTGGTCGGCGATCTTGGCCGAGGCCAGCATCAGCGACACCGCCGCCGCCAGGCGCGCGCCGGAGCCGTCGGCGACCTCGGCCCCGCGCATGCCGCGCAGCGGGCAGCGGCCCGCCCGGCGCGTGCCCGCGCACTCCTCGGACTGCGCCGCGGCCAGGACCGACACCACCAGGCCGTCGTAGTTGGTGGCGATCCGGGACGCCTGGCCGTGGTCGTCGCGCAGGGCCAGGCACAGCCCGCACATGTGCGACATCCACTCCTCGGCCAGCCCGTCGGACAACGTGTGCCGACAGGGACGCAGAATTCCGAACACGTGCTGACACCTCGTCTTCCGACGCCACGGCGGTGGCGGACTGTGCTGAACACCGGGGTTCGATGCCCGCGCCGCGCGGGAGGTTCCGGCCGTTCTGACGCCTTCGGCACGGCTTCGGCGGCACGGTCCCGTACGCACGGCCGGACTCCGGCCGCCGGGGGCAGCCGCGGTCCGGCGGGGCGATCCGAGATGAATGAACGGCACTGTCTCTCACATCGGCCCTAAGTGGAGAATGGCGTCCGTTTACGCCGTAGCGTGCACGACGAGGACCCCGCACGGACCCGACGTGCGGCGGCTGACGAAGGGGACCACAACAGTGAGTCAGATGCGCGCGGCCCTGTACGACCGGTACGGCGGCCCGGAGGTCCTGTACGAGGGCACGGTCGCCAAGCCCGGCGCCGGTCCGGGGAAGGTGCTGGTGCGCGTGCACGCCGCCAGCGTGAACGGCGGCGAACTGCTGGGCCGTGCGGGCAGGGTGCGCCCGGTGACCGGGCTGGTCGAGAGGGGCTTTCCGAAGCGGACCGGAATCGACTTCGCGGGCGAGGTGGTCGAGACGGGGTCCGGCGTCTCGGAGTTCGCGCCGGGGGACCGGGTGTGGGGCGGCCTGCCCAGGGCGTTCGGCAGCGCGGCCGAGTTCGTGGCCGTCGCGCCCCGGCAGTTGGCCCCGGCACCGGCCGGGATCGATCTGGTCGAGGCCGCGGCCCTGCCCGGCGTCGGCACGACGGCCGTGACCGCGCTGCGGGACAAGGCCCGTCTCGCCCCGGGAGAGCGGCTGCTGGTGCGGGGCGCGAGCGGCGGGGTGGGCAGCGTCGCCGTCCAGCTCGGCCGGGCCTACGGCGCCCACGTCACCGCGCTGGCCGGGGCCGGGAACCTGGACCTCGTGCGGGAACTGGGCGCCGACGAGGCCTTCGACTACGCGAGCACCGAACCGGAGGACCTGCCGCCGTTCGACGTCGTCCTGAACACGGTGGGGACCGGGATGGGCGCCTACCGCAGGCGGTTGACCCGGAACGGGCGCATGGTCACGATCACCTTCGACATCGAGCGCGCATTCGCGTCGCTCTCCTACGTCGCCGCCTCGGCCGTCTTCGGTCCACGCCGGATCCGGGCGTTCAGCGGCAACCCCGGGCACGAGCTGCTCGCCGAGCTGACCCGTCTGACCGAGTCCGGAGCCGTGCGCCCCGTCGTGGACAGGGTCCTCCCCTTGGCCGAGATCGCCGAGGCCCACCGGGCTCTGGAGGCCGGAGGCATCCGGGGCAAGGTGGTGGTGCGCGCGGTCGGACCGCGGACCTGAGGCCGGCGGCCACGACCGGTCTTCCGTGATCCGTGATCCGTGAGCGTGCCGCCCGTTCGCGTGAGCGGCACGCACATCACTTCCCGGCGCGCTGGCTCGCCTGCCGTACCTCCCGCGAAGGCACGGGGTACCTCGACCACGCCCGCAGAAAAGGTGGTGCGGAGCGGCCGCGCGGAGGGACACTGTGATCCCCGTCGTCAGGAGAGACACGTGTCCACCGGCCACGAGCGCCCGCCCCCGCTGCCGCGACCGGTCACCGGCGTCTACGTCCGCCACATCATGCAGACCGCGTGCCCCGGGTACTTCGCCATGGTCTGGGTCGACGCCGAGCCCCTGCCGGAGGAGGCCGCCGGGGACTTCGCGTTCGTCGACGACCTTCCCCCCACCTGCCGGCACACCGGGGAACCGCTTCCGCGGGAGTTCGCCGAGGCGTTCGCTGAGGGCGCGCGCGAGGCGTGGCGGGAGCGGGGGGAGGGCCGCCCCGCCTTCGCGGCCCGGATGGTGCTGCGCGACGCCGTGTGGCACCGGACCGACTCCAACACCTGGAGTTTCCAGGCGGCGGGACGGCTCGCCGCGAGGGAGATCCTGAGCTGCGCCGCCGAGGGCCGCGAACCGCGGGCGGTCGGGCGCGGCGCCCGGCGCGACCGGCCGATCCCGCCGATGCCCAGGACGCTGCCGTCCTCCGGCACGGCCCCGTCCGTCTGAGGCGGTCGGCAGCGGTCGGCGGTGCCCGGCCCCGTCCGGTGAGAGCGCCGCCCGTGAGGACGGGCGGCGCACCGGACCCCGGTCAGGGCCGGACCGCCACGGCCCGGTAGGCCTCCTCCAGCCACCCCAGGTACCAGTCCGTGAAGGTCAGGGGCGCGCCGTCCCCGCCGGTGAGCGGCGCGAGGTCCTCGTCGTCGACACGGCCGTCGCTCCACATGCGCCCGGCCTCGGGGCCGGTCACGACCAGCCACTGCCGCAGCGCGCAGCCCAGGTGGCACAGGCACAGGGCGCCGACGGTACGCTCCTCGGCCCACAGCAGGTCGGCCATGCGCGCGTCCCAGGCCTCGTAGACCCGGTCGAACTCCTCGCCGTCCCCGAAGTCCTCCTCGACGGGCTCCTCGGCCCGCAGGGCGGCCAGGGACCGCGGGTCGGGACCGGTGGGCGGGAACGGCTCCGCCAGCCGCGCCGGGGCGACCAGGTCCGCGCCGTCGCCGTGCCACCGCCACCGGCCGTCCGCCCCTCTGACCAGGGGGAAGACGCCGTAGGCGGGCCCCGCTCCGCCGGCGCCCACCCTGAGCAGGAACTCGCGGTACCCCGTCGGCAGGCGCGCGCCCACCTGTTCCTCCACCTCGGCCAGTTCCTCCGCCGTCAGCGGTTCCAGCAGCTCGAAGCGGTGGGAACCCGCTCCGAAGACCTCGTCCGCACCGGGCGCCCGTCCCAGTTCCCGCACCCGTTCGCGGACTCCCGCCCACACATCCGTACTCGTGTCCATGGCGGCATCGTAGGAAGCCCCGCCGACAGTGCGGCGCCGACGGGACGGAGGGACGGCCGGGAGGCGCTATCGTCCGGTGGGGCCGCAACGGTCCCGGCACGCCGCGGAAGCCCCGTCGCGCGGCAGCACACAGTGAGGAAGAACCGGCTTGCACACGAGCACCACACCGCCCGGGTCCGCGCGCCCCGACCGCGGCGGCGGCATGCCGCGCTGGCTCCCCCGGGCCATGCTGCTGGCCCTGTGGCTGGTCACCGCGTTCGGCCTCACCCTGTGGCTGTTCGTCCGGTTGCAGAGCCTCATCATGCTGCTGCTGATCTCGCTGTTCCTCGCCCTGGCGCTGGAGCCGGCGGTCAACTGGCTCCACCGGCACCGCTGGCCGCGCGGGCCCGCCACCGGACTGGTGATGCTGCTGGTGCTGGCGTTGACCGTGGTGTTCCTCAGCCTGCTCGGGTCGATGCTGGTCGGCCAGATCCTGGCCTTCGTCTCCGAGATCCCCGCGATGATCCGCGCCGCGCTGGCCTGGGTCAACACCACGTTCGACACCTCCTACTCCCCCACCACCCTGCTCAACGAGATCTCCAGCGCCAGCGGGCTGATCGAGCAGTACGCCTCCGGCATCGCCAACAACGTCTGGGGCGCCGGGACGACCGTGCTGGCGCTGCTGTTCAACGCGCTGACGATCGCGCTCTTCACCTTCTACCTGTGCGCCGACGGCCCGCGCTTCCGCCGCGTGATCTGCTCGGTCCTGCCGCCGCGCACCCAGCGCGAGGTGCTGCGGGCCTGGGAGATCGCGATCACCAAGACGGGCGGCTACCTCTACTCCCGTGCGCTGCTGGCCCTGGTCTGCTCGGGCGCGCACTACGTGGTGCTGGTGGCGCTGGACATCCCCTTCGCGTTCGCCCTGGCGCTGTGGGTGGGCGTGCTCTCGCAGTTCATCCCCACCGTGGGCACCTACATCGGCGGGGTCGTCCCGGTGCTCGTGGCGCTGCTGGAGGGCGTCTGGCCCGCCGTGTGGGTGCTGGTGTTCATCGTCGTCTACCAGCAGTTCGAGAACTACCTGCTCCAGCCGCGCATCACCGCCAAGACCCTGGACATGCACCCCGCGGTGGCGTTCGGCTCGGTCCTGGCGGGCGTGGCCATCCTGGGGGCGCCCGGCGCGCTGCTCGCGCTGCCGATGGGTGCGAGCATGCAGGCGTTCCTGGGGACCTACATCCGGCGCTACGAGGTCACCGAGCACCCCCTGCTCTCCGACGCCGAGGAGGACGGGAAGGACGGGAAGCCGTCCCCGGCTCCGGCGGCCCCGGCGTCCGGGGGCGACGGGGGCGACGGGGGCGACGCGCGTCCCCCCGGCCCGCGGGAGCGGGACGGCGGGCAGGGGCCGTGACCGCCCGTTCCCCGGCCGACCCGGCCGCCACGGGGCCCTGACCTGCGGACCCGGGGAAGCGGGGACCGCTCCGACCCGACCGCTCCGGCCGACCCGGCCGCCCCTGTCCGTGCCGCATGAGGAGATGACGGACACGTCGGTTTCCGCACCGGAAACACCCCATGGGATCGAGTACCGTTCTTGTACGGCCCACATTGGGAAAGAGCGGTCGAAATGGACATCCTGCGCAGGAACAACGTCACCGTCACCGGGGCGGCCGAGGGCCCGACGGTCGTGCTGGCCCACGGGTTCGGCTGTGACCAGAACATGTGGCGCCTGGTCGTCCCGGCCCTGGCCGAGCGGTACCGGGTGGTGCTGTTCGACTACGTCGGCTCCGGAGGGTCGGACACCTCCGCCTGGAGCGAGGACAGGTACTCCTCCCTGGAGGGATACGCCCGGGACGTGGCGGAGGTCTGCGAGGCCCTCGACCTGGAGCGGGCTGTGTTCGTGGGGCACTCGGTCAGCGCCATGGTCGGCGTCCTGGCCTCGCGGGCGCTGCCGGAGCGGATCCGGGCGCTGGCGATGGTGGCCCCCTCGCCCCGCTACATCGACGACGAGGGCTACCGCGGCGGCTTCACGGCGGCCGACATCGACGAACTGCTGGCCTCGCTGGAGTCGAACTACCTGGGCTGGTCATCGGTGATGGCACCGGTGATCATGGGCAACCCCGAGCGGCCCGAACTGGGGCAGGAGCTGACCAACAGCTTCTGCGCCACCGACCCCGGCATCGCCCGGGTCTTCGCCCGCACCACCTTCCTGTCCGACAGCCGCGAGGACCTGAAGGGCGTGGAGGTCCCCACCGTGGTCCTGGAGTGCGCCTGGGACGCCATCGCCCCGCCCGAGGTGGGCGCCTTCGTCCACGCCGCGATCCCCTCCTCCACGCTGGTCACCCTGGATGCCACCGGCCACTGTCCGCAGCTGAGCGCTCCGCGGGCCACCGCGGCGGCGCTGCTGGAGTTCCTGGAGTCCCTCCGGGACGCCGGATGAGCGGGGAGACGGGGCCTCCCGGAGCCGGCAACGGCTCCGCCACCGACGCGGCCCTCAGCGCGCTGCTGGAGGACAGCGCCGAGGAACTCTACGAGTCCGCGCCGTGCGGCTACCTGTCCACGCTCATGGACGGCACGGTCACCAGGATCAACGCGACGCTGCTGAGGTGGCTCGGCCTGGAGCGCGCCGCCGTGGTGGGCCGTATGCGCTTCACCGACCTGCTCACCGTGGGCGGCAGGCTCTACCACGAGACGCACTTCGCGCCCCTGCTGCACCTGCGGGGCGAGGTCAACGGCATCGCTCTGGAGATGCGGTCCTCCGACGGCGGCCGCCTTCCCGTGCTGGTCTCCTCCTCCGTCAAGCGCGATGGCGGGGGGCAGCCGCTGCTGGTCCGCACCACCGTCTTCGACGCCACCGACCGCCGCTCCTACGAGGAGGAGCTGCTGCGCCGCCGCAAGGAGGCGGAGCAGGCCCGCGCCGAGGCCGAACGGGCCCGCGAGGAGGCCGAGGAGGCGCACCGGCGGGCCGAGGCGGACCGGGCGCGCCTGGGGGAGGCGCTCGTCATCCTCCAGAGGGCCCTGCTACCCGACACCCTGCCCGACGTTCCGGGCATGGAGGCCGCCGCCTACTACCACACCGCCTCCCCCTACCGGTTGGGCGGCGACTTCTACGACCTCTTCCCGCTCGGTGACGGGCGCTGGGCTTTCTTCCTCGGCGACGTGAGCGGCAAGGGTCCCGAGGCCGCGACCCTGACTTCCCAGGTCCGTTACGTCCTGCGCACCACCGCCCTGCACTCCCCCGAACCCGCGGACGCCCTGGGCACGCTGAACACCGCCCTCCTGGAGCGCTACGCCGACAACGGCGACCCCCGCTACTGCACTGCCGTCTTCGGCGTCCTCGAACCCGACGGCGACGCCGGACGCGTCCGAGCCCGCCTGGCCTTCGGCGGCCACCCCCCGGCCCTGGCCCTGCGCGGGGACGGCCGGGCCGAATTCCTGTTCGCCTCCGGCGGGATGCTCGTCGGCGTGCTGCCCGACGCCCACTTCGCCACCGTCGAGACCACCCTCGCCCCCGGCGACACCTTCGTGCTCTACACCGACGGCCTGACCGAGGCCCGCACCGGTGCCGGGCCCGACACGATGTACGGCGAGGAGGCCCTGCTCTCCTTCGCCGCTCGGCACGCCCCCTCCACGGCCGACGGCGTCGTCGGCGCGCTGACCGAACTTCTGGAGGGTCTCGGCGAGGGCCTGGAGGACGACACCGCCATCCTCGCGCTCGGCGTACCCGCCCCGTCCGGCCCCGGACACCACACGATGAGCGGTCCACCATGAGCAGCCTGACCGTCACCCGCCGAGACAGCGCGACGGGTCCCGTCCTGGACGTGACCGGTTCTCTGGACTACGACCACGCCGCGACCCTGCGCCGTGAAGTCCGGCTCCTGGCCCTGGACTCCGGCCAGTGCCTGTCCATCGACCTGTCCGGCCTGGACTTCTGCGACTCCAGCGGTATCAGCGCCCTCCTGGCCGCCCGTCAGCACGCCCTTGCCGCCGGGGCCGACATGGTCCTGCTCTCCGTCCCGGCCAACACCCTGCGCATCATGACCATGGTCGGTCTGAACCGGGTCTTCACCATCCGCCCCGGCACCGCCTGACCCGGGCACGGGGGGCGGCGCCAGCGGAAGGGGCCGGTTCCCACCTCGTTCTCACCCGACACACAGGAAACACCAAGGTTCGTTCCCTACCTTCGTCCCCATGACGAACACCACCGATCGGGAGACCGCGAACGCGCGGCACCGACCGAAACGCACACGGGGAGCGTGGGCCGCGACGGTGCTGCTGACGGCCGTTCTCGCACTCGGCGGGTGCGCCGTGCCGGACACCACCGCCCCGGAGTCGGCCGCCGCCACGTCGTCGGCGTCGGAGACGACCGGCTCCGGGGACACGTCGTCCGCGACGACCGGGGAGACGATCGCGGATACCGCGTCCGCCGCGCGGGCCCTCATGGCGACGCTGTCGGACGAACAGCGCGAACAGTTGGTGTACGCCTACGACGACGAGGCCAAGACCACGACGTGGTCGAACTTCCCGGTCACCTTCGTCGACCGGGCCGGGCTCAACTTGGAGGACCTGGACGAGGAGCAGAGGGCGGCGGCCATGGAGGTCCTCCAGGCGCTGCTGAGCGGGGAGGGGTACGAGACCGTCACCGACATCATGGGCGGCGACGAGTTCCTCCTGGAGAACAGCTCCAGCACCGAGGACTCGCTGGGTCAGTACTACATCGCCTTCTTCGGCGCCCCCTCCGATTCCGGTGCCTGGGAGGTGCAGTTCGGCGGGCACCACCTCGGCGTGAACGCCACGTTGGACGGCGCCGACGACTCGATCACGTTCGCGCCCACGCACCTGGGCTCCCAACCCGCCGTCTACACCGACGAGGAGGGCGAGGATGTCCAGCCGCTCGCGAACATGTACGAGACGGCCTTCGCCTTCTACGACAGCCTGACCGAGGAGCAGAGGGCCGAGCTGTACCAGGGGTCGGAGGTCGGGGACCTCTCCTGCGCTCCCGGCGACACCTGCTCCTACCCGACGGCGACCGGGATCTCCGGGGCGGACCTGTCCGGGGAACAGAGGCGGCTGCTGCTCGACGTGGTCGCCAACTGGGTGGGGCTGTCGGACGAGGAGACCACGGCCGAGTCCCTGGCCGAGGTCGAGGCGACCCTGGACGAGACCTACGTGAACTGGTCGGGGGCGACCGAGTACGACATGACCCGGGGCGAGGGCATCCACTTCCAGGTCTCCGGCCCGAACGTCTACGCCGAGTTCTCCAACCAGCGGGGTTCGGCGGGCGCCGACGTGGACGGGTATACCACGGCGGGGTGGGGGCACGTGCACACCATCTACCGTGATCCGAGCAACGACTACGCCGGCAGCGCCACCCAGCAGGAGTCCTCCGGAACGGGCGGCCCCGGCGGCGGGACTCCCCCCTCCGGGGAGGTCCCGTCCGGCGGCCCGAACGGCGGACCGCCCGCGGGCGGCTGACCCCGCGTCCGCGCGGCGTCCCTGACGGGCGTGCCCGCCGACCGGACCGCACCACGGGTGCGCGAGGATCGGCGGGCACGGCGGAACCGCGTCCTCCGTACCCGATGTCGCCTCCTACCTGCACACCCTGGACCGCGAACGGTTGGTGGAGTTGCTGCTGGAGGAGGCCGACCGCTCCCCCGCGCTCACCCTGGACCTGGAGGCACGGGCGGTGGTGGCGTCCGGGAGCCCCGAGGCGCTGCGGACCCTGTTCGAGGGCGCCCTGCACATCACCGAACCGGTTCCCTGCGAACAAGCGGCCGAGTACGCCCGGGCGGTGTACAGCGCCGTGGACGCGGTACAGGAGCTGGAGCGTCCCGGCCGGACCGAGGACGCCATGGAGCTGTTCAACGCGGTGCTCTCCTTCACCAGTGAGGCGGAGGAGATGGTGGAGGACCCCGACGGCGAGGTCCTGTCAGCCTTGGATCGCCTGCACGGGTAGGGGCGGTCGACTGCGCAGTGTCTGGTGCTGGCCGCCCGCAACGTTCCGCACACGCCCGTCTGCGGGATCGTCAGCCCTACGAGCGGGCGAGGACCTCGTTGATCCGGGCCAGGGCGTGGTCGCGGGCGAAGGTGTTGTCCGCCTCCCACACCGCGCTCCAACGCGAGGCGAGAACCAGGTAGTCGCGGTGACCACCGGCTCTCCTGGCCAGACGCAACCGCAGAGGTCCTATCGCGTCCGCCCGGTGGATCTCGCCGTGTCCGAGGGTGTGTCCGGCGAAGCCGAAGACGGTGTTCATGAGAGGGACGAACACCAGGCGTCGGCCTGTGAGTACGAGGTCCCCACCCAGCAGCGACAGGTCCAGGGAGCCGATCGGCAGCGCGGCGACCCAGGAGCCCAGCACGGTCTCCCCCTCCTGGAACATCGTCATGTCCGCCCGCCCTCCCGCTGTCCGGTTGTGTCGCGGTATCAGACGCCCGCGACGCGGCCCGGGTTCCGCGGCCGCGACACCGCTTTCCCACGGGAACGGGGCCCTGCCCGCTTTCCTGGGCCGCGGATGCGCAGGAAGCAACCCGAGCCCCTCATGGACGCCAGGGCCGTCCCCGCCTGCCCGGGGGGCACCAGCCAGCCCGCCCTCCCCCGCTCCAGCGAACAGGTGGCAGTACACCATGAGTCGGGGCATCGGAACGAACACCCTGGGCCCGCTCTGTCCTGGCCTGTCAGCGCCGTCAACCCTGTTCGCACGCTTAGCCGAATACCCTGGCGAACGCCCTCAGCGAGGAGGCCCGCCAGCTCCCTGTGAGCCGGTCAACCTCCGTACACACCGAGCCCGCCCCGCGTTCGTCGGAATACGCACCACGGCCACTGTGCGCGGGGCCCGTCACCTGTGATAGCGCCGCGCGACCGCCGCGAAGGCGGCCTTGGGCTCCCATTCCATGTCCGGGTAGCTCTGCCCACGGCCCTCTTCGAGGAGCTTGACGATGCCCAGCCCGGCCCGGTCCAGGTCGTCCCTGGGGTCGCCGTCCGGACGGTGCGGGTAGCCGGGCAAGGCGAACAGGAACACGAACGCGCTGTCCACGCCCTCGGCCTCGAAGATCTCCAGCAGTTCGCTCAGATATGCGGCCTGACCGGCCTCGTCCCGCTCGTAGACGCCGTTCAGACGCACGGGGTCCCTCGTCAGCGGGTCGTGCTCGACCACGTCCAGCACCCGCCCACCGCGGTCTCCCGCGCCGCGGTAGGCCGCGGTGCCGAACCCGGTGACGGCGAGCGGCTTCGGGCCCCGGGCCAGGGTGCGCACCGCGTCACGGAACCGGTCGGCGACCTCGGCGGAGCGGAGCAGCTCGTACGTCACGATGTCGAAGGGGGTCCAGTCGACCTGCTCGAACTGGATGGATGCGTAGGTGAGCCTGCCCTGGAAGCGTTCTCGGACCGTGGCCACGGCGTCGCGGAGGAACGTGTTGACGCGCACGCCGAGCTCGCGCATCGCTTCGACCCGCCGTTCGGGTCGGCTCATCAGCTGTTCGACCCGCTCCTCGGGGCTCTCCCCCGGCAGGAACCCGTGGTTCATCACGCTCAGCTCGACCCCCGCGACGAACACGACGGTGGCCCCCTGACGCCGGAGCCGTTCCGCTCGCGCGGCGCAGTCGCGGAAGAGGGTGAGGATCTGCTCCGGACGCAGTTCCAGCGGATAGGGCGAGAACCAGACCTCCAGTCCGAGCTCGGCGGCGGCAACGGCGGCCGACTCCAGCCGGTCCGGGTCGCCGCCGATGATCTGGACCGCGTTGCAGTGCAGGTCGTCGCGGATGATGGCGAGCTCGCGCCTGACCACCGCGGGGTCGAAGTGCTCGCGGGACATCCGGCCGTGCGTGACGAACCCGGTGTCGTAGGTCATTCCCCTTGCTCGCATGGCGAGGTCCTCTCCGTCGGTCTCGGTCGTTCCGAGGCTGACAGAAAAAGTGCGCGCACGCAATTTTGCGTGCACGCAGCCATGTATGGGATGCTGACACCGTGACGACACCACCACCAGGACTGCGGGAGCGGAAGAAGCAGGCCACACGCGAGGCGCTACGCGAGGCGGCCCTGCGCCTGGCCGTGGAGCGCGGGCCGGACCGGGTGCGGGTCGAGGACATCGCCGAGGCGGCCGGAGTCTCACCGCGCACCTACAACAACTACTTCGCCAGCCGCGAGCAGGCGATCGTCTCCGCTGTCACCGCGGACCGTGAGGCGCGGATCGCGGCGGAGGTCGCGGCCCGGCCCGCAGAAGTGCGTTTGGCCGACGCCGTCACCGAAGCAGTCGTCGAGCAGTACACGAACACCGGTGAGCGCGAACACCGGGCACTGCTGCTGATCACCGCCCAGGCCGCACTGCGCGACGCCTTCCTCGGCACCACCGCCGGTATCGAACCCCCGCTCGCGGTGGTGATCGCCGAACGGCTGTCTGACATCGGAGCGAACACAGCCCGCGTTCTCGCGGCGAGCGTCGCCGCGGCGGTCCGCATCGCGTTGGAAGGCTGGCTCCAGCCGACCGGGAACGCGGGGGGCGGCGGGGGTTCCGTTGCCGGAGGGCTGGTCGTGCCCTCCGGCTCACTGGCCGAGCAGATCCGCGCGGCACTGGCCCCGCTGGCGCCCGCGTTCGACGCCGCCGAGCGACGCACCCAGCCGTGAGGGCGGCCCGGCTGCCCGGAACCGGCCCTGCGGCCCGGGTCACCTCCGCGTGCGCGGAGCTCGGGCCAACGACCTGCACCGGGGTGCCCGCAGACCGCATGGCGAACCGGCGGTGACCAACGCCTGGCTATTCCCGCCCGCCCGAGAACGGGCCGCTCCGACGGGTGCGACGCGTCCTGGTCACCTCTCCCAACGGACGCACGTCGACGGCGTCCACGGTGGCCAGGGCGCCGGGAGCGGCCCGGCGTATCCGGCCGCGCGCCACGAGCACCCCGCCGCCGAACACCGGGGCGGCCGAGTGCCGCTGCGCGCGGCCGGGCAGGGCCAGGTCGACCAGGCCGGTGCGGTCCTCCAGGGTCGCGAACACCACTCGACGGCCCGAACGCGTGGGAGGGGTCTGCACGCTCACGCGCAGCCCCGCCACGGTGACCGTCGCACCGTCCTCCCACCGGTGCAGGTCCCGGGCCAGGGTCAGACGGTGGTGGGCCGCCAGGCGCGCGATGTCCTCGGCGTGGGCGTCCAGCAGGTGCCCCGACAGCTCATAGCCCAGTACCCGCAACTCCTCGGCGACGGCGTCGGCACGGGTCATGGCCACCGCCCCGACCGGGCTGGAGCGCGCCGACGCGTCGGTGAGGGTGAGTTGGCCCCGAGCGGGCCGTGCGGAGTGGGAGCGCCGGAGGGCATGGGCACGCAGCAGGGCGTCACGGCGCTGAACGTGGCCGCCGACGAGGCTGTCCAGGCCTCCGGCCAGGATCAGGTCGTCCAGCCCCTGCCCGGACAGGTCGGTGCGCTCCAGCACGTCCTCCAGGCCGGTGAAGGGACGCCGGGCCAGGATCTGCTCCACCGCCGCGGCCGGGAGCGAGGGCACGTCGCCCAGCGGAGGGCGCACCCCCCACCGGGGAGGGCCCGCCGCCTCGACGCGTGCCACGCGCCAGGTGGAGTGGGAGGCGTTGACGTCCAGGCCCAGCACCGGCACGCCCGTGCGTCGGGCGTCCTGGAGCAGGACCCGGCGCGGGTACATACCCGGGTGGTGTTCCATGACCCCCGCGGTGAACGCGGCCGGGTGGTGGCGCTTGAGGTAGGCGGACTGGTAGGTCACCGCGGCGAACGCGGTGCCGTGGGCGCGGCAGAACCCGAACGCGCCGAACGCGCCGACCATGTCCCAGACCTGGTCGGTGACCCGGGCGGGGTGGCCGCGCTGGGCGGCCAGCGTGCGCACCTCGGCTTCGACCTGGGCCCGTCCCTGGTCGGTGGCCAGGGCGCGGCGCATGGCTTCGGCGCGGTCCAGGCCGCAACCGGTGTAGGCGTCCAGGACCTGGAGGAGTTGTTCGTGCCAGAGCAGGGCGCCGCCGGTCTCGGCCAGGACGGGGTCCAGGCTCGGGTGCGGGGCCGGGGTCGGGGTGCCCGCGCGGCCGTCGAGGTAGGCGGCGACCATGTCCACACCCATGGGTCCGGGGCGGAACAGGCTGATGTCGGCGACCAGGTCGGCCAGGTGGCGGGGGCGCAACCGGGTGACCAGGGAGCGCTGCCCCGTTCATTAGTCAAGTCACGTGTCGGTTTTGAAAGTGTCGACTTCGCGGCCTCAACGACACTGGGCACTACCGCACGGCCCTGGAGCGCAATCAGCATCACCTACTTGGCCACCCTGGGGATCTAGCAGGAGCCATCGACAGAGAGGTCCGTACTCCTGAGAGACCTCACTGGTTCACGGTGCGTACTTTCACCGTGCCACCCTTCTCACACGACTCGACTTGGATGTCTTCCGGAGGCTTCCTCTCCAGCAGGACGGTGTCGCGCCAGACTCCGTGGTGGCGGGCGACGCGCTCGCGCACGCCCACGGTGCGGTAGCCCGCCTTGTGGTGCAGGGCCAGGCTGGCGCGGTTCTCGGGGAAGACCGAGGTCTGGAGCGTCCACAGTCCGGCGGCGTCGGCCTCGGTGACCTGCCGGTACAGCAGCGCCTTGCCCACGCCCCGGCCGCGCGCGCCCTCGGCGACGTACACGGACGTCTCGGCCACCCCGGCGTAGACCTCGCGGACGGAGACAGGTGAGGCGGCGGCCCAACCCACCACGGTCCCGTCGAGTTCGGCGACCCACCGGTGCCCCGGGATCCACTTCCCTTTCAGGGCCTCGACAGCGGGGATCTCGGTCTCGAAGGTGGCGTGGCCGGTGGCGATGCCCTGGGCGTAGATCTCCCGGACCGCCTCCAGGTCCGCGTCGGTCATGGCGCGGGTGGTGACGTCGGCGGGCAGGTCGGTGGGGCAGCACGGCCGCGCGTTGAGCATCCCCATCACCGCGTCGGCGGCGTGCGGCAGGCCCGTGCAGCAGGCCGGGTTGACCGCCACCCGGGTCGAGGTGCCCACCTTGGTGAGGGTCACGAACCCGACGTCGGCGAGCTTGCGCAGGTGGTGGGAGACCGTGGGCTGGCGGACCTCCACCATCTCGGCGAGCTGTCCCACGCTGACCGAGCCGGGGGTGGTGGCGATGGCGTGCAGGAGCTGGACGCGCATGGGTTCGGCCAGGCAGGCGAACCAGGCGGCGTAGGTCTCGGCGTCGGACTGGGGCAGTGCGGGAGCGGTGCGCTCGGGCTGCGTCACGGTCATGCCTCACATTATCGACCACGATCTATGGTTGCGCCCATCGGCGGGCATCGATAGAGTCCCAATCCATAGACACCAGTCGATGAAAGAGGTGCGTCATGGGCGACGAGCGTCCCGTCGTGGTGATCGGAGCCGGACCCGCAGGCTTGGCGGCAGCCGCGGAGCTGGTCGCGCGCGACCTTCCGGTCCTGGTCCTGGAGAAGGGGGACTCCGCCGGGGCGGCGGTGGCTGAGTGGGGGCAGGTGCGCCTGTTCTCGATGTGGCGCGACCTGGTCGCCCCCGCGGCGGAGAGGCTGCTCACCACCACCGGCTGGCGGCGCCCGGACGACGCGGGCTACCCGACCGGCGCCGAGTGGGTCGACTCCTACCTGGCCCCGCTGGCCGCCGCCCTGGGCGGGCGGGTGCGCTTCGGCACCGAGGTGACCGGGGTGAGCCGCCTGGGCCGCGACCGGGTCGTGGACTCCGGGCGCGCCGGACAGCCGTTCACCGTCCGGGTGCGCACGTCCGGCGGCGAGGAGCGGATGCTCGCCCGCGCAGTCGTGGACGCCTCCGGCACCTGGGGCGCCCCCAACCCGGCGGGCGGCGACGGCCTGCCCGCGCTGGGCGAAACCGCCGCGGCCGCACACCTGGCCTACCGTGTTCCCGACCTGGCCGACCCCGTCGTCCGCGCGCGCCACGCGGGCCGCACCACGGCCGTGGTCGGAAGCGGGCACTCGGCGCTGACCGCCCTGGTGGCCCTGGCTTCGCTGGCCCAGGAGAGCCCGGGTACCAAGGCGGTGTGGGTGCTGCGCCGTGGTCAGATCGGCGACGCCTTCGGCGGCGGGGCCGCCGACCAGTTGGCCGCACGCGGCGCGCTCGGACAGCGCGCCGAGGCCGCGGTGGAGGCCGGAGACATCGAAGTGGTCACCGGGTTCCGCACCGCCGAGGTGCGATCAGCGGACGACCGTCTCGTGCTGGCCGACGAGGACGGCCGGGAGCTGGATCCCGCGGACGAGGTGGTCGCCCTCACCGGGTTCCGCCCCGACCTGTCCTTCCTGTCCGAGGTCCGCCTCGGCCTGGACGCCGCCCTCCAGGCGCCGGTGGAACTCGCCCCGCTCATCGACCCCAACGTGCACTCCTGCGGCACCGTCTACCCGCACGGCGCCGCCGAGCTCTCCCACCCGGAGGAGGGGTTCTTCCTGGCCGGGATGAAGTCCTACGGGCGCGCCCCGACCTTCCTGGCCCTGACCGGCTACGAGCAGGCGCGCAGCATCGCCGCGCACCTGGCCGGGGACCGCGAGGCCGCCGCCCGGGTGGAGTTGGTCCTGCCCGAAACAGGGGTCTGTAGCGGCGGAGGCCTGTCCGAGGAGCCTGACACGACGGCCGAGAGCGGCGGCTGCTCCGGCGTGACGGCCGAGAGCGATGGCTGCTCCGGCGCGTCGTCGCAGCAAGTCGAACTGGGTGAGCCGGACCGGGTCTCGTGACACCTGTGTCCGGTCGGGTCTCCGGCGCGCCCGCACCCACCGTGGTCGGGGCGCGCCGGGGCCTGATAGCCCTGTGCGTCACCGTCACCACCAGCTACGGGGTGCTGTTCTACGCCCTCCCCGTCCTGGCTCCGAGCATCACCGCCGACACCGGATGGTCCCTGACCACGGTGACCGCGCTGTTCTCCGCCTCCCAGGTCATCGCGGGACTGGCGGGTGTCCCGGTCGGGCGCTGGCTCCAGGCCCGGGGTCCGCGCCCGGCGATGACGGCGGCGGCCCTGCTCGCGGCTCCCGCCGTGGCGGCCATCGCCCTGGCCCCGGACCCGTGGGTCTTCGCCGCCGGCTGGCTGGTGGCCGGAGCCGCGATGGCCGGACTGTTCTACCCTCCGGCCTTCGCCGCCCTGACCCACTGGTACGGGAAGGCGAAAGTGCGGGCCCTGACCGCGCTGACCCTGGCCGCCGGGCTGGCCAGCACCGTCTTCGCTCCCCTGACCGCGCTCCTGGAGGGAGCCTGGGGGTGGCGGAGCGCCTACCTGGTGCTCGCGGCCGTGCTCCTGGTCGTGGTGGTGCCCCTGCACGCCTTCGCCCTGCCACGAGGCTGGAACCCAGGAGGTGTCGGACACCGGGGCGACCGAGGGCAGAGCGCGCGTGCCGTCGTGCGCGGTCGGGCGTTCTGGGCCCTGACGACGGCTCTGGCCCTGGGGTCCTTCACCGTCTACGCGGTCGTGGTCAACATCGTTCCCCTGCTGGAGGAACAGGGCTTCGGCACGACGGAAGCGGCCTGGGCACTGGGGGTGGGCGGTGTGGGACAGGTGCTCGGCCGCCTGGTCTACGCGCCCCTGGAACGGTGGACCGGCCCGGTACCGCGTGCCGTGGCCGTGCTGGGTGCCTGCGCGGTGACCACCCTTCTCCTGGCACTGGTACCGGGATCCTTGGGGCTGGTCCTGGCCATCGCGGTGCTGGCGGGCATGGCACGCGGCATCCTCACCCTCCTCCAGGCCACCGCGGTGTCCGATCGGTGGGGAACGGAGCACTACGCCACCCTCAACGGCCTCATGCACACCCCGCTCATGCTGGCCATCGCGGTCGCGCCCTGGGCGGGCGCCGCCCTGGCCGGTCCACTGGGCGGCTATCCGGCGGCGTTCGCGGCGCTGGGAGTCGTGGCGGCGCTCGGCGCGCTGACCGCCCTGGCCACCCGCACCGAGCGGATTTCCGCCTCTTCCTGAACCTCCCCCTGTGACGGGTACGTCCTCACACAAGCCAAGGAACCCCCGTCATGGAAGACGTTCCCCTCGCCGTCATCGGCGCCGACCAGGCGGGCCTGGCCACCGACCGGGCCGCCAACCGGCGCGGTCCGCGCCCCCTCGCCTTGGAGGCGGCCGACCGGACGGGCGGCTCGTGGCCGCACTACTACGACAGCCTGACCCTGTTCTCCCCCGCCCGCTTCTCCTCCCTGCCTGGGTACGCGCTGCCGGGCGACCCGGAGCGCTACCCCTTCAGGGACGAGGTGGTGGACTACCTGCGCGACTACGCCTCCCGCCTGGACGCCGACCTGCGCTACGGCCAACGGGTGGAACGGGTCGAGCGTGACGGGCACGGGTTCCTCATCACCACCGCTGACGGGTCCGGGGTGCGTTCGGCGGTGGTGGTCTCGGCCACCGGCGGCTTCACCCGGCCCCACCGGCCCCGGCTACCGGGGTTGGAGGAGTTCACCGGGACCGTTCTGCACGCGGCCGAGTACCGTTCCCCCGAGCCCTTCACCGGCCAGCGCGTCGTGGTGGTCGGCGGCGGCAACTCCGGGGTCCAGATCGCCGCGGAACTGGCAGGGGTCGCCCGGGTCAGCCTGGCCACCCGCTCCCCAGTGGCTTGGGCGAACCAGCGGCCCCTGGGCCGGGACATCCACTGGTGGTTCATCCGCAGCGGTCTGGACGCCGCGCCGCTGCGCGGCGTGTGGGAGAAGGGTCCGACGCTGGTCAACGATGACGGCCGCTACCGTGCGGCCTTCGCCACGGGCAACCCCGATCACCGCGAGATGTTCACCCGGTTGGAGGGCGGGAAGGCGGTGTGGGCGGACGGCACGGTGGAGGAGGTGGACACCGTCCTGCTGGCCACCGGGTACCTGCCCGCACTGGGTTACCTCTCCTCGACCGGAGCGCTCAACGCCCAGGGACGCCCGCTGCACCGGGGCGGAATATCAACCACCGTGCCAGGGCTGGGATACGTGGGACTGGAGTTCCAGCACAGCTTCTCCTCGGCCACCCTGCGCGGGGTCGGGCGCGACGCCCGACACGTCGTGCGACGACTTCTGGCTCGCGCACACCGTTGACGCAGGCGTGCGCAGGTGCAAGAGGACCGCCCCAACGAGCTCACACCAGGAAGAGAAGACCACCATGCGCCAGGTAGAGGCCACCATGTTCGAGGCCGATAACGCGGACGAGGAGAAGGCGCTCTCTCTGCGCCACCTCAGCGCCGCCAGGCGCCGGGCGCTGCGGACCCTGTGCGACGACGGACCGGCTTCCGCGGAGGGCATCGCCGACATGTGGCGGCACAGCACCCCGCTCACGGCCCGCGCCCACCTCATCGCGCGGCTGCTGTGGGTGCTGGAGTCTCTGGACTATGCCGAACCCACTGGTGCGCCTGGGGTCTACCGGGCCACCGCGCGCGGTGCGCGCGCCCTCCAGTGGCACTGAACCCACACCCCGCTCACTACAGCGCAAGCCCCTGTTCCTCCACAAGGTCGTGGGTGGTCTGCGCGATGGTGGCCTTGGTGATGTGCGCTGCGCCCATCCCGCAACCTTTGAGCGAAGGCCACGCAAGACCGTGGCCTCCGCTTTCCAAGGCGGCTCTGTCTACCGGCGTGCGGGCACGAAGCGCTTGCGCCAGGCCAGGGATACATAGACCAAGGCGATGAGTACGGGCACCTCGATCAGCGGGCCCACGACCCCGGCCAGGGCCTGCCCGGAGGTGACACCGAAGGTGGCGATCGCGACCGCGATGGCCAGTTCGAAGTTGTTGCCCGCCGCCGTGAAGGCCAGCGTGGTGGTGCGGTCGTAGGTCATGCCGATGGCCTTGCCGAAGGCGAAGGTGCCGAACCACATGAGGGCGAAGTAGGCCAGCAGCGGCACCGCGATGCGCACCACGTCCAGGGGCTGGTTGGTGATCTTCTCTCCCTGGAGGGCGAAGAGCAACACGATGGTGAACAGCAGCCCGTAGAGCGCCCAGGGGCCGATCCGGGGCAGGAAGGAGGTCTCGTAGCGCTCGCGGCCCAGCTTCCTCTCACCGATGCGGCGGGTGAGGAATCCCGCCACGAGCGGGATCCCGAGGAAGACCACGACGTTCAAGGCGATGGTCCAAGGGGAGACGTCGAGCCCGTTGGTGTCCAGGCCCAGCCAGCCGGGCAGCAGGTCCAGGTAGAACCAGCCCAGCAGGCCGAAGACCAGCACCTGGAAGACGGAATTGAGCGCCACGAGGACAGCGGCGGCTTCACGATTGCCGCAGGCCAGGTCGTTCCAGATGATGACCATCGCGATGCAGCGCGCCAGGCCGACAATGATCAGGCCGGTGCGGTACTCGGGCAGGTCGGCCAGGAAGATCCAGGCCAGCGCGAACATCACCGCGGGGCCGATGAGCCAGTTGATCACCAGGGAGGAGACCAGCAGGCGGGTGTCGCGGGTGACGGTATCGAGGCGGTCGTAGCGGACCTTGGCCAGCACCGGGTACATCATGACCAGCAGGCCGAGCGCGATGGGCAGGGAGATCCCGCCGACCTCCATAGCGGCCAGGACCTCGTTCAGGCCGGGGACCAGGCGTCCCAGGCCGAGTCCGACGGCCATGGCGAGCAGGATCCACACCGCCAGGAACCGGTCCAGGAACGAGAGTTTCGCGACGAGGGAACCATCCTCCGTGCCGCTGGTCGTCTTGTCGGTCGAGGCCATCAGCAGGGCCTCCTGTTCTCGGCCGCACCGGTACAGCGGGCCGTGGCGGCCAGGTCGGCCAACCCCTCGGACAAAGCTTCCAGGGCTTGGGGGCGCAGCCGGTAGTAGGTGAACCGGCCGCAGGGCTCAGTCTCCACCACCCCCGCCTCGCGCAGGATCCGCAGGTGGTTGGACAGGTTGGTCTGGCGCGCCCCGGTCTCCTCGACCAGGTGCGTCGTACACAGGGTCTCCCGGGCGAGCAGGGTCACGATCCGCATTCGCAGAGGATCCGCCAACACCCTCATCAACTCAGCATCGACTGATATCAGCATGTGCTGATACTATCTCATCATCCGCAACTGATGTGTGGACCCACAGCCCATCTCTCCAGGGAACCGGCATGACCAGACCTGATCCCCATCCCCTCCTGCATGAGCGCACTGAAGTAGGCGCCGCACGCCTGGCCGCACGCCACGAAGGCCGCTTTTCCATCGAGACCGTGCAAGCCCTCATCGACGACTCCCACCAGCGCCTGGCCGCCACCGCCCGGATCACCGCCCACCTCAACGTCCTGGCCGAACGCCTGAGTGCTGAACGCCTGGACGCCCTGGCCTCATCCCGAGAGCCGATCGGCATGCGACCCGCCCGCGTGCTGTTCGTGTGCGGCCACAACTCCGGCCGCTCCCAGTTGGCCGCGGCCCTGCTCGCCCACCGCTTCGCCGGACCCATCACCATCTCCTCCGCGGGCACCACCCCAGCCGCGGAACTGGACCCCCGCCTGGCCGAGGTCCTGACCGAAGTGGGAGCCGATCTCGGCGACGCCTACCCCAAGCCGCTCACCACAGAGGTCGTCGGAGCCGCCGACATCGTCGTCACTCTGGGATGCGGCGATGCCTGTCCCGTCGTGCCGGGGCGGCACTACCTGGACTGGCCCGTGGCCGACCCGCACGCATCCGATCTGGCCGGGTGGCGCCGCGTCCGCGACGTGATCGACACCCACATCACCGAACTCCTGACCCTGCTGGCCATGCCCGCCGTTCCCGAAACGAAGTAGAGAGCACCACCATGACCAACTCCGCCAAGCCGTCCGTGCTGTTCGTGTGCGTGCACAACGCGGGCCGCTCCCAGATGGCCGCCGCCTGGCTGTCCCACCTGTCCGAAGGGCGCATCGAGGTGCGCTCCGCCGGATCCGCACCCGCCGATACCCTCAACCCCGCCGTGGTTGAGGCCATGGCCGAGGTCGGCATCGACATCACCGACCAGCACCCCAAGCTCCTCACCGTCGACGCCGTCGAGGCCTCTGACGTGTGCGTGACCATGGGCTGCGGCGACACCTGCCCCATCTTCCCCGGCAAGCGCTACCTCGACTGGGAGCTACCTGACCCCGCCGGTCAAGGCGTGGCTGCCGTCCGCCCCATCCGCGACGAGATCAAGAAGCGCATCGAGGAACTCATCACGGAACTCGCTGCGCAGGAGGCTCCCTGAACCTTCAGGTCAGGGGTGAGGGGCTCTCGTCCCGGTCGCCGACAGCGGCCGGGCACAGTGGGCCTGTGCCCTCAACGGCCCACCAGTATCACCACGATGCCCTGGCCTCTTCCCTAGCTATCAGGGCTCTGCTGAGGTTCCCCCGGACCCATCGTGGAAGATCGGCGTCTGGGACCGCGCCGCCGGGGCATCTGTACCACCGTGGAATCGAGGGCATCCTCGTGGTCGCAGCGTAGGTTCTCCACCTCGACCGACAGTTCCACAGTGATCCGGCGAAGGAACGCGTTCGTCTGCCGTTCCGTTGCGAGCTGCTGCTTCACATCTTCCAGCTCCTCGACCGCAGCCGCATACCGTTCGGCGAGTTCTTGGGCAACGGTGGGCACTTTACCTTGGGCCTGGACCTTCAGCCGGAACTCGTCGACCAGATCCTGGTGGCGTGGATAGACCACGTCACGACGCAGCCCCGACTCAACGATCAGCTCGGTGGCAGTCAGTTTCCCCGAGGTCGAGCGCAAGGGCGTACCCGCCAGCAGCCGGTCGGCCGCTGTCTTGATGGCGGCAGCATCCCGGTCCCGGTCACGAGGTCTGCGCCCCATCGAGCCGCTCCCTCCTTGGCTTCTGTCGGTTGTTGCCGCGCCGTCCTTGGTCATGTGCGACGATCACTGCGTGTGCCTGGGCGGCCTTCGCCGCCTCTCTGTCTCTCAGGGGCTTGGGCGACAGTGGGTCGGCTGCGGCGGTCTCGTGTCGGGTGAGCTCTCTTCTCTTGTTCTCGATGTCGCGGTCGGTGTAGGCGAGGTTGGTGCATGTGGTGCGGCAGAGCTGTGGATCTGGCCCTCGCACATCCAGCCCGGCCGCCTCTCGCTCTTGTCGACAGGCCGCGGTCTCGGGGCGCCACACGCAGGTCATGCCCAGCCCGTGATGGATGTGAGGGTGCTTACCGGCCAGCAGGCGTTGGGCGTTGCCGGCCTGATTGACGACGCGACCTGTGAACACGGCCCCGGCCTTGCGGACTCTGCGCTGGTACTCCTGCGCGGAGGGCCCACTGACGTATTCGCCTTCGGCCAAGGCCCGCAGGTCCTCATCCATCTGCTCGCTGATCATCTCCAGCTCCTCAACAGCGAGGCTTTCCATCCATCTGGTGTCGGCGTCTCCGGCGTAGCCGAGGGTGACCTTCGCGCGCACGTGCCCGTATTGTGCTTGTGCCGCGGCGAGTCCGCCTGGGCGCCGCACCACGAAGTAGGCGAGTGTGCGGCGAAAGCGCGCCGCGTGGATGGCCTTGGCCGGGTCCGGCGGGATGGCGGGATCATCTCGGCCGGAGAATTGCGTGTTCACCCAGTCCACAAACTCCCGGATGTCGTCGTTCATCGTGCCCGAGGGCTTGGACTGGTTCCTGCGTGCGCGGACTGTGGTGGTGCGTTGTCGGCTCGGCGGGAAGAGCAGATCGGCGTCGGAGAGTGATTCCAGCATCTCCACAGCCGGAACGACCGCGCTGACTACGGCCCAGGGCCGCTCCTGGGTCTTCTCAGGCTCGGGTGCGGGATCGTGGCCAGAGCCTTTGCTGCGCCGCCCGACGAGCATGAGCCCACCGTGTTCGTCCTCGCGCAGGCATCCACGCCGCAGCTGTAGGACTTCCCCGCTGCGCATGCCGGAGAGGTAGCAGATCACGACAAAGCACGCGGCCGTCAGGTGTCGCACCAGCTGGTTGACCTCACGTACACCGATTGGACGGTCGCGCCAGGGTGCACCTTGGAAGGTCGCGGTGATCGGGCCGAGGAAGTAGGCGTCGGATTCCAGTTCAAGGCCGTAGTTCTCGGCCATGGACAGCAACAGGCCGTCGTACGGCTTCACACAGGGACCGCTGGAGGCCACCATGCGGGCGACATGCTCGTGGTCTACTCCAAGTTGTCCGCCGTGGCGCTCGCGGCGTCTCGTGCCGGGCAGCCCTCGGTTCGCGCGTTGCAGTTGGGCCAGGTAGGACGCGAAACGCTCCTTCAAGGGGGCATGGCCGAAACGCTCACGTGCTGCCAGAGTCGCCGGATGCCGTCCGTCCAAGAGCAGTCGTACTTCCTGGGCGGCGTCGCGTATGTCGGGCCCGAAGTCCTCGATCATCCGAAGCGCCCATGCCAGCAGGGCTTCCATGGTCGCGGGGTCGATGCGAGGTGTTGTGTTGTACGGGCTCTGAGCGCGCTTGGCGCCGACCAGGTCATCCGTTGAGGCCATGCCCCAGGGCCTGCGGCGTGGGAGCCGGTGTTCCTCGGGTAGCGCGTCCCGGTAACCCCAGAGGACCCGGACCGCATGCAGCAGGCGTCCCTTGTCCTGCATGGAGTTGGACAGGTCGAGTACGTGGTTCTTGTAACTGCTTAGGTCCTGACTGCTGACATCGCACAGGCGCGTGATGCCGCAGGAGTCCAGCCACCGGGCGAAGACCGACATCGACATGATCCACTTATGGACCGTGAGGACCTCGGGTTGTTCATCGATCAGGCCCGGCTGTAGTTGGGCGGGCCAGTTGGTGTTCAGCGCGACCCAGGCGCATGTCATGAAGCCTTCCCGTAAGGGGCCAGGTATCAGCCGCGGCCAGTTCTCGCTGACCGGGCACAACTGGTCGTCGAGCAGCCCCGGACCCAGGTGCCAGACCGGCTCCCCGAAGCGGGACAGTGCGGCCGTGTCCGTTGAGGCACGGAGCGGCCGGTGGGCCAGGACCAAGGTGTCTGGGCAGGGTAGAAGGTCCGCCCTTGCCGAGGACCGAGACGTCGACACGGTGCTCATCGCAGGTCCATCCTTCCGTTGACGAGATCGTCGACGAGCGCCCGTTCGGCAGCCGTGACGCGGTCGCAGGCATCAGCGCGCTCGGCCGAGGTGTAGTGCCCTAGTAGGTGGGACAGACGAGCGAACGACTCAGCGTGCAGGTGGGCCCACAGGCCCGGATCGAGGTCGCGCTGCAGGTACCTGAGTCGTCTGTGAGCTTCGACCTGGACCGGCAGATGACGGGGAAGAGCACGCGCGTTCTCACACCGCAGGCAGTCGTCGAGAAACGAGGCTCCGCACGGTTTCCCGAGCCCAGTGATCGGGCTGTTGTCCGGGTCGGTGCAGCCCACCAGCACCGTGTCCTGCTCTCCGGAGATCAGCCGGGCGAGGGTCTGCGTATCCACGCCGACATCGGACGCGGCCCCCTCCGGGTCCTTGGTGGCACGCGCGAGGAACGCCTTCGTCAGCACCGGAATCTCCTGTGCTGCCCGCGCCTTGGTGACCTCCTCCTCCAGCGTCTGGCGCATGACGGTGCGCCCGCGCTCAAGCGCTGGTCGGCTCGTCCGCAGGTAGTCGTGGTACGTCTCCCTGGTGTGTGCCACAGGTTTTCCCCGGCGCTCCAGCGCCGCCCGTCGAAGCCGGTGCACGTTGACCGACAACCCCTTGTGCTCTGCTTCTTCGCCCTGCTCGGTCGTCGCACCACCCTCAGGGAGTTCACCGGGTGAACCACCCTTTCTTGCCGGATCACCGGCTCTCTTCGTGGGACCAAAGCCATGTCCCGCAGCCCAAGCATCAATCCCGCTCCGGTGGACGCCGTGACCCCACGCCAGCCCTCCCCGAGCGCGGACTTTCGGATAACAGAAAGCGTGTGTCTCTGCGCTGTGGCGTCGCGCGAGCTCCGTGAGATCCAGCAGGAGTTGATAGACGCGCAAGGCGGAGCGGAACAGGTACTTGTCGTCATCCTCCGCCCTCAGCACGTCGACAAGCGACACAGGCACGTCCTCCAGCGGGGTCACCATGAACTCCAACGACGGCCCGCGACGTGGCTTCACTGCGTCCACAAGAGCCAGTGCGGGCCCACCAAGGTCACCATCCGGCCGGAAGTGCGCCGCTGGCCACTCTCCGATCGTTCCACGGTTCTCGCCGGTCAAATCGACGAGCATCAAGCAGAACGCCACCATCTCCTTACGTGTCAGCGTCAACCGGGAAACGAGATCGTGGACCCCGCCCAATGCCTGCACCCAGAAGGGGATACCACCACGCGGCGACGACGGCGTCACGCGTCGTGGCACATCCCCGGTCCGGTCAAGGGTGTCCAACACTCGACCGATCTTCTCGACATGGTTGAAACGGCTGGGCGAGCCCAGATCGCCACGACGGTACGCAGCCAGGAGCTCCCGCCCCGCCTGAATACGATCGCGGGCCAGGCGAATGTCACGACGGACCGCAGTCATGAGCTCCTGATGCTCGGCGCGGCTGTAGGGCTGCACCTTCGATTCGTACGCGGGCAACCGCCCGTGCAGGATGGCGTTTCGAGCCTCGACCACCAACTCCTGGTCCGCACGGAAGATCACACGCAGCCGTTCAACATGGGCCTTCTTGGAGCCCGGCGGTACGGCGAGCAAACTCTCCTTGATGTGTACGGCCGTGATGTGCGCAGGCTGGTGTACAGGCGGGCGCACTTTCCCGAGATGCCCCGCCAAGACCCGCACGCTGTCCCAAAGACTTTCGGCAGCCCTGATCCGCTTGACTCCCGAAGTCGGCCCCGTGGCCCGTGCGAACGACCGAGCCAACCACTGCTGGATACCCACACTGACCTGCAATTTCGCAAAGTCGAAGACCTTGCTGCGCCGCCCCTTCTCCTCAACGAAGAAGACACTGCACTCGTCCTGCGTGAGGACAAGCCGCTCCAGCACCTGCCAGTCCCCAGGAGGAACACTCGCCTTACGGCCTCTCCTACTCACCCATGATCCTTCGGGTCGTCGAGGATTTCCCCATCCACGGGAACGGGAGACAGAACCAACGCACTGTCCCCGGTGATCCTCCCCAGCAGGACGTCGACAGCTTCCCGCTGGTCACCGTCGATCAGCGCCATCAGGTAGTCGACCTCCAAAGCAGCGAAGGGCGCCAGGTACCAGTCCCGGGTGGTCTGCGGGTTGCGATGCCCGAGCATCGTCGCCAACTGGTACCAGACATCGCCGAACTGCTCGCGGAACGCATGCTTGTCCACCTCGGTGAACCCACGAAGACGCTGCTCCCATACAGCGCTCAGGACGGAGTACCAGGCCAGTGCATAGGAGTGCCGCAGCATGTGCGGACGAACCCACAGGGGGCACTGGCCCGTCCGCCTCTTGCGCTCCTCCAGATCCAGGTCGCCGAACCCGGGCCACCGTGACCGCGCCCACGCCTCGGCCACCCGGGAGTTGGCGGCAGCGAACGTGTTCTCCCAACTGTGAGCCCGATGCGGCATCCCGTCGACGCTCAGCCAGACCGCCAGCGGATCCAGCCCATCCTCCGTCTCCCGGAACAGCCGCAGCCGCTCCTGTGGTCCCAGCACGTCGAGGGACACCGTCGCAACACCCCCGCGCGGGGTACGTACTGTGAGCGTCCTCGTCCGCGAATTGTGCCCAGTCACGATCACGAGGCCCTGCACACGCTCGTATCGGCCGACCAACCGCGCCCGCCTGACCGCCTCCGCTCGCGATCCCTCCATCGGGTCCATGTAGCCCGCCATGGCTTTCACAACCGTCCGGGGGATCCGGTAGCTACGTCCATAACGGCGCCCCTTCGCACAGGACTGCGACAGCCACACCTTCGGGTACCGGCTCGTCACAGGGCTCGATGGCAGCTCGACATCCAGCACACTCGCCCACTCCTCCAGCCTCAACCCCGTGCCCCACAGCCCCTCGACGAACGCCGCGTTGCGATCCTCGTTGAAGCCGTTCCACCCCTGCGGCCGGAGACCGTCGAACCCATACCCCCTCAGACCCACGTCCCGCCACTGCTCAAAGGCCTTCCGAAGCAGCCACTTCACCTGACGTCGAGGAGCGCCAGCAGGACGGGAAGGATCCCGCCGCTGCGCACCCTGACCAAAGTTGCCACCGGACTGGGCAGCTTGCGACGGGATCGGGTTGAAGACCTCGTACTCACCAGAGGCCCATGCATAGAACCGCTTCAACCCCGCCCGGTCGGTGTCGAACGACGTCCCCTCCACTCGCCAGTAGTTGCGGGGATCCGCCATCCGCCAGTGCTTGAAGTCGCTGTAGTCACGCTTGCTCGCCTCGTACCAGAACCTTCCCCGCTGCTCCAAGAAGTTCAACCAAACAACGAGGGCGTAGGCGTACCGGCGCCACGTGGTTCGCTGCTTGGACACGATCTCGTCAGCACGGAAGAAGAGGTTAATCCACGGATCCGTGCCATGCCGCCTCGACCAAATGATCGGCGTTCCATCCCGCGCGCCGTTCTCACGTGCTCTTTCGTGTACGTCGCCCAACTGCCCCAGAGCCACGTCGTCCGCAGGAACAGGGAAGTCCCGGCTGAGGTCGTAGAACTCCACAGCCCAAGAGCCCTCGGATTCCTCCATACAGATGTCTCCATACCAATGTCCGGGTCAAAAACCGACAGTGACTCAGACAGTAGAGAAGACCGGGGGATTCGATCTGGTAGCAGGACAGGGTGTTGCCGGTGGCGATCATGTGGGCGGTGGCCGCGTCCGCGTCGGGCAGGGCCTCCAGGTCCGGGGCGGTGCGGGTGGTGCGCGCGATCTCGGCCTGGGCGTGGGCCAGGGTGGACTGCATCCGCACGCCCAGGATGTCGAGTTTGAGCAGGCCCCAGGGTTCCACCCCGTCCTTGTCGGCCTGGACCATCGGGTACCCCGCGCCGGAGGGCTGGGTGGGAACGCGCGAGGTCAGCTCGGCGCCGGTGAGCACGAGCCCGCAGGGGTGCATGGCCAGGTGCCGGGGCAGACCGTCCAGCCGTTCGGCCAGGGTGAACAGGCGCTCCACGTGCTCGCCGGTCAGGGGGGCGCCGCCGACCCGGGACAGCTCCGGTAGTTCCCGGGCGGCCTGGCGGATACGGGCGGCGCGCACCCGGGGGAAGGCGGCGGCGATGCGTTCGACCTCCGCCGCGGGCAGGGACAGGGCGGCCCCGGCGTCGCGCAGGGCCGAGCGGGCCCGGTAGGTGTCGACCATCGCGACCGCCGCGGCGGCGCCGGGGTGGGCGGCGATGACCGCGTCGTAGGCCTCCAGGCGCCGCGCGGACTCCACGTCCAGGTCGATGTCCGGCTGGCCGGGTCGGGAGGGCGTGAGGAAGCGTTCCATGAGCAGGCCGTGCTCCAGCGGGTTGACGGCGCTGATGCCGAGCAGGTGCACGACCAGGCTTCCGGCGGCCGAGCCGCGCGCCGAGACCCGGATGTGCTTGGCGCGGACGGCGTCGGCGGCGTCGGCCACGGTCAGGAAGTAGGACCACAGGCCCAGGCGGTCGATGACGGCGAGTTCGGCCTCCAGACGTGCCGGGGCGCGGCCGTCCCGGTCCACGCCCAGGCGGGCGGCGCCGGAGGCGCACCGGGCCCGCAGTTCGGCGGCGGCGCCGGGGCGCGGGGGCAGGTGCAGGCGTCCCATGCCCAGGTCCGCGGCCGGGTCAAGGGCGCAGGAGGCCGCCAGCGCGGCGGTGTGCGCGAGCAGCCGTCGCGCCCGGGAGCGGTCTCCCGCGCACACCGCCGTGGCCACGGTGAGCATCTCGGCGCCGGTGGCCAGGTGTGCCCGGTCGGTGGGCGGGTCGGGGGTGTAGCCGCCGGGCGCCCACTGGCGGATCCGGTCCAGGGACCGTGCCAGGGAGGCGTCGGCCGGGGTCGGGTACCGGACGGCGTTGGTCAGCACCGCGAGCACCCGGTGGTCGTCGGCCAGGCGCACCAGGGCGCGGACCGTCTCGCGCTGGCCCGGGGCGCCGTGGTCGTGCGGCGCCAGAGCGATCTCGGCGCCGGTGGAGCGCCAGGCCCGCAGCAGGGCGCGGGCGCGGCTCGCCTCTCGCCCGGCCAGGGCCCGTCCCACGTCGGAGTCCGGGCCCAGCAGCACGACCAGGCCCCGGGCGTGCTCGGCGACCTCGCCCGGAGTGGTGGCGACCGGGCCGGGGCGGTGGTGGGCGGCGGTGACCAGGCGGCACAGGGACGCCCATCCGGCCGGGCCCCGGGCGAGGAGGACGGCGCGGCCGCCGCCCGGGGCGGCCAGTGCCAGGTCGGCGCCGAGCACGGGTCGGATTCCGGCCTCGCGGCAGGCGTGGACGTGCTCGGCGGCGCCGAAGAGGCTGTCGCGGTCGGTGAGCGCCGCGACCGGCTGGTCGTCGGCCGCGGCGCGGGCCACGAGCGCGGCCGGGGCGGCGGTGCCGTGCCGGAACGAGTAGTTGGACGCCGTCCGCAGGTGCGCGAACACCGACACCCCTCCCCTGGCCGTGCGGCCGGGGAGGAAGACACCGCATTCGAACTGTCGTACGAAAACTGTAGCGTAGAGGAGGGGCCCTCGCAGCCTTGAACTGGAACTACGCCCCGAGCGACCGGGCGGCACCTTTGGCAGGGCCGGAACCGGCTGCCGCGCCAAAGCGGTTCACCTCCGCGTGCGCGGAGCTCGGTCGTGCTCGCTGGGGTCGATGGCCACGGTGGTCGGTTCACCCCCGCGTGCGCGGAGCTCGGGAGCAAACGACATGCGGAAACACAGGCCGTTATCTCCTCGCATTCTGTACCGAGAACCGCGTCAGACCCGCACCCGCGCGGAGCGCACCCGCCTCAACCAGCGGTGCGGACCCCCCGAGCGATGAACGCCGCCTCCCTGGCACGGGCCCGGGTGACCACGCCGCGCAGGGCGGGGTCGGTGAGCAGCACCACGGGAGCGATCCGGTTCGGCGCGGTGGGGTACCACCCGGGCAGGGCCGCCTCGATCACGGCCCAGGCCTCGTCCCGGGCTCCCCGCGCCGCCAACCCCCGTGCGGTCTCCAGGGCCTCCTCGAACTCCGGGGGTTCGGGCGTGCGGTGCGCGTCCAGCCACGCCTGCCAGACGGGGCCCTCCACCTCGTTCCCCTCGGGCAGCCCCGGCACCGCCCCGCGCAGGGCCTCCAGCGCGGGGCCCACGTACCCAGTGGTGTCGAGGGAGAGGCCTCGCAGAGCCAGCGGGACCGCCTCGGCCCGGACCTGCTCCGCACCGACCTCGTCCACCACCCGGGACGACAGGGTGTTGCGCAGGTCGTGGTGGACCCACCGCTGCTCCAGGAAGGCGGACAGGACCACCTTGAGGTAGGCGGCAGCCGCCGACCCCCGGGTCTCGGCCCGGTCGAAGGCCGTGAGCGCGGGGTCCACGTTCCCGGCCAGCGCCTCACGGCGCCCCAGCTCCAGCAGTTCCCCGGCGTCGTCGGAGCGCACCGGGTGCCCTCCGCCACCGCTGAGTTCCTCGAAGGAGACGCGTTCGGCGTGGACGAGCGAGGCGAAGGAGCGGTGCCGATCGCCCAGGCCGGGGTACCAGCTCGCCCAGATGTAGGCCGCCCACTCCCCGTCGGGGGAGGCGTCGCCCGCGTCCAGGATCCAGTACTCGGCGTCGGTGTCGGAGGACACCAGCAGCAGCGGCCCGACGAGCCCCTCGTCCTCCATGTCCTCCTCGTCCAGACCGAGCATGGCGGCCAGACCGGACCACTCCAGGTCGGCGGTGGAGCTCAGCGCGTAGACGAACGCCCCCATCCTCCCCCAGCCGTCGGACGCGGCGAGGAAGGAGCGGTAGCTCGGCGGCAGCCGACGGCCCAGGCGCTCCTCCAGCGCCGCGATCCGCTCCTCCGGGGCGCCCTCGTTGCCAAGCCAGGAGGAGGCCCGATCCTCCCCGGTGACCTCCTCCCCCTCCGCCTCGGCCACACGCAGCATGTCGGCGCTGTACTCAGTGAGGTAGGTCCGCCACTCTCCGACAGTCGCCGGGAGCACGGGCGCGTCCTCGTCCTCGCCCTCCGGGGCGACCGCCAGCCCCAGGAACGGTTCCGGTCCGCTCCGCGCAGTGTGGCGCAACCCGTGGAAGGCCTCGTAGGCGCGGTCCTCGGCGAAGAACCGCACCCGGTTGAGCTGGGTCTCCCCCGCTCCCGCGTTGCGGGTGACCTCCAGCCGCAGGTACCGCCAGGGCGTGTGCGCGCCGGGGCCGGTGACGGTGAAGTCGCGCGCCAGATGACGGCCGGGGAAGAACTCGTCGGACCGGGCGTCGAGGAGGGTCCACTCCTGCCCGTCCGAAGACCCCAGCAGGGACCAGTCCGCGGGGTCGCGGTCGGGGAAGTCGTCGGCGGAGTCGAGCACGTAGCGCCGGACGGTGACGGGCTCGGACATGGTGAAGTCGAGCCGGTCGGCGCGGCGCCGTGACAGCCACTTGCCCCTGGTGGGGTCGAGCAGGTTGAGGGCCTCCTCGCCCGCCTCGGTGTACTCGTCACCCGCGCGCACAGAGCGCACCACGCGGGTGAGGCCCTCCGGGCTGGGGCCCCCGACCGGCTCCAGCTCGACGGCGCGCAGCAGGACCGTTCCCCCCGCGCCCTCGCGGTCGGCCCAGTCGACCCGCGCGAGCGGGGGCCCTCCGTCCTCGACGAGCAGGCGCAGCTCCCGGTCGCCGCCCTGGATGCGGAACCGGTGGCCGGAGCGTTCGCAGGGTTCGTCCAGGCGGGTCCCCCGCCACTCGTACTGGACCCCGTCGGAGGTGACGCGGGTGCCGGTGAACCCGCCCATACGGGGGTCGAACACGGCCACGGCCTCGCCGCCCTCGCGGTCGCGCCAACCGATCCGGGCCGGTGCGACCGGCTCCCCCGGTTCGATGAGGACGTTGAGCCGGGGGGTTCGCGTCCACTCCTGCGCACCGACGCGTCGGCGCTCGGTGGAGAAGGCGAGTGGGGTCGTGTGTTCGGTCATCGGGTTCCCAGCGGTGAGGGGGTGGGGATCGGCAGGAGGGGGACGGGCGTCGCCGCCCGCGCGTCCGCAAGGAGGGTACGGGCGCCCACCGACGTTCCGGTCCCCGGCGGATCCCCGGTCTCCGTGACGACGCCCGGGCCCGGGAAGGCGCACAGATCACCGGAGTCAAGGCCCCCGGCGCGGGGAGGGCTTTCCCGACCGCGGAGTCCGGAGCGGCCCCGGACCGGGTCGCCTCCGGGACAGAGTTCTCTTGCCCACCGGGACAACCGGCTCCGACCACGGCAGGATCACGGACATGCCCGAGATCATCAAGCAGAAGGCCCGAGCGATCCTGTTCGACCGGCAGCGGCGGCTGGTGCTCATCAAGCGGACCCGCCCCGGCCGCGCCCCCTACTGGATCACGGCCGGGGGCGGTGTCGAACCGGAGGACGCCAGCGTGGAGGCCGCCCTGCACCGCGAGGTCTTCGAGGAGCTCGGCGGACGCGTCGACCGGGTGCGCGAGGTGGTGGTCATCACCGACGAACGCCCCGAGGGGACCCTCGTCCAGCACGTGTTCGTCGCCCGGTTGACGGAGATGGACCCCTCCAGCCGTACCGGGCCGGAGTTCTCCGATCCCACGCGGGGAACCTACGAGACCGTCGTCCTCCCCGGTACCGCCGAAGCCCTCAGGAGCATCCGTCTGCTCCCGGAACCACTGGCGCGGTTCCTGGAGGACAACCTGCGCGACCTGCGCGCCCTGGTGGCCGACCCCGGCACGGAGACGTCCCGCGGGTGAATCCGCCGGCCCGAACCGGCCGGACGACGGTGGAGAACCGGCCCGGGGAACACCGCTGGCGGATCGGGGCCACCGTACGTCGCGGAACGCGAACGGGAAGGTCCCGTCGTCCCCGCGTGCGCGGGGCCCGGGACCTTCCCGTTCTCTTCCGGTGTGCGCGGCTCAGGTCACGGAGCCGGGCCCCGGCCGGGGCCGCCCGCACCGCCGCGTCGACGAACGCGACCCGATCGGCGGGTCGGCGGGCCCTGCACACACGGCCGCGAAAGGCCGCACGGGGCGGTTCACTCCTCCTGCCGCCGGCGGTGCGGCCCGGGAGCGGGCATCGGCGAGGAGCCTGCGGACACACCGCCCAGGTAGGTCACGACCGGCGCTCCCGTGTGCGGGGAGGTGTCGACGACGGCTTCGACCCCGTAGACGGAGCGGACGAGCCCGGGTGTCAGCACGGCGGCGGGCGGTCCCGTCGCCGCGATCCGTCCGGCGTGCAGGACCGCGACCCGGTCGCAGTAGCGTGCGGCCAGGTTGAGGTCGTGCAGGGCGGTCACCACCGTCATGTCGAGCGAGCGCAGCAGGGTGAGGACGTCGAGCTGGTAGCGGATGTCGAGGTGGTTGGTCGGCTCGTCCAGCACGATCACCTCCGGCTGCTGCGCGAGCGCGCGGGCCAACTGGGCACGCTGTTGTTCACCGCCGGAGAGCGTCCGCCACGACCGCGACCGGTAGGCGCGCATCCCGGTGAGGACGAGCGCCTGTTCGATCGCGGCGCGGTCCGCACCGTCCAGTCCGGCGAAGGTGCCGCGGTAGGGCGTCCTGCCGAGCGCCACGGCGTCGTCGACGGTGATGTCGGTGTGCACTTCGGGTGACTGCTCCACGATGGCCACCCGCCGGGCGACCGCGCGCCGGGGCAGGGAGCGGACCGGTTCCCCGCCCAGGAGCACCGTTCCGGCGTCCGGCCGCCGGAGCCCCGCCAGGATGCGCAGCAGCGAGGTCTTGCCCGCCCCGTTGGGCCCGAGCACGGCGAGCACCTCGTTGGAGCGCGCCCGGATCGAGACCCCGTCGAGGATGCGTGTCCTGTCGACCGACCACGTGATGCCGTCCGCCTCCAGTGCCGTCATCACCGGGCCGCCCTTCCCAGGACGACCGCGAACACCGGTGCGCCGAGCAGCGCCGTGATCACTCCCACCGGGATCTCGTGCGGCGAGAACGCCGAGCGGGCGAAGGTGTCGACCCACACCAGGAAGATCGCGCCCCCGAGCCCGCTGAGAGGGAGCAGCAGGCGGTGCGCGGGCCCCGCCAGCAGACGCACGACGTGCGGTACGAGCAGCCCGATGAACCCGATCGCCCCGGAGGCCGCGACGGCCGCCGCCGTGACGAACGCGGTGAGGACCATGAGCGTCACCCGTGCCAGGGTCACGTTGATCCCGAGCGAGGAGGCGGTGTCCCAGCCGAAGGTGAACGCGTCCAGGGCCGGGGCGAAGAACAGGCAGCCGACGGCTCCGAGCACGATGACGGCGGACGCCACGAGCAGCGGCTCCCAGCGTGCGCCTCCGAGCGAGCCGAGCAGCCAGTACGTGAAGCCCCGGGTGGCGTCCGCGTCGCCGTCGAGCATCAGCACGAGCGAGGTGATCGCGGAGAAGAACTGCGACACCAGCACACCGGTGAGCACCACGCGGGCGGGGTTGGAGACGCGTCCGCCCCCGATGAGGACCAGCACGATCGCGAAGGCGGCCAGCGCCCCGGCGAAGGCGCCCGTGGAGAGGGTCACCGCGCCCGAGCCGAGCCCGAGCACCATGATCGCGACCGCCCCGGTGGACGCCCCCGAGGAGACCCCGAGCAGGTACGGTTCGGCGAGCGGGTTGCGGGTGATGGACTGCAGCACCGCGCCCGAGACCGAGAGCCCGAGACCGACCACGGCGGCGAGGAGCACGCGCGGCAGACGCGACTCCCAGATGAGGGCGTCGATGAGCGGCGGTGCCGCCGGAACGGGGGCGAGCGCGCCCAGCCCGATGTTGCGCAGGATGATCCCGAGCACGTCGAGCGCCCCGATGTTCGCCGTGCCGATGAAGGCCGCGACGAGGATCGTCACGCACAGCGCGAGGACGAAGACGGCGACGACGAGGGACGAGCGCAGCCTGCCCGGTGTGCGTGTCGCAGGGGCCTCGGCGCCGCCCGCCGCCGCCCGCGCCGCCAGCGGGTCGGCGTCGGGGAGAGCGTCCGCGTGGGGCGGGCCGGTCCGCGAAGGATCGGTGAGTCTGGTCATCTCCGCGCGAACACCACGACATCGTCGTAGTACCGCCAGATGACCCCGGTCTCGGCGAACCCGGCGGTACTGAGCGCCTGCAGGTGCAGTTCGAGCGGTGCGTGCGGTGTGGGCGGGCGGTCGGCGAAGCGGCGCTCGCGCTCGGCGTGGTGCTGTCCGAACGCGTCGTGCGCGACGGCGTCCGACCACCACTCGTCCCAGGTCCGCACACCCCGCGAGTGCGCGTCGCGCTGGGTGCGTTCGTCGTCGGCGGCCGCCGCCCCGGTGAGGAACGGCTGCGAGCGCGGGTCGTAGCGCAGGTGGTCGGCGTTCATGAAGACGCCGTCGGCGGGGAGCAGGGCGCCCAGGGCGCCGTAGACGGCGACGAGCTGGGCCGGCTCCAGCCAGTGCAGCGCGGTCGAGGAGACGGCGACGTGCACCGGTCCCTCGGGCAGCCGGGCGCTCCAGCCGGGCGCGGCGAGGTCGACGTCGACCGGCGTGAAGCGTGAACCGTGGCGCTGACCGAGCCAGGAGCCCGCGATCGCGAGCAGCACCGGGTCGTAGTCGACCCCGATCACCCGGGCGCCCGGGAACCGGTCGAGGACGCGCTGGGAGAGACTGCCGGGGCCGCACGCCAGGTCGAGAACGGTCATGCCGGTCCCGTCGGCCCCGAACGCTTCCGAGGAGGCGCAGGTCCGCGCGATGACGTCGAGCACGATCTCGAACCTCTGCTCGCGGTGGGTGATGTAGGCCGCCTGCTGGGCGTCCCAGTCACCGATGAGCCGTTCGAGGGCGTTCCCTTCGGGGGTGTTCGTGGTCGTGGTCGTCATCACTCGATCTCCATGTCGATGAGGCCCTGCGCGATGGTCGGGACGGCCTGCACGCTGTGGACCGACGGGTCCATGTGCTGACCGGGGACGACGATGAAGCGGTCGTTGACGACGGCGTCCATGGTCGAGGTCAGGGGGTCGTTCTTGAGGAACTCGATCTTCTCCTCGGCCGTGTCGCCGGGGTATCCGCGGCTCAGGTCCGCGAGCACGAGCACGTCGGGGTCGCGCTCGGCGACCTCGTCCCAGCTGACCTCCGGCCATTTGGTGGAGGCGTCGCTGAAGGCGTTCTCGGCGCCGAGCATCTCGGTCACGGTCTGCGGGAGCCCGCCGGGTCCGGCGACCGACGGGGTGGAGGAGGACGACGCGGTGGAGTAGAACCAGACCAGGCTGGGCGTGCCCTCGATCTGTTCGGCGGCCTGGAGTCCCTCCTCGACCACGGCCCGCTGCTCGGCGACGAGTTCTTCGCCCGCGTCGGGCACGTCGAAGATCCGGGCGATCGTCTCGATCTCATCGAAGAGCATCTCGAAGGTCGCGCCGCCCTCGACGGCCTCGTGGTAGGTGCAGTCGAACTCGCTCAGGTAGGTCGGAACGCCGAGCTCGTGCAGTTCGGCGCGTTCACCGGCGTTCTCGGCGGTGAGGAACGAGGCGAAGGACGAGTAGACGAAGTCGGGCTGCGCTTCGAGCAGGGTCTCGTGCTTGAGCAGGCCGTCCGTGAGCAGGGGGATGCTCTCGTAGGCGTCGGCGATGTCGCTGGGGACGGGGTCGGTCTCGTACGAGGTGCCCGCCATGCGGTCGGCGAGGCCGAGCTGGACCATGGTCTCGGTGGCCGACTGGTTCAGCGAGACCGCGCGCTCGGGGGCCTGCTCGACGGTCACCTCGGTGTCGCAGTTCTGGATGCTGAGGGGGTAGGAGGTCGTGCCCTCGCCCGCGGCCGCCGCGGAGCCGGTCTCGGAGGCGGGCGCCGCCGCGCACCCGGCCAGGGTGAGAGCCGACACGACCCCCACGGTTCTGATAATGATTTTCAGATTCATGCCGGTAGGCTACAGCGCCTCCACCACCAGCCCGTACTCCACTGCGTGACGGCCGAGGGGGCGCCCACGGCATCCCGCGGGCGCCCCCTCCAGGGCGCGGGACCCCGGACGGAACCCGAAAACGCGACTCCGGAAGAAACGGGACAAACCATCCGGGACGCCCGCTTCCCCACGGGCGCCCCGGATTGCGGGACCGTCAGGCGGAGTGGCGGCGGACCACGATCACGTTGTCCGTGACACCGGCCGTCGTGCCGTCGGGGCCGTTGGCCACCCGTTCCGAGCTCTCGCAGCGTTCGGTGGTCCAGCCGTCCCCGAGCATCAGTGTGACAAGGGTCTCCTCCGGCGTGGGGAACGTGGGCTCCTCGTCCCCGAAGCGCCAGGACCAGGGCGCGGTGGACGCGTGGTCGACGAGGATCAGGCGTCCGCCGACCGCCACCTGCCGCGCGGCGCGGCGCAGGACTTCCTCCCGGCCGAACGCCACCGGGCTGTGGAAGTAGCAGGCGTAGACCAGGTCGAACGGTCCGGCGGGCAGCGAACGGGACAGGTCGTGCCGCTCGGCCCGCAGGCGGTCCAGGCCCTGCGCGGCGGCCATGTCGGCGATGCGCTCGACCGCCGTGGCCGAGACCTCGGTCGCGGTGACGTGCCAGCCCAGGGAGGCCAGCCACCGGGCGTCTCCGCCGCGACCCGAACCGAGGTCACAGGCGCGGCCCGGCGCCAGTTCGAGGTCGCGCACCAGCTCGGTGAGCCGGACGTTGGGCGGGGGCGCCGTGGCGGGTTCGGCCGACCGGTGCAGCGGTTCCCAGAACTCGGCGCTGGGAGAGGTGGGGTTCTGAGCGTCATGTGTCATACGGCGATGCTCGCCGACACCCGCGATTCCGGGCAAAGAGTTTTGCCGGAGCAGCAAACGCGCAGGCCCTGCGCGGGCGGGCCGAAGCCGCCCCCGGACGTCGGCGCCGCCCGAGCGACCCTGCGGGATCTCGCGGCACCGAAGTCGCGTCACGGTCGATGACGACGGCGTCTTCCCCGGTGGACCGTACCGCCCGGAGAGAGAGGGCGACCCGATGCGCGGGAACCCCGCGACCGGCCCGCGGGTACGACCCCTGCCGACCTCGGCGCTCCCGCCCCCTCCGGGGCGTACGTCCCCGCACCCTCCACAGCCCTTCCCCGAGTGAGCCAGGTCACCCGCATTTACCTAGAAAACGATTATCGTTTTCACATAGCATCGCAGGTGACCGCGCGGGCCCGAGGCATGACGGACAGATCACACCCTGCCGTCTTGGAACGCGCGGTCACCACACGCCCCCGACCGGACAGGTGGGCACCCGACCCAGCCCCCACCGGCCTCTCGCCCGGCCCAGGGAGCGGGTCGGCGCCCACCTGTTCACCCCGGAGGGCCCCCGCGTCCACCGCAACGCCTGCGCACGTCCGCGCCGCCGCGGGTCAGGACCCGGTCGCGGACCGCCCGCCCAGGTGACGGGCCAGGAAGCGCTCCAGTCTCCCGTACAGCTCGATGTTGCTGTCCGGGTTGGTGAACCAGTGGCCCTCGGTCTCGTTCAGCAGGTACTCGACCTCGGCGCCGCGGGAGCGGAGGGCATCGACGACTCGGTCGGAGTTGCGCCGGTGGACGCGGACGTCGTTGGCGCCGTGGATCAGCAGCACCGGCGCGGTGATGTCGTCGACCCGGCTGATGGGTGAGCGGGCGAGCATGTCGGCCCTCTGGCGGGGGTCGTCCGGGTCGCCGATGTAGCGCAGGTAGCTGTTCTCGACGGTGCGGCGGGCGAACGGGACGACCGACTCGACGAGGTCGACCAGGTCGGACATTCCGGTGTAGCTGACAGCGGCGGCGAACCTGTCCGGGGTGAACGCCGCTCCGACGAGCGCCGCGTAGCCGCCGTAGGAGCAGCCGTAGACGGCGACCCGGTCCGGGTCGGTGTAGCCCTGTTCGACCGCCCAGTCGAGGGCGTCGATCAGGTCGTCGTGCATGCGCCCGGCGAACTGGCCGATCGCGGCCTGTGTGTGGGCCTTGCCGTAGCCGGTGGAGCCGCGGAAGTCGACCTGCAGCACCGCGTAGCCGCGGTTGGCCAGGAGCTGCACCTCCGGGTCGTAGCACCAGCTGTCGCGGTACCACGGTCCGCCGTGCACCAGCAGCACGGTCGGCAGGCCGCGCGGTTCGACCCCGACCGGCAGGGTGAGGTGGCAGGGCAGGGTCAGGCCGTCGCGGGCGCTGACCGTGACCGGGGTGACCGGGGCCAGCTCGGCCGGGTCCAGGTGGGGGAAGGGCCGGAACAGGCGGCGCGCCCGTCCCGTGGCGTGGTCGTAGAACCAGGTGACGCCGGGGTCGCGGTCGTGGGTGAAGTCCACCACCCAGCGCCGTGCTGCGGTGTCGCAGGAGACGTGGGCCAGGTCGCCGTCGGACAGCTCGGCCAGCCGCGGCAGGACCTCGGCGAAGTGCGGGTCGAGCGCGTGGATCTCCTGGCGGGCGCCGAGGTAGCGGGCGCCGAGCAGGTCCCCGGTTCCCGGGTGCAGGATCAGCGAGGACGGGAAACGCGGGTCGGCCTCGGGGCGCGGGGTGTCCAGGTCGAACACGGGGTGGCTGTCCACACCGGTCTGCTCGCCGGTGTCCAGGTCGAGCCGGACCAGGCGGGTGCGGTCGGAGCCCCGTGACGAACCGATCCACAGTCCGTTCCCGTCCGGGGTGAGCGCCGCCGGAAGGATGCCGAAGAGGGCGTCGGTGCCGGGGAAACGGGCGATCGTGCGCCGCGCGCCCGTGGTGTGCTCCGACAGCACGTGGGCGCCTCCCTCCTCCATGGTGAACGCCAGCAGCCGGTCCGGGGTGCGCAGCCAGGAGAGGACGTCGCCGGGGTTCTCCGCGGCGGTGGTCAGGCGGCCGGTCTCCAGGTCGAGTTCGAACAGGTCGGCCAGGTCGGGGCGGCGCAGGTTGAGCTGCACGAAAGCGGTGCCCGGGCGGTCCGGCGGGAGTTGCGCGCCGAGCAGCCGCACGCCCTCGAAGGGGGTCAGGTCGACGGCGGGCTCGTCGGGCCGGTTCGGGTCCGCGCGGTGCAGGTGCCAGTTCTCGTCGCCGTCGGTGTCCTGCTGGAACAGCAGGTAGCGGCCGTCGGCGGTCCAGAAGAAGGCGTCGATGTTGCGCCGGGTGTCGGAGGTGACGCGCCGGACGCCCGGGGCGTCGGCGCCGTGCACCCCGTCGGCGCCGTGCACCTGGTCGGGGTCGGTCCAGTCCGAGTCCGGGTCGCGGATGAACACGTTGAGCCGGCCTCGCCACGGAGCGAGGTAGGCGACCTTCGCGCCGTCCGGGGACAGCAGGGCCCGGCTGCGGGCGGGCGGGCCGAAGAACTCCTCGACGGTGATCAGCTTCGACGGAGCGGTCATGGAAGTTCCTCGTGGTCGACGGGTTCGTGCACGCCCGAGTCCACTCCCCGACGTCGCGTCACACTCAAGGCCGAAGGGAGTGACCCGCACCACACCCGCTCATCGGCCAGGCGCCCCGGGGGGGCCGGTCAGGCTCCGGCCGCCGGAGCCAGCCGCCGCTGAACCCGGCGCAGGACGCGGTGCTGTACGGGGCGGAGGGTCCGCCCGCTCAGTTCGTCCATCAGGGTCGAGGCCCGCGCGTCGGACGGGAACAGGCCGACCAGTCGCGCCACCACCGGTTCGAGGCGCGCGACCAGATCGTCGACCAGTGCCGCGACCTCCTCCTCCGGGGTGTCGGGGCCCAGGGCGTAGAAGCGTTCCGTCAGCGGTGCGAGCGCGGCCGTGCCGTCGTCCACCTCGCCGAGCAGGGCGGCGAGTGCCGCCGGACCGTCCCCGCTGAGCAGATGTGCGACCAGGACGAGCTGTTCGTGCTCGTAGCGGGCCATGTCCTCGGGCATGTCCGAGGCGGGGTCGGAACGCAGCGCCGAGAACTCCGGCGGCAGGTCGGGCGGGGCGCCGCTGCGGCGCAGCGCGGCGATGTCCGCACGGCGGGCGAGGAGCCGTTCGACCTCGGCGGCGGCCCGGCGGTCGAGTTCGTCGAGCAGTTCCTCCGCGGCCGCCGGATCGTCCAGCAGCGCGGGCAGCTCGGACAGCGGTACGCCGAGCGCGGTCATCCTCGTGATGCGCAGGAGCCGGACGAGGTGGCCCACGTCGTAGCGCCGGTAGCCCCCGGCCGAGCGGGGCGGCTCGGGCAGCAGCCCGATCTGGTGGTAGTGGCGCAACGTGCGTACGGTGACGCCCGCCAGTTCGGCGAGCTCGCTGCTGAGCATCGGTGGGCTCCTTCGGCTCCGGTTCGCGCGGGTGGCCCGGTGGCCCCGGACGGCTGTTCCGCCCCGCCGCGTCGACGACGGTAGCGCGGGCCCGGGGGTTCCCCGGTCGCCACGGGGACGGGAAAGGAAGCGAGGAGCCGCGCGGGGGCCCGCCCGTCGCGGGTCTCCGCGTTCTCGACATATGCCCTCGGAGCGGATAGCATCCCCAACCTAGTTGATACATCACCTAGATTGAGCGGCTGCGAAGCCTGGGCGGAGGAGACCGGAGTGAGCGGCGGACACGGCAAGAAGGCGTACGAGGGGAAGTCGATCACGGTCACCTTCGAGGCGGAGCGCTGTCAGCACGCCGCCGTGTGCGTCAACGGCCTGCCCGAGGTGTTCGACACCCGGCGGCGCCCGTGGATCCAGCCGGACGGCGCCGCCGCCGACCGCCTGGCCGAGGTGATCCGGCGCTGCCCCTCCGGCGCGCTGCAGTACCGGCTCGCGGACGGCGCGAGGTAGGCCCCCGGCCGGTCCGCCTCCGCGTGCGCGGAGTCCGGGCGTGCCGGGGCGGACGAAGCAGGCGGGCACGTCGGCGGCCCGCCTGCTTCGACGACCTGGCGGCACCTCGGATGCGTCAGCGGTCCGTCGAAGACCGCTGACACGGGGACGGCGCACCGGTGAGCACACCGGCCGCCCGGAGTCAGACGGGCTGGCCGATCGGACGGATCGTCACCGTGTTGAGGTCGACGCCTGCCGGCTGGTCGAGGGTGAAGGCGATCGTCTCGGCCACCGCGTCCGGGCTCATCGCGATGGGGGGAGCCTGGCCGTGCCAGAACGCGGTGTCGATCATGCCCGGGTTCACGACCGTGACCCCGACGCCGCGGGTCGTGGCGTGCAGGCGCAGGTTCTCGGCGAAGCCGACCACCGCCCACTTCGTGGCGGAGTAGAGGTTGCCCGGGCTGTTCTTGGTCCCGGCCACGCTGCCGATGAGCACCAACCGGACCAAGGCCCGAGTGAAAGTCGCCCGCGCCCATGCCCGGGTGGCCGACGCGCGCCGCGAGTTCCACCACCAGCCCTCCACCACGCTCATCCGCGACAGCCAAGCGGTGTATGTGGAGGACCTGTGTGTGCGGGGGCTGGGGCGCACGAAGCTGGCCAAGAGTGTGCACGACGCCGGATGGTCGGCGTTCGTAACCATGCTGGAGTACAAGGCGCAACGGTACGGGCGCACCTTTCTCAAGGTCGACCGGTTCCTACCCTCGTCGCAGACCTGCTCGGTGTGCTGGGTGGTCGATGGGCCCAAACCCCTCAACGTGCGCACTTGGACCTGTGCTGGGTGTGCGACGATTCATGACCGGGATGTGAACGCGTCCCGGGTGGTGCTCGCCGCTGGACGGAAACTCGCCAGAGAGCGGGAACCGGAGAGTTGAAACGCCTGCGGAGGCAGGGTAAGACCAACCGCCCTCTTTGGGGGTGGGGCACCGGCCAGCGAAACAGGAACCAGCGGACGCCGCGAGGCGCACCGCGCCTACAGCCGCGAGGCTGTGGGAATCCTCGGGGTTCACCCCGAGGAGGACGTCAAAACCTCGCCGGAACCCTCAGCGGGTTCCTCCCGCTCATCGCCACCGCGCTCCTGGCCGTGGACGACGGCGCGTCCTGGCCCGCGGTGCTGGTCCTGATCGGCATCTGCGCCGTCACCGCGCTCGGCGGCCTGGCCGGTGAGCGGATCAGGGCCGCGGACACCCGCGGCGTGAACCGCCCGCCCGCACCGACCACAGCCCCGCAGGAGGAGAACCGCATGAACCTCGCACCCGACGTCGCCGCGCGCATCGAAGCGGCGGTCGACGACGCCTTCGACGCCCAGCTGGACTTCACCCGGGAACTGGTGCGCCACCCCTCCCTGCGCACCCGGGAGTCCTCGGCGCAGGACCTGATGCACGAGGCCATGGAGCGGCGGGGGCTGGCCGTGGACCGGTGGGAACTCGACCCGGAGGAGATCTCCGCCCACCCCGGCGCGGGGAGGATCACGGTCTCCTACGAGGGCGTGGAGAACGTGGTGGGCACCTACACCCCGGCTCAGGGAGGAGGCCGCTCGCTGATCCTCAACGGCCACATCGACGTGGTCCCCGAGGGCCCCGTCGGGGAGTGGTCCCGCTCCCCGTGGGACGCCCCCGTCATCGACGGCTGGCTGCACGGCCGGGGCAGCGGCGACATGAAGGCGGGACTGGCGGCCAACCTGTTCGCCTACGACGCCGTGCGCGCGGCCGGGTTCGCCCCCGCCGGGCGCATCCACTTCCAGTCCGTGGCGGAGGAGGAGTGCACCGGCAACGGCGCGCTGGCGACGGTCCAGCGCGGGTACACCGCCGACGCCGTCCTGATCCCCGAGCCCGAGGAGGACATGCTGGTCCGCGCCAACGTCGGCGTCATCTGGTTCACCGTGCGGGTCGCGGGCCACCCCACGCACCCCAGGGAGATGGCGTCGGGGTTCAACGCGATCGACGCGGCGCACCACGTGATGGGGCGGCTGCGCGTCCTCGAACAGCGCTGGAACGACGAGAGGGGCAGCCACCCCCACTTCGAGGACCTGGACCACCCCATCAACTTCAACCTCGGCGGCATCAGCGGCGGCGACTGGCCGTCGAGCGTCCCCGCCTGGTGCGAGCTCCAGGTCCGGGCGGCGATCTACCCGGGGGTGAGCGCCGACGACGCCTGGGAGCAGATCCGGGAGGTGCTGCGGGAGACCACCACCGACGACGCGGGCAACCCCATAGAGGCCGTGGGCGAGCGGACCGGCTTCTACGCCGAGGGCTACGTGCTGCCCGAGGGCACGGAGGCCGAGAACGTGCTGCGCGAGGCCCACCGGACCGTCTTCAAGGACGAGCTGCGCACCTTCACCACCCCCGGTTACCTCGACGGCCGCGTGTACGCCCTGTACCAGGGGATTCCCGCGCTGGTCTACGGGCCGGTCTCGGAGGCCATCCACGGGTACGACGAGCGCGTGGACGTGGAGTCCGTGCGGCGGATCACCAAGTCCATCGCCCTGTTCATCGCGCAGTGGTGCGGTCTGGAGGAGGCCGCCTGAGGCCGGGGCGCGTTCGATCAGGTCGTCCCGGGCACACGTGGCGCGCACCGGGCGCGGTCGGGGCGGGATGGACCGGGGCGCACACGATGCGCGCACGTGCGCGGGCGGCACCGCCGTCAGATCAGCGACAGCTCGCGGAGCTTGGCCTCGACCCGCACGTTGTCCGGTTCGACGTGGTGGGTCCCGTCCGGGTAGACGACCACCGGGATGTTCGTGCGCCCCGAGATCTCCCGGGCCCGTTCCGTGGCCACCGGGTCGTGCTCGACGTCGACGTACTCGAAGGGCACCGCCAGCTCGGTCAGCTGCTTCTTGGTGCGTCGGCAGTCCCGGCACCAGTCGGCCCCGTAGACGCGGATCGCGGCCTCGTTCACTCGTCCTCCCCTGGGGTGGTCACCACGCCAGTGTGCCCGACGGTCCCGGAGCCTGGCCGTTGGGAAAGCACTCCGACCAGCCGTCAGCGGCTACACGGAGGGACCATAACGGCCCGGCCCCGGAAGGTCGCCAGCGAACAGGCGCGCCGAACGCGTTCACCAGGGGTGGATTTCCCGCTTCACTCAAAACGCACACCGGAACGGGTATCCCGCGCCAAAGCCGCAGCTTGGCGCATAAAAGGGTTCACGTCCCGCTCCACACCAACCGTGCTGTCTCGACCGTGCCCAGTCAGCAGGATTGTTGCATCATCTTTTGTCAGCACTTTTTCCCGGAGGGACCTGAGGGTCTGCTGTCGGCTTCCGCCCGGCATGTCGGTGCGGCCGATGCTTCCAGCATACAATACGTCCCCTACCAGGCAATAGGAAGCGTCATCCGTACCCCTGGGCAGATTGAAGATGACAGATCCAGGCGTGTGTCCGGGCGCGTGTTCAACAATCAATTCCAACCCAGCCAGGTTCAACTCTTCCTCGTCCTTCAGATACAGGACATCGTTCGGTGGCTCCCAGCGCCACTCCGGCCCCAGGATTCTCCTGAACTGCGGAGAGAACTCTGGGCCGAGGCCCGCGTGGGGGTCCGCCAACATCTTCGAGTCACCAGGGTGGATGTACGCGGGTATACCGTAGGCGGCGCACACGGCAGCGGCCGAGCACGTGTGGTCCAGGTGCCCGTGGGTAAGCAGGACCGCGCGCGGAGACAGCCCGTACGCCTCCACTTTCTCTTTCAATCCCCCGACGACACCGATGCCCGGATCGACGACGACGCAATCTCCGCCGCGCTGGTTCGCCAGCAGACGGCATTTAGTTCCGAAAGCATCAGAGACCACCTCCTCAAGGAACACGGGTGTCCTCCTTCACTCGTATGCTGATCGCCGACCGCACCCGCGCCTCTAGCTCATCGAGTTCCGCCTCGGTATCGGCATCGACAAGGAAGCTCACCGCCCGGTCATCAGACGAGGCCAGATCACCCAGCAGGGTTCCCCGCTCCTTGAAGACCAGCACTCCCCGCAGAGCAGGCGCGTCACCGGGCACGCCCGGACGGACACGGGGCCACAGGTCGGCCCTCCCCAGCCAGGTGACCCGGATGCCGGACCAATCCAGGGTCACGTCCTCCAGGACTCCGTGCGGATGCTCCAGGTACACCTGGCGCGCCACACGCCGGGGGTGCGGATAGGAGGCCGTCTCCCCTAGTGCGATGCGGACGATCGGTGCTTCCATGGGCTTGCCGCAGGCCAGCTCGTACAGTGCCGTGATCCCGTCTCCGGGCGTGCGTGCGGCGACCTCCATGAGGCGGGGCTGACCATTCCCGTCGATACGCCATTCCGAATGGGTCACACCGTTCTCGAAGGACAGATCGCCCAGAAGTGAAGCGTTGGCCTGGAGAATCTTTTTCGACAGGGATGCGTCTGGGGCAGCGCCCGGTACCGTATGTGACAGCTCGACGAACCCGCTCCCGCTGCCCGTGGTCTCCTTCCGGGTCAGTGAGGAGAACACGGTCCGGCCTTCCTGGACCAGGGACTCCACCGAGTACTCCTGCCCGTTCACCCGTTCCTCCACCAGGAGGGTCTCGTGGTCCGGGTAGGAGGTCATCACGGACGCCGCCTCCTCGGGTGTGTCGCAGGACACCACACCGGAACTGGCGTGTCTGGTGGCCGGTTTGACCACCACCGGGTACCGGAGGGCACCGAGGCCGCCGCTTCCCCTGCCTCCCGGAGGCACGGTCAGGGTCCGGGGCCCCAGGGCTTCGAGGTAAGCCCGCTGGAGATACTTACTGCGGCAGACCCTGCCCGCACGCAGTCCCACTCCGGGCAGGCCGAGCACATCGCACACCATGCCGGTGGGCTCGACGAGGGTCTCCTCCATCGCGAAGACGCCCCTGACGCGGTACTGGTCCCGCCATCGCTGGAGGACCGCGAACACGCCAGGAGTGAAGGACGACTCCCGGTCCAGCGATCCGGACACGTAGGCGGTCTCCGAGATCCAGGAGGCGGGGTTGTCCGGGTCGGCCATGGCCTTCTCCGCCTGGTCACGGCAGGAGTCAAGGGAAATCACCAACACGGCCAGGCCTCTGTCCGCGAGCTCCTGAAGATAACGGGAGTTGCGACAGATGACGCGAAAGGCCCCGGTCAGGATAAAAGCCTCTCGGGAAGCGTGCGGCACAGGCGTGTTCTGTGTCACGTCTTCTCCTCTTCTCTCGGAGAGGAGGGTTCCTCCTCCGCCAACTGCTCCGGCATGGTGCGGAGTCGCGCGACGGGGGAGAGCGCGATCCACAGGGCTGACAGGAGGAACCCGGCAGCGGTGACGAACAACGCCTCTCGGATCCCGATAATCGAGCCGAGCGCTCCGCCCAGTAGAGCACCGAGGGGCATACTCCCCCAGGTCACCGTTCGCATTCCTGCGACCACCTTGGCCAGACGTCGCTTGGGAATGAGCATCTGCTGGAACGTCGCGACATTCGTGTTTCCGATAGTCATGAAGAGACCACCGAAGAAGAACATCACCACCATGATTCCCAAGGCCACGGCAGGCGGCCCCATGGCCAGGGGAAGCATGATCTGGAAGAGCGAAGACGCGCCGTAGGCGACCGCGATGACCCGACCGGGGCCGAACCAGTCCGCCATCCGCTTGGCGAGTGCGGCTCCGACGAGCGCACCGACCGCTCCCATTCCCAACACCAAACCCAGGGCCGAACTGCTCAGGCCCAGCACCTGAAGCACGAAGAGCGGCAGCACGGTGTTGCGTGCCAGAAAGAACAGGTTGTTGACCCCGGAGCGGAGCGTGAGGAAGCGCAGGTACTTGTCCTGAGCGATGAAGCGGATCGAGGAGCGGATCTCCGCGAAGGTGTTTCCACGCTGTGTGGAGGGTTTGGGCTGCTCTTCGCTGCTGGACACCGACAGCAGGGCCACCACCGACATGAGACTGGCGAAGGCCCCGATCAACAGTGTGAACGGCGCGGTCATCACCTGCACGAGCACGCCGGCGGCTGCTGGGCCCCCTGACTGGGAGACGACGATACTGGCCTGGAGCTTGCTGTTGCCGTCCAGGAGCTGGTCCCTGTCCACCAGGGAGGGCAGGTAGGCGGTTCCTGCGACATCGAACAGCACAGCGAAGGTGCCCAGGGTGAAGGCGATGAGGTACAGGTGGTGGATTTCCAGGAAACCGGCCAGAGCGAGAAGTGGAATCGCCGCCAAGGTCAGGAATCTTCCCAGATCAGCGGCGATGAGGACCGTACGTTTACGGCGACGGTCGATCCACACACCGGCCAGGAGCGTCACCACGAGGTAGGGGGCGAAAGCAGCGGCGTTGAGGAGGCCGAGCTGTCCCGCTGTCGCCCCGAAGACTTCTATAGCGGCCAGGGGGAGAGCGAGCGTGGCGAGTTGGGCACCGAAGCGGGAAACACTCTGGCCCGCCCAGTACTTAAGGAAGTCGAAATGGCGCCACAGGCTCGCGGCCCCTTCTCGCTCCCGTCCCGTGGTGTTCTCCGGCACGGTACTCATTCTCTTCTCCTGCCCTGCGCGGAGGGGGTATGCCGTCCTGCTTCGGCGGCCGTCCGCACCACCAGGGCAGCCTGATCCGCGTTCAGCCGGGGATCACAGGCGGATGTGTAACGCTCCAGCCGCGAACGCAGGTCGTCCGCCGTGTTCACGCATTCCGTTATCGAGTCGGGTGAGGTCTCCAGATGGAGGCCCGCCAGACGCAGTCCATGCTCACGGAGCACAGACGCACACTCGCGCGCCTCATACAAGATATCCGGCATCAGCCTGGTCTTCTGCCCGTAATGGTTGGATCGTGTGTTTCCGTGCATCGGGTCGCACACCCACAGGACCGTATTAGCGGCTTCTCCCAGCTCCGACAGAAGACGAGGCAGTTCTTCTGTGACACGCTTTCCCATTCTGATGATCAGGCTCAGCCTTCCCGGAGGCCGCCCCTCGGCGAGGAGGCGGATCAGAGCAGCGATATCTGGTCCGTCCGCGTCCGGCCCCACCTTGACTCCGACGGGGTTGCTGATCCGCGCGGCGAAGGCGATGTGCGCACCGTCCGCCGCGCGAGTGCGCTCACCCACCCACAGGAAGTGGGCTGATGAACCGTAGACCTCGCCGCCCCTGTCAGGACGGACCAGGGCCTCCTCGTAATCCAACAGCAGGGCTTCGTGGCTGGTGAAGGTCAAGGAGAAGGAGGCGTCGGCCGTTGCCGGCAGAAGAACGTCCTTCGGTACGATTCTGCTCAGTGCCAGGGCCGTATGGTCATAAGCGGCGACCAGTCGGCGGGCGTCGTGGAGGCGGGCACGGGCCGTCCGCTCCGGCGAGTTGACGGCGTCTCCTCTGTAGACGGGGATAGGGGGTCCGTCAGCGACCTCCTCAACAGGATTGGACCGGGGTTTGGCGTACTGCCCCGCGAATCGGCCGACACGCACAACAGGGACACCGGTGGTCTCCTCCATCAGGTCGGCGAGGTCGGCCAGGAGCTCCGCCTTCTCCATCACCCTGTCGGGAGAGGAATCCGCGAAGCGCTCGGCGCAGTCACCTGCCTGGAGCACGAGAGCCTCTCCGGCGGCTACCCGGGACAGCGCGCGCAGAAGGGAACGACAGGCTCCGGGACTGACCAGTCCGGGTCTCGAAAGGAGCGTGGCGACGACGCCGTCGATGTCTGTGGAGGGCTCCCAGACAGGTTGCTGGGGCGTGCGGGGGCGGGCGGCTGCGAGACTCTGCGGCATCAGTTCTTCCGCTCGTCGGGCAGGGGCGGGGTGACGTGACCGGCCGGGGCCCGGAACAGGCCCTCCGGCTGGGACGCGAGAGACGCCGCTTCTGAGGCCATGGGACGGTCAGCGGGCTGGCCGGCGTCCCCTACCAGGTCGTTCCGCAGGGCTTCGTGCACCGCAGGAACGGTCCCAGGGGACACGACGTGGTCGGCGGCCAAGAGCAGGTCCAGACGCACTTTGCCCGTCATGCTCCGGGGGATCCTTCGGACCCGGTGTACGCCGCGGGGCTGCGGGGCGTCCGGAAGCGCGGCAGCCATGCCCTTGCGCACCTCTGCTTCTCCGACCGTCGAGCCGACGTAGTAGAGGTCGTAGTGCTCAGCCCGGATGGCGTCACTCCTGGGCACGCACACCACATCGAGACGGGGCATCTCCTTTCGCAGGGCGGTTTCTATCCGGCTCAGGTACAGTCTCCTGCCGTTGACCTTGACAAGGCTGGTCGAGCGCCCCACCAGTGAGAAGCCGCCACCCTCCAAGGGGCGCACGACGTCGTCGAGAGCGATCGCCTCGGGTGCACACGCCCGGCCACGAGGGCGCGCCAGCCGGGGGCTGCTCACGACGAGGGGCTGTTCTCCACCGGGGACGGGCGCTCCTTTGAGGTCAACGTCGGGAAAGGGCGTCCAGCGCTCCGGGTCGGCCGGGCGGGGGGCCAGGGGACGGTAGGCGACAGCGCCTGTCTCCGTGGCCCCCAGGAGTTCCGTGGCCTGGAAACCGCTGCTCTCCAGTACACGTGCGGTCCTGCCGGTCTCCTCTGTCACCGGGCCGGCACCGTGGAACGCGAAGACACCGGGCAGGGAGCGCAACCGACCGGAGAACCTGCGCACCACCGCCCAACTGGAGGGGAGGCACGCCAACAGCACGCGTTTCCCGCTGGTCAGGTCAGGCGGGGTGAACGGGTCCTCCCACAGGTGTTGGACGGGTACGTCGAGGATCGTCGGCAGGACCTTCCCCATGAGGTAGCCGTACAAGTGCCTGGGCGGGGCGTAGTTGACCACCGTGTCCACGGCTTCGGGCAGGAGGGCGGCGAGCAGCAGCCCTTCCGCGCGCAGTTGTTCTCCCGTCCTGGCCCATACGGCGGGCTCTCCGGTGTGACCGGAGGTCGAGAAGAGGACCTCCTCCTCCGGGGCGGGGAGAGCCGCGCTCATCGCCCGTGCTCCAGCAGGGCACGGTCCTCCTGCTCATCGCGGATGAAACGGGCCATCCTCTCCACCGTGGAGAACCAGTACCGAACGTCATGCGCGACGAAGTCGACCTCGACGTCGAAGGCGGCCTCGATGGCGGTGATGCACTCCATCGCGGTCATGCTGTCGTAGCGCTCACCGAGGACCTGAGCCAGGTCCTCCTCCGCTCCGACGGTCATGACCTCTTCGCCCACACGGGCACTGAGCACGCTTCTGATGCGCTCCTGGAGGTCAGTGGGTACGGTGCTCATACTCGTTCATCTCCTTGGCCGTGCAGGGCGGTGCCGTCAGCCCGGCGCAGCTCGCCCTGGCGGGACGTGTAGGTGTAGACGTGGCCGGGTGCGGTGGTGCGGAACTCGATGTAGAGGAAGGGCGTGTCCGGTTCCAGGCCGAGGGCTTCGGCGATCTCCTCGGCCAGACCGTCCCGGAACCTCTCATCCCGGTCAGGGCCCACGTGGCACACGACGGAGGCGTGTTGGAGGACGCCCCTGCCCCGGGGCAGCGCTTCCAGGGGAAAGCCGCCGCTGAAGACCGTGGAGTCGGGGGCGTCGGCGAAGCGGACAACGGCGTGGGAGGGTGCGACACCGTGCCGGGAGAGCCAGCGGGTGACACGGACAGCCACGGCTCTGCGGGTCGCGGGGCGTGGAAGGGGGGTCGTGATGGTGATGGTCGGCACGAGAACCTCAGGAGAGAGTGAGCGCGGGCAGGCGAAACGAGGGGTCCCCGGCCCGTCTGCGCAACAGACCGTGCAGGCATACGGCGAGAGGGTCCTCCGTGGCCGGGGCCAATGGAGACCATGCCGCTCCCGCGGGGGACGCCGTGCGATCGAGGTAGGCGGTCAGGTGCGCGGGCTCCACGTCCAGTCTGTGGAGATCAGAGGTGACCACCGCTTCGTAGGTGGAGAGCAGGTCGGGCACCCGATTGCCCTCGTTGGCCCATCCGCCTCCGCGGACACGGTGCCGAGCCAGGAGGGCGTCAGCGGTGGAGGGGTCCGCCCGGTCCAGAGCGTTGAGGATCCGGAGGGCGTGCAGACCGGGGCGGAGGGCGGGTCGTGCCCGTGGAACGTTGGCGTAACCGTCACCGGAGGCGCACTGGTCGACGAAAGCGGCCAGTGCGGACGAGGAGAAGGGGGTAGGGCCTTCGGCCCCGGCGAGCCGGTGTATCTCCACCGCCGCAGCGGAGGAGACCATGTCAGAGCCGCGCCCATGCCAGTAACCGAACCCGCCGTCGGGGTTCTGGAGTTCCGAAAGCCAGCGCAGTATGCGTGACAGATCCCGTGGGCTGTCTCGAAAGGCTCCCGCGGCCAGGGCCCAAGCCGTGCAGCGGATCTCCGCACCACGCCCGGGCATGTACATCACGCCGCCCTCGTTGGGCAGTAGACAGCCCTCCAGCCAGCGACGCAGTCGGGAGGTCAGGGGGTCGTCGTCTCGTGCCACGAGCGCGGCCGCGGCCGTGGACAAGGCGTCGGCCGCATACCCTGGCTCCCGGTAGGTGAATCCGCCCTCCGGGCACGCCATGGCAGCCAGTCCCTTGTCGACCGCGTCCGCCACGGGTTCGATCGGCGCGTCGAGTGCCTTCAGCGCGCCCACCGCGCAGAAGGACGCCCACACATCGGCCACCGCGTACCCCGGCCAGCGCAAGAAGGCTCCCGAGGAATCGCGCTGGGCCAGAATCCATTCCGAGCACGGCCGAGCGGGTTCCTCTCCCAAGGCGGCCAAAGCTCCCACAGCACGGTAGGTGGCCCACATGCAGGGCACGTCCGCGCCCGGGGAGAACCGGAACCCTCCACTGGTGTCCTGTCGTTCCCTCAGCCAGGCCACCAGGGCCGGCACGTCCCAGGGAGCGTCGGTGGAGGCCAGGCGACACAGGGCACGCCATGCGGCTACCCCGTAGTAGCAGGCGCGCACATCGGCCTCCCCCGCCCGGGCGTGGCCGATGGACCAGGCCAATCCGCCGTCCCTCGTCTGGAGGCGGCCGAGCCATTCGAGCAGCCTTTGACGATCGGGCACGTCGGCGCCGCAGATCTCGACGGCGGTCCGGGTGGAGAAGTGGGTCGCCCACACCTCGGCCTCCTGCCCGGGCGTCATCGCGTAGGCGTCACCCGTCCAAGTGGTGCGCAGCCAGTCGAGAGTACGGTCCGGGTCGGGGAGTCGGTGCCCTAGATCGGTGAGGGCGGAAGCGCTGTAGAAGGTGGCCCACGCGTCGGAGGGCATGCCACGGCTCCACGCGAAACCCCCGTCGGGGTTGCCGCGGCTCAGAACATAGTCGGCGGTGGCGTCAGCGCCCACGACACCGTCAGCCCTGCCGAGCCAGGTCATGGTGCGTACAGCCGCGTAGGTGCACCAGAGGTCCGGCCAGCCCTGGGCGGGGACGTCCGGCAGTAGTCCGAAGTCGCTCACCGCGCCTCCACCACACGGATGTTGGAGCGCTTCCAGCTCTTCTGGGATCCGCCGCTCTTGGTGTTGGTCGGCAGGGAATTGACGAAGGCCACCCGGTCCCATGTGAGACCGCTCCGCTCCCGGGAGAGCGCTTGCACGGCATGCGTGTACCGGGGCTCCTCGGACCGGTCGGCACCGGGAAGGCGTTCGAGCAGCAGCCGTGCCCAGCTCCCCTCCTCGGCGGTCTCCAGCAGATAGCCGGTGACGGGGGCGGCCTCGTAGACGATCTCCTCCACCGCTCGCGGTGACAGCACGGTGCCGTGCACGCTTATGGTGTCGGTGGCCCTGCCGAGGACGCGCAGCACGGGTGTCGCCCTGCCGCAGGAGCATCCCTGCTCGATTTCGACCCGGTCGCCCGTGTCGTAGCGCAGCAGGGGCCTGGCGTACAGGTTTAGGGGTGTGACCACGAGGCGGCCCCTGGAACCGGGGGCAAGCGGTTCCACCGCTCCCTCAGTCGCCACCTCGGCGTAGTTCGCGGCGGTGAGCATGTGCAGTCGGTCCCTGCCGCAGGCAGCGGCCAGGGTGCCGGTCTCGGTACTGCCGTAGCTGGCGTCGTAGGCGGTGGCACCCCACCAGTCACCGAGGCGGCGGCGCATGGCGGGCACACTGACCTCCCCCAGCAGCATGAGGGAGCGCACCGACGCCCTCAGCTCCTCCAACAACCCGCGTTGCTTGAGAAGACGCGTCAGCTGCAGGGCCACCCCGGGGGCGACGAGAAGGACCGTCGGCCGCAGTTCCCTCCACAGACCGATGACGCGGTCCCAGCCGGTGATACCGGTCGTGAAGGGATAGGCCCGGGTGTACGGCAGGTCGAGGTACTCGCAGACCGAGGCGACCAGGTCGCCGACGGGGACTATGTCGGAGGGCAGGAGGTTGAGCACTCGATCACCGTGTTCGAGCACGTCTCCCCAAGCGTGTGCGACTGAGACGGTGTTCCATACGACGTCCTCCGCCGTACGGGGCGTCGGGGTCGCGCCGCCGGTGGTCCCGGTGGTCTCGTGGTACCGGACACAGGCGCCCAGCGGCACCGCGGTGAAGTTCCACGGTTCGGACTTGAGGCGTTCCTTGGGGGTGACGGGCAGGGAGTCGAACGCTTCCAGGGAGTATCCCCCGATCCCCCGGTAGGCGGGTGAGGCCAGAGCACGCCGCCAAGCCGCGGCGATCTTCTCCTCGTAGAAGCCGGTGGTAGGAACGGCGCTCTGGAACTCGCTGAACTCGTTGCGCGCTTCGAGAAGTACTTCCAAGCGTTCTTTGGAATGGATGAACATCAGGTAGAACTTTCATGGAGGGTGGCGAGTGAGGGATCCGCGGCATGGAAGACACAGCCGACCCGGGAGCCGTCTCCCAGGAAGCGGATGTCCTGCTCCTGGTCGAGCAGTCCCTTGACAAACCCCCCGCTGAGGCCGGCCTTCGTGACGAACAGTCCCCAGTGGAGGAAGCACGTGGAGGCGGGCTCCGATCCGCCCGGCGGAAAGAAGCGCTCGGCGACCGAGGGCGCCCGGCGCTGGACGATGAAGTCACCCCCGAGGGCCTCCTGCACCAGGCCCCGCCACTCCTCGTTCGAACACATCCAACCGGCGCGGACTCCCCGGCCGGCGTGTCCGACGCTGGGTTTGAGCACCAGGTCCCCACGATGGGCGAGGACGTGTTCCAGCAGACTCCCCTGTCCCTCCTCGCGCGTGCGGGCGTCCCGCAGGGATCGGGTCCAAGGCAGCAACCGCTCCACCGCGCCCCGTTCGTCCGGTGGGAGGAGCTGACGACCGGCCGGTTCGCTGAGCATCGCCATAGCGGCCTTCGTGCCGTACAAGTCGGCGTTGAGCGGGGAGAAGAGGCCTACCGCGTCGTCTCGGACCGCTGCGATCAGCGGGGCCAGGAGGTCGAGAGCCGCTGGGTCCGCGGCGACGGTCTTGAGCAGGAACGTACGGTAGACGACGTCGATCTTCGTGCCGTGCGCGGTGAGTCCCCCGGCGCCGTATTCCAGGTCGGCGACGGTACAGTTCACCAAGCGGAAACCCAGCTCCGTGAAGAGGTCCGAGAAGAGTGAGGCGTCGACGGCGACCGGAGAGGTCGTCCAGTGCACGAGGGCGACCGTGGGGCGGTCCCCGCGCCCGGCTCCCGCGGTGGCCAGGAGGGTATCGGCCATGCAGGCGAGAGGATCGACATAGTACAACCCCTCCTCCTCGGCGAATTTCCGGAAGTGGGGGTCGGCCAGGACTGCTCGGCACAGTTCCCCGAACTCGAAGGAACCGAGGGAGCTGGAGGTGTTGAACTCGACCATGCGGAATCCGCGGGGGCTGTGTACCAAGTCGGCCCGGCCGAGAGGAATGGTGGGCCCCGACAGGGCTGCCAGGAGCGGGGGTACCGCAGGCTGTATCCAGCCCAGAGCCCGCGTGAACGCCTTCTCGTCCCCGTCGAAGAGCCTGCTGGGCAGAGAGTGCAGAGCGCGTAGGACCAGTGGTAGGTCCCGGTCCAGACTTCGGGTCTGTTCAGCGTCGAGAATGGCCGGACGGGACAGCAGGGTTCGGGGAAACCAGGAACGGAAGCGGTCATGGGAGGGGGTGTCCGGGTCCAAGGCCCGGTGAGAGGACCTCGCGGAGGCCAGGAAGGCACGGGTCGGCCCGTTCTCGTGAACGGGGACAGGGGCGGTCATGTGTTCACCCCTTCCCCCGTCAGGGAGAGCCCGGCCTCGCGGCGCACCAGCGGCAGGACCTTGTCGCTACTGGGGCTGCGCTCGACGTCCTCCACCCGGAGGAACCTCAGGGCTTCGGGCGTGTGCCGGTCCAAGATGCCCATCCCGTCAATCCGCGAGGCCATTTCCGCCCTGACCGCCTCCTCGTCGGCGGGGCCGGTGAAGCGCAGTTCCATCAGGAGGGCCGCGGCAGGCGCTCCCCGCTCGTGGTGCAGTACCACCTGGGCCTCGCCGATGTCCTTGACCTGCTCCGCCTGCCGCAGGACATCGCTCGCGCGCAGCATGCTGCCGTAGAGCTTGAAGCTGTCGTCGGCACGGCCCAGGACGGTGAAGCCGTCAGGTGATCCGCAAGCGCACGCGGCCGGACCGATCCGGTCCCCCAGGCGGAAACGCACGGCCGGGACCGGCCAGCCCTCACCGACCCGGGTGAGCAGAGCACCGTCGTGGTCGGTCTCGAGGAGTTGTCCCGGCAGAAGGTGCAAGGTGCCCGGTTCGCACAAGGGGTTGCTCACACCGATGACGAAAGTCTCGATGGAGCCGTAGTTGCCCCACAGTCCTGCTTGAGGGAAGACCTTCGTGATGGCCGTGTGCCTGGCCGGGGTCATGGGTTCCCCGGTCCAGATCACGGTGCGTACGGGGAGCCGGATTCCCGCGGTGTGCAGGGCCGTGCCGAAGCGGGCCAGGAGGTTGGGGGTCCCGCAGAGCGCGTTGACTCCCATATCGACGATGGTGTCGGCCCACTCCTCAGCGTCTTCGGGTGTGAGCCCCCCGATGGGCGCGACGGTGCTCCGGGAGTGGAGGGCCAGGGCGTTGTAGAAGTACTGCGCTCCCCACATCCGTCCGGTGGAGAACATGTTGAGCAGTACGTCCCCCTCGCCGAGGGGACTCCAGTGGGGCAGGATCCGGGGCAGGCCCATGTCAGGTGAGATCACCGTCAATTTCGGCGTACCGGTGGTTCCACCGCTGGAGACGACCAGACCTCCCTTGGAGGCCGCCAGGGTTCGGGCAGCGGACCGTATCCGCGCATGGGCCCAAGGGGTCAGGTCGTCCAGGCTTTGGGGCGCCTCGTCGGCACCCATACCGAAGGCCCACCTCCTGGCCTCCTCCAGAACCGACTCCGTGTCGATGTGGCCGATACTCACAGCCCTTCCCTTCGTCGCAGGTGGGCATCGTGGCGGCGCCCGTAGGCTCGGAAGCGTGCACCGACCACTCGTTCGACGGTCGCGGGCTCCTCGAACAGGGCCGAGACCGCACCGTCCAGTTCGATTTCGGAGAACCACATGCGCCCGTCGGCGGTGCGCAACAGATCGACGCACACGTAGGGCAGGTCGAAGCGCTCCTGGACCAGGGCGAGGAGGTCGAGCACGGCGGCATCGACCCGTGTGCGGCCAACGGTGGAGCCACCGCGGCTGACGTTGGCGACATGGGCTCCCTGATCGGGAATGCGGTCGTAAGCCGCGACGACCTCCCCCTCCACGGCGACCACACGCGTGTCCGCGACGACCTCTCCCACCGAGGGTTGGACGAGCATGGCGGCTCCGCTGCCCGAGGCAAGCCCCAGAACGGCATCGAGCGTGGGCCTGTCCGGGCAGAGCACGCAGCCCAAGCCTCTGCCCCAGGAAGCGGGTTTGACGAAAAGGGGAAACCAGTCGTCCGGCACCAGGCCCTGGTAACCGAGTCTGTGTACGTCACGGCCCGCTGTCAGGCGCAACGACGGAATGAGTGGCAGGGGCGAGCCCACCAGCGCCTTCGCGGTGGCGTACTTGTCGTTGAAGACGACGGCCGCGGACAAAGGAATAGCAAGCCAGAAACCAGCCGCCTCCAGAGAGGCGACCGCGGTCATGTTCTGCCAGATGTCAACGGCATGAGTCGGACCCGAGCGTATGTCGTAGACAATAATATCCCGCTCAGGCAGGAGCTGTTCGTCCTTCCACCGAACGCAGTCGTCTTCGAAAATTATATGCTCGGGATCGATCACCCCGAAGTCCATGCCCACAGCCTCGGCAGCCTTGGCGTACTGGGGCCAGAAGACACCGGACTCCCACTCGGAGTCCGTTTTTGAGCCACGATCGGGAAATAAGTAAGTTATCCTCTTCCGCGCATGCGGAATAGGCGATTTCGATTTCACTCAAAAACCCTCAGAGCTACTCGTCTCCGGGCCGCACCGAGATCAGCGGCCCAGGAGGGATCCGCCGTTGACACCGAGGACCTGCCCCGTGATCCACGACGCCTCCGGCGAGGCAAGGAAATGGACTATGGAAGCGATGTCACCGGGAACACCCGCTCGCTTGACGAGCGACTCCGCCACCAGACGGTCATGTCGGGCCGAACGGCCCTGCTCGTTGAAGAACTCCGTGTCCTGGACATAGCCCGGGCTGACGGTGTTGACGGTGATCCCGTCGGGTCCGCCTTGGCCGGCGAGTCCGAAACCCCATCCCACCAGCCCGGCCTTGGCCGCGCCGTAGGCGCCTCCTCCACGGTGAGCGGCGATGGAGCTGATATTGACCACCCGCCCTCCGGGTCGGGAGATGCTCTTCCACAGGGCTTCGGTGATCATCATCGCCGACAGGAGATTGGCGTCGATCGTGCGGCGGTAGGTTTCGAAGACGCCCTCCAGGCCGGTCGTTCCGTTCTTCACGATCCCGCCCGCGTTATTGACCAGGACGTCCACGGAATCGTCGGCGATCTCATCGGCTGCACGCAGTACCTCGTCGGGTCGGGTCAGATCACAGGCCACCGCCCGGATCTGGCGTTCGCGGTTTTCCTCGACCACACGATCCAGGACGTCCTTACGGCGCCCCAGGATGAACACCGAACTCCCGTCCTCGGCGAACCTCTCCGCGATCGCCCTGCCAATACCGGTACCCCCACCGGTCACAACCACCCTGCGCACAGTTCTCCAGACATAAAAAATGGAACAAAAAGAGGAATTACTTCCGAAAGCACACCACGTGGACATCACAACCCCATGGGCGCCACAACCGGAACAACCGGAGACATTACTATCAGCCGCACACAGGGCACGCAAGAGCATCGATAATCATTCACTCACGGAAAGTAACCGGGGTAGTGGTTCCGAGGGAACCGGCGTCGACACACTTCTGTTCAGATAAGCAGGTTCCAACTGGCCAGGCACATGGGGCGCGAAGGGCCATCCGAAATACCGGGGGCACCGGAGGCCCGAACTGCCACAGAGGGTGAAGGCTGGCCACATTAGGCCATTGAGCCCATACATGGGGTCAGAGGACCATTGGATATATGCGAAAGGGCATCAGGTCCGATGCGGGCGAGCCCCTGCCATCGACAGCGTGGACAGAACCGCGCTCTCAAGCCAGATGGTGTTGGCGGCGGTTCTGGCCAGCGGCATCCGGAGTGGCTTGGCCGCGTTGCCCACGCACAGGGCCGCCCAGCAGTCCGTCCGAGCCCGATGTTTTCGGCAGGCGGGATGCCGTCGAGGGCCGTAGAGCTGTGCGTGGCGACAGCCGGGGCGTTGCGGGAGTGCCGCTGTCGGTCACGACGCCCGAGGGGCGCGAGCGGGCCGGCATCAGCGCGCCGTTCAGGCCGTGTCGCGACGGGCGGCATTGCGCGGCGGGCAGCGGGCCGGGCCACCTTCTTGCGCAATAAGCAAGAAGCCGTGCTTCAGAGGCATGGCGAGGCTACAGTGACGCCATGACCACACCGAAGATGCCCGCAGAACACGAAGCCTGGCGCCGGAGCCGGTGGGAGGAGATCGCCGGAGCCGACGGCAAAGCCAAGGTCGTCGCCAACGCCAGGATCACCACACCGGGTCCCCACACGATCCCCGGCGTCCCCGGCCGATGGCGCACCACCGAGGCGGGAGCCCTGACCGTGACGGCCGAGGCCGCCGACGGCGTGCGGGTGGATGACAATCGGGTCGACGGGACGAGCCCCGTCCCCTCCGGGAGCTCCCTGCGGTTCCCCGACGACCGAGTCGGCTTCGCCAGCGGTGCGGACGGCTCCTACGGCCTGGTCGTCATGGACCAGAACCGCGTCGCGCGCACCGGGCTCACCGGCGTCGACACCTTTCCCCACGACCCCGCCTGGGTCCTCACCGGCCGGTACCGGGCGGCTCCCGAAGGGCGCCGGATCGAGGTGCCGCGGTTGACCAGCCCGCGCAGCACCGAAGCCATCCTGGCCCCCGTCGACCTGGCCGTGACCATCGACGGCACCGAACACGTCCTGGCCGTCCTCCAGGACTTCCCCGGCCAGCGGCTGGTCATCTTCACCGACGAGACCAACGGCGATTGGACGCCGACGATCGGCCGCTGGCTGGTGCTGCCGCTGCTGGAACCCGGCAGCACCCTGACGGTCGACTTCAACAAGGCGACGCTCTCGCACCACCACCTGAACCCGGACGTGTTCGTCTGCCCGCTCTCACCGCCCGGCAACCACCTGCCGATGCGCGTCGAGGTCGGCGAGCGCGCCCTGGTTCACTCCGCGACCGGCCAGAACTGACACGACCCATCCCCGCCAGGACCCGTCAACCCACTCACACCGAGGGAAGACCCGTATGAGCCAGGACCTGAAGGACAGAGCCATCAGATACCTCCGCGCGCTGGAGGACCGCGACTGGAAGAGCGCCCGAGCCCTGTGCGCCGAGACGGCCACCGTCTGGCACAACGACGGCAAGGGCGAGCAGTCCATCGAGGAGAACATCGCCGGAATGGAGGGACAGATCGCGTCCATCGAGTCGATGCGCTACGACGTCCTGCGCCAGCTCTCCCAGCCGGGCGAGGTCCTCCAGCAGCACGTGGTCCACGTCGCCACCACCGGCGGCACGCGTGGCGAGGTCCACGCCGCGGTCTACTTCGGCTTCGACGACGCCGGGCGGATCAGACGCATCGAGGAGTACGCCAACTTCGTCCCCGTCGGCTGACGGCGGCAGACAGCACACGCCCCCAACGCCGCGGTGCGCAGCGCGCGGCGCGGTGTTGAGGGGCGCCTTCGTCCACCGTCGTCGCTGAGGGCGACAACCGGGTGGAACCATCCCCGCGTGCGCGGGGCTCACTCAGGCCTTCCTCGCCTCGGGAACGCCGGGGGCCGCGGGCTCCTTCCAACGGCCGGTCGAGAGGAAGTCCTCCAGCACCCTGGTGTAGGGCTTCAGGTCGAGCCCGAACTCCTTTTCGACCCACCCTTCCTTGTAGTAGTTGTTCATGTACCGCTCGCCCTGGTCGCACATGAGCATGACGACACTGCCCTTCTCCCCGTCGGAGAGCATCTCGGCGAGGATCCGCAGCGCGCCCCACAGGTTGGTCCCGGTCGAGGGCCCCGCGCGGTGGCGCAGCCGGGAGAGGAGCAGGCGCATGGCCGCGATCGATGCGGCGTCGGGTACCGAGATCATCCGGTCCACGACGGCGGGCAGGAACGAGGGCTCCACCGTCGGACGCCCGATCCCCTCGATGTGGGAGGGCTTTCCCTTGATCCAGGTCGAGGGGTCCTTGGGCCACTGGCTCTTGGGACGGCCCTCGTTGACCGTCCAGTTGGGGAAGAACGCCGAGTTCTGCGGGTCGACCACGCACACCCGGGTGTCGCGGCGGCTGAAGCGGATGTGGCGGCCGATGGTCGCGCTCGTGCCCCCGGTGCCCGCTCCCACCACGATCCACTTGGGGTCGGGATGCCGTTCCTCGGCGATCTGCCGGAAGATCGTCGCCGCCACGTTGTGGTCGTCGCGGTAGTCGTAGGCGCGCTCGGCGTAGGTGAACTGGTCCATGAAGTGGCCTTTGGGGGGCTCCGCGGCCAGGCGGGCGGCCTCCTTCTCGATGTCGCCGTCGGGTCCGGGGTTCCTGACCTCTCCCCCGTAGGACTTGATGAGCTCCACCTTCTCCCGGCTGGTGCTCTCGGGCACCACGGCCGTGAACTTCAGTCCCAGGAGCTTGGCGAAGTAGGCCTCGGAGACCGCCGTGGAACCGCTGGAGGCCTCAAACACGTGCGTGCCGGGTTCGATCCACCCGGTGCACAGCGCGTGCAGGAACAGCGCGCGGGCCATGCGGTGCTTCAGGCTGCCGGAGGGGTGGACGGACTCGTCCTTGACGTAGAGGTCGATGCCCCACTCCACGGGGAGCGGGAACTGGAAGACGTGCGTGTCCGCCGAGCGCGTGGCGTCGGCGTGCAGCAGCCGGACCGCCTCCTTCACCCAGGCCCGTTCGCGACCGTCGTAGTGGTCGACGATGCGCGTGGCGACGGCGGCGGTGTCCTGCTGGCTCTGTGTCGTGGTCATGAGCCGGAGCTCCCCCCGCGCCGGTCACGGGGACCGGCGCGGAGGAGAAATCGCTGCTCAGGCTTCCGATTCCGTCCTGTTTCCCAGTCTTGGTCCCCGGCTTCGGGAGCGGTTTCGGCTCCTCCGCTTCGAGCAATCGGGGAGGGCTGCCACACGGCAGCACCGACCACGGCCCTCCCATACGAAGGAGCGGCGATCGCGTCCGTCCACCGCCGACGGAAGCGTGGTGAGGCGTGGCCGTTTCCGGCCACACCCCACCCGAACTGGCAGAACGGTCGCACGGTGCTGGCCCGGCACGCGCCGCGGAGCCCGTTCGTCACCGGGCCCGTGCACGATCGGGGCCATGGAACGCTGTGACTTCTGTGAACTCCCCATCGGTGGCGGCTGCGCGTGCTCGCTCGTGCGCGAGAACAGGAGCAGCGCCTCCGGGCAGGGCGGCGACCCCTCCCCGGGCGACGCGCACTTCCCCGGGAAGACCATCCTCATCTCGCCGCGCGGCGTGGCCCACCGCCCGGGCTGCCTGCACCAGTCCGACTCCGAGATCAAGGCGCCGCTCTGGGGCTGGATCCCCGAGCCCGAACCGCAGCTGTGGCGCCGCCTCAGCGAGGGCTCCCCCGCCCGGGCGACGCACGGCAACACCGAGCGGGTCGCCACACGCCGCTGCCAGAGCTGCGACAGCTGAGGAGAGAGGTGCCCGTGACCGCCGGTCACCGGCGTCCGCCCGTCCTGCCCCGTCCGGTCACCGGTGTGTTCGTCCGCCAGATCATCCATACCGCGTGCCCCGGCAACTTCGCCGTCGTGTGGCTGGACGCGCTGCCACCCGCGGAGGACGTGCTGCCGGACGAGGGTGTGGAGCTCGTGGACGACCTGCCCGCCGTGTGCCACCGACCGGGGGAGCCGCTGCCCACGGAGTTCACCGAAGCGTTCGCGAACGGGTTCCGGCAGGGCTGGCGGTCACGGGGACGGGGTGTACCTCCCTACACCGTGCGCGTCGTCCTGCGGGACGCGGTCTGGCACGAGAACGACTCCAACCACTGGAGCTTCGAGCAGGCGGGGCGCGTGGCCGCCCGCGAGGTCTTGGACTGCGTGCGCGAGGGACGTTCCCCCCGACCGACCGGACGGCCCGTCCGGCCCGGCTCCTCCATCCCTCCGCTGCCCAGGACCCTGCCGTCCTCCACCGGTTCCGCGTCCGCCTGAACCGTTCGATCCGTCAGGGCCGGCCTCCGCAACACGGGAGACCTTCCGTGATCGCCGCCGTCGTGGCCTTCCTCGCCTCCCCGGACAGCAGCTTCCTGCTGGGTGCCAACCTGTACGTCGACGGCGGAGCGAACCAGGTCTGACAGCGTGTCCCCTTCTGTCCGGCAGGAGGGACCACTCGGTCGCGGCCCGCTGGCACTCCGCCACTCGGGTCACACCGACTGGGGATCCCTATGAGTCAAAGGAGTGCCTCCCCTGGCCGCTCCCGACCGACCGACGGGTTCCGGGGGCTGGTCCCACGAAGGTACGCGGACGCCGTCCCCTCCGGTTCGGTGGAGGGGACGGCGTCACGCGGTCACGCTCTCACCGGGCACGCCTGTTCCTCGTCGGCGTCCGCGTGTCGGCCGAGCAGTTCCACCGCCACCGCCTCGGGTTCGGTCAGGCAGCGCCAGGCGGGAACCCGTACCGTAGGCAGCCCGGAGACCGCCGCGAACAGGGCGACCCGGTCAAGACTCCGCTGGAGGGTCCGGCCGAGATCCGGGGAGGCGGTGCCGCCAAAACCGGCACTGTCAACGATCACTGCCGTCCCCCGGTCGGTGTCAGCGCCCGGGGCCGTGTCAGCGAACCACAGGTCGCAGACGTACCCCTGAACGCGGTGACGGGCCCTCACCCGGACCCCGTGACCGGCCAAGGCCTCGAACAACCGGTTCCCGGCCTCGTTGAGGGTCCTTTCCGGACCGAGGGCGTTCTCGGCGGCCAGGTCGGAGAGCAGGCCCCCTTGCTCGGCCCAGTACTGCCGGTCACCGACGACGTACAGGCGCGAACGGGCCCGGGTGACCGCGACGTTCCACAGGTTCTGCTGTCGCAGCGCCCACTGGCCGCTGTGCCGGTGCACCCCCGTGGCGGCCGCGGGAGAGACGACGACCACGTCGCGTTCTCCGCCCTGGAAACGGTGGGCGGTGCCCACCCTGATGCGTTCGAGTCCCCCGTGACCCAGTGCCCGCTCGATCTGGCGCACCTGGGCGGCGAAGGGGGACACCACGCCGATACTCACGTCGGCGGGCAGCGTCCGCCACAGTTCGCGCAGGAGACCGACCACCGCATCCGCCTCGATCCGGTTGCGGCAGGAGCGCCCCTCGGGGCGTTCGCAGTCCCCGCGGACATCGATCCACCGAACGGCCGGGTCCTCCGGTACCGCCAGGGTGGCCGTGTCGGTGCGCACCGCCAACCGGTCACCGTAGAAGCGCCGGTTCACCGAGGCGACGATATCGGGGTGGCACCGGTAGTGCTCGTCCAGCCAGAGCACCTCACCGCCGCCCGCCACCAGAGCGGAGGCGGCCGCGTGGTAGGCGGAGGAACCGGTGTAGGTCAGGGAGCGCTCCTCGCCCTCGGACCGGCTCAGCCCGTGGACGGCCTGGAGCCTGCGATCGTCCTGCACGGACAGCGCGCTGACCGGTTGGAGCTGGTGCGGGTCGCCGATCACCAGTGCCCGCCGCGCCCGGTAGAGCAGCGGAACCAGGTCCGCGACGGTGCACTGGCTGGCCTCGTCGACCACCACCAGGTCGAACAGGCCCGGTTCCGGCGGGAAGACCCCGCGCACCGACCTGGAGGTGGTGGCCCAGGCCCTCACCACGCGTACCAGCGCCTTCATACCCTTCCAGCCGCTGTCCCCCGACGCCAGGTTGCGCAGCCGCTCCTCGATCACGGCCCTCCCCCGGACCAGGGACTGCGCGAACCGGCCCAGCAGGAACTCCCTGCTCACCTTCTGACGCTCCGCGCGCAGTGCGCGCACACGCTCAGCCGTCTCCTCCGGCGACGGTCGCCCTCTCCTCCGTTCGAGCAGTTCCCTCCACTCACGCTCGATCACCAGGAAGGCCAGCACCTCAGCGAGCTCACGCTCCGTACCGGCGATTCCGAGTCCTCTACGGACCCACCAGCGGTGCCACCATCGGGCCCACCGCGACTCCAGCGCCGCTCCGGTCCTGCGAGCCCAGTCGCCCACCTGCCGCTGCCCCGCGAAATCGGCAGGGGTAACGCCGTCGGGCAGACGCCGGATCTGTCGCTCGCGGGCGTCGGCCAGCGACGCCAGGCGCCGCTCGGTCTCCTCGACGTCCGCCAGCTCACGCTGGGCCTCCTCCAGTCCGCGCTGGTGGGCGCTCAGGCGCGCGTGCGCGGTGGCGGAATCCACGGGCCCCCACTCGGCCGCGAGCAGCGCGTTGAGGATCTCGGGTTCGGCGGCACGTCTGGTCCGGTTCCCGGTACGCACCATCAGGTCCGCCTCCGGGCCGATCCGGTTGACGCGCGTGACCACCTCGTCCACGGCGGTGTTGTTGGTGGAGGCGACCAGGACGGACTGGCCCGCGGCGACGGCGGTGGTGACCACGGAGGTGATGAGTTCGCTCTTGCCGGTACCCGGCGCGCCGGTGGCGACGGTCAGGGTCCTGCTCATCGCCGATGCCAGGATCTCCTCCTGGGCGGTGTTGCTGCGGCCGGTGACCACGGGCAGGGCGGTCTCGCACGAGCGGACCGCGTGCTGTGGGTCGGACAGCGCGGCCAGGGCCGTGCCGGGCAGGGACTGGATCCGGATGCCCTTCCGTCCCTCGCGGTGGTCGAGATCGCCGACGAGCTGTTTGACCGCCGCGCCGGCGGGGTCGGCCCGGTACAGGAGGGCGGCGTTCTGCGCCCCTCGGCGCGCACCGCGCAGCACGTCCACGGAGTCACGCAGCTCCCCGGCCGCGAGGTCGTCCACCCGCGGCAGGCCGAGGCGGGAGCAGACGGCACGCGCCTTGTCCGCCAGACCGGCGACCCCGCTCCCGTCCCAGTCGGCCTCGAACCAGTCCACCAGTTCCTCGATGTCGCCCTCGTCGAGGTCGGCCACGGAGACCAGCAGTTCGCGGTTGAGTTCCGGTTCCCCGACCGGGACGAGGAAGGGTCCATCGGGTTCCTGGGCCAGTTCCACGTCCATGACGATCAGAGGGGCGAGTTTGGGCTTCGTGCCGCGGCGGTCGCTGCTGACGGGGTCGAAGAGCACCGTCGGATAGCCGTAGCGCAGCGGACGCCCCTCCTTGACGGCCTCCCTGGCCAGGCTCCCGGCCCGCCCAGTGAGCGCCCACCGGTCCGCCGCACGGCTGAGAAGGACCTCCGATCCCATGGCGCAGACCGCCGTGTCCTGCCCGGTGGCGTCCGGCAGCTGTTGGAGGACGCTCTGCCGCGTCAGGCAGTCCCGCAGGTAGTCCAGGTAGGAGTCCCAGCGCCATCCCCCGGCGGCGCCCGGGGAGGGGTGTCCCACGGTCTCGCCCTGTCCGCGGCTCGCGGACGGACCGGGCGTGTGCCTCCGCGCCGCGCCCTCCTGTGCGGCCTCGGTCTCGTGGGACGCGGAGGCACCGGGGCCGGAGCGCCCGGGCAGGTCGGTCGCCGTGGCCGCACCGGTGTGGCGGGCCAGCACCAGCGCCCCGCGTACTCCCAGGGAGGAGACGGTGACGCGCTGGCCGTCCACGTGGTCCACCTCGCGGTGAACGTGCTGGTAGAGGTCCACCGCGTCGATCCATCCGTCGCCGTTGGCGTCGGGGGCCGCACCGGCGAGCCCTCGCACGACCGAGGTGCTGAAGGGCGAGGGTTGGACGGCGTGGGTGTTGTCGCCCTCCCTGGCCCGTTCCAGAGCGCCTGATGCGGCGATGACGTAGGTGCCCGCGCCGTCGCTGAGCTGGCGTTGCAGATCCAGGGGTTCGTCTTCGGCGGAGCGGGTGGCGAACCCGTCGGCGAAGGCGCCGCCGTGGCAGCAGTCGAGCAGGAGCACCTTGCTCCGCATCCGGGAGTCCTCCAGGAGGCGTTTGAGCACCTCCGCGGAGAGCGCCGTGGTCTCCAGCCGTGTTCGGCGCGTGTCCTTGACCGCCAGGTGCAGACGGCCCCTCTTGTCCTTGACGCCGTGCCCGGAGAAGGACACGAGCAGCAGGTCGTCGGGGCGCCCCGTGGACAGGACCTCCTCCAGTACCTCCATGGCCCCGTTTCTGGTGGGGTCGAGGAGGGTCTCCACCCGGTCGTAGTGGCCGTTGTCCTTGAGGACCCGTTGCAGGGCCGCGACGTCGGCGTGCGGTGAGTGCAGGTTCTCCAGGTCGTCGTAGCGGTTGACCCCGAGGAGGATGGCGGTGCGCATCAGGCGTCGACGCCCTCCGGTCCGGAGGCCGCGGACCCGGGGCCCGCACGCAGGGCCCGGACGTAGGCCTCCACGTCCCCGGGCGAGACCGGTCCCTGCACGGTGACCTTGGCTCCCTCGACCTCGACCGTCACCGCCTTCTGACCGCTCTGTTCGAGCCACGTTCCGGCGAGGGAGACGAGCGCCGTGAGCACGGGTTTGAGCAGCATCCCGGTGACCAGCACGGCACCGGCCAGGGTCGCGGGGTCGGCCGACCGGGTGCCGGGGGCCGTGTCCCCCTCCGCGGCGCGGACCTCGTCGACGTCCAGGTCCTCGAACAGGAGAACCAGGTCACGGGTGTGCCGGTCCGCCTCCTCCTCGGTGACGTCGTCCTGGAAGTCGATCCTGGCCACCAGACCATCCGTAAGAGGCACCCGCACACGCTCCCCTCGGCGGGAGGGGGCCGCTCGGTCGCGGCCCGCTGGCACTCCGCCACGCAGGTTGTACCAACCGGGGCCCCGGCGCGTTCGAGGTTTTCCGTCTCTGGCCGCTTCCGGCCACTCCAGATACGAAAGACCACAAAAGTATGGAAAGAACATATAGCGGGACGGTTCTGCCAGTACGCTCATCACTTCTCCCCCGCCCCACGCGTCCCGGAAGGCAGCCTTCGTGGCATCCCGCAGCGAACTCAGTGCCAGGATCACCCGCACGCTCTTCGAGGTACTGGACAAGCATCCCGAAGGCCTGCACAAGAACACCCTCTGGAACCTCGTCCTGGGCGCGAACCCCGGGTTGGAGGAGGCCTGGCGCAAAGCCGTGTCAGGAAAGACCACCCCGTTCACCCACATGGGCTGGATGGCCACGGAGGCGGTCAAGGCCGGATGGATGCGCAAGGACGGCGACGGAACCTGGGAACTGACGGGGGCCGGACGCCACACCCTGTCCGAACTCGATGAGGACGCCAACCTCAAACCCCTCATCAAGCTCCGCTACCACGAGTGGAAACGGGCCAAGGACAGCTACGACCTGGTCGGCAACATCCTCCAGTCGCTCCCGGAGGGACGCTGGGTCGGCCTGAAGGACCTCGCCGAGGTGAGCGGCCTGGACCCCGTGGCGCTGATGCAGTACCTGTCGGCGGCACGCACCGAGGGCTGGCACCGCGTCCTGGACGAGGAGGACCGGACACCGGAGTGCGCCCACCTCACGGACGAGGAACAGGCGGCGGCGAACGCGCTACTGGACGCCGACGGCATCCTCGGCCCCAACGGCTGGACCCTGAGCAGCCACCGCCTGTCCTGGGCCGAGCTCACCGAACAGGTCTCCGCCGACGGCACGGCCGCCGACGAGGCTCCGCTCCCCGCCCGTGCCTGGCTGGTCCGCGGCACGGACCCGGGTGGAGACGGCTCCGTCCACACGTCCTGGGTGGAGCGGGGCGTGTGCTCCCTGACCGCGAACGGAGCCGACTCCCTGCGTCCGGGCGTGGGCGAGACCGTGGTCCGTGACACCGTCGAACGCCTCCACCAGCACTGGTCGGCGGAGGAGCGCGAACGCCTCGTCTTCGCGCTGCACAGCTTCGTCTCCAAGATGCGGGGCGGGGACCTCGTCCTCACCAACGTCGGCCGACAGGTCCACATCGGCGTGGTGGACGGCGAGGAGCTGGGCACCGACGCTCCCTCGGCCCCGCACAGGCTGGTCCGCAAGGTCGTGTGGCACACCCGCTCCGCACCGCTCGACCTGTTCGAGGACCTGTCGGCCGAGCTGGCCTCCCGGGTCGGCACACCCAACAGCGATCTGCTCGAACTCACCGGTTTCCGCGAGGAGATGGAGACCCTGGTCGGCGGCTCCCGGCAGCGGCCGCCGAAGCAGCGGGAGTTCACCCTGCCCGAGCCCACCGAGGAGTTCGCGCGGAGCGTCTTCATGGACGGGGCCTGGCTCGCGGAGTGCGTCGACCTGCTCCGCGACAAGCCCCAACTGGTCCTCTACGGGCCCCCTGGCACCGGCAAGACCCACCTGGCCCAGGAGCTGGCCCGCCACCTGACCGGGGACCGGCCGGAGAACTGCCAGCTCGTGCAGTTCCACCCGTCCTACTCCTACGAGGACTTCTTCGAGGGGTACCGACCCCACCCCGGTGACGCCGAACGGTCCGCGGGTTTCACCCTCACCCCCGGCCCTCTGCGCACGCTCGCCAGCGCCGCGCGCAAACACCCGGCGGAGCCGTTCGTCCTGATCATCGACGAGATCAACCGGGGCAACCTCGCCAAGGTCTTCGGAGAGCTCTACTTCCTGCTGGAGTACCGGAACAGATCCGTCCGGCTGCTCTACGGGTCCGAGGGAGACGCCGGGTTCGACCTTCCGCGGAACCTGATCATCATCGGCACCATGAACACCGCGGACCGTTCGATCGCCCTCGTCGACACCGCGATGCGCCGACGCTTCTGGTTCACCGAGCTGCACCCGAGCTCGGCACCCGTGTCCTCGGTGCTGCGGAAATGGCTCGAACACCACGACCTGCCGGAGACCCCGGCGCTCCTGCTGGACGCGCTCAACGACCGGATCGACGACCGCGACTTCCGCATCGGCCCGTCGTACCTGATGAGAACGTCGATCCACTCCTCCCCCACCGGCCTGGACCGCGTGTGGCGCCATCAGATCCTCCCCCTCCTCGAAGAGCACCACTACGGCGACGGAACGGACGTGGAGGCCAGGTACGGACTCGCCTCTCTGCGCAGGGCACTGCGACTGGATGAGCGGTCGTGACAGTCGCTCTGCGGCTGACAGAGCACAGGCCGCAGCGGGGCGTCCGGCTCACCACCGCGCAGGCCGCCCTCCTCACCGCCTCGCGGCTGGTCACAGTGACACCGGAACCCGAGGGGCACTGGTGCGTCAGCGCCGACCGCGAGATGGTCGGGTCCGTGCGGCTCACCTCCCGAGGGGAGGCGATCGACCTGGTCATCACACCCAAGCTCCCCGTCCGGCGCCTGTTCTTCCTCCTCGGCTACGCGCAGGGAGGCATGCGTTGGCACCAGGAGGCGGTGGACGTCCACGAGAACGACGACCTGCTTCCCGTCATCGCCCACGCCTTCGCCCGCATGTGCGAGCGGGCCCTCGGGCAGGGGGTCCTCCAGGGCTACCGCACCGTCGAGGAGTCGGCGCCGGTGCTTCGTGGTCGCCTGCGGACCACCGAGCAGGCCCGCCGCCGCTTCGGCCAGCCCCTGCCCGCGGAGATCCGCTACGACGACCACACCACGGACATCGCCGAGAACCGGATCCTGCTCACGGCCACGCGCAAGCTCCTTCGCACCACGGGGACGCGGGCCGGTACACGCGCCCTCCTGCGTCGGATCCTCATCCGCTTGGAGGGGGTGGAGCCCCTGCCACCCGGCCAGGAGCTGCCCGCCTGGCAGCCCAGTCGACTGAACACCCGCTTCCAGAACCCGCTCCGGCTGGCGGAACTCGTCCTCAGATCCGGTTCCTACGAGTTCTCCGGGAACCAGGCCGTGCGCGCAGACGGCCTCGTCCTGCGCATGTGGCAGGTGTTCGAGGACTTCGTGACCCGTGCCCTCGCCGACACCCTGCGCGGCAGAGGCGGCAGGTGCCTGCTCCAGGACAGGCGCTTCCACCTGGACCACGCGCACACCGCCGAGCTGCGCCCCGACCTCGTCTACGAGCCACCGGGCGCCACCGGTCCGACCGGTGTGGTGGACGTCAAGTACAAGCGGGCCAGGGGCCAGGGCGGCCACACGGGCGACCTGTACCAGATGCTGGCGTACTGCACCCGGCTCGGCCTCGCTGAGGGACACCTGGTCTACGCGGCGGGCCCGGGGACCACAGCGGAACAACACCGTCTACACGGCGATCCGGGCGTGACCGTGCACCAGCACGTCCTGGATCTGGATACCGACCCGGAGGCCCTGCTGTCCCAGATCGCTGCCGTCGCGGAGGCGGTTCGGGGCTGACTTTGGACTGACTGTCACAGGTCACGGCCCCGGAGCGGCGTTGTCATCATCAGAGACCACATGCGCCTCCTGAGATTTCCCGAAGTTCGCTCGTAAAACCCGCCTTTCGCCTCTTGACATCCTGGCTACAGGCTTCCCTTCCTCCACCCTTGCTGATGCCTTTTTGGCCCAGGAAACGCCCACATATCGATTAATCACAGAACGGACACAACCCTCGCTGTTTGGAGTACTGCAAATGATAGAAACACCTAGAGGCAGAGGGCAGCCAGAGCGGATGGTGCTGATTGGACGAGTTCGAGTTGGCCACGACACGCCCACCAGAGGACGTGGGATCTCGGACCTTCGACAAGTACGCGTGGCAATGCCGCGTCGCCGCGCGCGATCTCCTGATACTCGTCGCGGACGACATCATTGACCAACGGGAAGGACGTGACCTACCGCATCGGGCCCTGATCAGTGAGCACTGGGAGGACTGGGTCCTCCTCAACGGCCCCGAAACCATCCTCGTCTCAGGCAAGGAACGGGATCTGGACCAGGGCGCCTGGGAGTGGTCCAGTCTCCTGGACAAGGGTGGTCTCGCCCACCTGTACCGAAATTCCCAGGGACTCCCCAGTGTCTCCGGTTGCCGACTCTCTACCAACAACGCTCTCCACCGCGCGAACACCTCCCCCCTGGGAGACCTGTGCCTCGTCAGCGACGCTTCCTCCGGCAGCCCTCGACGGGAGGTGCCGGACTCAGCGTTCACCGGTCTGGGTCACAAGTTTTCCCAGCACCTGTTGATGAATCACAAGCAGGCTGGGCTCAGCGAAGAAGAGGCCTCCGGCCGACGCGCCCGGGCACAGGACTGCAAACCGAACAGCGCACTCCTGGGCAAGGTTGACCCTTTCCTGAGGAAACTTCAGTTGGACACCAACATCCCAGGACGGCGCACCATTGACTCCTCTGCACCGATCAGTTACGTCCAACCGGTCCTACGAGGGTTAGCACACCCGATCGAACAAGCGGAATCAGTGTGGAAAACCCTTACGGATTTCGTGGAACAAAGCATGCGCGCCAGCCTACGACTCGAATGGGGCGAACTCAGTGAGCTCGTCCAGAAATCCCACTCCGACGAACGCCGGGATCTTCCCCACAGCATACTCCGCCGCAGAATCACCACCGACCAGGCCCGGGAGGTCGTCAGCAGCGCGGTGAGGCGCCCTCGCCACTTTCTCGCGCCCGAGTTCCCCTACCGCCACAAGGTCTCTGTGAAGATGGACGCCGGTCGATGCGGGGCCAACGAGATCCAACGTGCCGAGGACAGCCTGAAATCATGGAAGGACGCCACGGACGGGGTGGACGACTCCCCCGGAAACCACGCCCAGGTGGAGGTCTTCACCAAGGAACTGCTGCAGCGCGTCGACGACGTCGGGTACGACCTCAAGAATCGGAAGGTGCCGCAGGAGGACATGGGCTGGCGTTTGTGGGGTGACAGCATCCGCCTTCCCGTCGACGGACTCCCAGAGCTTCCCTTCCCCCTCACCAGAACGCTGCTGACCGGAGCGGTGGCCCACGTCACCAACAAGTGCTGGGTCTGGTTCACCGAAGAGCGGTTCGACGCCGGCGCCCTGCTCCTGGAGTTTGGTGAGTCCAACACCCGCGCCCTGTCCCCTCCCGACACCCAGCAGGAGGGCTCGTGACCGTGCAACACCTCACGCTGTTCCAACGCGACCGCGACTACCACGAGATTCGGGTTCTCCTACTGGTCAACGCGGTGGCTCACGCCCACCCCACTCCTGGTCACGTTGACGGTCTGACCCAGCTCGCCAAGCTGGACTTCCTCCTGCGCTACCCGGGGTTGGCAAATCGGGCTCTGGAAGAGCTACGCACAGACGATCCAAGGCTCCACCTGTCCGCCCCGGACGCCCAGAACCCGGAAGCTCCCATGCGTCGGCACCGCTACGGCCCCTGGGACGAGCGCTACTACACGGTCGTGGGGGCTCTCATCAGCCGCCGTCTTCTCCAGTCCGGCAACGAGGGGCGTTCGCGTGTCACCCTGGCCCCCACCCCGGCGGGAGCGTCTGTGAACGAACAGGCCCGGGCCACCCCGCCGTGGAGAAGAGTGGCAGACCGTTGTTCGGTGATCGCCGAGGCTGCCGGGCACCTCAGCGGAAACCGTCTGTCCCTACTCATCCGTGCGCACCTTCCACAGATCGACACCCGTCGTTTCGGGAAGGTGATCAGGTGAGTACCCGCTTCCGTATCAACACTCTGGAGGTCGAGACGGACCGGCCGGAAGAACTCTCGCGCCGTGAGTTCTCCAGCGGCCTGAACCTCATCATCGGTCCTCCCGGGTCGGGCAAGAGCACCATCATCGAACTCGTCAAGTTCGGGCTGGGGTTGAAGTTCCGCAAGACCCCGGTCGTGGAACGGAAGGTGCTCAAGGTCCATGTCGAGATCGAGGCGGGGACACAAGAGCTCCGGTTGTCCCGCAGCACCGTCACCCCGGGTGAGGTCCAGGTCTACGACCTGACACTTCAGGAGGGCATCGGTAGCTATCCGGTGTCGGACGGCACCTCCGAGGTGCCGACGATCGGAAAACGTCTCCTGGGATGGTTGGGCATACGCGACGACGTCGACTTCACCGTGAACGGACAACGCGACACCCTGACCTTCGCGCACGTCTGGGACTACGTCCACGTCTCCCAGAGCGACATCGACCAGCGCATCGCCCACCACGACGCATCCGGAGTGACCCAGCGGCGTAGGCGTCTCTTCCAGCTGCTGTTCGACATGATCGACCAGCGACTTCAGGAGCTGGAGGAGCAGTTACTGAAGGCCCGGGACCACCTCCAGCAGTCCAAGAGGCGTAACGAGGGGGTGACCGCCTTCCGGGAGCGGGCCTCGCTGCCCTCCGGGTCGGATGTGCGCCAAGGACTGGCGGAGGCTCAGCAGCGCCGCGACCGTCTCACAGAGAGCCTCGCCGCGCTACGTTCCGCCATGGGTACCCGGGACGACCGCGCACTCACCCTGCAGGGCCTGCTCGAAACCAACCGCAACAGTGTTCTTCGGACTCGGGAAGCCCTTCAGTCCCTCGATGATGTCCAGGGAGAACGACGTTCACGCGTGGCCGAACTGGAAAGGGAGTTTGACCGTGTCCAGCGCGTCAACAGTGCTGGTGGGCTGCTGGCCCACATCGAGTTCTCCCAGTGCCCGCGCTGTATGCAGTCCATCGTCGAACGTGGACCATCCGTGCCCGAGAACACGTGTCGGCTCTGTCTCCAGGACGAACCTGATCCGGCATCAGAGGAGGGCCTTCGAAGGAGGCCGGGGCGGGAGGGAGCCCTTCCACTCGTCATCCCGGGTGAGTCCGGGGCTCAGGAGGTCCAGCTGACCCAACAGCGGGAAGAGCTCATGGCTCTGCACCGCCAGGGTGAGCGGGAGAGGGAGGTCCTCCATACCCATCTGGAGCAACTCCAGGCGGGTAACCGTGAGCTCCGTGAGGAGATTGAGCTCCTGACCGGCGCCAACAGCCCCCACGTCGAGGAGCTTTCCCTGGTGAGGGAGGCCCTGGCCCGTACCGAGGCCGGGATCGGCAGACTCGAGGATGCCTTGGGTGTCGACCTTCAGATCGCCAGTTTCCAGGAGGATGTGGCCCAGGCCGAGGCGAAAGTCAACACCGCGGCGGAGGCGCATCGGGACAGGGACGACTACCTTCGGCGCTCCAACGACAACCTGTTCGAGCATTTGAGCACTCTGTACAACGGTCTCCTGCACGCCCTACACACACCCAATGTGGAGGAGGGGTGGATCTCCCCGAAGGACTACCTGCCGTACATCGACGGCACGAGGTTCGACAGGGTCAACATCAGCGGAGGCAACCAGATCCCCTTCATCGTGGGGTACTGGCTCACCCTGCATTCGACCGCGCTCAGTAACCCGAACTACCGCCTCCCCAGCTGCCTGATCCTGGACAGTCCGCAGAAGTCTTTGGGGCCGCTCCAGGCGCTGAGCCTGAACATCTACAAGCGAATTCAGGCGATCGCCGGTGCCCGGGACAATCCCTTCCAGCTTTTCGTGGTGGACACGAACCTCCCCTCCGAGTTCGAGCCCACACACGGCCTCATCCCGGTTGGCTACGACTCTCCCGGTCTTCTCGGCCTCACGCACCCCGGCCCGCAGAACATCCCCCTGGTCGAGGACATGGAACTGAGGGACGAGTAGGCCCGAAACCCCGTTCATCAGGCCTGCTCATCGTCACACCTGCGCGAACGGGATCAGTCGCTCCAGCAGGGCACGGGCACCGTCGGCGTCGTCTAGATGAGTAATTCCAAGGGGTCAGTGGTCGTAGGCCGTCAACGAGCGTAGGACCGGCTGGCCGGTGCGGTCGTTGTGCCAGATCGCGGCGGTCAGCGCCAAGATGCGCTGGAGCACCCGGGCGATCACCCCGCCCGGGGTGCGCCCACCATGCCGTTCCAGGTCCAACTGGCCCTTGAAGGTCTGGTTAATGGACTCGATGACCTGCCGCAACGGCCGAAACAGCTCCGCCCCGGACCGCGGGCGCTCTCCCTTGCGTGCCGGACGTAGCAAGGACAGACCTGCTTGGGCCAACGAGCGTTCGAAGTCGCGCCCGTAGTAGTTCTTGTCCGCGATCAGCGTCTGCCCGGAGCGGTCGGTGACCAGGCCGGGGTCTTCTTCGAACATCTCCAGCAGGGTGGTGCGCTCGTCGGCTTTGGCTCCGGTGAGGGCGAAGGCGATGGGAAGCCCGCTCAGGGTGCACACCAGGTGCAGGCGCAGCCCCCAAAAGAACCGGGAATGGGAGGCGCAGTACCCGTATTGGGCCCATCCGGCCAGGTCGGAGCGTTTGACGGTCTCGCGGGAGCGGGCGCACTCCACGGGGGTGGAGTCCACCACCCACACGTCATCGGTCCAGAGGGGCTTAACCCCGGATCTTGGACACGGGGGTGATTGATTACGCCGCGACCGCCAGCGTAGACGCTCTGGAGACCTCGAAGTCGTTCGGGGACACGTTCCCGCAGTGTGAGTGACGACGACGGGTGTTGTACCGGTGGGCCCACCGGAACACCGTGCGCCGCAACGTCGCCTCGTCCGCGTACACGGGGCCTCCCCGGCCAGGGTCTCGCGTTTGAGGGTGGCGTTGAAGCTCTCCGCGGCAGCGTTGTCCGCGCTCGACCCGATCGCCCCCATCGACTGGACGATGCCGAGCTCGGAATACAGGTCCCCGTAGGCCCGGGAGGTGTAGACCGATCCGTGGTCGGAGTGAAACACCGCCCCGGCCAGGGTGCCCCTCTCGCGGGCGGCCGCCCTGAGGGCGTCGGCCACGAGGTCGGTGCGCATGTGGTCGGCCAGCGCCCACCCGGCCAGCTTGCGCGAGCACAGGTCGATGACCGTGGCCAGGTAGAGGTTGCGTCCGCCCGCGAGCGGCAGGTAGGTGATATCCCCGACGTACTTGGCGCCCACGTTCTGGGCGGTGAAGTCGCGGCCCAGCAGGTCGGGGTACTTGCGGGCGGACTGGTCAGCGGTGGTGGTCCGCACCCGCCGGCGGAGCCGGATCCCGGCCAGGTCGTGCTCGCGCATCACGCGGGCGACCTTCTTGTGGTTGATGTGTGCATCCTCGTGTGCTCCGTCGTTGAGGTCGGCGGTGATCCGGGGCGCCCCGTAGGCGGGGTCTGCGCTCTGCTTCGGGTCCTGCAGGGCGCGGATCCGCTCGGCCAGGAGCAGGTCTGCGGCCTGGCGTGCTGCCCGGGCGGGGGCGGCTTTGAGCCAGGCGTAGAACGAGGACCGGGCCACGCCCATGACCTCGCACAACCGCTTCACCTCGAAGGTGTGTCGGTGGTCGGCGACGAACTCGAAGCGGTTCACCAGTTCGTCTCGCCCGCGAAATATTTGGCCGCCTGGCGCAGGATGTCGCGTTCGGTCTCGAGCTTTTGGCGTTCGGCCTGTTCGGCGGCCAGGGCGGCTTCCAGACGGGCGATCCTGGCCGCGGCGCTCTCGCTTTTGGCCGGTGCGCCTGGGGCGTTTGTGGTGGGTGTGGCGGCTTTCGGGGTGGGGCGGCCTTCGGGGTGCTGGGCGTAGACCCAGTTCTGTAGGGTGCCGCGGGCGATGCCCAGGTCTGAGGCGATTTCCTTGAAGGTGGCGCCCGAGGTGTTGAGGTAGAGGTCGACCGCTTGCTGGCGGAACTCCTCGGAGTAGGTCTTGCGGGCCATGCCCTGGTTCTCGCTTCCTCCCGACACCTGTCGGGTTCAGCGTGTCCAAGATCCAGGGTCAAGGCCCGGTGACGGTATGGCAGGGGGTACAGACACAGATCAGGCGCCGCAGGGTCTGATTCCTGGACCGCTCGTCGAAGACCCACCTCTCGTGGACCTCCAACCAGCGCTGCGCCTCGCGGTCGGCGGACGCCCCACAGATCTCACACACCCGCCCCGCGCGGTTCACCACCATGCGGCGCAACCGCTCCCAGTCCTGCTGTGACACGCACGAGCGCACGTTCGTGAACCAGCAGGTGGTGGGAACCAGGTCGACGAACAGTCCCGAGCCGAGCGAGCGGCCCTCCCCGGGCAACAGGTCGGGAACCACGGGGTGGGCCGACCAGCGCTCCAACTCGGCGATACCCGGCCGGGGCGCGTACCACCGGCGCGCGCCGGGGTCCCACCTCGCCCCCTCGGCCTTCGCCAGGTCCTTCTCCGCGTACGGGACGTCAAGCCAGGTCCGTTTGGCGGGCACCGCTCTCCTCACGTCCGTAGGGGTGTGGAAACCGGGCAGGAACTCTAGTAGCCCGCCCCGGTGGAAGTCAGTACCACCGGGTGTCCGAAAACGGCCAACCACAAGGGCTTCCATCGTCGGCAGGCCGATACCTGTTCACTGGCACCCCCGGCCTCATGACACCGCCCACGCGCGCACCACGGGGCATCCGCGAACAGGAATCCAAGCACCAAGGCCCCCTGCCCTCCTCCCCCGCCACGACCGGATGCGAACAAACCATTACATCCTCGGGCAATGAGCGGAAGGGCTCACGATGGCACGGCCTTGGAAGGCAGACTCCGCTGCGGGGATGGGACGGGGCTGGGCGGCTCACCGGTGGAGTTGGGCGGCACCGACAACGTCAACGGATGCACCGGCCTCCGGGAGCTCTCCAACAGCGACACAGGCGTGACCAGCCGTGATCTGTCCCGGACCCCATGCCCCTCGGTTGCCCGTCGAAGGGCGGGGAGCCGCAGGAGGACCCGGCGGGGGCGCACAGGAGCACAGTCCTCGCAACCGGTCAATGTTCAGGCCAGGCCCACAAGCCCGAGATGGCCGGTTTCCGGGTCCTTGTGCAGTACCACCACCGCCCCGGGCACCGACTCCACGTCGAGGACCTCGTGTCCGGCGATGCCCAGTTCCACGTAGACCCGTTCCGACTCCTCGTCCCACGCCTGGAAGACCGCCGTGGGATCCGTTCCCGTGTCGGCGACCACGGCCAGCCCGCTTTCGAGGGGGACTACCTCGCTCATGCCGGATTCGCGGGAGAAGTCGACCCCGGCCTCCTCACGGAGCCCTTCGCCAAGCCGCACGTACTCGTCATCGCCCACGTCATCCACCAGCCACGACGCGCTCCCGGGACCCGCGAACGCCCCTCCCCTGTCGGGAACCGGCTCTCCGGTACGCGCCTCCAGGAGCCTGACAGTCTCCCTGTGGGGGCCATACACGTTCAGGTAGTCGTCGTTCACCCGTTCCAGTTCCCGGTCATAGGAGTCGTGGAGGGAAGCCTCCTCCATGGTGCTCTCGGCCCGCCACAACTCCTCACCGTTCTCCATGTCCAACCCGAGCAGCCCGGCCACTACGGTCTGCGGCCCCTCACCACGCCACCCGATCTCGTCCTCGACACAGGTGTAGGGAATGAGCACCACATCTCCGACCAGGACCGCATCGTGATTGCGGACCTCGAACTCCGGCTTCGCCTCACACCTGAGATGCGCATCCGAGGTCCACACCGGGTCGCCGCCCTCACCATCAGCGAGTTGGTAGGCCGCAAAACGTGTGGGCTCCCCCTCTCTGACCTGCTCCTCCTGCACGTAGAGATCGTCCGTGAACAGCCGCTGCCCCACATAGCCCGACGCGGGAAGCTTGTGGACGATCTCTCCCGTGACGGGATCGGCGAGCCAGTGTTCGGCCTTCTCGTCCCCGTACTCCCGAACCCCGAGCTCCTCGAGAACCACCTCCCATACCAGGTAGTCACCGTTTCCGGACAGCCTCACCTCTTCCGCCTCGTTCTCCTCGTCGTCGTAAGTCCACGTTTCCCTGCCGCTCTCGCCTGAGAGAACTGCGACCGTGTGGTCCCGGACGACCGCGACCCCACCAGCCACAGGGATGATCCGGCCTCCTTCGGGATCCGGGCTCTCCCACTCCCACTCCACGTCGGAGAAGGAGTCCGGATAGGGAAGGTTCTCATCCCCGCCCCACGAGCAGGAGGAAAGCACAAAGGAACAGGAGACGAGGAAGACCATGGTCCTGTTCGTCTTCGCAACACCCACGCCTAGTCATCCTCCTTCGGCGGGAACTTGTCCTCCCACGTCGAACGCTGATTTCGGTAACCATCCGCGTAGGTCTCGATGTCCTCGCTCGCGGTGCGGTCAGAGCCGGGAAGGGAGTAGTCCTCGGCCACCACCATGATTTCTGTCAGGGCTTCGCCTCTCCCATCACCTGGAACCTCCCAATCATTGAAGTCCATGATGAACTCACCCTCCTCCGAAAGAACGCCCTCATGGTCAGTCTTCAGGGTGTTCATGAACTCTTCGTTGCTCTCGGCGAGCGCAGCCAGTGCGAAAATCTTGGAGTGATGGGAAAGCTCCCACGCCCCCTCATTGGATCCCGCGTTTTCCTGTTGCTCGAACTGGGCGGGGATTTCGAGCTCTTCCTTCGCGGTTGCCTTGAGAGCTTCAACGATAACCCCTGGAATTTTGAGATCACCGGCGATGCCTCCTACGACGTCAACCGCGATACCCCTCACCTTGTTGTCGTACTCCGCCTCTTCCTCACTACTGTCAACCCTGGCCCTAGCCTCATTCTCCAGGGCAAGGTCAACCAGGCCCCTGAGCGTTCCCGCGTCTCGAGGAATCGACCATTCCTGATTACCGAAAGCAAACTCCTCGAGGGATTTCAGTTCATGCTCGAAGACCTCCGCATAAGTGTTCGCCGCCGTCTCTTCGTCGCCCATGATGTACTGGACGAAGGCGAGCCGTGTCTCCGGGTTCAGCCAGACCCGCGGATTATCGTGGTCGCCCTTCCAGAGTTCGCTGTCCTCGTCGATCCACACCGAGGGCAAGCGATCCTCTCCAGATTCACTGCCCCACGGCGAAGCGGACTCGCCCAGGCCCTCTCCGTTGGCGAAGTACTCCATGTTCGCCAGGAAGATGTCGGAGAACCCCTCCGCGATGGCGGGGTTCAGGTGCCCCACCGAGACGTCCCGCCAGGTGACCTCCTCACCCGCGTCGTTCGTCTCCACCACGTCCTCACCGGTGTTGTTGAGGCTCTCACTGAAGTCGCCCTTCGTCACCATGTCCAGGAAGACGGCGAGCGCCTCGTTGCCCATCTCCCGCTGGTCCGGGTCGGAACTGTCCTGGTACTCGACGATCCAGTCGCTGAAGCCACGCATGGCCTCGCCGCCGTCGTCCCAGTCGTGGGTGAAGAGGCCGATGGTCGCCTGGTCAGCGAGATCCTCCATGCTCTCGATGGGTTCGCCACCGACCTCGATCCGTGTCGGATCGTCGACGGCGGGATGCTCGAACTCTCCCTTCATCAGGGAGAAGTTGAGGTCTTCGTTGCGGTAGGCGACGTCGAGGACCTGACCGAAGAAGCCGTCGTAGTCGAAGTTCACCGGACCGCCGTCGGCGAAGTACACACCGATGGAGGTGTGCAGAGCACCGCCGAGCGCCTCCCCGGGTGCCAGGGAGGGATCGACGTGCTCGAAGATCTCGGCCAGGTTCTTCATGTCCCTGACCCACGATGCGGACGGGTAGTCCTCGTGCAGGAAGTAACCCTCGGCGGTGTGACGGACGCTTTCGGGGAGCCGGTCGTAGCCGCCTCCGAAGTCCTCGTTGGACAGCGCGACGATGCCGTCACCGATGATGCTCAGGATGCGATCCGACTCCTCCGGGTCCATGCCCTCAAGCGGCAGGTACGCGGCCATTTCCACGACCCCGCCCTGGCCCGCGCGCGACTCCTCCAGGGTCGCGTAGAAGTTCTCGAGGATCTGCATCTCGTCGTCGGTCATCTCCCCGACGCCCTCCTGCGCCATGCGGGCGCGGGAGGCCAGCATCCCCATGATCAGCATCAGGGACTCGTAGCGCTCGTCCATCTCCCGTTCGCCGGACCAGTACTCCTCCAGGTCCTCGGCCCATTCGTCCGCCTGGTCCGGGCTCAACTCGATCGGAGGGGCGTACGTCTGCGGGTCGATGTTGTAGAAGAACCAGTCGGTGTACCCGCCTTCCATCAGGAGACGGACGTTCTCGGGTGTCGGCCCCTCCCGGAGCATGTCTCCACACTCGTCGCCGTTGTCCAGGAGGTCGTCGTAGTTCTTCTTGGCCCGCTCACGCAGTGACTCCAGCTTGTCCGAAAGCTCGGAGAAGAGCTCCCGCGCCCTGGCACCGTCCCCGATCCCGAGGAACCCCGCCTCCGGGTACGTGTAGGTGATCGTCTCCCCCGCGTACTCCTCGGGGATGAGGGCCTCCTGTGCTGCCTTGGCCTCCTTCCACTCCCCGATGAGGTTGTTGCGTTCCAGATTGAACTCCTGGACGTAGTCACCCCACCTCTGGGTGACTCCCGCGCAGAACTCCACAGCCGCTCCCGCGTCCTGCCACTGCTTGATCTCCTCGGCGGAGGCTCTGCTGATGTCCCATCCGATACCGTCCGAGAAGGCTGCGGCTCCACTGTTGAAGCTCGTGTCGAGTTCCTCGGACTGACCAAGGATCCTCATCCGCAGGCGTTCGAACTCCCGGGCGTCCTCCTTGATCAGGCCGGAGATCGCGTCCGTGGACTCCGGGTTGAAATTCAGGTCGAAAGTTCCCATGAATCCCCTTGGCTTTCCGGCCGTACAGCGACCGGGGTGGCGGGTCAGAAGTTGATGCTGCGCATGTCCGGCCAGGCGTGGGAGTAGTCCTCAGCGCTCCTGAGGTCGGTTTCCGCGGCCTCCGCCACCCCGGCCTGGATGTTCTCGGCGAGGCGCAGCCCGTTCTCCTCGACCTCGGCGATGTGGTCGACGTACTTGTCCAGGAACACCGCGTATCCCGTACGCATCCGCGCGTGCTCGCTTCTGGACCTGGCCTCCTCCATGAGGTGGTCGAACATGTCCGACAGACCGGCCATGGCGTTGGCCATGGCCTCGGCGTCCAGGCCGGAGCTGAAACCGAGGTCTGTTTCCACTCCCACTTCTTCGGACACGTTTCCCCCTACAGGACGAAGACAGAGAAATCCCCGGGCAGGACACGTATCCGTCCTGTCCGGGGCATGTGTATCGATTCCAGGAGAATCGCGGTGCCATCCTAGTCACCAGGGGTCCGCGCACCGTCACTCACCCCTTTGGAAAGCGATGCGGAGCAACGGTGGCGCGTTTGCCCGGAAATTCCCGTCTGTGGTAGTAAGTCATCCCGCGAATTCGCGGGTTCCAGGCTCAGCGTCGGCGCTCCTGGCATACTCCGTCGTCGCGGAGGGCACGGCTGACCCCGGGCAGAACATCCGGACAGGGGACGTGACCGCTTGTGGTCACGTCCACACCGCTCCCACGGCGAACTTCGGACCGGGTCAGCCCACCAGAACGGCCTCAGGGGCGGAGAAGCCGCGCGGCAGCAGCACCTGCTCGGCGTCAGCGATGATGCCCGCGGGGCGTCCATCCAGCAGGGCCGAAGTCTGCGGTCCGCGCATCGGGCACAGCAGCCACAGCCCGTACGGGGCCCGGTCGGCCTCGCGCGCCTCCTCGACGAGACGTCCGAGCAGGGTCCGTCTCTGCTCGTAGCGCGCCAGCGGCGTCGCCCGGTACAGCAGCACCACGCCCTGGCCGCCCGGCACGTCCGCGCTGGCACCGCGCACCCGCTCACCCACGCGGCTCAGCGCCATCTCCAGCGGCGCACCTTCTCCACGTACTCCGGCACGAGGTCCTCAGGGGTGCCAGCGACCTTGAGCCGCTCCACCTCCGCGCGTCGCGTCGCGGGGAAGGCCATCCGTGAGGTGCGCAGCACCCACGCCACGGCCTCGCGCTCGCTGAGGATCAGCAGGTACGTGCTGACGGGTTCAGGTTCTGTGGTCATATCCGGGCCAGGCCCCACACGGGCGCTGGCGACGGTTCCGAACCTGGCCTCGGCGCCCCACCGGTGGCGATGGTCATCCTGGCCCATGCGGCCGGAACGGGGACCGACGAGGGTGGTGCATGCACGAGCCGGTACCGCGACCCCTCTCACTCGCCGGTCTCATCCAGTAGGGCGGCGCATGCGGCCATCAACTCTCCAGCATTCCCAGCCGACTCGTCATCCACCAACTCGGTACGCATGTGCTCGGCCACCGCAGCGCCCCTACCGCCGGACGCTCTCAATCAGAGTCCTTCCGGTCCTGACCTCCGGCCTGCGGCGGCCGATTCGGTCGGTTCAGCTGCTGGCCGGGGCGCCTTGTCGAACCGGTCCGTGCCGAGAGTGTGCCGGGGGCTCCGGTCGCCCGGCCCCGGTCGACGTAGGGGTCACGCATCACGGGCGGTTCGTCGATGGCTTCGGGCTGAACGACGACTTCTGAGACGTCGTGTTCATCCTCGTCCTGGCGGCGTTCGTACTCTTCCGGGGGCAGGACCTTCTTCCACCTGCGTGTCCGCATAGCCGGCAGCTCTCCGGCGTCTTCCCGAAGAGCTCGGTACACCGCGTACATCTGGAAGTATCCCATCACGAAGAACGGCAGGCCGACGAGGACGACGATCTTCTCCAGCGCTCCCAGACCGCCGGTTCCGGAGAACACCAGCAGAGTGGCGGTTACCACGGCGATGGCGACGGCCCAGAAGATGCGCTGCCCCAACGGGTTGAAGTCCTCATGGCCGTTGGCCATCGTGTCGGTCACCAGCGCCGCGGAATCCACCGAGGTGATGAAGAAGACCACCACCAGGACGATGGCGAGCACCGAGGTGAAGGGGGTGGCGGGGTAGTGCTCCAAGAACGTGAACAGCGCCCCGGGGACGTCCTGCTGCTCCACGACACTTTCGACCAGGCCGCCCTCACCGTTGAGCTCGATGTCGAAAGCGGAGAACCCGAAGATGCCGAACCACAGCACCGAGAAACCGGACGGAATGAGGAGTACTCCGGTGATGAACTGACGGATGGTGCGGCCCTTGGAGATCCGGGCGATGAAGATGCCCACGAACGGTGACCAGCTGATCGTCCAGGCCCAATAGAACACCGTCCAGTTGGACTGCCAACCGGTGTCGGCGAAGGTGTCGTTCCACAAGGCCAGTTCCGGCAGATTCACTATGTAACGGCCCAGCGCTTCGATGGTTCCCTGGAGCACGAAGAGAGTGGAACCGGTCAGCAGGATGAACACCAGCAGACCCACGGCCATCCAAATGTTTATGTTGGACAGGCGTTTGATGCCGCGGTCCAGACCCAACGCGACGGAGATCATCGCGGCCCCGCCGACGACGCCGATGATGACCAGTTGCCACACGGCGTTCTCCGGGATGCCGAGCACACGGTTGACTCCGCTGTTGATCTGCAGAGCACCCAGTCCGAGGGAGACCGCGACGCCAAAGACCGTGCCGACGATGGCGACGATGTCGATGAACTTACCGATCGGCCCGTGGATCCCCTCACCGAGAATCGGCTGGAAGATTGAGCTGACACGCGGAGGCAGGTTCCGCTTGTGGATGAAGTAGGCGAAGCACAGCGCTGGCAGGGTGAAGATCGCCCAGGTGTGCAGGGTGAAATGATAGAGCGTGAAGTTCATCGCGTCCGCGGCAGCAGCTGCTGTCTCCGGCTCCACGCCCAGGGACGGCCCCCGCGGCGGATCACCGAAATGACTGATGGGTTCGGCCACGCCCCAGAACATCAGGATGCTACCGATGCCAGCGGCGAAGAGCATGGCGAACCAAGCCGGACCGGAGTGCTCGGGCTCTTCGTCGTCGGGGCCCAGCTTCACCCGCCCGAATCGGCTGGCGGCAACATAAACCAGGAAAACCAGAAACAAGGTGAGGCCGAGAATGTAGAACCAGCCCAGGTTGGCGTACAGCCAGTCCGAGGCGACGGTGACGGCTGCATCCAGCGGCTCGGTGAAGATGATGGTGACAAGCACGAACACGATGACCACCGCGGCCGCGCCGAAGAATACCGGCGGCGAGGTACGCAGCCTCAGGGCGTCGTGTAGACGGATCAGCACGTAATCGACTCCTCGAACTGGACGCTGGCTTACCGGGGCCGTGGCCAGGCGACCCTGTGAGCGTACTGTTCCCGCCCACGTCCTGCTTCTATCCGGGAAGTCATGTCGCCACCCTCGTCCGGAGAAGGACTGCCTGACTTCGCTCCCCATCGCCTCTCGTTCCCCGGCCTACCCTCGACCACGGGCAGCACACCTTCACACCGAGCCGCACCAAGGGCCTACGAACCCGCGCTGGCCCACGTCGGCCCCGCCCGGTTTCCCCGACGGCGTGACTCCGGGCAGGACGGAGGGGGAGACCGGGACGCCACCCTCGTCACCGCCCACTCCGACAAGGAGATAGCGGCCCCACCTGGAAGAAGACCTACGGCCTCCATCCGCTGTGCGCGTTCATCGACCACGGCGAACGCCGCCCCGCGCGAGGGGACGCCCGGCCGCCCGTCAGGAGCGACATGATCAACCCGTCGTACGGCCGATCCGCTCGTACACGGGCGCCAGCCGGGAGGCGGCGCCCGGGGTGGAACCCTCCCAGTGCGCGAGCGGGTCGAAGGAACGGGGCGAGGCCAGACGCACGGGCTCCCCCACGGTCCAGAAGTCGGCGACGTGATCGACCAACGGCGCCACCTCCACTCCCAGTTCTCCGCCCGGTCCGCTCCCGCTCCCGCTCCCCGAGGCGTCCAGGGCTGCGTTCCCCTCGTCCTCGGCCCTTCCCAGCCACGCGAAGAGCAGCAGCGGGGCGTCGTCGAGCGCCGAAGCCCACGTGTACAGGACCGCGACGCCGTGTTTACAGAGATGCCCCGGTCCGGCCAGGTGCAGTGGATGTCGAGGTCGTCGACGGAGTCGGGGAAGAGCCGCACCCCGTGGCGGGCGAACACCTCCTCGACGTCCCCGGGAAGTTCGTCGGTGAGCGGGTCCGCGGTGGCGTCGGGATCCTGTGCCAGGTCCTCCAGGATCCAGCCCCACCGGTAGTCCTCGATGGTCTGGTAGACGACGACCACCCGTTAGGGCCTCCCTCGTGAACCCTGGACGGGTGCGCTGACCATGGCGTGTTCGGTGTCGACGGTCAGGTTCATGACCGCGCCGCGCCGCGCGTAGGCCCGTCCCCGTGACAGTCTGCCGGGATCGCCGTCCGCGATTCCCTGGAGCGCTACGGGGTTCGGTCTCCGGCCCGGACTGGAACAGACACCGGCAAGTGTGTTCAGCCCTACGGGGCGGCTTGGGACACCGATGCCGCCCTCGGGCCCCGGAGCCCAGGACCTCGATGACCGCATCCGGCCATATCCCCAGCGCCGATGCGCACACGCGTGACCTGCGCGTACTCCCGGGAGAAGTTCCTCCACCACGCACCCTGGAAAGTGACGTGTGCCACCCGGGGCCCATGCCCCTCCTCGTGCTTCCCTGGTCATTCCTCGTCTTCACCTGCACATACGCGCATATCCACGCCATGCCGACCTGACCTTCGGAAACCACGCAGAAGGTGAGAAAACGTCCCACCCCTGTGGAACTCTCGGTGAGTGCGCGGCCACCAGACATGCGGTCCGCCACCGCCCTCCACCGCCCCCGACGGAGAAGGAGCCCCCACATGTCCGCGTGGAACATCCAGGTGTCCGAGGTCAACGGAGTCCTGCGCAACGTCTCCGGTCTCATCGGCGACGAGGAGGGCACCACCGGGCTGTCCGGTGAGTACACCGACCTCGGCACGCGTCTGGAGGAGGTGAACTCCGCGGCTTCGAGCGTCCCCATCAGCATCGCGCTCGGGGAGTTCGGCACGCACTTCCTCGGCATCGTCGGGGAGATGATCACCCTGAGCGCGAGCGCCACCGGGGGCGCGGGCGAGGCCACGATGCACTACGCGAACGGCAACCTGGAGATGGCCGAGAACGCCCAGGCCAACGCAGGAACGGTGCCCGAGCCTTCCGAGAACCAGCCGCACTGACCCTCCGCCCGGGGGCTCCCCAGGGCTCAGCGCTGCGCCGGGCAAGGCGCCGTGGCCAACGTGCCCCTTTCCATCCCCGTCTCCCCTGACGCCCCTCCGGCTCTCTGCCCTCCCCCATCCCCGAAGGCCCCATGGAATTCACCTCCTTCTCCACAGAGTCGTGCGCACCCGCCGGCGACGGCGGGATCGTCCCCGGCCTGGTCCCCATCCCCAATGTCGACCCCGACGAGCTCGACGAGGCCGTCGGCCGACTGCGCGCAGTCGGCGAGGCCATCGAGGAATCGGGCGAGGGCATCACCTCCACCTGGGCCTCCCTCACCGGCGTCTACGTGGCGCCGGAGGCCGACACCCTGCTCAGCGCCCTGGACCCGGTCTCCTCCGACGGGTCCGCCGTCGCGACCGGCGTCAGGGACGCCGCCAGCGCGCTGGAGACCTTCGCCGAGACCGCACGCGAACTCAAGTCACGCCTGACCGGCCTCAAGGCGGAGGCCGAGGCCTTCCGCGCCGACGTGGGCTGGGACAGGGAGTGGCTGGAGGACGAGGACGAGCGCGAGCGCAACAACGACCTGAACAACCGGGTCGCAGCGGCCGTCCACGAGTACCAGGAGGCCGAACGCGCCTGCGCCAACGCGATCGGCCAGCACTACGGCGGTACTTTCTTCACCGGCCACAGCGACAAGGCCGGGCACGACCAGACCTCCACCGGTGGTGACCGCACCTGGCAGGTGTACGGGACGGCCTCGGCCCCCGTGGACCAGGCCAACCCGTGGGGTTCCGCGGTGGACGAGCCACCCGGCGCATTGGAGAACGTGTTCTGGAGTGTGGGCGACATCGCCATCGGTATGGCGGTCGGACTGGGGGTCACCACCGGGCTGTACCGGGACGGCCAGTTCGTCTACCCCTTCGGTACCGAGCACGGCCAGAACCTCCTCACCAATTGGGAGGAGGCTAAGAACAGTTTCTGGGCGCTGGCGGGCTCGGACGGACAGGGCGAGTGGATCGCGCCGGAGAGCCTGGACGCGCAGTACCACAACGCGAAGGAGGCGTGGCAGGCGTACGGCGACGCCATCGTTCCGGTGAGTGAGTGGGACCACCGGCCCGAGTACACCATCGTGAACGGAGCCGGGAACATCGCGCTCATGGCTTCTCCCCTGGGCTGGGGCAGGGTGTTCCTCGACGGCCCCGACCTGGGGTCGGGGTCCGGGTCGGGATCGGGGCCCGACGGTAACGGCTCCCCTGACGGCGGCCGCGGCACCCACAGTGTGGACGGCACTGGTAACGGACTCCGCGGCACCGACACCGTGGGCATGGCCACCAGCGCTCCCACCGGGGGCCAGTCCGACCCGGGCAACGCTATCGGCGGGATGCACGAGTCCCTGTCCGGTCTGGAGAGCCAGTCCAGCGGGTCTCCGGCCTCTGAAGGGACACCGTCAGGTTCCCCCACTCCGGCACCGTCCCCGGAGGCTCCCACCGGGCCCAGCGGGAACACTCCCTCACCGGATGTGGGCGGGACGGCTCTGAACGGCGGGGGCACCTCGGCAGGAAGTGAGGCCGTCGCACCGCGAGACACCGACGATCCGACCGCCCAGGACCTGCGCGACGGCACCTCGGACAGCGGCTCCGACACCTCCAGCGCCCCTTGGGCGACCTCCCCGGTCGACGACGGTTCCGCCTCGGGGCAGGAGAGTCCCACGGCCCCGGTTTCCGGCCCCGCCAGAGGGGACGGTTTCACCGTCGATGATTCCGGTGCCACGGACAGCGCCAACAGCGGTTCTGATCACAGTGAAGATGGGCAGAATGGGCAAGGTCTCCAGGAAAACGACACTTCCAATGATCACGGCCAGGATGGTACTGGCGAGGACCAGGGGTCACTCACGCCCGACGGTGGTGACTCAGGAAGCGGCGACGAACCGCCCCGAGACGGCACAATCACCAGCGGGAACGATGATGGAGAATCATCCAAGGATTACCATGAGGGCCCCCCGCAGGGCATCTCCCAAGAGGACTTTGAAAAAGGCGCAGAACTCATTCGAGAAACCGTAGGAGACAGAACAGATGATATCGTTGTCCAAGGCAGCAGGGCCGCCGGAACAGCCAGACCTGATTCAGACATTGATTTTGCAGTGAGAATCAACGAAGAAACATTCCACAGAATTATCGAGGAGCGGTTTAAGCAGCCAAACCCAGGAAGCTCCAAGGAACGCACCATGCTTCATGCAATAAAAGTTGGAAAGATTCAGTCAGGAGAAGCGGGATTCAAACCCCTCCGGCTTCAACTCCAAGAAATATTCAAAATGAAGGTGGATATATCCTTCATTTTGAAAAAAGGACCTTTTGACAACCCTCCATTCATTGAGGTGCCCTAGTAATGCCCCTTTCTGACGCACTGTACTGCAAGGTGTTTGTCGCAAAGGCAGACGTGACCTCCGTGCGCAACATCGTATCCGCCACCTTTGACGTGAGCTTCGACGAAGACATAATAAAAATTTCCGATTCCCGTGTCGAGGTAATCCGGAACGAAGACTCTGATGGAGACGGGACCTTCAACGAAGATTTTCTTTATTGGCCTGCGCTCGTTGAGTTTGAACTAGAAGATCACTCCTTGCTTCCGTCGCTGGTTTCTCAGGTGTCTCTCCTACTCAGCACCCTCTGGGAAGCATCTCTGCCCGCCGTAGCGGCATGCGACTTCGAGGAACGACTCCCCTGGAGTGGAGGCATTATGCGTGATTTCTCCGACATGAGGGAGACTTAGGAAAGTCGGTAACTTTTTGACAATTCCCTCAGAATAAGGCACAGAAAATACCGCTCGATTACCAAGCCTGAAACGAAGACTCTAATTCCGAGCATCTACATTATTCAAAAGGCTCACATGACTCACGCGACAGCAGGAGGAGATTGTTAGTAAAATTGTTTAAGCACAGACACCTGGACCATGCACAGCAGCAGAATATCCTCAAGGAGGTAGGAACGAAAATCCTCACCGAAGCCCCGAAAGAATGGGAGCGGATCGTCTACACCCGACAATCCGTAATCGATCACTCGTCGAGTTCTCTCACCATGGAACTCAAGACAGGAGAAAAGGTTGAGCCATGGATGCCTGCCGGCCTTGGGCTCCTGTTCAAGGATCTCCGCGCCGGGATGTACAAAGAGGGCAAGGGAACCTGGTTCTCCCTTGAGTACGTCATCACCCGCCCAGGTAGGTTCAAGGTCCGCTACAACTACGACGACGACCCCAACATCGCCTTCCCCACCGCCTGGGGCTTCACCAACGACCTGAAGTACTTTCCCCGGGACGAGGAGCACATCCCCGACTGGCTCCACGAGAAACTGCGCGAAGAAGCCGAAGGCAGAGCCACCGAGTAGGTAGCGGGGAGGACATGCCTCTTCTTCTCAACGCACCCGGACCAGTCTGCCGTTGGACGTGGGACATCGACATGGAGGACGGCAGTAGCAACCTGGGAAGGAGTGTCCACCTCATCCCACCGGTCGTACACGTAATGAAGAGCATGGACAACAGGTTCAGGAATCGCTGCTACCTTTTCAACTACTACCTACATCAGGACTGGACCATCGAAGGCGAGACACTCTCCGAAGTATTCGAGAAAAATAAGACCCTCCATGAGATCTCGCAAGGCCTTCGCCAAGAAGCCAAGACTCTTCTCAAGGAGGGGCACGACAACCAGTGCCTTGACGATATCTTCTTCGGCCGATGGAGTGCTGGATATGAACCAGAAGTGGAAGGCCACGAGGACTGGAACGACGTCCTCAGAGAGATCGTCCGCTTCTCTGATCGCTACACCAGTGACTGATGTGAAAATAAAGCATTCGACCTGAAGTTCTGAGGGATCCCGCCCTTCACGACCCTCACGACAAAAAGGATAAATTGGTTAGCAAGTTCTTCAAGCGAGGACGCCTAGATTATGGACGACAGCAGGAAATCCTCAAAGAGTTCGGTGCAGAAATCCTCAAAGAAATGCCCCAAGAATGGGAGCGGATCACTTACAGCAGAGAGTCAGTGATTGATCATTCGAGTAGTTTGGCCATCGTCGAACTCGCGAACGGTGAGAGCATCCGAAAGGGAGCTCCTCCACACACTGAGATCTTGCTCGACGACCTTCGTGCCGGGATGTACAAGGACGGCAAGGGCACATGGTTCTCCATGGAGTACGTCATCACACGTCCCGGAAGGTTCAAGGTCCGCTACAACTACGACGAGGACCCCCACATCCTCTTCCCGACGGCCTGGGGCTTCACCAACGACCTGAAGTACTTCCCTCGCGACGAGGAAAACATCCCCGACTGGCTCCACGAGAAACTGCGCGAAGAAGCCGAGGGCAGAGCCACCGGGTAGGCCCAGCCACGCCCCCCCACATCCGTTCTTGAAGGAGCCCTTTCCGTGAGCCGCACCCTGATCGCCCTCCTGGAGCACCCGCCGGGCATCCCCGGGCTGACACGCGCCCTTGCCGCGGCAGGGCCGTCACTACGCGTGCGCCTGGTCGCCGATGGCGCGCTCGTCCAGCTGCGCGACGAGGCGGGGCACCTGGTCGCGGCGGTGCACGCCGCCCAGCGGCTCGCGGTGTCGGCCGAGGCCGAACGACTCCTGGACACCGCGCTTCCCGACACCCTGCCCGCGCAGCCCTGGTGGGTGGAGGCCCGTACCACCGAGGCGGGTCTGGCGGACCCGACCACCCGGCAGGCGATGCGCCGCTTCGCCGACACGCTGGTGGAGTGGTACGGCGGACTGGTGTGGCAGCCGGAGCAACACCTGCCGCAGCTCGACGGGCTGCCCGTCCGGGACACCGGGCATCCGGTGGTCGCCGCACTCACCGAGGAGGCCGCCGTCGTGGTCGAGGACCGGCCCGTCGTTCCGGTCTCGGTTTGGCTGGCCGACGCCTTGGCCGCACAAGCGCGCCAGGGCCGCGCCCTTCAGCTGGTCACGCCCCCGGACTCGCGCCTCACCGAACCGCTGGCGACCCTGCTGACCGCGCCCCTGGCCCGCTGGGCGGTGGCCGACGGCGACGGGTTCCGCGACGGGTTCTCCGGCCGCCCGCTGCACTGGGACGAGCGCTACGGTCTGATCGCCGACCCGCCCGGCACTCCGGTGGCCGACTCCCCGCTGCGGGCCGAACCGGCCCCGGAGGAGACCGATCACCAACTCCAGGTCACCCTCAAGGCCGACCACCCGGCCGATCCGAACCTTGTCCTGGGCCAGACGGTCGAGCTTCTCACCGAGACCCTGGCCGGAGCCGTACCCTCCCTGTTCGGCCCCACCGAACCCGCCACCCTGGCATGGGAGACCAGCTCCCTCACAGGTCTGTGCCGGGACCGGTCTCCCCGTCCCTCGTGGCTGGTGTTCGCCGGCGCGCCCGCGTCAGTGCGTCCGGAGGGCGTACGCGCCTTCTGCGGCACTCTGCGGGTACGCCGGACCCGGGAAGGCGTCCGCGAGACCGTCACGCTCACGGTGAACCATCCGCCGGAGCAGGAGCCGGACCTGTCAGCCCTGGTGCCGATCGTGCGGAAGCTGACCGAGTGGGGCGTACTGCACGTGATGGAGGTGCGCCGCCGCCGAGGCCGTACGGACCTGACCCGCAGCCCCTACCGGACAGGTGGGCCGACGCCGGTGGGCGTGGCCCTGGGGGTGGAGACCGTCGCTTCCCTGGGAGTCGACCGCGCTCTGGACGCACCCGTGCGCGCCGTCCCGGTCGGTCCGCCGATGACTCCGGCCGTCTGGTACGACCTCACCGGTGGCGGCGAACGCAGCGGTGAGGGCTGGGCTGACTTCGGCGCACTCCTGGCCCATGTGAACCCCGACAGGGACGCCGGACGACAGTCACCGGGACAGGGCGAGGAAGCGGACACGGACACCGTCCCGGTGGTCAGGTTCCGGATGCCCGCGGCCGCCGACTGACCGGAGCCCCTCAGAGGGCTCTACGATGCCGGGGAACCGGAACCGACGGAGGGGACCCGATGCGCGAGACGCGTCTGCTGGGCGAGGACTGGCACGGGGCACGCCTTCAACTGGTCCGGGACACCTTGCTGGTCGTTGCGGACGACGACTCCGACCCCGGCCTCCCCCACGACAGCTTCCTCGCGGCCGCCTTCGACCTGAGGAGCCGCCGCCCCCTGGGCCCCGTACACTCCTTCCGCTCTCCCGTCCAACTGGTCGACCTTCCCAGGCTCGGACCCGAACCGGTCCTGGCGTTCGTCGCTCCCAAGGTCCTGACGATCGCCGACGTACGCGACGGGTCCGTGCTGAAGACCTTCGCTCTGCCTCGCACCTACACGGACGAACGCTTCTATGAGGTGTGTGCCCTGGCTCTGGGCCGCTGCGGAGGCCGTGACCTGCTCTTCCTACACGAGGACGATGAGGGGCTCTACCACCGTTCGGTGACGGCGGTGGACCTGGGCACCAGTGAACCGATCCTCGGCATGGCCTGCGAACACTACCGCTACCGGGAGATCAGTGAGCGGCTCACTCTTCGGCACGGCTACCTGGCTTGGGCCACCACAGAGGAGGTCGTCGAGTTCGGGGCCGAGGACTTCAGCGTCGTCGACAAGTGCTTCGTCTACGTGCAGCGGGCGGACGACGGCTCCTGGGTGGGAAAGGTGTGTCTGCACAGCGGGGTTCCCGATGGCCGGGACGTCGAGATCGCTCACGCGGCCGGGCGCACCTACCTCGCCGAGTCCGGGAACATCGTCACCCTGCCCGACCTGGAACCGGTGTTCCCGAACGACCCGTGGGTCCTGGTTTCGCGGGTGACCGAATGGGGCGGCCGTCCGGTCGCCGCCCTCGTCCAGGGCCGGGGCTACTCACAGGAGCCTCCAGGACGGTTGTGTCATCTGTTCCTGGACACGGACACCCCGGAGAAGGCCGTCATCCCCTGGTCGGTGCCGCCACAGGTACACGACCTCCTGGCCACCCCCGACGGCACGATCGTGGTCTCATCAGCCGAGGGCGTCCACGTGCTCGACGTCGACCCCGCGCCGTGACGGGACCGTGCGCACCTCGTATGCGAATCCGCCATAGGTTACCCGCGAACAGGGAATTCAGGGACCAAATACCCTTGTCTCCCTCCCGCCCCATGACCGGATGCGGACAATCCACATTCCACTTCAGCAAAAGCTGAGAAACAGTCTCACCGCTACATCAGAAGACGAAAAACCACCCTTGGCACCACACATCCCCTGACCTGCCCTTCAGGCGACACGGCAATCCGGGATGGATTCGAAGGAACACGGCACACCTGGCGAGGAAAGACGATAGTGTCCGTGGGCGACACGGTCATCACCCAGGGAATACGTGCTTTCGTGTTATTTTCGTCAGGCGCACGTACACCCCCCGAACAGTGCGTGGAAGGGCTCACGATGACACGCCCCTGGGAAGCGGATCCCGCTGCGGACATGGCACGGAGACTGGGCAGATCACCGGCGGAGCTGGGCAACACCGACCACGTCGACGGCTGCCCCGACATCTGGGAACTCTCCAACGGCGACATCGCGGTGATCGGCCGTGACCTGACGCGGACCTATGCCCATCGGCTCCCGAACGGGGCCGCTATCGCGGAGGACGAGCGACTCATCGTCATCCCCCGTTCCACACTGATCTCAGCGAAATCGGATATTCCCGATGCTTGACACCATCGACTCCCTTACCGGAGATCACCTGGCGCTCACCGACTACTCCAGTGACTTCAGGAACCGTTTCGGGTCGCTCAGGAACACCGACGTCTACAAGCTCGAACGGCAACAGGAGTTCCATCAACCGGAAAGCAGGAGTTGGCTGGCCTTTATCGACGGGCGCCGGGACGAGTCCCTGCGCCTGTTGGAGGACAACCGCCCCGCTCTTCGGAAGGAATTCACCCGTCTCGCCCAGGCGGGGTGCGGTGTCCGCCGGGTCCGGGTCGTGGAGAAGCCCTTCCCCGTCTACCTGCTCTGGGAACTGCACTCCCTGCGGGTCCGGGCCCAGTGCGGCGAGGACATCCGCGTCGTTTCTCCCGAACGGCTCGCGTCCTTCGAGCGGGACCGTCCCGTTCCGGAGATCGTCACCCTCGGCGACGAGGTGACCTACAAGATCCTCTACGACGAGCAGGGCGTGCTCCGAGGGGCGGTCCGATTCGCCGACCCCGACGTCACCGCGCGGTGCAGGTCGGAGATAGCGGCCCTCCACGCGGCCGCCGAGGCCCTGGAGGACTACTTCGTCCGCGAGGTGGGCGGGGCGGACATCGCCGGTGTCCGATAAAGGCACGCCCCGACAGGGCGGGGAACCGGAGAAGGAACCGTCCGAGAGCACACGGTCGCGGATGGCGGACGTCTCCGGCCGCGCGGTCCAGGCACGCGACGTCCGCGGCGGGGTCCACTTCCACGGACACGGGTCGGGCCACTCCCCCACCCCGGTGCCCCGGCAGCTCCCCGGCGACGTACGCGGGTTCGTGAACCGTGCCGGCGAACTCGAGATCCTCAGCACGCCGGTGCGGGGAGCGGAACAAGGCGGGGACGGCCCCTCCGAGACCACGGTCCACGTCATCGCCGGGACCGCCGGAGTGGGCAAGACGGCCCTCGCGCTGCGCTGGGCGCACCGGGTCCGGAACCGCTTTCCCGACGGACAGCTCTACGTCGACCTTCAGGGGTACGGCCCCGGGCTGCCCATGGCGCCCGAGCAGGTGCTGGACCGGTTCCTGCGTGCGTTCGGGGTCCCCACCAGCTCGATTCCCCCCGACACCGACAGCCGCTCCGCCCTCTACCGCTCCCTTCTGGCCGAGAAACGCGTCCTGATCCTGCTGGACAACGCCTCGACCGCGGCGCAGGTCCGCCCGCTGCTGCCGGGTTCCTCCGAATGCGCGGTCGTGGTCACGAGCAGGGACCGGCTGTCCGGCCTGGTCGTCAGGGACGGCGCGCAGCGCCTCACCCTGCGCACCCTGGATCCCGCCGAGGCGGTGGAACTCCTGGAGCACGTCACGGTCCGCCACCGGCCGCAGGACGACCCGCAGGAGGTGGCCGAACTCGCCCGGCTGTGCGGACAGCTCCCGCTGGCCCTGCGCATCGCCGCCGAGCGCGCGGCGAGCCGTCCCCACATGCCGCTGGCCGACCTCATCCAGGACCTTCGCGACGAGTCCTCGCTGTGGGACGCCCTGGCCACCGATGACGAGGAGGAGGCCGGCACGATCCGTTCCGTCTTCGCCTGGTCCTACCGGGCCCTGCCGGAGGGCGCCGCACGCCTGTTCCGGCTGCTCGGCCTGCACCCCGGCCGGGACTTCAGCACCGGAGCCGCAGCGGCCCTGGCGGACCTGCCCGCCCGTCGGGCCCGGCGCACCCTGGACACCCTGGTGGGCGCCCACCTTCTGGAGCAGACCGGCCCGGACCGCTACCGGTTCCACGACCTGATCCGCTCCTACGCGATGGACCAGGTGCGCGACGGGGAGGAGCCGGGGCCGCGGAACGAAGCCCTGGAGCGGCTCCTGACCTGGTACCTGCGCACCGCGTACGCCGCGCTCGGGGTGGTCGACTCCAACCTGCGGCGTCCCGGACCGGACGAGCTGCTGCGCGATGGGGCGCACGAGAGTCCCGTCTTCACCGGCAACGGCGACGCGGTCCGGTGGTTCGAACTGGAGGGAAAGAACCTGATAGCCGCGGCGGCGACGGCCGCTGCCTATGATCTGGACGGCCTCGTCTGGCGGTTTCCCCTGGTCCTGCGGCACTTCCCCGCCTTCCACAGCCTCGGTGCGGAGTGGACCGCCGCTGTCCGCCGCGGTCTGGAGACGGTGCGACGCGAACATCGCCCCTCGGTCGAGGCCGACCTGGAGGAGGGCCTGGGCATCGCATGCCTGCAGTCCCAGCTGCCCGATGACGCGATCACCCACCACGGGCGTGCCCTGGAGCTCCGGCGCGAGCTGGACGACGCCCTCGGTGCGGCCATGTCGTTGAACGCCATCGGCCTGGTCCACCTGCGCGAGCACCGGCTCGGTGAGGCCCGCGACCATCTGGAGCGTTCCCTTGAGTCTGCCAGGGCCCTCGGGGACGGGCTCTGGGAGGGGATCGTCCAGGGAAACCTGGTCCGCTGCCTCCTCGACCTGGGCAGGCCGGAGGAGGCGGCGGTCCTGGCCGAGCAGGCCATCGCCGTCCACCGGCGGACCGGCAACCGAATGAGCGAGTTCGCCTGTCTGACCTCGTTGAGCGCGGCCTGGCGGGAACTCGGCCGGGCCGACCGATCACTGGGTTTCGTTCAGAAGGCCTTGGAGCTTGCCCAGGAACTCGAACACACCGTCCGGGAGGGGTACGCGCTCCTCGAACTCGGCAGGACCCACGTCCTGCTCGGGCAGACGGAGGAGGCTCTGTCCTGCTTCCACGAGGCGGCGGTCCTGCACCCGCACGATCGCCGACCACGTGCGCGAGGCCGAGGCCTTCGAGGGAGTGGGCGAGGCCTACGGGGCACTGGAGCGCCCCGAGGAAGCGGCGAAGTTCTACCGGCAGGCGGTCAGCACGTACCGCAGGTACCGGGACCGGTGGAGGCTGGCGGTCTGTCTGGACCGGCTGGCCTCCGCGCTGGCCGCCTCCGGGGAGGCCGAGACGGCCAGGGGGCACTGGCGCGAGGCGCTGCAGGCCCTGGAGGGGTTCTCCGACCCCAGGGCCGCACGCCTGCGCGGGGAGGTCACGACGGCCTCGGCGCAGGCGGGTGATGTACCGGAGCCTGGTCCGGATGGCGGGGCGGACGGCGGCTGAGGCCCGTCCGGACACGCGGCGCCCGGGCGCGGATGCGTGGCCGGAAGCGGACAGCCGGGTGCCCCGGAGTACGCGCACGGGAACGCTACGTGCAGTCGCCCACGCGGACCCCGAGGTGAAGCGGTGCCCCCTTCCCCAGGACCGAGCCCCTCCCCAGCCCTCGACCACGCTCCCACCGATCCACTGGCCGCCGTACGCGGCCGTGTCCTACTCCATGTGAAGAGCCCCGAGCACGCCCCTCTGGTGCAGGTGTCCTCGTCCACCGGTGGTGTGGTCTTCTCCGGACGAAGAGCGGCCTCCCACGTGCGGGACTTCGTCAGAGCCCGCGAACGCCCCTGCCCCGTGGTCCTGGACCCCTCCGCGTACGAGTCCCACGTGGCCACCCCCGAAGCACCCTTCCTCCTCCGGGAATCCAGTCTCTTCGAGGAGGACCAGCTCAGGGAGACACTGCACCAGCTCACCATGAGCGGCGCCGACCTGGTCCTGACACCGACCGGTTTCCTGACGGCGGACGAGAACGGAGCAGAGGCCCTACGACAGGCAGCGGGGCGGGTCGACGCCCTCGACGCCGCCGATGTGGTGTTGGCTGTTCCCCTGGATGCCCTCTGGTTGAGCCGTCGTGAACAGCTGGTGTCCCTCCTGCAGCGGATACGCGCTCCCAAGGCGCTGATCCTGGGTGCCCGCGGCAATCCCGTCGAGTCCGCGTCCCGAGCACAGGCGTTGAGGGAGACCGTCTTCGAGGCGGGAGAAACCGCTCTCCTGCGCACCGACCTGGCGGGGTTGGACGCGATGGTCCACGGTGCTCCGTTCACGTCCATCGGCGACACCTCCTCCACCCGGCACACAGTGCCGCCCTGGGAGGACCCACGGGTGTTCACCAGGAACAGGAGCCCGAACGTCCTGGACCCGAACCTGATGGCCTACGTACGGGGGATGCGGCTCGCCGAGCAGCCCGTGGGCGAACTCCTGCGCTGCACCTGCGTTCCCTGCGTCGAGGCGGGAGAGGCGAGGGGCAGCGGCGCAGTCGGCCGACTGCTGAACACCCTGCACGATCACTCGGACACGGCGCAGGCCCACGCACACAACATGGCTGTCTGGTCGCGGTGGTGGAGTGACCTGAGCCGTGAGACCACCCGCGGACGGGCTGAGGCCCGGTGGAGAGCCCTGTGCGCGGGCGCTCTGCACCGCTATGGCGAGTACAACGGGCGATTTCTGCGCGCGAACGGTCCGTTCACCCCGTCGGGTGCGCTGAGGTACTGGGCTGGAGAGGGGGGCTGAGGCCTTTCCGCGCGTCCAAAGCCCGGTGGACGCGCTCAGCGAAACGCCAGCGCAGGGCGGCCTCCGCTTCGGAGGCCCTCACCCGGGGTTCCACCAGGACTCGGGCCTCTTCACCCCGCGCCACGGCAAGACCGATGCCGTGGTAGTCGGCCTCCAGCACCGCCCGTTCGAAATCGTCCCCGGGGGTCCCGCACACCGCCATGCGCGGCACTCCCGGGCCGAGACGGCAGGCCTGATCAAGGGCTTCGAAGGGCTCTTCGCCCCACACGGCGGCCATATCCACGTGCACAGGTATGTCGGCCAGCCTCAGGATGCTCCGGTCGCTCCTCCTCAGTGCCCAACCGGGCACCGCTGGGAGAATGGCTCTCTCCCTGCTGGTGAGGGAATCGAGGGGTAGCCGCTCCTCCAGGGGGAGCGCCTGCAGGACCTCGAACACCCCGAGCCTGTCTCCCAGGGTTCGGCCTGCTCTTCGTCGCAGCGCCTCCTGGGAGGCCACCGGGCGGCAGACGACCGTCGTTTCCACTCCCCGGGGATTGAGATCGACCACCGCGGACGGCCCCTGAACCGAACCCACGCACTTCGCGGCGAGAGTGGAGCGTAGGCGTCGTCGGAGATCCATGTCCCGAGTCTGCCAAAGAGACCATGGTGCGAGGTGCCCTTCCACAGCAGGACCGTTGTTGGTCCACCCGAGTCACCGGCTTTCCTCCCGTGTCCCCCCAGATGGGGGATGCGGTGTTCTCCCCGGTGAAGTGGGAGGAGGGGACCCGGAGGTTGGTGGAAGGGTTCTCGCACGGCCTCTGGCATCGGCGGGCAAGGACCCGGGGCCGGGGTGCCCCGCTCTCCTCAGGCTCCGAGGAGAGCGGGCGCATACGGCGTGTGGAGCCGTGTGCGGTCAGCGGTTCGAGGGCGAACCGCAGCACTTCTTGTACTTGCGCCCCGAGTCACACCAGCAGGGCTCGTTACGGCCGGGAGGCCACGCCCGCAACCTCGGGTCGTCCGCGGAGAGCTCCAGGTACACCCAGTCAAGGGCGGTGTCGATGTTCACCGGGTCCTGGCCGGAGCGCTCGGCGAACTCCACGATCTCCTTCACCCCGTGCAGCGCCACGCTCCGCCGCGCCTCCGGGTGTTCGCGGTCCTGCTCCCGGAGGGTTCGTTCGATGGAGCGGTAGTAGACGTCGGCGCCGTGCTCGACGTACTCCCCCGTGAGCAGTCCCCGGGCGCAAGCCTCGTCGAAGACCTCGCGGGAGTAGACCGGTTCCACCTTCTCCTGCGGGCCCTCGTCCTCCCGGGCCCCGCCCTCGTCACCGGAGAAGCCCGCCAGGCCCTCCACCTGCCGCTGGGCCACGGCCAGGGCCACGTCGTCGTGCGCGTCGCGCGTCAGACCCAGATTCATCCGTGCCAGCAAACGGCTGACGAGCGGAGCCAGGGAGAGATCGTCCTCGTCCCGGAGGTCCTCCGGTGACGCGGCGAGCAACTGGCGGGCGGCGACGTTGTGGCAGCGCAGCGCCTCCTCCCACCGTCCCAGTTCCTGGAGGTCCTCGCCGAGCAGTTGGGCGGGCCCCTCGCCCAGGCGGCCGGGGCGGAGCAGATCGGAGGTGATCCGCTCCGCCTCGGCGGTGTCCCCCGCGTCCCGGCTCTCCCGCAGGAGTTTGACCAGTTCGACGGAGGCGTACTGGCGGTCCTCGGAGGTGGGGAGGTGATCGCGCACGGCCCCCAGCAGGCGACGGGCCCGGTCTCCGCGTCCCGCGCGGTTCAGGTCCTCGGCGAACTCCATGACGAGCTCGCCCGTGCGGTCGGGTTCGGCGGCCAGGTCGTCCAGGAGTCGGCCGGGAAGGTCCAGTTCCCGAAGCGCGGCCGTCAGGGGCGCGTCAACGCTGGTGGTGGCGGGATCGTGGTCGGTCATAGCCACCAGCCTAGGGTTCGCGGGAACCCCGGGCGGTTCGTTATCCGGAAGGCGCCGACCTCCTCCCCGTCCAGCCCACGGCGGGTCTGCCCGGTGGTGCTCGCGTCCTCGACCGGCCGCACGGCCCCGTTCTCGGCACGGGAACGGGGCCGTCGCGTACGTGCGGCGTGTGGGCTCAGGCCTGGTCGGCGTGCACGCGCTCCCCGGCGATCAGGGCCGCGTTCTCGCCGCGCCACGTGTCCGCCTCCCGCCAGATCACCGACACCCCCAGGGCGCCGAGCAGCGCCGGGGCCGACCAGTCCTCCTCGGGAGGAGCGGGGAGGACGAGGCACACCCGGTCGGCTTCCGCTCCCCGGGCCCAGCGCGCCTCCAGCAACTCCAGGGCCTCACGGCGCAGCCTTTCGTAACCCGTGTCCTCCTCGGGCAGAACGCGGTACAGCACGGACAGGCCGGAGAGATGGCAGAGTACGTCGCCGTTCTCCTGGTCGTCCGGTCGGCTCCCCGCCCGGTACAGGTCGGCGATGAGGCTGTGGCGCAGGAAGCCGTACACGCTCTGGTCCCGGGCCTCCCCCCGCTGTGCGATTCCGGCCAGGAAGAGGCGCAGGTGCTCGGCCGCGGTGGGGTCCTGGGGCCCGGGCTGCGGCGGAACCGGTGGTGTGGGCGCGCTCATCGGCTGCTCCTCGATCCGCTCGGTCGCGGTGTCACGGTGCCTTGTGGTGGTGTCGCTGTGCCTTGTGCGCTGGGAGATCCGGGAGTCGATCCCCGCCCTGTGCTGGGCCCAGCTGCGTTCGGCGTGCACGGTCTGGTAGTCGACCACCGACGCGGCGGACCGGTCCAGGACCAGCCGGTAGCCGTCGCGCTCCAGGTGCCAGCACCCGTCCGTGCGCCGGGCCTGTCGGCCCTCGGTCAGGAAGTCGCCGAGCATGGCGCGGATCTCCACCTCGGCCTCCCTGGCCGTGGCCCTGTGGCGGACCGCGAAACGGGCGCGCGCCGCGGCGCTGACGGTGATCGCGGCAGCCCGCACGGAGGGCTCCAACCGGGCTCCGGTGTCCAGCCCGGAGGGCGAACCCAGCACGGTCGGCTGGCCCTCCGGGCGCCGGGCCCGCCTGGTGCGGTAACCGCCGCATCCGGGCCGCCGGCACCAGCCGTCCGGGGAACTCGTGCGGTTGCGGCACCGCTGACCGTCGGCGTGGTGACGGGTGCAGGTCCTCTCGTGGTCTGTCACGGGGGCGGACGGGTCGACGAGGGTGTCGGGCAGAGGCCCGGTGTGCAGGACGGTCAGGGTCTGGGTGCACCGGGTCAGCGCGACGTAGAGCCGTCCGTGGCCTCCGGGGCCGGAGTCGGATATCTGGCGCGGCTCCACCAGGATGACGTGGTCGAACTCCAGGCCGCTGACGTCGGAGGCCGCCAGGGCTCGGACGGTGCCCTCGGCGGGTGCGGGGCCGGTCGCCAAGGCGTTCGCGATCGGCTGCAGGTACGGGGAGGCGTCGTCGGCGACGATCGCCACGGAGCGCTCGCCTCCCTTGGCCAGCAGTTCGGTCGCGCGCTCACGGACACCATCGATCAGGTCCTCAGGGGCGAGACGGGCCATGGTCAGTTCCCCGTCCCGGGGCTCGCGGAGCGTTTCGGGGAAGGTGGTCAGTTCGGAGGCGGCCACGGCGGCGGGGACGGCCGTGTGCATCACCTGGCTGGGGATGCGGTATCCGAGGGTGAGTTCCTGCAGTTCCCAGCCGTCGGGCAGTTCCAGGTGGTCGGTCAGGGCCGCCCAGTCGGTGTGGCTGTGCGTGCCCGTGGACTGGGCGAGGTCGCCCAGGATGGTGAGGGAACCGCTCGGGCAGCGGCGGGCCAGGGCGCGCAGCTGCATGGGGGTGAGGTTCTGTGCCTCGTCCACCACGATGTGCCGGTAGCGGTCGGGGGTGTCTCCGTTGAGGAGGATCCGCAGTTCCTCCAGACAGAGCAGGTCGGCGCTGGTCCAGGACTCCTGCCCGGTCCGGTTGGCCGCGGGCCGGTACAGGGCGGACTGCTCCTCGGCGGTGAGGACGCCCTCGGACGCCTGTCCCAGGACCTGGGCGTCGCCGAGCAGCCTTCGGTAGAGGCGGTTCTCGGAGACCCGGGGCCAGGTGGCGTTGACGGGTCCGGCCAGGGAGGAGGTGATGCGACGGCGCAGTGCCTGTCCCTGGCGGCGGTGCCGGTAGGAGATCTGGTCGAGCATGCGGTCCACGAGCAGGTCGGTGAAGCGCTGGCGGCGGGCGTTGAGGGGTGCGTCCGACTCCAGCACTTCGGCGAAGGTCCGCTCGATGTCGGCCTCGGCCACGGCCAGGGGGCTCTCGTCGACCCGGATTCTGAGCTGATCGCCGTCGAGGAACTTCGACCAGGCCCCCGCGCGTACCGTCTGGCGGACCGCCTGGCGCAGGACCCCGGCCATCCGGGCATCGGACTTGATCCGGTGCTGCTCGGCGGTGTCGTGACCTCCGCTCCGCCCCGGGCACAGGTCGTCGACGCGCAGCGAGGTCACACCGCGTGTGCCCAGTGAGGGCAGCACCTCGCTGACGTAGTCGAGGAAGTACTGGCTGGGGCCGACGACGAGGATCTGGCCCGGGGTGAAGTGGTCGTTGTCCAGCAGCCAGGTGACACGGTGCAGGCCGATCGCGGTCTTGCCGGTCCCCGGACCGCCCTGGACCACCAGCGCCCCGGGCCGGTCGTGGCAGACCAGGTCGAGCTGGTCGCGGTGGATCGTATCGACGATGTCGCGCATGAGACCGTCGCGGGAGCGGTCCAGTTCCCGGAGGAGGAACGGGTCCTGTGCCGTGCCCGCCTCCTGCTCCTTCCGGGCCCGGATCGCGGCCGCCACCTGGGCCGGGGAAGCCTGCTCCGAGGAAGGCTCGTCGGCCTTGCGGACGAGTTCGTCGTGGTAGTCCACCACGCGTTCGCCGTGGCAGCGCAGGCGTCGGCGAAGCGTCACCGCGCCCTTCTCGGTTCCCCGCTCACGGCGCCAGCGGACCGCCGCCGGGCTGGACCACTTGATGACGAAGACGTTCCCGTCCTCGTCCCGGACACTTCTGCGGCCCACGTAGAAGGTCTCGTCGCCGCTCTCCTCCTGAAGGTCCACACGTTGGACGACGAGCTGCTGTCCGCCGAGTTCGTACTGCGCGACCCAGCGTGCGTACTCCTCGTGCTGGGCCGCGCTGTCCTTGGCGCTGGCGGCGGCGTCGGCGGTGGCCAGCCGTGTGGTCTGGCCGCGCTGCCGTTCCAGACATCGGTGGGCCCGGTCCACAGCGGTCTGTTCCTGCTCGATGATCCGTTGGCGGGCGTTGCTCCCCATCGTTTCGCCTCCCTCACGGAGAAAGGTGCGGTGGGCGGCGCCACGGGGGGCGTTGGCGTCACCCTGGTCGGACCGGTCACGGAACACTCGGCATGCAGAGCCGGGGGGCTCGCGTTCGGAACTCGGTCCGGCTGTCGGGGCTGTGTGCACTCACAGAAACCGTAGGTTCATGACAGCATAGATCGGACTGTGAATACAGCCAACCATGATTACGAAGAAGTTTTTCGACTCTGGTGACCGTGTGTGGCCACACCACTGAGGCGCCCGTTCCCCCGCCCTCGCCTCGACCGCGACCTTCCGGGCAGCGGCACAGGGACAGGACGGAGCCACCGGGCCTGAGGTCACCACGACAGCCCGCACACGACGGGCCACGGACGCCCATGTCAGCGCCCATGGCCCACCGGTCGGAGTCAGCCCTGCGGCCACCTGTCTCGGAGCCGTTCGACCAGGTCGCGGCGCTCGAAACCTTCCAGGAGGGCGGCCAGCTTCTCCAGTACCGGAGCGACCTCCCACTCCTCCAACCCGGACAGGAAGGCGTCCAGGACCGGGTCCTCGGAGGGACCGGCACCGTCCGACCGGCCCTCCGGGAACCGGAACTCCGCCTCGGGTGTGTACTCCTGCCGAGGGGACAGCAGGTCGAGCGCGGCGCCGGCCTGGGCGATCTCGTTCCAGCGCTCCCGGTGCTGCTCGAACCACCACACGCGCGCGGTGAGCGGATCGTGCAGCACCTCCTCCAGCAGTTCCCGGACCCGGCGCATGCGCACCTGGTGCTCCTCGCGGGCCACCTCGGCGCGGTGCCACACCAGCTGGCGCTGGCGTTCGAGGGCAAGGTCCTCCTCGTGCGCGGTGAGGGCCACGCTGACGCCGAGGTCGTGCACGGCCGACACGCCGAAGGCGTCTCCCCCGGTCAGCACGCAGGCGACCTCCGCCTGTGCGCGGCCGTGGTCGCCGAGCGGGAAGTCGGCGCTGCGCCGGGCGGCCTCGCGTATCAGGGTGCTCTGGAGCAGTGCCCGGCCTCGGGCGTGTTCGCTGTCCTCGGCCCGGTACCAGACCACCGTGAGATCGAAGGCGGCGTCGAACCACAGACCCTGGCTGCTGGTGGGCAGACGCGCGGTGAAGACGAGCTGTTCCTGCACGACCTCGTGGGTGTCCGGGCGCCTCCTGTCCGGCGGAGGGCCGAACAGGGCGTGGATCAGCGATGTGAACAGTTCTCGGAGCATGGCTCTCCTCAGGACGGGTCGAGGGCGCGGCGCAGTTCCTCCACCGCGGGCGAGGTACGGGTGTGCGCGCAGGACCAGCGGCGGGCACAGCGGCGGAGTGTGTCGGCGAAACCCGGATCCCCGGCCGCCGCGCCCAGCAGCGAGGCGGGGACGGGCCCGTCCGCCCGGCGTTGGTCGGACAGGGCGCCGAGCCAGGCCCACAGCACGGCGCCGGGGCGGACGGCGGACAGGTGGACGGCGCACCAGGCGGCCGAGACCGGCGCGGGCTCCAACGCGCCCCGTCGCAGTGCGGACAGGACCGGCGAGCCTTTGGGTCCTTCGACCTCCAGCAGACGCAGCAGCAGACGGGCGGCCAGAGTGGAGCGCCTGCCGCCGCCGTCCACCCAGCGCGGCAGCGCGTCCAGCACCACCGCGAGGTTGCCCGGTTCGGCCGCGATGTCCGCCAGGGCGCACAGGAGGTCCTCCTCCCAGGAATCCTCGGCCCTGTTCGCGAGGTGGCGCAGCCGGGTGAGCGCCGTCTTCGGCTGGATCTTCCCGTAGATCCGGCACACCTCCAGCACCATCCGGTCGCGTGGCGTCGGCCTGCGCGAGGAGGCGATGCGGTAGAGGCGGTGACGGATCCAGGAGCCCAGTTCGCGGGTGACGGCCGCCTCCGCGATGGCGGGGACGGCGGCCGGTTGCAGGGCGGGCGAGGCGCTCCAGCGGTCCAGCAGCGTCTCCAGCGGGCCCGGGTCGCGGTACCGGCGGGCCAGGGTCAGCCAGCGGCGGGCGACGTCGATCCGCTCCTCCCGGGAGAGCAGGGGCGCCGTCTTCCAGGCCCACTCCTGGAAGGAGGCCCGTGCGTCGGGGTGCTCGCGCCACAGGTGGTCCAGGGCGTCGTCGCCGTGGCCGGGCCGGTGGAAGTGGACCCGGTCCCCCGTGACGTGGGCGCCGATCCCTCCCAGGTACTCGGTGAAGCCGCTGCCCGAGATGGGGGTGGGGCGCATCGGGGACACCCCCCACCGCTCCGCCAGCCCGTGGGCGTGGTGGATCACGGTGTCCGAGGACGCGCCCTCCAGCAGTGCCACGGCCTGGGTGAGGACCCGGGGGAACTCGTTCTCCCCGTCGCCTGAGGACCAGCCGGGCAGCGTGTCCGCGGTGTCGGCGAACTCCTTGAGCGCGCGCTCGATCCAGGCCGTGTGGTCCTCCTCGGCCAGAGGAGCGTGCGGAGGCCTGGTGCGCTGCACGTCCTCGGCGAGCCGGACCGCCCGGGCCGGTCCGACACCGGACAGCGCCGCCTCCACACGCCGGTCGGCGGCCCAGCGCCGGGCCAGGTCCGCACCGTACAGACGGGCCAGGGACTGGAAGAAGACGTCCACGGCGCGTGCCGGGGCGTCGATGCGCAGCCGTGCCCGGCAGGCGGCGAGTTCCCGTTCCCAGGAGTCGGAACGGCAGACGACGACGAGGAGGGTGCCGGAGGCGCGGACCTTCTCGACGAAGGTCCTGACCGCGGCACGCTGGGACGCGCTGGGCTCGCGCAGATCGCTCAGGTCCATGAAGCGCGGGCGTTCGGAGGACAGGGTGATGTCCGCCAGTCCGGCATCGTCGACGTCGAGGTCGGCGATCACCTCGTCCACGGGTTCGTGCGGGCACAGGGTGGCCAGCGCGTGGATCGCGGTGGTCGTCCGGCCCCTGCCGGGTTCGCCGGTGACCAGACCCATCCGGTGTCGCGCCAGTTCCTGGGTGAAGGCGGTGTACTTCCGGGTGTCGCTGGGGCAGAAGGCGGCCAGGATGTCCTTGATCCGGTCCGGTCCCAGTTCGGCGGCGTGGCGGAGTTTGCGGGTCGCGGCCTCGCCGAGGAACTCGCGGTACTCGTGGTAGTGGACGCCGCCGGTGATGCTGTCGGCGCTGACCACCTGGCCCCGGTTGTCCCGGACCGCGTTGCCAGTGGATGCCCGGGGCTGGTCGCCGACGAGCGCTTCGGCCGGGTTCGCGTCTGCGACCTCGTCGAAGGCGTCCGCGTCCCAGGGCTCCTCAGGAGGCATCGGAGGCACCTCCGAAGGAGACGCCGCCGTTGACCGTTCCGGCCTGGACCACCTGGCCGCGGTCGTTGTGGCCGACGTTGTTGCCCGTGGTGGGGACGGTCCCGCCCGGCGCGGCGGGGGCCTGTCCGGCCGGGCGACTCCGCTCGGGCGCGGGGGCCGCCCCGGGTTCGGCGTGCGCGCCGGGGGCCCAGGAGGGGGTGGGCACGAACAGGTAGCCCTCGGCCTGGAAGTCCTTGGAGGGGACGGAGGCGTGCACGGGCCGCCAGCGGCTGGCGCGGACGGGGGCGAAGCCGCCGAGTACGACGTCCTCGTAGACACGGCGGGAGACGATCGTGGCCAGCAGGGTGGTGTCGGGGTCGGAGGCCTCCAGTTCGCGCCGCACGGGCTCGGAGTCCAGCAGCCGGTGGGTGCTGATCATCGCCTCTCCCATGGCGTCGATGCCGCTGCCGTCGCCGGTGTCGGGCAGGGGGCCGACGTCGATGCTGGCGCGCAGCCGCATGCGCAGGCTGCGGTCGTGTGCCGCCAGGAGGGGTTGGACCTGTTCCAGGACCCTCTGGAGCTCCTCCAGGAAGGGGCTGATGAGGTAGGGCAGGTGCTCGGGCTCGGCTCCCATGACGTAGCCGTCGCCGCTGTGGCGGGGAAAGCGCGCGTCCTTCCACACCGGGAGCATGTCGGCACGGGTGAACGCCTTCTCCAGCACCTCGGGGATCTTCTGACCGACGAGTTGCTGGTTGCGTGCGCTGGTCCTGCTGAACTTCTCCATGTCCACCGCCAGCACGGCGCGGTAGGGAGGGAGGGGCTCGCTCTTGCCGATGCGGGACAGGTCGATCTCCACCGGGGACTCCTGGGGGTGCGGGGGCCCTATCTCGGGCCGGACGGGACCACACTCCCCGGCGCACGAGTCCCGTGGTGTTCAGTTCTGAACACAGGAGGCGTGGAGTGTCCGCCGTCACACCGGTTCGTCTCCGGCCGCCAGGGCCTCCAGCGCCTCCAGGTCGAGGATGGCCACGTACTGCCGTCCGGTGCGGATGACGCCCCGCTCCCGCAGGGAGGTGTAGGCGTGGTGGAGGGAGGTGCGCGACATGCCCGCGAACCCGGCGATCTCGCTCTGGGCCAGAGGGACTCCCAACAGGCATCCGCGCGTGACCGGTGCGCCGTCCTCGGACAGGGGTGCGGGGAGGGGTTCGCCCATCACCGAGGCGAGGTGGAGCAGGGCGGCGGGCAGCCTGCGGTCGGCGGGGAGGGAGGACTGCTGCACCCTGAGGCGGTCGCCCTCGTCCTGACGCATGAGGGCGCTGTGCCACAGCGCGTTGCCCAGACCGAGTTCGTCGACGACCCTGCGGAAGCGGTCCGCGGGGAGGAAGGCGGTCGTGCTCGGGCACAGGGCCGTGACCGTGGCGTTCCTGGGGCGCTCGGCCCCGGCGAGGACGGACTCCCCCAGCATCTCCCCGCGGGTGCGGAAGGCCAGGGGGACGCAGGAGCCGTCGGCCCTGATGGAGACCACCTTGGCGCGGCCGTTCAGCACGAGGTGCACCCCTCCGCCGACCTCGCCCTGTCGCAGAAGCGCCTCCCCCCGGGCGAACCTGCGTGTCACCGCCGACGCGGTCAAGCGCTCCCACTGTTCGTCGGTGACCAGTCCTCCGAAGCCGTGCCTGTCCACGCTCGCGACTCTCCTCTTTCCCAGGGCTGTGACCGGCAGGGCGATTCTCACCGGTCGTGTCCGTCCGGGCGCGGTGGTGGCCGGGTCCGGCCACCACCGGCAAGATCCGGTTTCAGGGGGAGCCGAGGAGCGCCCGTGGGACCTTGCCGTCGGAGGCGGCGCGGGTCACCGGTTGGACGGTGAGCCGCAGCACTTCTTGTACTTGCGTCCCGAGGCGCACCAGCAGGGCTCGTTGCGGCCGGGCGGCCACGACCGCAGCCTCGGGTCGTCCGCGGAGAGCTCCAGGTCCGACCAGGTCCGGACGGTGTCGTCGTCCGCCGGGTCCAATCCGGAGCGCTCGGCGAACTCGACGATGTCCTCCACGCCGTGCAGTACCACGCCCCGCTGCGTTCCGGGGTGTTCGCGGTCGCGCTCGCGCAGGCTCCGTTCGGCGGCGCGGTAGTAGGCGTCGTCGCCGTGCTCGGCGGCCTGCCCCGTGAGCAGTCCCCGGACGCGGGCCCCGTCGAAGGCCGCGCGGGAGTAGAGCGCCTCCACATCCCGGGCCGGGCCGTCTTCCTCCGGCCAGCCCTCTTCCTCGTAGGGCAGGCCCAGCGCGCCCTGCGCCTGCCGTTGGGCCACGACCAGGGCCACCTCGTCGTGGCCGTCGTGCGGCAGGCCGAGGTTCATGCGCGCCAGCAGGCGGTTGACGATCGGCGACAGGGAGAGGTCGTCCTCGTCGGCGAGCTCCTCCGGCGGCTCGGCGAGCAGTTGCCGGGCGGCGATGTTGAAGCAGCGCAGCGCCTCGTCCCAGCGCTCCAGCTCCCGCAGGTCCTCACCGAGCAGGTCGGCGGGCCCCTCGTCCAGGTGGCCCGGACGCAGCAGTTCGGAGGTGATCCGCTCCGCCTCCGCCCTGTCCCGCGGGTCCGAGCTCTCCCGCAGCAGGTCGGCCAGTTCAACGGAGGCGTACTGGCCGTCCTCGGAGGTGGGAGGGTGCTCGCGCACGGTCTCCAGCAGGCGGCGGGCCTGGTCGTCGCGTCCCGCACGGCGCAGTTCCACGGCGGAGTCCATGAGGACCTCGCCGGTGTCGTCGGGGTAGGCGGCCAGCTCCTTCCGGACGCGGCTGGGCAGGTCCGGTTCCCGGAGCGCGACCGTCAGGGGCGTGTCGCCACCGACCGGGGCGGTGGAGGAGGCCTGGTCGTTCATGGCCACCAGGTTAGAAGCCGCCGGAACGGCGGACGACCCGTTTCCCGAAACAGGGAGGGCGAAAGGTGTTTCCCGGCGGCGCGCGACGGAGCTCACAGCATTCGACGGAAACTTTTCCTGCGGGCGTCGAAAAAGAAGGAAAGAAACACGGTCACAGAAACACACCAGCACCATGAACTGCACGGACAGAGCACCGACGCGCCAATCACGTCGGATGTCAGGATGCCACGGACGTACTTCGCATTCACTCCGAGGCCGCATCAGGCCATTTTCCCGCGCAGAACTCCGAAACCGTTCATGATGGGAAACGTCCCCCACTAACTGAATCAGCCGGGAGCAGCCATGACGCGTACCTGGGGAAGTCGGTATCGAGCGACCGAAGAGCGGCCTCCGGGCCGGAGCCAGCGACTCACCGCCCTCACGACCCTGTCAGTCCTCTTCTGTCTGGGGACCGGCTCCGCCGCGTGGGCCTCGGAGAACGACGGCGAGAGCGCTGACCTCGTCGCGGCTCCCGACGTGGTCTTCGAGGAGGAGTTGGGCACGCTCTTCGACCCCGTGGAGACCGTGCCTGACGCCCAGGGCGTCACCGGCCACCTCTTCGGCAACGGTGAGGACACCGCCTACCTGTTCGCCCTGCGGGACGCCGAACCCTGCGCCCTCCCGGAGGGCGCAGGCGGCACCGATGGCGAGGGGAGCCGGGGAGTCCGGGTGACGGTCGCCGTGACGGAGATGGGCTCCCAGGAGTGGGCGACCGTGGAGCCCCTCCGAACCGACGTGTACTACGCCGCCCCCGATGACCTGGTCGTGGAGATCGTCGAGCCCTTCCGCGAGTTCGTCTACGGCGCCGCGCGCGTACGGATCGACTGCCTGGCTCCCGGCGGCGAGTGGGAGCGGGCCGCGCTGACCGGGCTCAACCTCACCTCGGTGAGCCAGAGCGGCGGAGGGGCGGAGTTCTTCGTGGACCGGTTCTCCCCCGTGGTGGAGGACGGGGTGGTCCCGCTCGACCTGAACACCGAGGAGTACGTCGCGGGCGACCAGACCACCCCGGTGATGGAGGAGCTGCGGGCTGAGCTGGACGGCGAGCCGGTGGAGCTGTCGGGCACGGGCAGTACCGGGCAGGTGCTGGTACCCGAGGGAACGGAACCGGGCCTGCACGTTCTCACACTGGTCCGGGAACACGAGTTCACCCCGGGATGGGTGGACGTCCCCGTCATCACCGGGTTCGCCGCAGCCCCGGCCGCACCGGCGCCCGTGGCCGTGCAGGACCCTGGCCTCCCCCGCGTGGACGAGCTGCGCACGGACCCCCAGACCCTGCTCCTCGCCCTGGGCGCGAGCGCGGTGGCGGCCGGTGCCCTCATGCTCATGGTCGGGTTCCCCTCCGACATCTTCAACAAGTCGGTGGAGGCCAACCAGGGGCGGGTGCGCCAGTGGTGGAACGGTGTGCGGGCGGCCCTGGCGGGGCGGCGGGGCAGGCCTCGGGCGGTCTTCACCCTGCGTTCGGTCCTGGCCTTCCTCGTGTTCTGGGTGGCGGCGGCGGCGCTGCCGGTCCTGTTGAACTGGAACCCGGGCCCGCAGGCGACTCCGCTGCTGGACTTCCTGGGTCTGCTGGTGGCGGTCTTCTTCGTCACCGCCTTCTACGCCGGGATCGTCGACGACCGGGATACAGCGTGGTCCGGCGTCCGGGGCCGGTTCGAGGTCCTGCCGACGGGCCTGGCCATCGTGGCGCTGTGCTCGGCGCTCTCAGCCGCCCTGGACTTCGAACCGGGGTACTTCTACGGGCTGATCGCCGGGTTCGCGGCGGTGGTCGACCGGCGGTCGCGGCTCGACATGCCGGTGCGCGTGCGGGAGGACTTCGCGCGCGTGCGCGAGGGGCGGGCGACGATGCTGGGCGCGGTCTTCATCCTCGTCCTGAGCGCGGCCTGCTACCTGGTCTGGAGCGCGTTGAGCCCCGCGGCGCAGCGGGAGGACGCCTCCTTCGTGCTGCGGCTGGCCGACAAGGCCCTGTTCTCCACCGTGCTGCTGGGCGTGCAGACCGTCGTCTTCGGGCTCCTGCCGATGAAGTTCCTGGACGGGTACCGGCTCTGGAGCTGGGGCGCCGTTCCCTGGGCGGCGGTGTACCTGCCGGGCCTGTTCCTCTTCGTCTACCTGATGCACATGCACCCGGCCCAGGTCTCGGCGCAGACCGTGCCCGAGTCCCTCGTCAACACCCTGGTCCTGTTCGCGGGCTTCGGTGTGCTGTCCCTGGCGGTGTGGCTGTTCTTCGTCTGGCGCTCCCGGCGGGACGAGCGGCCCGCGGCGCGGTCGACGCGGAACGGACTGCCCGCACCGGCCCCGGTCCCCGGACCGGGCGAGCCGCCCCCGGTGCCCGTGGGGGCCGCAGCCGCGGTGCCCGATGCCGGGCGTGAACAGGTTCCGGACCTCCCCGCCGCACCCGCGCCGGAACCGGAGGACGATCCGAGCGGGAGCCGGAAGGAAGGGCGTTCCGACACCTCCGGAGAAGGGAGTCCGGAAAGCGCACGGGAGGAACCCGCGGAAGACACGGAGGGACCGACGGGGTGAGGAACTCCGGCGCAGAACCTCCGCGGGGGCCGCCCCTGTCCGGGGTGCCCGCTGGGAGCGACCGGTTCCCTCACTCCGCGTCCTCGGCCAGCTCCTGCCAGCGCACGGACGAGACCTCCGGCTCCAGGCTGAGCCTCCTGACCAGCTGTTCCACGGCTTCGTCCTGGCGTGCGCCCGCGAAGACGTCGGCGTACACGGACACCAGGTCCTCGCCCTCGTCCAGGTGGCGGCAGTCCAGGGAGCGCAGTGTGAACTCGGTTTCGGACAGCGCCTGGAGCAGCAGGGCCCGTACGTGGGGGTCCTGGGCGTTCGTGCACACGATCCGGATCCGGTAGACGGTCTCCTCGTCCTTGGAGTTGGCGGGCGAACTCTTCTGCAGCCGCCGGGCCACCGGGCGCAGCAGGACGTTGGCGGCCACCACCGCCACCGCGCCCATCGCCGCGACCAGGTAGACGCCGCTTCCGGCCAGGACTCCCACGGCGGCGGCGCACCAGATCGTCGCGGCCGTGTTGATGCCGCGGATGTTGATGCCGTCGCGCAGGATGACGCCCGCGCCGAGGAAGCCGATGCCCGACACCACCTGGGCCGCGACACGCGTGGGGCTGACCTCGTCCACGGCGTAGGCGGCCAGCAGGACGAACAGCGCCGACCCCACGGCGACGAGCGCGTTGGTACGAAGGCCGGCCATGCGAGCCCGCCACTGGCGTTCGACGCCGACCAGGGCGCCCAGTCCGAACGCGCAGCCGAGCCGGAGTGCGGCCTCCCACCATTCCAACATCGGCCCACTCCCCCACAGGTCGCCCGTCCGATCCGCTTCGCGGGGATCGCGCGGCGCCGGAACACCGACGCGTACGCGACATCACGCCCATCTCACCGGATACTGGACACGGCTACCCGCTCCTCACCCGCGTACACCCGTCCTACTGTGAAGCCGCCCAACCATCACGGACCCCCAGATCAGAAGTCCGCGAACAGGGTTTTCACCCGGCGCGTGTGTATAGTCGTGACCGGTCTGCTGTCGTCCCGGACGGGTGGGGAAGCCATGGGCACCGGTGAGGTGGAGGTGAGCTCGGCCGACATCGCCAGGATCGCGGGCGTGAAGCCGACGGCGGTGAGCAACTGGCGGCGCCGCCACGACGACTTCCCCCAACCGGTGGGGGGCACCGACCGCAGCCCCCGCTTCGACCTGGGGCAGGTGGAGGAGTGGCTGTCCACCCACCGCCAGGTCCCGAGCATCGACCCCGACCAGCGCCTGTGGCAGGCTCTGGACTCCCTGCGCGGCTCCGTCCCCGTCGACGCTGTGCTCGTCCAGGCCGGGGTACTGCTGTGGCACCTGAGCCGCGATCCTGAGGCCGGGAAGCACGGCACCGGGGAAGCCGGGGAACCGGACGGATCCGCGCTGGCGGTGCACGCCCGGTGGAGTTTCGAGGATCTCCTCGAAGGCGCGGGTCTGGCCGCTCTGTCCGCGCGCCGCCCCGAACCCGTTCCGGACGCCCACCTGGGTCCGTTGGCCGACGCGGCGGTGCGCGCCGCGCGGGAGAGCGATCCGCGGGCCGCCTTCGAGCGCCTGCTCAGCCGCCTGGACCAGCGCTCCCCCTCCGGCTCGCACACGGTCCCGCCCGAGCTGGCCGACCTCATGGCGGGTCTGGCCGGAACCGGGAACGCCGGAACCGCCCGCGAGGACGGCGGAGGCGAGCACGCCGGGACGGGGAACACCGCAACCGGCCCCGAGGACACCGCGGCCCCGGAGGAGGACAGCGCCGGGAACGGGGACGGTCCCGCCGGTACCGTGGCCGACCCCGCCTGCGGGCGGGGCGGGCTGCTGCTCGCCGCCGCGCGCGGTGGACGGCGCGCCCTGCTGGGCCAGGACCGGGACGCGGCCTCGGTGTGGCTGGCCGCCCTGCGCCTGGCCTTCGCCGGCGCCCTGACCGGGGAGGCGGACCTGCGGGTGGCCGACGCGCTGCGCCTGCCCGCGTTCGCCCCGAACGCACCGGACGGCGCGGAAGGCGCCGACGCGGTCGTGTGCGCCCCGCCCTTCGGCGAACGCAACTGGGGCGTCGAGGAACTCGCGGAGGACCCCCGGTGGACGTACGGGGTCCCCCCGCGCCTGGAGTCCGACCTGGCCTGGGTCCAGCACTGCCTGTCCCTGGCCCGGCCGGGGGGCTCGGTGGTCGTGCTGATGCCCCCGGGCGCCGCCCAGCGCCCCTCGGGGAGGCGCATCCGCCGGTCGCTGCTGCGCGCGGGCGCCTTCCGCGCGGTGGTCTCGCTCCCGCCCGGGTTCGCGGCCCACTACGCCGTTCCCCTCCAGCTGTGGGTGCTGCGCCGACCGGAGCGGGACGCGGTCCCCGCTCCCGTGCTGCTCGTGGACACCGCCCCGCACGAGCCCGGGCAGACCTGCCCGCCGGGCGGGGTCCTCGGCCGGATCGACCGGCTCTGGCGGGAGTACCTGGCCGACCCGGAGGGGTTCGACGAGCACCCGGGGGTGGCGCGGGCGCTGGAGGTGGCCGACCTGCTGGACGAGGACGTCGACCTGACCCCCCGCACGCGCCTTCCGGTTCCGCGCGCCGCGGCGGGCGACCTGGACCTGTTCGCCGAGCGGCGCACGCGCCTGGAGGGCGCGCTGCGTACGCTGCGCACGCTCCTGCCCGAGGCGCCGCGGGTGGAGCCCGGCGGCGAGGCGGTCGGGGTGGTCACGCTCGGCGAGCTGGCCCGGGCCGGGTCGGTGACGATCCGGCGGCCCCTTCCCCGGCGTTCGGCGGAGGAGGCGGGCCCGCGCACCAGCGCCAGGGTGATCAGCGGTGAGGCCGTGGCCCGCGGGCTGGGGGCCTCGCGCACGGAGGAGGTGGACGCCGACCCGATGCGCAACCCCCCGATCCAGGAGGGCGACGTGCTCATCCCGGCGGTGGCTCCGAGACCCGCCGCGCGGGTGGCGACCGGGGACGACGCGGGCGCCTACCCCGGCGGCGGCCTGTACGTGGTGCGCACGAACCCGGGCGCGGTGGACCCGTGGTTCCTGGCGGGGTTCGTCACCAGCTCCGGGGAGAGCCGGAACATCACCCGGATGAGCAGCAGCATGCGGGGCCACCTGAGGATCGACCCGTCCCGGATGCGGCTCCCGGTGCTGCCGGTGGAGGAGCAGAGGCGGTACGGGGACCTCTTCCGGAGGGTGGCGCGGTTCCGGGAGGCGCTGCTGGAGTTGCAGGGGTGGGGCGAGGAGTTGGCCGACCAGGCCGTCGACCTGGTCGCCGGGCGGTGGGAGACCCCCTCCTGAGGGATGGGGAACGCCGGACCGCCGTAGGCTCGGCGGCCTCGTACGCGTGACGGCTTCGGGATGTCGAATGCCTTGAAACCCTCCGCGGCCCGGCTGCCCTCCGGCCGTGGTCGGGCGGCACCGGCCGCCCCGAGGGCGCGTATGACGGGGACGGTGCCTCAGGAGCCGTCGGTGACGCGCTTGCCGTCCCCGTCCCGGACGATGGTGAAGGAGTCCACGAGCCGGCCGTCGGCTGTGCTGGACCGGTACTCCAGGGTGTCGCCGTCCACCGACACCGTCTGGAAGGTCTGGGTGTCGGTGCGCTGCACGCGCACCTCGGCGCCGTTGTCGGTCCAGTTGCCCTCGGCCGCGTCGTAGGTCTTGGGTCCGGTCACCGCGACCACGTAGACCGGTCCGGTGTGCGTGCCGGAATCGCCGGTCCGGTGCTCGGCCATGTTGCCGCGGGTGTAGGAGTGGTCGTGTCCCTGCAGGACCAGATCCACGTCGTACTCCTCCAGCACCGGCAGCCACGCCTCACGCAGCGGCGCGTTGTCGCGGTCGGGGTCGGCGGAGAAGACCGGGTGGTGGAAGGTGACCACGGTCCACTCGTGGGGGTTGTCGGCCAGCACCCCCTCCAGCCACCGCCGCTGCGTGTCCAGCCACCGCTCGGTCTCGTCCGAAGGCACCTCGCGGTAGTTGGAGTTGAGCACCACGAACCGCACGCCCTGGTAGTCGGTGTGGTAGACCGTCCCGGCCAGGTCCGCGCCCTGGTCGGGGCCGTTGCCCGCGCCGCGGAACTGCGGAACCCAGTGTTCGCTCAGTCCGCCGTCGTACTCGTGGTTGCCGGGCGTGGCCACGTGGTTCATGCTTCCGGTGGCCGGGCCGAAGGCGTCGAACCACTCGTCCCACTCCGAGCCGCTGTCGGCGGAGTCGACCAGGTCGCCGGAGTGCACGGCCAACTCGGCGTCGGGCGCGGCCTCCAGGCCGGCCCTGACCACGGGGGCGGCCTCGTCGGTGATGTCGTTCTGGATGTCGCCGAAGTACAGGAAGCTGAAGGGTTCGGCCCCCTCGGCGGCGGTGGTGAAGGTGCGCCAGTCGCTCACCGCTCCGCCCGCGTCACCGCCCCCGCCGGCGACTTCACCGCCTTCGCCGCCTTCGCCGTCCGCACCGATCCGGTAGCGGTAGGCGGTGTCCGGTTCCAGGTCGGTGGCCGTGGCCGTGAAGGTGGAACCGGGCTCCTCCCCTCCCGTGGCCCGCCCCTGCACCCGGGTGGGTTGCGCCGACTCGTCCTCGGGGCCGATCTCCAGGAAGGCCTCCCGCGCACCGTAGGCGCGCCAGGTCACGGTCTGGGAGGTGCTGGGGTCGGCGGTGGGTGAGAGCAGGACGCGGTCGACGGGCCGCTCAGGCGGGGCCTCGGGGGTGCAGGCGCCCAGCCCGACCGTGAGGACCGCGCCGCCGAGGGCCGCGAGCGCGCGGAACGCAGCGGAGCGGGACCGGAGCGGGCCGGACCCGGCCGAGCGGTCCCGCGGGGATCGGGGCGGCGCCGGGCGGGGCCGCGGAGCGCGGGACGGAGCGTCGGGCATGAGGAGGACTGTCCTTTCTGACGGCGGACCGGTGCCGCTGGCGCGAAGGGGCGGCGGGGAGCCGCCCGTGTGACGGCTCCCCCGGTCTACCAGGCCAGCTACCCGATCAGGGAGTCGAGCATGGGCCCGAACTCCTCGTCGGAGGTCAGCAGTTCCACCGACCTGTGCTCGTGGTCGATCCTGGCCCCCACGGGACGCAGGTCGGGCGGCGTGCCCTGGTCGCGCGAGCGCGAGCCGGGGTGCCACCAGTAGAGCTGGGCGCTGACGGGCTTGTCGCCGTCGGCGGTGAACCGCTCGGCGACCTGCTGCATGTGGTCCAGGGCCGCGATCGGGTGGCCCTGTCCCAGGGGGTGGGCCAGGAGCACCTCGGGAACGGGGAAGGCCACGAGCGCGCCGTGCGGCAGGTCGCCGAGGTAGCGGTCGAGGGCGTGCGCGTGCGCCGCCACGTAGGGGTGCTGGCCGCCGATGTGCACGATGCGCGCACCGTCGGCCTCGTGCTCGCTGACCTCGACGGTCTCGGCCACGGAGGCGGCCACCGCCTCGGCGAAGACCTCGCCGTCGGGACGGCCGGAGCGCTCGTGCACCTGGCGGGGCAGCGGCCTCAGCGAGTCGGCGGCGTCCACGACCACGGTCTGCCACAACCCAGGGGCGACCTCGCGGGTCAGGAGGGATTCCAGCACACCCTCGGGGAAGGCGGAGGCGGGGTAGAGGCGCACCCGGAGGCGTCCGTCGGTGTCGCCGCCGCCCTGCCCGGTGGCCTGGCTGAGCTGTTCGACGGACGTGCGCGCGAACTGGGCGGTGTTGTGCGCGATCTGCTCGGGGGCGGCCTCGCTCAGCGCGGCGCGCAGTCCGCTGATGTCGGCGCTGGCGTGGTTGCCGTCGGGCAGCGTGACGACGAGCGTGTCGGCGCCCTGGAAGGCGGCGCCCACCCCGGCCTCGGCGAAGGCCGCCGCCAGGGAGACGGCCACCGTGTCGTCGGGGTCCGGTGCGGAGGGGGCGCCGGCCGGGTCCGCGTTCCGCGTACCGGTGGAGGGCGACTCCGCGGAGGAGCCGTCGGCGCCCTGCTCCCGCTCACGCGCGGCGCCGGCCATGAAGCTGGCGAAGCGGGCGGCCAGGTCGGTCCGCTGCTCCTCCCCGGCGATGACGGCCTGGTCGAAGGTGTCCCCCATGTCGGCCTCCATGAGGACCGCGCCCCCGAAGTCGAACACGCGCAGGCGGGTCGGCGGCAGGAAGACGGCGCGCAGCCCCTCCTGCTCGCACGCCCGCACCAGGGCCGCGCCGAACTCCTCGCGCGTCCGTTCGGGCTCCAGTTCGCGCGCCTGTTCCAGCCGGGCGCCGAGCCAGTCGGGGATGCGGTCGTGCGCGCGCGGAAAGCGCTCCAGTTCCTGGGCGTAGATGAGCGGGCTGGTCCCGGGCGGCAGGTCGGGCTCGGTGTCGTGGTTGTACTCGACGTTGAACCGGTGCGAGTGGTGGACCGAGAGGACCATGGAGAGCCAGGTGCCCGCGCCCTCCTGGAATCCGGACCGCTTGAGCGTGTCGACCAGGTCGCCGACGCCGCCGGGCACCTCCAGCTGCCGGACCTGGCCGTCCGCCTCCTGGACGGCGAGCATGTCGGCGCGGTACGCGCCGATCACCCTGGCCAGGTAGGTGAGCTGTTGCCAGCCCTCCGGGACGACCGCGACCAGTCGCCCGGCGAGGTCCTGGAGGACCTCGCCCTGTTCGAGGGGGCCGGGAGGTTGGGGAGTCATGTGGGGCTCCGTGTCCGTGTGGGTGCGTTCGGTCGGTTGCGCGCTTCCTTCCTATCGTGCCGGGAGGACGGAGCGTGACCTCGCCCGTACCTGACGCTGTCCGCCGCGTGCCGCCGCCCGTTCACGCGGTCCGGGCGCCGCTTCGACCCTCCGTCGCGGAACCGCTACCGTGAACTCCGCCCTGTCGTGGCCGTCCCACCCCGCCGCGGTCGCGCTCTCTCCCCCGGACCTGATACGGACTTTCATGAATTCCCTACGTATGCGCCACAACGCCTCCTTCCTGGTCGGCGCCCTCCTTCTCGCGGTGACGGCCTGCGGCGGCGGTGAAGGCGAGGAGGCCGCCGCCGACGAGGAGAAGGTCGTGCTGGACCTGGCCGAGTTCACGCGCGACGGGGTTCCCGACAGCGTCGACAGGCTCCGCCCCGAGGACCTGCCGGATAAGCCCACGAGTGCCGAGCCGATGAACGTGCGCATGGCCTGGAACGCCATGGAGATGGCGCACAAGGCGGGCAACCACGTGGACCCCGATGCGACGGCCGAGTGCCCCGGCCCGGAGCTGGAGCCCGAGGTCGGAGCCACCCTGACCTGCGACGTCGTGTACATGGGCGAGGAGTTCACCTGGGACATGGAGGTGACCAGCGGGGGCGTCCTCATCCAGTACGAGCAGACGCTGTCGCCGGTGCCGGTGACCCGCGAGCGGGTGGAGCACCTGGTGCGCTGGCAGGTGCGGGGCGAGTACGTGCGGTGCGACATGCCCGAGATGGTGACCGCCGAGCACGGTGAGGACGCCGGTGTGACGTGCGAGTCCTGGAACGACTACGCCCACAGCACGCACCGCGTCACGGTGAGCCAGGACGGCATGCACGGGATCGAGACGCCGGAGAGCGACTACGGGGCCGAGGCCGCCTGACCTCGGGGTGGGCGGTCCCGGGGCCCCGGGGCCGTGTACGGGACCGCCATACGGACGGGGCCCGCTGGGCTCCCGGCGACTTCACCGCCCTGCGGGCGGGTGCCCGGACACCCGCCCGGGCCATCGGGGAGCGGGTCCCCGCCCGCGCCGTCGGGGACCGGGTGCCCGGCCGGGACGGAGGGCTGCCCGCCGGGCCCCTGCCGTCCGCGGGGCCCTCAGTCCGCGAGCGCGTCGAGGTAGACCCAGGCGCCCTCGTGGCGCACGAAGCGACTGTTCTCGACGAGCGCCTCGTCGCGGGCGCCCTCGCGGTAGGAGGCGCGGAAGGCGACCGTGCCCTCGTTGTGGAACGGGGTGCCCTCGGTGGTGGACAGGATCTCCAGGCGCACCCACTCGGTGCCGGGATCCAGGTCCAGGTGCCGCGGCCTGGTGCTCGGGTGCCAGGTCCGCAGGAGGTGGTCGCGGTCGCCGACGGCGAAGGCGCTGTAGCGGGAACGCATGAGCTGTTCGGCGGTGGACGCCGCTGCCCGCCCGCTGTGCAGGCGGCCGCAGCAGTCCCGGTAGACCGACGGGCCGCCGCAGGGGCAGGGCGCCTCGGGGTCGGCCGCGGGCCGGGGCGGGGACGTGCGGTGGCGGGTTCTGCGCTGCGACATGTCCTCCATTGTGGCGTCCCGCCCCCGCTGGCGGTGCCAGGTCCGGAGCGGGGGCGCCGCGGAGCCGGGCCGGGCGCTGGCCCGGGTCTGGCCGCGGAGCCGGGCCGGGTCCTGACCGGGGTCGGCCCCCGGGGACCGCAGGCGGTGAAGCGAGGCCTGCGTTCAGGCGCGGCCCGAACCGTCGGAGCCGTCCGATCCGTCGGACAGGGGCTCCAGCGGCGGGTCGGTCGGCGGCGTCCCGATCCGCACGTCCTGGCCGGTGAGGCCGGAGTGCACCTCGGCCGCCACGGACTCGACGGTGTCCACCCCGTACCGCATTCCGTCGTTGTCGTCGGTCAGGACGACGATGTCGTAGTCGCCCACCGGGGTGTCGCGGAAGCCGCCGATGCTGTGCACCCGCCAGAGGCCGGTGTCGGTGTGGGGCAGCCAGCCGTTCTTGAGGTGGACCTCGGCGTCGGCGGGTGCTCCCGAGGGCACACCCCAGCGCTGTTCCCCGATGACGTCGCCCATGAGGCCGCGCGCGAACTCGCGCTCCCCCTGACCGAGCACGTCGTTGTCGGTGCGCAGCAGGCGGAGCAGGGTGAGCTGGTCGGAGACGGTGATCCCCATCAGCCCGACGTAGCCCTCGGGGTCCGGTTTCGTGGCGTCCATACCCGCCAGATCCAGGAACCGCTGGATGCGCTCGGCGCCGATCCGGTTGTGCAGCTCCGTGGCGGCGTCGTTGTCCGAGACGGTGATCATGGCCGTCGCCAGGTCCCTCTCCTCAGCGGTGAGCTCCCGGTTCTCGTCCATGGCGGTGCGCAGCAGCGCACCGAGGACGACGACCTTGCCGACGCTGGCCGCGTCGAACTCCGCGTCGGGGTCGAGTCCGCAGGTGAGGTCGCCGCCGTGCGCGGAGACCCCCACGGCGACGGTCCCCTCCCGCTCGTCCACACGCTCGCGGATCCCCCCGTCGAGCCGTCGCGCGAGGTCGGGGTGGGACTCGGAGGTGCAGATCGGCTCCTGTGCGGTGTCCGTTGCTGCGACGGACGGTGCGGCGGCGGCCGAACCGGCGGTGAGCGCGGCGGCGAGGACCACGGCGGCGGACCGTGCCGGGCGTCGGTACCCGGCGGGTGTGCGGTCGGCGGACATGGAAGGGGCCCTCCCTCGTTCGGCGGATCGGGGCGGCGCAGCAGGCCGCGGACGGACCGACGGACACCCTTGGTACTCAAACGAGTGCACAGGGTGATCGACCGGTGCCCTTCGATTCTCGGTGTCCGGGCTCCGCCACGCGTGAGCGACACGGGGTACCGCGCCTCCGCGAAGCGGTAGCGCGGAGGGGGCACGAGGAGAGCCGCACCGCGCACGGAAAGGCGCGGACCGCCGGTCGGTTCCCACTCGCCCTCCGACCGGAGGTCCGCTGGAGACGGCCCCCGTCCGGGCCGTCCGCTCTACCCCACCTCGACGGTGTAGGTCTCACCCAGGCCGAGGGCGACGGCAGCTGGAAGGGCCGACGCGATCGGACCCAGCACCCGCCCGCAGACGCTTACTCCAGCGTCCACTCACAGTCGCCGGACAGTTCCAGGGCGACGTCGCCCTCCTGGACCACGACGGACCCGGGTCCCTCGATGTTGTTGTTGGCGATGATGTCGTCGAGTTCTCCGGACAAGCCCGACAGGCGGGCGTAGTAGCACATGGGGAGGATGCCGTCCGGGTTCGGCCCGTCAGTGGTGTACGTGCCGGGCTCGATGTCCTCGCCGACGCGGTGGATACCGTTACCGATGCCGGAGGGGGTCTCGGGCTCCTCCTCCGCGGGCTGCTCCTCGACAGCCTCCTCCGCGGCCGGTTCCTCGGCGGCGGCGGTCTCCTCGTCGGCCTCCTCAGCAGCGGACCCTCCGGCGGTCTCACCGCCCGCCTCCTCCCGGGTGGCGGAGGGCTCCGAGGCCCCGCTGTCGAGGTCGTCCCCGCCCAGCACGGCCACGCACCCGACGAGCAGGAACAGGAAGAGGAGGACGCCGAGGCATCCGCCGCAGCCGAGTCCGACCTTCTTCCCGGTGGACATGCCCCGGTTGGCGGGCGGGGGCGGCGGGCCGTAGGGCGGCTGGGGCGAGGTCATGGTGTGCTCCGGTCTGTGTGCAGGGGGCAGCACGGGGCGCTGCCGGGATGTGCGCCGCCCACCGGGCGGATGCGCTCGGCGGGCAGGAACGGAGACAGGAACGCGCATACACGCCCGTCCTCGCGAGACCCGTTGAGCTTCGCTGTGTTCTCACCATACACAGGAGTTGTGAATATGGCCAACCACTATCGCGCACACGCATGTTCACAGCCGTCCACTCGCACAGTCATCCCTGAGAAACGGAGTGTGTCTGCCGAGGGCAGTTCACGTCCGCACGAAACCGCAAGGATCCATGGACGGTCCCCACCCTCGCCGCCAACACCCCCGCGCCGCCCGCCGTGGCAGCACGCGACCTCCGGCCGGGCCCCGCGCCCCACCCGCACCGGAAGCTGAACGCACCAAGGAGATCGACCGGGCCTTCACCGAGGGGCGGATCCGGCGGAGACCGGTCATGGCGCACCGCCGACAAGGTCCACCCCTCAGCTGGTGCGGGTGTCGGAGAGTCAGGCAGCGGGATGGTCGGTGAGGGGCGCGGTCCGCGCGGTGGCGTCGAGGTTCGCGCGCAGGGCCTCGACCTTGTCGGTGACAAAGGCGTGCGAGTCCGAGCCGAGCACCTGGCGCAGCGGGCCCTCGGCGCCGCTCACGACCCGCTCGATGATCGCCGTGGCGCCCTTGACCGGGTCGCCGAGCTGGCTGCCCTGTAGGTTCAGGTGGTTTTCGACCATTTCACGGATGCCCGGGTAGGCCTCGGTGGTCTGGGCGGGCAGCGCGAGGGAGTCCCGGGTGAGGAAGTCGGTGCGGAAATAGCCGGGCTCGACGATCGTGACCTTGACGCCGAAGTCGGCGACCTCACCGGCGAGGGCCTCGCTGAGGCCTTCCAACGCGAACTTGCCGGCACAGTAGAGCGCCCACCCCGGAAGGGAGACCAGCCCGAGCACAGAGGAGACGTTGACGATGTGACCGCTCTTCTGCTGACGCAGAACCGGCACGGTGGCACGCAGGACGTTCCACACGCCGACGACCTGGACGTCGAGCATGTCGCGGACGTCGGCGGGGTCGGTTTCCTCGACCGCGGCCAGGTAGCCGTAGCCAGCGTTGTTGACAACGGCGTCGAGGGCGCCGAAGCGGGCGACGGCCTGGTCGACGGCCTGCTTGACAGCAGCATCGTTTCGCAGATCGACGGCCAGGGGGAGCAGCCGCGACGTGTCGACGCTATCGCCGATCGCCGACAGCAGCCGGTCGGTGGATCTGGTGGTCGCCGCGACGTTGTCGCCGCGCTTGAGCAACTGGGTGACCAGCTCAAGGCCCAGGCCGCGAGAGGTACCGGTCACGAACCAGGTCGACGGGCGATTCGACGGGAAACTCATGGTCATCCTCAATCTCGGAGTTCGGGGAGACGCCGACGGGTGGTGTCCCGTGCCGGCGTGACTCCAAGACTGGTTCACGGCACAAGGCCGCGGGGACTGACCTCGGGCCCTGTGCGACCTCGCACGCCGGAACCTAGGACTCGGAGGTCCAGTCGCAAGCGGCCCAGGTGGATTCTGCCGACCTCGTGGATAATGGGGTCGTGGCACAGACGAATCGCGAACTCGCCGATTTCCTACGCCGCGCTCGGAGCCAGGGCGACCCGTCACGGGCGGGGCTGCCGCCCGACGGGCGCATACGCCGCGTCCCCGGGCTGCGGCGCGAGGAGGTCGCACTGCTGGCCGGGGTGTCCACCGACTACTACGCTCGTCTTGAGCAGGGTCGGCGTATCACGCCCTCCCCTGCCGTGATCGAGGCGATCGGTCACGCGCTCGGACTCGACGCCGCAGGACGGACACACCTGGAAGACCTCATCGGGGTGACGGCGGCACCGACCCGGCGACGGGCCCCTGGCGTCCAACGCGTGCGTCCAGGGCTCCACCAGCTCCTCGACGCCCTCGACGGCGAACCCGCGCTCGTCCTTGGACGTCGCACCGACGTGTTGGCGGTCAACAGGATGGGCGCAGCGCTTTTCGCCGACTTCGAAGGCATGCCTCCCGCCCACCGCAACTACGCGCGCTGGATATTCCTCGACGAGGAGGCCCGCACGCTGTTCGTGGACTGGGACGACCAGGCCCGCGCAGCGGTCGAGAGCCTGCGGTTCGAGGTCGGCCGAGATCCCGACGACCGCGCCACCATCGCGCTCGTCGCCGAGTTGCGCGAACACAGCCGCGAGTTCGACCGGTGGTGGGAGCAGCATCGGGTGCACCAGCGCACCCACGGCTCGAAGCGTCTTCGCCACTCACTCGTCGGCGACCTGACCGTCGAGTACGAGACCCTCAACCCGCCCGGCGACACCGACACCACACTGTTCATCTACACCACTGAGGCCGACTCGCCGTCACGGCGGGCTATGGACATCCTCGCCAGTTGGACCGCGTCCAGCTCGGGAATCGGGATACAGCGCCAGAGCCGGGGCACCGACAGCGTCACCGACCAGGACTGAGCACCGCCTCCCAGAACACGGCCCGGAACCGCGCTGACACCCCCTCCGCCACCGGACGGACCGTGTGCAGCCGTTCGCCCGTGTGCGCGCCCCAAGTCCCCCGCGCTCCCCTCGGGCGCGCGTTCCCGGACGGCGGTCGCCCGTCCGGGAGCGCGGGGGCCGGTGGCCTATCCGAGGTTCTTGCTGTCGGTGTCCCACTCGGTGGAGCACAGGCCGCAGTCGTCGCCGACGAACTCCTGCCGGGCCCCCTGGTCGCCCTTGAGCTGCCACTCCAGCCAGGCGACGCCGACGCGGCCGTACTCACCGCCGTCGGGCTCGGCGAAGGTGCCGTAGTGGCCGACGTCGAGGTGGCCGATGAAGGCGGGCAGCCCCTGCGGCAGCCGTGCGTAGTCGTCCAGGGCGTTCTCGTAGGCGATGTCGCCGGGGCCGCCGGTGAAGTAGGCGACGGGGGCGTGCAGGTCCTCCAGCAGGTCGTTGTCGCGGTCGGTCAGCAGGCCGCTGTTCCACAGCACGGTGGTGTCCACGCGCGGGTCGTCGGCGACCTCGTAGGTCTCCAGGCCGCCGCAGGACTGGCCCATGATCGCGACGCTGTCGGTGTCGATGTGGCCCCGGTACTCGCTGAACAGGCGGTCGTTCTCCTCGATCGCCCAGTCGACCGCCTCGGTGAGCATCTCGGGGTCGGTGCTGCCGAAGCCGCCGGGGCGGCCGTTGGCGATGACCAGGAAGCCGTGCGAGGCGAACTCGGTGAGGATGTTCTCGAACCACGTCCCGTCGGCCCGGCAGGCGCCGTTGCCCCAGGCCACGATGGGCAGCCGCTCGTCCTCGGGCAGGTCCACGGGCCGGTAGACGGTGTGGTCGCGCAGGCGCAGGGTGGTGACGTACTCGGCGTCGTAGGGCCCCGTCCCGCCCAGGACCCGCACGGGGTCGGCGGCGGCCGTCCCGGGGGCGAGGGCGGCGACCGTCGCCAGGCCGAGGAGGACGGACGCCGTTCGGCGTGCCAGTGGTGATCCCATCTCATTCTCCTTGGGGGTGCGCGAAATGCGGGGGTTTGTCTTCCAGCGCGCTGGACACCGAATATCGGACGCCCCGCGGGGGCTGTCAACACACCCTCGCGCACGACACGTGGTTCCACCGATACACCCGCCGGGCCTGCGTTTTCTCCGCTCGGTGACGACGTGCGCACCTGACCAGGAAAGGAGCGGGCCGGGGAAAGGGAAAACGGCCCCGCGCGAAAAGGCGACGGTTTCTCCGACTCCGCCCGGAACACGGACGGATTCTTCCGCGACCGGAACGGCACGGCGCCGACCGATCGCGCCCCGGCGGCCCGCGCGGACTGTCGGCGGTCGTCCGCACACTGGGGGAAGCCCCCGCACCACGACCCGAACCCGAAGATCTCCGACCACGATCGCGGTAGTGTTTCTTCACGCTGAGACTCCCGGAGGGTGCTCTGTGCTCATCGACCCCCACCATCGAGACGACCGGCTGGCCCGGATCGGAACGTCCTGGAGAATCCTGGAGAAGGCCCTGCGCCGGGGCGAGGAGGGCTGGCGCAGCGCCACCCCGAGCCACGGGGTGGACGCCCCCTCCCAGTACGCCCACCGCTGGCGGCTCGCCGCGCTGCGGGACGAGCAGAAGCTCCACCACGGCTGGGACAACGCCCGCCTCCTGCAGATCGAACTCACGGTCGACGCCGAACGCACCACCGCCATCCAGACCCTGAGCGGCGACCACCACACCGGCAGCCCGAACCCGGCAGCCGTACCCCGCAACCGGCACCCGCGCGGCCCCAAGGGCCAGCGCCTGCTCACCGGGCACGGCGAACACGAACAGCTCACCCTGTTCCCCGAGACACCCCCGACCAGGCACAACGAGGTGTCCCTCGACGGCTGCGAGGAACTGGAGGTGTGGGTGCTCCTGGTCCACCGTGTGGACGACGCCGGGGACGGCCGCGTCTTCTGGCATAGTGAGTTGTCCCGGCCCCACCCGCCCAACGCACGGGGCTACATCACCGGGTGGCACGAGCGCGTCCCGCTCCCCGCCCTGGAGATCGGGACCGTGGCCCTCCCGGAGGGCGACGAGGAGCCGGAGGGACTCGACGTCCCCGTCAACTTCCGCTAACGACGACCGTGCCCGGCGGGTCCGCGCCCGCCGGGCCGTGGACAACGACAAGGCAGCCGCACACCATGGTCACGCCGTCACGCATCCGGCTCGCCCGGGAGCGCAGGGGACTCACCCTCGCCCGGTTGGCACGGATGAGCGGGATCTCGCAGCAGAGCCTGTCGGGTTACGAGAACGCGCACGCCGTCCCCACGGCGGACACGCTCGCCGCCATCGCGGGCGCCCTCGGGTTCCCCGCGGCGTTCTTCACCGCCGACGAGGTCGAGGAGGTCCCCTCCGAGGCCGTGGCCTTCCGGGCCAGGACCAAGACCTCGATGCGCAAACAGAAGGCCGTGCGCTCCCAGGCCGCCCTGGCCATCGAGCTCAACAACTGGATCGGGCGGCGCCTTGCCCTGCCCGAGCCCTCGGTCCCCACCTACGGCAGGCCCTCCCCCGAGGCCGCCGCGGAGATGGTCCGCTCGCTCTGGGAACTGGGCGACACCGCGGCCCCCAACATGGTGCACCTGCTGGAGGCGCACGGGATCCGGGTCTTCTCCCTGGACACCGAGCACCGGGAGGTGGACGCCTTCAGCTTCTGGCGCGACGCGGTGCCCTACGTCTTCCTCAACACCGGCAAGAGCGGCGAGCGGGGCCGCTTCGACGCCGCGCACGAACTCGGCCACCTGGTCATGCACGGCCACGAACGCCCCTCCAGCGGCCCCGGGGCCGAACGCGAGGCCAACCAGTTCGCCAGCGCCTTCCTCATGCCCCGCGCCGACGTCGTGGCCCGCATGCCCGCGGGCGCCCAGATCGACCAGGTCATCAAGGCCAAGGCGATCTGGCGGGTGTCGGCGATGGCCCTGGCCCACCGGCTCCACGACGTGGGGCTGCTCACGGACTGGCAGTACCGCTCCACCTGCCGCCAGCTCGCCGAACTGGGCTACCGCTCGGCCGAACCGGACGGCATCGCCCGCGAGACCTCACAGGTGCTGCCCAAGGTCTTCGCCCTGCTGCGCAGCACCGGCCGCACCCCGGCCTCGGTGGCCGCCGCGCTGCACATCCCCCTCTCCGAACTGCACGCGCTGATGTTCGGGCTCTCCATCACCGCCCGCACCGGCACGGGGTCGGGAACCGCGGCCCCCGCCGACAGGCCCGTGCTCCGGGTCGTCCCCGACTCGCGGCGGTAGGGCGCACCGGAGTCCGCCGGACGCGGCGGCTCACAGCTCGATGACGGTCTTGACGTCGTCGCCGCCGGGTTCGAACGCCTCGTGCGCGCGCTCCAACGGCAGCCGCCGGGTGATCACCCGCTCCAGCCAGGAGTGGTCGGCCCGCGCCAGCGCCCGCGCGGCCATCTCGTAGTGGCGCAGGTTGGCGTTGACCGACCCGAAGAGCACGTCGTTCTCCAGGACCAGCCGACGGTTGATCTCCCCCGCGTCGACGTCGATCGTGTGCCCGCCCGACGAGATGCCGGTGAGGCACACGATCCCGTAGGCCGCGTTGTGGGCCATCGCGTCGAGGATGACACCGGAGGCGCCGGTGGCCTCGATGACCACGTCCGGCTCACCCGTGGCCGCGACCTCGGCGACGCCCCCCGTGTGGTAGGTCGCGCCGAGGGCGGCCACCAGCTCGGGTTTGACCCCGTGCTCCACCCGGTCCAGCACGTGCACGTCCAGACCGCGCTGGACGCCGATCATTGCGGCGAGCAGGCCGATCGGCCCGGCGCCGGTGACGAGCAGGCGGCGCGGCTCGAACCAGGCGCGTCCGCCGATCCGGTCGATCTGGTCCCACGCCTTGGCCACGACCGTGGTCGGCTCCATCAGCACGCCCACGCGCTCCAGCGACGGGTCGAGCCGGACCGCGTAGTCGGCCTCCACCGTCCACTGCTGGGAGCCGTAGCCGTGGAGCTGCTTGATGCCGCGCTCGGTGAACCGGCCGTTGCGGCACATGTCGAACTCGCCGTGCGCACAGGCCCCGCACGGCACGGGGTCGGGCCTGCGCACCACCCCCACCACCAGGTCGCCCGCGGAGAAGCCGCTGTCGTCGGGGGCCTCGCGCACCCGGCCCAGCGACTCGTGCCCCAGGACCAGGCGCTCGTGGCCGGGCGGCGCCTCGCCGTACTCGGCGGCCGCGATCTCGCGGTCGGTGCCGCAGATCCCCAGCGCGATGCCGTCGACGAGCAACTCCCCCGCGCCCGGCACGGGCGCCTCCACCTCGCTGACCCGCACCGAACCCGCCTGCGACGGCACCACTGTCAGAGCACGCATGGCCCTCCCCCTCACCTGACACACGTGTCGGCCCCGGTCCCGTGTACCGAGGCGCCCCCGGAACGCCGGCCCGGGGTCGGAAGCGGTCTCCGGCACCCGCCCCGCTCCCCCGGGGATTCTGCCAAGCGGCTACCCGGACGCCGCTCCCGACACACGAGGCGGGGCGCGAACGTGCCGGTGCGGAGCAGGAGCGGGACACGAACGGGACCGGGCGCGAACACGCCGGGCGCGAGCCGAGCCGAACGCGAACGGACCGGGGCGCGAACGGCCCGAGGCCGCTCCCGCACCGCTCCTGTGGTGTACTGGCCGACTGGACAGGACACGACCGGAAGGGGCACGAGGTGCTGCTGGGTTCGGACGCGGGCGAGGGGACCGCGGTGAGCGTCGGCGGGGCGGGGCTGGACCGCGAGGAACTGTGGTCGGCCGCGGCCGCCGTGGCCGAGCGGGTGGCGGGGGCGGACGCCGTCGCCGTGCACGGCGAGGCCTCGCTGTCCACGGTCGTCGCGGTGGTCGGCGGCCTGCTGGCCGGGGTGCCCGTGGTCCCGGTCCCCGCGGACTCGGGGACCGCCGAGCGCCGCCACATCGTGCGCGACTCCGGCGCCGCGCTGTGGCTGGGCACCCCTCAGGAGGACGTCGACCTGCCCGTCGTCCCCGTGGACCCGGCCGAGCGCTCCTCGTTCACGCTCCCCGAACCGCCGCCCGACTCCACCGCGCTGGTCATGTACACCTCCGGGACCACCGGGCCGCCCAAGGGCGCCCTCATCCCGCGCCGGGCCGTGGCCGCCGACCTGGACGCGCTCGCCGACGCCTGGGACTGGACGCCCGACGACGTGCTGGTGCACGGTCTGCCGCTGTTCCACGTGCACGGCCTGATCCTGGGCGTGCTGGGGGCCCTGCGCGTGGGCAGCCCGCTGCTGCACACCGTCCGCCCCACCCCCGCCGCCTACGCCGAGGCCGCCCGGGGGGCTCGGCGCGGAACCCTGTTCTTCGGCGTGCCGACCGTGTGGTCGCGGATCGCCCGCGACCCCGACAGCGCACGCGCCCTGTCCGGGGCTCGACTGCTGGTCTCGGGCAGCGCCCCGCTGCCCGACACGGTGGCCGACGGCCTGCGGGGGGCGTGCGGCCACAGCCCCGTGGAGCGGTACGGGATGACCGAGACGCTGATCACCGTGGCGGCTCGCGCCGACGCGCCCCGGCGCACCGGCTGGGTCGGGACGGCGCTGCCGGGTCTGCAGACGCGGCTGCGCGGCGAGCACGGTGAGCCCGTCGCCTGCGACGGTGAGAGCGTCGGTGAGCTCCAGGTCCGCGGCGCCACCCTGTTCGGGGGCTACCTCGGACTGCCGGAGGCCACGGCCGCGGCGTGGACCGGGGACGGCTGGTTCCGCACCGGCGACGCGGCGGTCCGCGACGGGGACGGTTGGCACCGGATCGTGGGCCGGATGTCGGTGGACATGATCAAGACCGGCGGCTACCGGGTCGGCGCGGGCGAGGTCGAGGCGGTCCTGCTCGGGCATCCCGGGGTGGCGGAGGCCGCCGTGGTGGGCGAGGCCGACGACGACCTCGGCCAGCGGATCGTGGCCTACCTGGTGGGCGAGGGCATCTCCCCCGAGGCGGTCATCGACTTCGTGGCCGAGCGCCTGTCGGTGCACAAGCGCCCGCGCGAGGTGCGCGTGGTGGACACGCTGCCGCGCAACGCGATGGGCAAGATCCAGAAGAAGCTGCTGGGCAACGCGCCCGCCTGAGTGGCGGCGGGGCGGCGGCCCGCCCGCCGGGGCGGGGGTCGGGGAACGCGTGCCCGCCGACGGCCGCGGGTCCGCCGCCGGGACGGGTGCGGGGCAGCGCGCGGGCGTGATCACGGGCTGTCCGAGCGGGGGGCTTCCTCCCGCTGGAGCGCCTAAGCAAGCGGCACTTTTACGACGTAGATCACAAAAGGGACATTCCGACAGCCGCCGGGACGCGGGTGGTCCACCGCCGTGGACCACCCGGCCGCGCACCAGCGGGGAACGGCGGGAACCGGACGGGGCGTGCGGTGGGACGGCTCTCCCGGGTGCCGCCAGGGCCCGCCGGGCGGGAGCCGGCGCCGGGTTAGGCGCACCTTTGTTGGAATCATTCCAGAAAAGTGGTTCAATGGGCGCATGCACCAGACGGAGACCGAGGCCCTCCTCCGGGGGGCTTCGCTACGCGTGACCCGACCCCGGGTAGCGGTCCTGGAGGCGGTCGGGGCTCATCCGCACGCCGACGCCAGCACCGTGCTCCAGGCGGTCCGCGGCCAGCTCGGTGCGGTGTCCACACAAGCGGTGTACGACGTGCTCAAGGCTCTGACGGACGTCGGACTCGTCAGGCGGATCGAACCGGAGGGGTCGCCCGCGCGCTACGAGCGCAGGGTGGGCGACAACCACCACCACGTGGTCTGCCGCAGCTGCGGCACGATCGCGGACGTGGACTGCGCCACCGGAGCCGCGCCCTGCATGACGGGTTCACAGGACCACGGTTTCGCCATAGACGAGGTCGAGGTCACCTACTGGGGCATCTGCCCCGACTGCCAGAAGGCCTGACACACGCCCGGTGCCCTGACCGCGGCACCGAAAGATCCCACCTTAGGACCGAGGAATTCATGTCTCAGGACAACACGAAGCCGCTGACCACGGCCAACGGCGCCCCGGTAGCCGACAACCAGAACAGCCTCACCGCCGGACCGCGCGGCCCGATGCTGCTTCAGGACCTGTGGTTCCTGGAGAAGCTCGCCCACTTCGACCGCGAGGTCATCCCCGAGCGTCGGATGCACGCCAAGGGCTCCGGAGCCTTCGGTACCTTCACGGTCACCCAGGACATCACCCGCTACAGCAAGGCCGCGATCTTCTCCGAGGTCGGCAAGCAGACCGAGATGTTCGCCCGCTTCTCCACCGTCGCCGGTGAGCGCGGCGCCGCCGACGCCGAGCGCGACATCCGCGGCTTCGCCCTGCGCTTCTACACCGAGGAGGGCAACTGGGACGTCGTCGGCAACAACACCCCGGTCTTCTTCTTCCGTGACCCGCTGAAGTTCCCCGACCTCAACCGCGCCGTCAAGCGCGACCCGCGCACCAACATGCGCTCGGCCGAGAACAACTGGGACTTCTGGACCAACCTCCCCGAGGCCCTGCACCAGGTCACCATCGTGATGTCGGACCGCGGCATCCCCGCCGGCTACCGCCACATGCACGGCTTCGGCTCGCACACCTTCTCGTTCATCAACAAGGCCGGCGAGCGCTTCTGGGCCAAGTTCCACTTCCGGACCCAGCAGGGCGTCAAGAACCTCACGGACCAGGAGGCCGCCCAGGTCGTGGCCGGGGACCGCGAGTCCGCGCAGCGCGACCTGTTCGAGGCCATCGAGCGGGGCGAGAACCCCAAGTGGACCTTCTACGTCCAGATCATGCCCGAGGCCGAGGCGGCGGACTACCGCTTCCACCCCTTCGACCTGACCAAGGTCTGGTCCAAGAAGGACTACCCGCTCATCGAGGTCGGCGAGTTCGAGCTCAACCGCAACCCGGAGAACTACTTCGCGGACGTGGAGCAGGCCGCCTTCACCCCGGCCAACCTGGTCCCCGGCATCAGCTTCTCGCCCGACCGCATGCTCCAGGGCCGCCTGTTCTCCTACGGTGACGCCGCCCGCTACCGCCTGGGCGTCAACCACCACCAGATCCCGGTGAACTACCCGCGCGGCGCCAAGCTGGTCAACACCTACCACCGCGACGGCACGATGCGCGTGGACGGCAACCAGGGCGGCGTGCCCGGCATCGAGCCCAACTCCTACGGCCGCTGGCAGGAGCAGCCCTCCTACGCCGAGCCGTCGCAGGCCATCGGCTCGACCGCGGACCGGTTCGACTACCGCGAGGACGACGACAACTACTTCGAGCAGCCGGGCAACCTGTTCCGCCTGATGAACGCGGACGAGCAGCAGCGCCTGTTCGAGAACACCGCGCGCGCCATCGACGGCGCCTCCCAGGCCACCATCGAGCGCCACATCGGCAACTGCACCAAGGCCGACCCGGCCTACGGTGAGGGCGTGCGCAAGGCGATCGAGGCCCTCCAGGCGGGCAAGGTCTCCGCGACCGACCCCAACTCGGACGCCGTCTGAGCAACGCCCGAAGCCCTGACCGGGGCGAGGGCGTGAGGACCCCGGATCCGGGTCCGATCCACCGAGCCGACGCGGCCCCGACCGCGTCGGCTCGGCCCGTTTCGGGGCCCGGTCCCCGGAGGGCGCCGGGCGCCGTCGGGCCCGGGGGCCGCGGCGGCGCGGCCCCCGGATCGGGATCAGCGGATCAGGGCAGCAGGTGGGAGCGGCCGAACATCTCGGCCGCGGCGCGGGCGCTCGGCGTGCCCGCGTCGAGGTCGGCGCCCGCGGCGACGAGCAGCGCCACGATGCCCTCCTCCCCCTTGAACAGCGCACCGGCCACGGGAGTCTGGCCCCGGTCGTTGCGCAGGTCCACGTCGGCGCCGCGGTCCACGAGGGCGCGGACCACGGCCTCCTGGCCGTGGTAGGCGGCGAGCATCACCAGGGTGTTGCCCTGCTCGTCGCGGGTGTCCACGGGAAGGCCGTGGTCGAGGAACTCCAGCAGCTCCTCCGTGCGCCCCTCCCGGGCGAGGTCCATGGCCAGGGCGATGACCCGGCCCGTCTGCTCTGCGGAGAGTTCGTTCATGGGTTCCATGCTAGACATCTCCACCTGGCAGAACGCGCACACGCGGCCGCGGCGGGGCCCGGGTGGGCCCGGGGCGGGGCGGTGTCGCGGCCGGGCAGGGGACGCACGGGAGTGGCTGAGGGCACGGGTCCTTGCCCGGAAACCCCTGTGGCGCAAGGGTTTCGTGGTTGCGTTAGTGCCCACCACGCCAGGACAATCGCAGCGCGACACCTACTTCCCCGAGAGGATTCCATGACCGCCACTCCCCCCATCGACACGTCGGTCCCCCACTCCGCACGCGTGTGGAACTACTGGCTGGAGGGCAAGGACAACTACCCCGTCGACCGGGAGTTGGGCCGACAGATCGCGCAGGCCTTCCCCGAGATCGTGGAGGTCGCCCGCGCCGACCGGCAGTTCCTCGTCCGCTCGGTCACGCACCTGGTCGAGGAGGAGGGCGTCCGCCAGTTCCTGGACATCGGCACCGGCCTGCCCACCGCCAACAACACCCACGAGGCCGCCCAGGCCGCCGCGCCCGAGTGCAAGGTGGTCTACGTCGACAACGACCCCCTGGTCCTGACCCACGCCCGCGCCCTGCTCACCAGCAGCCCCGAGGGCTCGACGGAGTACGTCGACGCCGACCTGACCGACCCCGGCCCCCTCCTGGAGCAGGCCAGCCGGTACCTGGACTTCTCCCAGCCGATCGGGCTGACGTTCATGGGCACCCTGGGCCACTTCCCCGCGGTCGAGAGCACCTACGCCCTGGCCCGCGCCTACGTGGACGCGCTGCCGTCGGGCAGTTTCCTGGCCCTGTGCGACAGCACGAGCACGAGCCCGCAGATCATCGAGGCGTCCAAGGCGTGGAACGAGGGCGCGAGCCAACCCATCCACCTGCGCACCGCCGAGGAGATCGAGCGCTTCTTCGACGGTCTGGAACTGCTGGAGCCCGGCGTGGTCTCGGCGTCCCTGTGGCGTCCGCTGCCCAGCGAGCTGGGCACGCCCAAGGAGGTCGCCCAGTACGGCGGCGTGGCGCGCAAGCCCTGACCGCGGACGCGTGCGCGGGGGCGCCCGGCCGGAGAAGCCCCGGTCGGGGGCCGGGCGGCCCCGCGCTCACCGGGAAACGGGAGAGCCGGACGGGCGGCAGCGGGGCCGGGCGGGCGGCACCGCGACCCTCGGCGGGTGAGCGGTACGCGGCGCGGTCCACGGACCGGCCTCCCCGAAAAATCCGGGATCCGTCCCGATCAGGCCTGTGGACAACCCGATCCGGCCGTGTCCGCGCGCGCATACTCAGAGCATGCTCTCCTCACACGCCTCCGCCCTGCTGTCCGCCCTCCTCGACGACCTGCCCGGCACCAAGCACCTCCTGACCCTGCACACCCGGCACGCGCTGGCCACGTCCGTCGAACGCCGGGAGGAGGGCTTCGACGTCGAGCATCCGGCGGTGGTGGAGCGGCTGTGCGCCGCCCTCACCGGCGGTGGCTCCGCGGCGGTGGTGCTGCACAGCCCCACCGACCGGATCTCCCACACGCTTCCCGACGGGGTGGACGTCCCCGTCACCCTGGTGCGCGGCTGGACGGTCGCCGACCGGACCCTGGTGCCCCTCGACGAGGCGCGGATGTTCGACGCCCACTGCACCGACTCCGCGTCGGGAGAGCCCGTCCCGCCGGAGCCGGGCGTGGTGTACACGGACGCGCCCGCGGTCGACCTCACCCTCTTCCACGGCACGTGAAAGCCCCCGGTGCCGCGCGGTGCGGCGCCGGGGGCCCTCACGTACCGCCCGGGGCGGCGCGGCGGCCGCGGCCGCCGCGCCACGGGTGGATGCCGGCGGCGTCCGGGGTCAGTTCGCGTTGCAGGAGACCGTCGGCCAGGTCCAGTTGCCGTTGTGGTCGATCGTCACGCCCCAGTTGTTGCCGTTGCCGTTGGGCCTGGCGGTCAGCACCTGGGAACTGGGGTAGTCGGCGCCGACGTTCCACGTGGCGCTGATCCTGGCCGGGGACGGCACGTTCATCGTCACGGTCCAGTCGTTCGAACCGCTGACCGAGACGTTGAGGTTGTACCGGTCGCTCCACTGCTGGCCCGCGGACAGGGTCGCGGTGCAGCCGCCGCCACCGGGGTTGCCGGGGTTTCCGGGGTTTCCGCCGCCGCTGGAGCCCACGGTGATGTTGGAGCTGCCGCTGCTCTGGTAGCCCTCCGTGGCCATGATCATGTAGTCGTGGTTGCCCAGGTTCATTCCGGCGCGGGCCCAGGCGTCGAAGTGGTTTCCGGAGGTGATGGTTCCGCCCGTGCGCCTGGACTGGCGCACGCTCCAGTACTGGGGGAAGGTCTGGATGCCGTCGATGGAGGGGGCGTCGTAGCGCATCGTCCGGTAGATGTCGTACGTGCCGCCGTCGCTGGTGACCGTGCCCATGTGCGTTCCGGTGGGCCGGTAGGTGCCCCAGTTGTCGACGATGTAGTACTCCACGAGCGGGCTCCTCGTCCACCCGTAGAGCGTCAGGTAGGAGTTTCCGGACGGGTTGAAGCTGCCCGAGTAGGTCACCGCCCTGCGCCCGCCGGTGGGCCAGCCCTTACCGGCGACGAAGTTGCCGGTGTTGCGCCAGGAGGTGGTGTAGTTGCCGCCGGAGCCCAGCTCCATGGAGACGGTCCCCTGGCTGTCGGTCCAGAAGGAGTAGAAGTAGCCGTTGTGGGTGCCGGTCTGGTTGGTGGTGATGGCCGCGCTGGCGGTGCCGGGCAGCAGCGCCAGGGTCGTGACCAGCGCGACCGCGACGGCGCAGACCCGGCCGACGAGCGTTCTGGCGCGACCGTCCCCGCGGCTCCGCGGGGGTGCGGGGGAAGGGTTCATGAGTGCTTCCTCCTCGTGGATGGGGGGTCAGGAGGCGTGCGGAGGACCGGATCGGGGTGATCCGACCCGACGGGGACCGTGATCCCCGTCACAGGGCCAGTGTCCGTCCGACTCCGTTGCGTTGTCAATAAATTCCGGAAGATTCCGGATAACTTGACGGGGGCCTCTCTTCGCGTTCGGCGTCCACACTGCTCAGCGGCGTGGGGATACCACGCGACCGCGACCGGACGCCCTTACTTCCGGAAGTCTTCCGGACCATGGTGGACGGGGTGCCGCCGTCCCACGGGCGCGCCAAAAGTCCGGCACGCGCGGGCAACGCCTTCCCGCGCGGGCAACGACAACGCGCTCCGGCCTCCCTCTCCGGCCCGATCCCGTGCCATGCTGGGAGTCATGGAGGTCAACGAACCGCGGCTGGAGATCGAGTACTGCACCCGGTGCCGGTGGCTCCCGCGGGCCACCTGGATGGCACAGGAGCTGCTGACCACGTTCGAGGCCGAACTCGGCGAGGTCGCGCTCGTCCCGGGCACCAACGGCGTGTTCGAGGTGCGTCTGGACGGGGAGAGCGTGTGGTCGCGCCGGACCGACGCGGCCTTCACCGACGCCGCCGAGCTCAAGCGCCTCATCCGGGACCGGATCGCCCCCGAACACCACCTGGGGCACTCCGAGCTGCCCTCGGACGGCTAGGGGCCGGGGTCGGGCCCGTTCGCGCCGGGCGCGAACGGGCCCCTTCAGGAGCGCCGCAGGACCGGGGACGGCGACGGCCGCCGCCCAGCTCAGACCTGACCGGTGTACTCGGCCCAGTTGACGTAGACGTCCTCCAGCAGGTCCGCGGGGAGTTGGCCGACGAAGTCGCCGATCTCGTCCTTGGCGAGCGGTTGCGCGGCCACGACGCGTGCCCAGCACTTCTTGTCCACGTTGGCCACGCCGTGGTTGAGCTTCACGCAGTACTTGGTCCTGCGGGAGGACTGGCTCGAACAGGGCACGACCATGACGATCGGCCATTCCTCGTTCTCGTTCTCGGCCTCTCCGCTGATCACGATCACCGTACGTTGCGGGTGTGGATCACGGTCGTAGTCCGGGGGCAGGGTGAGACGGTGGTCGGGAACCCGGTAGACCCCGCCGCGCCTGATCGCGGGCTTCACTCCTCACCCAGCGCTTCCGTGGTCGCCCGGCGGCGTGCCTCGGCGAAGGAACCCATCTCCTCCAGCAGGTCCGCGCCGACGCCCGGGTCCGACTCCGCTGCGGTCCTGTGGGACAGACGCGCCCTGTAGCGCTCCTTGAGGGCCTGGTACTGCTTGCGGCGCCTGGCCCGGCTCAGGTCCAGCAGCACACCGCGCTCCCCCTCGGTCTGGGCCCCCGCCATGGGAGGCGTCTCGTAGGAGAGGTCGCGCAGGGCGGCCGCGGACTTGCCGCCGTGCTCGGCGACGACCTTCTCCAGGAAGACCGTCAGGTCGCGGTCCAGGGTCACCTCGACGTCCTCGATCAGCCGGAGCCCGGCGTCCGCGGCAAGGCTGTGCGGGTCGTGCTCCCTGGTGATGACACCGGCGGTCACGAGGGCTTCCTCGACCCTGTACTGGGACGTGTCGAACGGGCCCTGGCTCTCCCAGCGCCATGTCGCCCCCGAGAACGCCACGCCCCCGGCCTCCACCGCGGTCAGGTCCGCGAGATAGAGGAGTGTGGCGACCTTCGCACGGTTGAGCACCCGGCCGTGGTCATGGGCGACCCGGAGCAGGGCGAGCACGGACCGCAGAAGAGGATCTTCCGGTTGGGTGAAGATCATGCTGTGTGCCACCTCCGCTTCGATCGCGCACGAGGGGGTCGTCATACCGAATCTCTTTCGAGTCTAGGGGGCGGGCACGGGAAGACGGGGTCCACCGTGCCGAAGGCTCGACCATGCTTGCATGACCGGCTCTTCGGATACGGGCGTTCACCGAAAATCCGCCGGTGCCTGATCGGAGAACCGGCGCCGACCCGCGGCGGTCAGCGCAGAGTCTGGGCGGCGACGGCCGCTGCCCGGCCCGGACGGTTCAGGAGCGCCGGAACGGCCGGCGGCGCCGGGACCGGCGCCCTGACCGGGCACGCCCCCGGGGCGCCCACGGCAGCCACGGCTCGCGCGGCGGGTGGGCGACCCGCGTCTGCTCGTCCTCTCCGGCCAGCGCCCGTTCGGCCCCCTCGGGTTCGAGACCGGCGAACAGCATGATGTCGGTGGCGACCATCCGCACGTACAGGTGGGCCGCCCCGGTCACGGGGTCCTCCAGCGCGTCCTCGTCGAAGGGCCCGACCAGGGCGAGCACCCGGTCGACCGCGCGCTGGCGCGCCGCGCGGTCTCCGAGGCCCTCGGCCAGCACGTCGAGCACGGAGGCCATCTCGCACACCACCGGCGCCAGGCGTCGGCGCTCGCCGGTCTCCGTGGCGGCGGTGGTCCGCGCGAGGGACAGGCAGCTCTCCCCGAGGATGATGAGCCGGTCGATCCGCTCGTCCTCGTACCGCAGCGGCTCGGGGTCGGTCCACCGCGCCCTGGACCAGCGCACCGCGCGGTGGCTGTTCTCGCGTGCGCGGCTGAGGTCGGCCATGGGCCTGCTCAGGGCGCCCAGGCGGTCCACCGTCCACAGGGAGGGGTCCTCGTCCTCCTCCAGCGCGCGGCCGGTCGCGCCGAGCAGGCGGACCATCTCGGCCAGCGCGGCCGCCTCGGCCCGGCGCAGCCGCGAGACCACCCGGGCGGGGAACAGGAGCTGGCTCACCAGGAGCGCCACACCCGCTCCGATGAGGGCGTCGGTGAGCCTGCCGGTTCCGGCGAAGGCCACGGTGAGGATCGCACTGGCCGCCGCCTGGGCGATCACGAGCCTGGCGGCGCCGACGGCGACGGAGATCGCCATCGCCACGCCGGTGGCGGCGGCCAGGGCCCCGTAACCTCCGCCGGTGACGACCAGGGCCAGTTCGCCGACGACGATGCCGATGACCACGCCGAGCAGCATCCGCACGGCGTTGGTCCCCCGCTCCCCGCCCGCGGCGTTGAGCGCGATGACCGCGGCGATCGGCGCGAAGAAGGGGGAGTGGTCGCTGACGAGGCCGCCCGCGATGATCCACGCCGCGGTCGCGGCGAACGTGGCCTGCACCACCGATCCCCCGTCCGCGGACAGGCGGTCCAGCGCCGCCGATCCCGCGCGGGCCGCCGACCGCGCTCCGGCGCGGACGAGGCCGCTCAGAGACCGCATGCCCCTCCCGACGCCTCCGGGTCCGGCGGGCTCCGCACGCCCGCGTGGACACAGCCACTGCCCCCACAGCTACTCATGAGGATCACATGAGCACCCTGCGAAACAAAAGCTCCGCGCGTCACTTGAGCAGAAGTCGGCCGCGCCGCTTCCCTCGCAGCGGCACGGGCCCCCGCCGGGGGCGACGGAGCCCGCGCGGGAAACGGTCGGCCCCGGACGGCGAACCGGCCGATCGACCGCGCACACCCCTGGCCGGGCGGGCACATGTTACGTACGCTTACTCTCAGTGAGGGAAAGAGCGCCTCCTCCGTACCCCGCTCACCGGGCGCCTCCCCCCTCGTCCGCAACCACCCCTGCCACCAGGAGAGACGTGAGCAAGAGGATCGGTATCGTCGGCGCCGGGACGGCGGGCCTGCACCTGCTGCGGCACGGTGTGGAGGTCACCGTTCCTGAACAGTGATCAGAAGTGACCCCCGGGGGGTCACTTCGGCACTGCGCCCATCCCGAACGGTGCTGGATGGGCTGGGTCACCGCGTTCCTGCCCCGTCCGGCCACGCGCATCGCGTGCACGCGCCGTGACGGGTGGGCGGTTTCCCTCACGCCCACACCTCCCCGATGCGGCCTGGACGGTCCGATGCCCCACACCATCACCCTGGTGGTGTGGGGGCGGTGTCGTCCGTCGCCGGACCGGGTGGCCCTGAGCGCGCCGCCCGACCGCGATGCTGGCCGCATCGTGCCGGGAGACCTTCCTACGTTTAGTGGTCAGGGGTCGTTGCCAGTGCTGGGCACCCCACCCCCGCCGAAGGCAAACGCCGGGTCCACGGCGATGACCGACACCCCCAGGGTGTGGGCCATCGAGGTCAGCCGGGACCGCAGCCGGGCGGTGGGAAAACCACTGATCAGCTGCCGGAAGCGTTTACGCCGTCCGTGCTTTTCCCGGGTCTTCTCGCGGGCGAAGTCCAAGTCCTCCACCGCGATGGCCCGCACACCGCTTGTGGTGGCCCAACGCAGCAGCCGGGACAGGGCATGGCGGACCTGCGCGTCCCGGTGGGAGGCGCTGCCAGACAGGTCGAACTCAAAGCGGCGCGGGTTCCCGATCGGGTTGCCGTGGGTGTCCAGCCGCCAGGCGGCCAGGTGGTCGGCGTTGGCGTCCACCCCCACCACCCCGCGGGCCAGCGCCGCCTCCCACGGCACCTGTGGGACAGGAGCATGCGTCCAAGACGCGCTCACGTACCACCGGCCCCGGCCGGTGTCCAGGTGGAGGCGGTAGGCCACCGCCCCGTCGGCCTCAACCCGATCAGCCCACTCGGTGCCCCGGTGAGCGAAGGCCACCCGACCCGAGAGCACATACCGACCACGGGCAGCGTTAGCCAGGTGCGCCAACGGGGCGGGCAACCGGATCGAGACCTGCCCCTCGGGGGTGATGCGGATCGTCTCGTTGCCGTAGCGTTTGCCGGACTCACCCTCAGCTTGGAGGAAGAAGCGTGCGGCCTCCCACCGGGCCCGCCACTGGGCCTGGGTGAGTCCGGCCTGGTCCAGGTGGTGGCGGGTGTGCAGCAACCGCTTGCCGCCACGCACCACATGCACCCGCCCCGCCTCCCAGTCAGCGACCGCCACCGCATGGCGATGCTCCAGGGCGGCCAGGCGTCGTGACTTGGCGTGCCACTCCCTGCGACAGGAGTACCCGCCCGGCACGCCCTTGGTGCCCTTTTCTCCGAGTGGTTGGGAGAGCCGGTGGCGCAGGATGTCGATCCCCGCCTGGAGGCGGTGCAGGTGGGCGGCCTGGCTGCGGCGGGCCAGCGCCCACTGCTCGTTGGAGGCCCTGGTGATCGTCCCCGCCCACCGCGACGAGGATTCAGGGGTCAGTTCCCGTTTGCGGGCCGCCCAGGCGTCCTTGCCGTGGCTGGTGCCGTGCGCACACCGGGCGGCCAGGTCCGTGGAGGCGAGCGATCCCAGGTGCGCGCCCACGGCCTCCAGCACCGCTTCGTCCTCAGTGGTGAGGCCTTTGAGCCGGTCACGCACGCTCACCCCGGTCGGTGTGGGGGCCAGGAACGGGTCGGCGAGGGTCCGCAACCGCCGCATACTGGTACCTGCCATCCCTTCCCACCTCCCGATCCTGCCGGTTTCGTCGCTGTGTTCGAGATGACCGTAGCCAGGTTCGGGGGCGCTTGTCCGGAGAATCAGCGAACTCCTCGGACGGAATTTCACCGGCGGGCCGTCCATCGGGGTGGGGACACACACCACACACCGCTTTCCGGCAGCAGTAGGGGCTCACTCCTGTGCCCTTGTGTGCGTTCGAGTCGCCTCCCGACCCAACAGCTAACAACCCCGGGCACGAGTACCGGGTGGGCCCCGGCCCGGAGCCCACCGCCTTCCGGGGCCGCTTCAGCGCGCCCAGCCGGGCCGTGGACTACCGGATCTACCAGCCCCGGCTGACCGAGGACTTCGCCGAACGCGGCGGAGAGCTCGTGCTCGGCCGCCTCTCCCCCGACGACCTGCCCTCCCTGGCCTCCCGGTTCGACCTGGTCGTGGTGTGCACCGGACGCGGCCCGTTCGCGGAGGTGTTCGGGCGCGACCCCGCGCACCCGGCCTTCACCCGCCCCGGAAGGGCGCTGTGCGCCGGCCTGTTCACCGGCGTCGCTCAGCAGCCCGTCCCCCAGGTGACCTTCCACGTCTCCCCGGGCGCGGGCGAGATGATCGAGTTCCCCACCTGGACCGACGGCGGTCTGGTCATGGCCCTGGTCATCGAGAACCACCGCGGCTCGGCCCTGGAGGCCCTGGCGTCCACCCCCTACGAGGAGGACCCCGGGGCTTTCCGCGACCTCGCCCTGGAGCTGCTGCGCGAGCACTACCCGGACTGCTTCGAACGGATCGACCCGGCGGAGTTCGGCCCGCTGGACGGGCCGCGCGGAATCCTCCAGGGCGCGGTGACCCCCGTGGTGCGCCGCACGCACACGGTGCTGGAGGACGGCACCGTCGTGCTCGCCCTAGGCGACGCGCACGTCACCGTGGACCCCCTGCTCGGCCAGGGAGCCAACATCGCCTCCCACGCCGCGTGGGTGCTCGCCGAGGAGATCGTCCGCCAGGACGTCCTGGACCGCCGCTTCGTCGAGCACGTGGACATGCGCCGACAGGACCGCGTCCTGTCGGCGTTCCGCACCACCAACCTGTTCATGGAGAACCTGGAGGCCCTGCCCGCGGACTTCGTGGAGTTCCTCGGGGAACTGGGCCGCAGCCCCTCCCTGGCCGACGAGTTCACCGAGTGGTTCAACTACCCCGAGCGCTTCTGGGACGACCTGGCCGACCCCCGGCGCACGGCGGCCTGGATCGCCCGGCACGCCCCCGCCTCCGACTGAGGCGGGGCGGGCCTCACACCGGACCGAGGTCGGCCAGCAGGTCGTCCAGGACCGTTTCCTCCTCGACCCGTACGCCGTGCGCGGCCATCTCCTCGGCCAGGAGCGGATCCCAGCCGGTCGGGGCGGCGGTGCCCGACAGCGGCCGCGCCCGCTTCCCCAGAGAGGAGCGGTAGTCGGCGGCGGTGAGCCGCCACGGCCGCCACGGCACCTGTCGGGCCAGTGCGTTGGCGATACGCACCCCGCCCCAGTCGAAGTCGGTGTGCAGCCGGGTGAGGGCTCCCCCGTCCACCGCCTGGCGCAGCAGGGTCAGGGCTGCCGCGCTCGCCCCTCCCTGGAGGCAGACCAGCGGCGCGCACGCCGCGCCCCAGTGATCGGCGGCCGCGGCGACCACGACGGGGTTCTCACACACCGAGACCGTCCGGCCCGGCCACGGGGTGTGCCGGGGGTCGCAGACCAGCTGCCGCAGGGTCAGCACGGCCGGCTGTCCCGCCTCGGCCAGGGCAGCCAGCGCCCGGCCCGTAGCGGTCGCCGGGTCCCCGGGCAGGTTGAGGACCAGCACGGTGGAGGAGAGTTCGTCTTTGAGCACCCCCACCGAGGCCCACACGCGCCGCCGCCAGGCCGCGCCCTCACCCCCGGCCTCACCGCCCAGCAGACGGGCGGCGCCCAGGACCAGGGTGGTCACCGAACGGTCGTCGTCCAGGGCGTGGGCGTCTCCCAGGACCCCGGCGGCCAACTGGGACAGGGCGACACCGTCGGCGGGAAGCGCGTCCACCGTCCGGGCGACCGCCTCCACCAGGGGGGCGGCCTCCTCCGGCCCGGCGGCCATCCGGCGCACACGGCCGTCCCCTCGCACGTCGGCGCACCACGCCTCCAGGGCGGGGGCACGGGCGCACACCCGTTCCAGGGGGGCGAAGACCCGGTCCCAGGCGCGCTCCTCGCGTTCTCGCTCCTCCTCGCGCGCGACGACGGGCCCGGTGAGCAGTTCCACCGCCGCGGCCAGGCCGTCAGGGCAGGCGCCGCTGCGCCGGAGGACGTCGTCGATCCGTTCCAGACGCACACCGACGTTGCTTCCGCGTCCGATCCGGCGGCCCACCAGAGCGGCGAGCGCGGCCCGCTCCTCCTCCGTCGCACCGCTGCGGGTCACGGTCCCGGTCAGGGGTCTGCCCTCGTACAGGCGGCGGCGCGAACGCTCCAGGAGCCAGGCCGTGGCCGGGGTGCCGAGCAGGCGGCGCAGGCGCGGCAGGTCGGGTCCGGTCACTCCCACAGCCCCTCCTGGGCCGGCTGGCCGCCGTCCGCCCCCGAGCGATCCCCGGCGGCCGCTCCCCGCGCGGTCTGCCGTCCGGACCCGTTCGGTTCGTCGGCGAGGAGGCGCTCGCGGCCGTTCCACTCCCACCGGGTGACCAGGACCGCGGGGACCCCGTCCACTCTGGACAGCTGGGCGATGGCCAGGCCGGGGACCTGCGGGTAGCACCCCCACTCGCGCTCGCTGGTCATCACCACGTCCAGGTCGAAGGCGTGCAGCAGCCCCAGGCACTTGGCGCGGGAGTCGTCGTCGACCCCGGCGAAGGCCTCGTCCAGCATGATCAGGCGCGGGGCGTGCGGGTTGGTCGTGGTGGCGTAGTAGGAGGAGGCCGCGGAGAACAGCGGGATCGACGCCGAGAGCACGCGTTCGCCGCCCGAGGCGGGGCCGGTGGCGCTGTTCCACTGGCCGTGCTGGTGGCGCTGCACGGTGAACCGGTGCCAGGAGCGGTAGTCCAGTGCCCTGGCCAGGCGGTCGAACCACGGGGCGCCGGGGTCCCGGTCGCGTTCGCGTTCGATGAGGCGCTGGAGGAAGTCTCCGACGGCCGCGCGGTCGTCCGCCGACCACGCGTCCGCGGTCTGGCGCAGCAGCCGGTTGCGGGCTGCCGCCACGCCCTCGGGGGCGTCCCGGTTGAGCCGCCACAGCAGCCGCAGCCGCATACCGGTGCTGGTGGGGCGTTCCTCCAGTTCGGTGTTCATCCGCTCCACCTGGTGCTCGGCCGCGCCGATGAGGTTCTGCAGCGTGCCGGCGACCTCGGTGAGCAGGTGGTTCTCCAATACCTCGCGTTCGCGGGCCGAGAGGAGTTCGCGCCGCGCCGCCACCTCCCGGGCCAGCGCCGCGGAGAGTTCGGGGACGGGCTGTTCGCGCCCCTGGAAGGTGACCCGGACGATGATGGTCCCCGCCTCGGGCCAGGACGCGGCGCTGTGCCCGTGCTGGGACAGAGCGTCCTGCAGGTTCTTGAACTGCTGGGACAGGTTCTTCTGGAGCCGGTCCCAGGTCTGGTCGGAGTCCTCGGTCGCCTCCAGGGAGCGGTCGACGGCGCGCGCCAGGCGTACGGCCGGGTCGGCCGCCCACTCCCTGGCCGTATCGGGTGCCTCCAGGTCGGGCAGGGCGATGGCGAGCACACCGGTGGCCGCGAAGGCGCGCAGGGTGTCGACAGCCTCGGCCCGGGCACGCGCGCTCTCGGCGATGTCGTCGTCGAGCCCCTCCACCCGTCCGGCGGCCCGCCCCCTTCGGTCCAGGGCGTCGGCGCGCTCCCCTTCCAGGAGGTGTGAGCGCTCCTGGCACTCCTGGAGCTGTTGCGCGACCCGGGTGAGCATGCGGTTGAGCTCGGCCACCGCCGTTCCCACGGTCCGGCCGAGCGTGTCGCGGCGCTCGGCCGCCTCCTCTGCCTCCAGGCGCAGTTCCCCGGCCCGCTCCGCCAGGTCGGTGGCGAGCCGGGCGGCGCGCTCGGTCTCCTCCTGCTCGCCCTCCCGCGTCCAGTGCGTGTCCAGGTGCGTGCGGACCGCGGGCCACAGCTCGGCCAGGGCGACCCGGTAGGAGGACAGTGACTCGCGTTGGGCGGACAGTTCCGCTTCTTCGGTGGGTGTGCCCAGTTCGTCGGCGGTCTCGGCGAGTTCGGCCCGTTCCTGGTCCAGCCGGGCGCGGAGCCGGTCGAGTTCGGCGGCGCGTTCGTGCCTGCGGCGGGTGAGGGCGACGGTGGCGCGCACGGCGTCGGCGACCCGTGCGTGTGCGGCGCGCAGGGCGGCGTCGTCGGGCAGGGCGTCGAGTTCGGAGCGCAGCACGCGGCGGCGCTCGGCCAGGGCGGCCAGGGCGGTGTCCATGCCCGACAGGCGCTGTTCGACGGTGTCGAGTTCGCGGGCGATCTGGTCGAGCCGGTCGCGGCGGGCCTGTTCCCGTGCGCCCTCTCCCAGGTGGCGGGCCTCGTCCTTGGTCCAGCTGCCGCGCAGGGCACCGGCGCGGAAACGGCCCCCGACGGTGACCCAGGTGGTGACGTCCTCGCGTTCGGAGGTGCCGACCGCGGCCAGGAGGGCCTCCACCCGCGAGGCGGCGACCGCGTGTGCGCCGGGATCGTCGGGGTCGATGGCCGGGCGCAGGAGCAGACCCAGGTGGGGGCCGGGTACGGGGGCGTCCGCGACGACCAGGGTGTCGTGTCCCTCGGCGGTGGTGAGGGAACCGTCGGGTGCCACCCAGGCGTCCAGGAGTCCGGAGGCCTCCAGTGCCGCTTCGAGGCGGGCGCGTTCGGGTGCGGTGAGGTGCTCGGCGAAGTCGACGAGCTTCCACAGGGGCGCGCCGGGGCGCTGGCGACCGCGCGGGGCGGTGCGGGTGTGCGGAACCGGCGGGGGCGCGGGGCGTCCGGCCCGGAGCTGTTCGCGTTCGTCCTCCAGCGCCTGCCGGTCGCGGTGCAGGGCGTCGCGCTCCACGCCCAGTTCGGCCTCGTGCGCGGCCAGTGCCGTCTCCACCCGTTGGGCGTGGCGCCGGGTGCCCTGGCGGACGGGGTCGGGTCCCTCCAGGGTGGTGGCCCAGTCCGCGGCCTGGTCGAGCATCCCCGGCAGGTCGTCGGGGCGCAGCTCCGCGCAGGAGTCGAGGTGGCCGCGTACGGAAGCGACGTGGTCGCGGGCTGCCGCGTCCAGGTCCTGTTCGGCCTGGGAGCGGGCCAGGTCCAGGTCCGCGAGTTCGGTCTCGGTGTCCTCCAGGCGGGTACGCGCCTGAAGGTGGTGGCCCTGGGCCTCGTCCGCGGAGCGCAGCAGCGCGGCGGTGTGGTCCAGGGCGCGGGCTCGGCGCTGGACCAGGTCTTCGGCGTCGCGGCGGGCGGGTTCGGCGTGATCGGGAAGGGCCCGGTCGACCGTGTCGCGGTGCTGGTCGCCCAGGCCCGCGAACCGGGCCTCCGCGCCCGCCCGGGCCCGAAGGCGTTCCAGGTCCAGATCCGCCTGTTCGGCGGCCCCGGCCGCCTGGTCGAGCCGGTGCCGGGCGCGGGCGGCGTCACCGCGGGCGCGTGCGGCGTCCGCGGCGCCCCGGTCCGCACGGTGCGCGGCCTGGTCGGCCTCCGCGCGTGCCCGGTCGAGGTCGCGCGCGCTGTCCATCTCGGGGCTGCGGCGCAGGGACTGGTCCTGCCCGCGCAGGCGCGCGGTGCGCGAGGCCAACTCGTCGGCCTCGGTGCCGATCCGGTCCAGGTCGGCCTGGGCGGTGTCGCGGGCGGCCAGCGCGGCGGTGCGTTCGGAGGTGAACCTCTCGTACCGGGAGTGCTCCTGGCGGGGCGGGCGGGCGGCGCGCCTGGCGGCCACGCGCGCGTAGTGGCGGTAGTGGTCCAGGAAGGCGGAGGAGGCGCGTTCGGCGTCGGCCATCGCCTCCAGTTCCTCCTCGTCGTCCTCCAGTTCGCGGTAGGCTTCGGCGACGTCGGCGATGACCGCCTGGTCCACCGGCGGCAGCGCCTCGGTGAGCGCCTTGGACAGGGCCGCCTCGCTGGGGCGCTTGGACAGCTGGGGCTGGCGCAGCTGGATGAGCAGGTCCACCAGGGAGCCGTAGCGTTCCTCGCCCAGGCCGAAGAGGGCCTCGTCCACGGCCCTGCGGTAGTCCCCGGCCTGGTCGTAGACCATGCCGCGGCCCTCCACCGCCTCGATCAGCCGGTCCCGGGACAGGGCGGTGCGGGTGGCGTCGAGCAGGCTGAGCCCGTCGGGTCCGGCGCCGATCCGCTGGGTGGTGGAGAAGTACCAGCGGCGGGCGATACCGCGCCCGGTGACCGCCTTCAGACCGCATCCCAGGGTGCGGTACTCGGTGGTGCCGTCGGCGTCGCGGCGGCCGAATTCGATCCAGGTGTAGCCGAGCCGCTCGTCGTGCGGGTGTTCACCGCCCAGCAGCAGGTTCCACTCCATGCGCTTCTTGGGGTCGCCGTCGGGTTCGACCCGGTGGGCGGCCAGTTCCCCGTCCAGCAGGAACGGCAGGGTCAGGGCGAGGACCTTGGACTTGCCGGTGCCGTTGTTGCCGCGCAGCAGCAGCCGCCCGTCGCGGAAGTGGAACTGCTCGTCCTCGTAGTAGAACAGGTCGACGACACCCAGGCGCAGGGGCTGCCAGCGTTCCCGTCCGGGTTCGGGCAGGGTCACGGAGTCTCTCCCTCGGGTGTGCTGACGTGGGGTTCGGCGACGGCGTAGCGGGCCAGTGCCGGGCGCGGCGCGACCGCGGGACGGCCGTCCACGAGGACCGTCTCGACCAGTCCCAAGCCGCGCAGGCGCTCCACGGCTGTGGCCACCAGCGCGGGTTCGTTGCCGGGGGCGCGGGCCGACTTGGACCAGTAGGAGGAGTGCTCGCGGGCCAGTTCGCGCACCTTGTCGCCGAGTTCGTCCAGGGTGAGGGGACGCCCGGCCGCGGCCAGGTGTTCGGCCAGGAGCAGGGTGGCGTGCCCGGGGGTGCCCTGTTCGGGCATGCGCAGGTCGGTGAGGGCGTCGTCTGGGTCGACCATGGCGATGCCCTCGGCGCGGACCTCGGCGACGAGGCCGGTGAGCTCGCCGATCCTGCGGGTGATGGCGGCGCGCTGGCTGACGAGGTAGGCGTGCTCCTCCTCGGTGAGGGTGTCGAAGTACAGGACGGGGTCGTCGAGCAGGCGCCGGGTGAGGCGGTGGCGGATGGCGGTGTTGCGCAGGTCGTCGCTGTCCAGCTGGTGGGCCACTCCGTCCTCGGCCAGCGCGGACAACCGCGCGGCGTGGTCGGTGTCGGCGATGGTGGAGGGGCCGCGCGCGCCGGCGAGCATCCCCGTCAATACGCGCCGGTCCACGTCGTAGAGGGCGTCCCCCCGGTCGCCGACGAAGGCGCCTTCGTCCCCGGCCACCCGGGACAGCACCCCCAGGCCGACCAGGAGCCGCACCACCGCCACCAGGTCCATGCGCTGGTCCCGGGTGGACAGGGTGAAGCCCAGATCGGCGAACTCGGGCGCGGAGGCCTCCAGTACGACCTGTTCGGCCAGGCGGCCCAGGGCGGTCTGCGCCTCGGCCCGCTCCAGGACGGCCAGGGACAGGCAGAGCAGGACGTAGCGGCGCCGGTCGAAGGCGAGTCTTCCCCTGCCCTCCTCACGGGCCGGGTGGGTGGCGTCTGCGGGGTCTCCGGGGACCTTGCGCAGCCGTGCCGTCTCGGCGTCCACGTGCAGGCGCCAGCCGGTGTTGCGGTCGAACCACTGGCGCAGTCCGAGGGCGTGGTCGCGTACCTGCCGGAACTCGCGGGGGTGGGCTGAGGAGCGCAGCAGCGGTTGGCGGAGCAGGGCGCGAGCGGCCCGGTGCAGGTCCTCCTGCGTGTTCATCCGCCCCCGCCGGTCAGGTCGACGATGCGCACCAGGTGGTCGGGGCCGTGGAAGGTGCCGCCGGGGGTGCGCACGGTGGCGGTGCGGCCGTCGTTCAGGGCGCTCAGGTGGATCTCCATGGTTCCGTCGTTGCTGGTGGCGACGGTGTGTTCGGTGTCGGGTCCCCAGCGGGACAGGGCGTCGCCGAGCAGTTGGAGGAACAGCCCGAAGGCGACGGGGTCGAGTTCGGCCAGGTCCGACAGGCGCACCCGGCCGCGGGTGGCGAGCCGGGCGCGGGCAGCCGCGGCCTCCTGGGCCTGTTTGCGGGCGAGCTCGGCCAGGTAGCGGCGTTCGTCGCCGCGGTCGATGACCTTGCGCGCGCGGCCGCGCCGCTCGTAGCTGCCGGTGCGGCGCAGGCGCGGGCTGATGGTGAGGCGGTCGGCCTCGGCCCAGGGCGTGGTTGGGGCGATGGGTTCGCGTTCGCGCTGCTCCGCAGTGGCGGGGTCGACGGTCAGGTGGCGGGAGGAGTGCAGGGCGAAGGCCGTGCGCCACAGCCGGTGGCGGGCGTCGTCGTCGGGGGCCTCGGCGAACCAGCGGGCCAGGGTCCGAAAGTCCGCGGACCGGTCGGAGCGGCCGGTGCGGCGCTCGTTGATGACCGCGACCACCCGCAGCAGTTGGGGGATGGCACCGCGGGCGCTGACCCGCAGGCGCTGCGCCTGGGCCGGAACGCCGGGGGCGGACAGGAACCAGGAGCGCAGTCCCTCCCAGCGGCGCTGCCAGCGTTCCAGGGCCCGGTCGAAGTCCGCACCGCCGGTGGCCTCGGTGCCCGGGTCGGCGGGTCTTCCGTCCGGGGCGGCGTCGGCGGCCTCGCGTGCGGCGGCCACCCGCAGCAGGTTCCCGACCGGCCCGGGACGGGAGGCGGTCCCGTCGAGCTCGGCGAGCAGGAGGGCGATCTCGCCGCCCCGGGTGATGAGGTCGCCGATGAAGCGCTCCAGGTAGGAGATGAGGCGGTCCTTGTAGGCCAGGAAGGCCTCGACGTCGGCGTCGTGCAGGTCGATGGTGCGCTGGAGGGACCCCATGAAGGCGCGGGCGTTGTCGGCCAGGTCGGTGAAGCGTTCCACGAGACCGAGCAGGGTCAAGTGGACGACCGCCTCGTCGGAGGCCTCATGCGCGGCCAGTTCCCGCAGGGCTCGCAGCTGGGTGGCGATGTCGGCCAGGGCGACGGCCTGGAGTGAGCCCTTCTGCCCCAGCGCCTCGTCGTAGGCCGCCAGGGCCCGTTCGGCCGCCTCGCCCTCCCGGGTGAGCTGGTAGATGTGGCGGCGCCGGTAGAAGTCCTCCACCGCCGTGACGCGCTCGGTGTCGGGGTCCTGGCGCAGGTTGCCCCACGTGTAGAGGCTCTCCAGGGCCTTGGCGACCGGTTCGGCGGAGGCGGGCCGCACCTCCTGCGGCAGGCCGGTGTGGACCTCCTCGGGGCGAAGGTGCACGCGGAACTGCTCCTTGGCCCGGACGAACACCCCCATCACCGCGCGGTAGAGATCGTTGTTGGGAGCTGTGAGGTGGGCGAAGACCGCGTAGGGCGTGTGGTCTTCGGGAGGGCGGGAGGGAGCGGTCCCCTCCGAGAGCGGCCCGGATCCAGAGGGAGGAGTCATCTCTTCCAGTATCGGTCCTGTGAACTGTGCGTGGTGCGCCTTCGTGCGGGTCGTCCGCCCGGCTCGGCGGTAGCGGTCCCGCGCACAGACGACGCTGCTGGGAACGACAGCCCTGCATACAGAAGGCGCGGCCGGAGGCGACGGCCCCGTACGCGGGCGGCGCGGCCGGGGGCGACGGTTCACGTGGCCGGATGCGGACAACCGCCCCGTGGCCGAGGGCCATCCGAGCGGGCCGCTCCCCTCACCGTGATCTTGTACCTATAGCGAGGTTCGACGGCCCAAACTCGCTATAAGTACAAGATCATCGCAGGTCAGGACCCAACGACTCGCACCGGCAACATTTCCGGCCAGGCTACCGGACGGCCCCGGACCCAGCGCACGGCGGTCACCGGCGCCGCGGCCGGTGCCGGAGCGCGGCGCGGGCGATGTTCACCCCCGTCGGAGTGGTCGTGCTGTGGCCCCGCCTGCCCGGGTAAGCGCCCATCATGCGCAGCACACCGTGGTTGCGGCGGACCAGGCGGACGACGCCCGAACCGGAGAGGCCGTTGGTGCGGACGACGGCGGCCTCGTGGCTCCTGTCGCCCTGTACCGGTCGTGGCCCGTGGTTCTGTTGACGAGTACGGCGAACAGCACCTGGCGGGGGTCAGCCCCCTGTCCCCGGGTGAAACGGTCCCGGGCGAACGTGTGTACCTCCGGCACGAAGGGTGGGAGAGCCGTGTCCGCCCGGTCATCCGGGCGGACACGGAGTGGTCCGTTCAGAGGCGGACGGGCGCGATCTCCATCTCCTCCAGCCGCTTCCACAGCGGCTGGAGCGCGGCCTCGGGGTCGCGGAAGAAGCGGCTGCCGCGGATGCGCACGAACGTCCATCCGACCCGCTCCAGTTCGCGCTGGCGCGCCGCGTCCTCGACCGCGTTGGCCTCGTTGTGGAAGGCGTCACCGTCGCACTCCACAGCCAGTCGGCGGGTCCCGCCCTCGACCACCAGGTCGATGCGGTAGTACCCGGCCGGGTACTGCGGCAGGACCCGGTAGCCGCGGAAGCGCAGAGCGCGGTAGACGCGCTGCTCGAAGAGGCTGTCGAAGGGCTGCACGCGCTCGTCGGCGGGCACGTCTCCCAGGACCGTACCGTCCTGCTCGTTCGCGGGGCGGTCCAGGTAGTCCAGGTAAGCGCGGCGCAGATCGGTCTCACCCAGATCGGTGAGGGCGAAGCTGTGGAAGTACCAGACCTGGTCGCGGGCGCGTGAGGCCGCGACGTTGATCGCCTGCTGGTGGGCGACAGAGCTGTAGGGGCCCGGACGGCGTCGCGCGCCGTCCGTGTCGAAGGGGGCGTATACCGCGCTGACGAACACCACGTCGCGTTCGTCCCCCTGGAAGGCAGCCGGGGTGCCGACCCGGATGCGCCGCTGGACCCGCTCCTCCAGCGAGAGGCGTTCGCTGAGCAGATCCTCTACCAGTGTCTGCTGGGCTCCGCTCTGGAGGACGACCACCCCCATGGTGCGGCCCTCATAGGCCGGGTCGGCGCAGCACTCGGCGATCTGGTCCACCAGTCGGCGGGCCTCGGCGGGGTTGCCCAGACGCTGGTTGCGCCCCTGGAGGACCCCCTCCGGGACGTGGACCGCGCACAGTGGCGGCAGCCGGTCGGCTCCGTACTGGCGCAGCGGCTGCAATCTGCCGTCGTAGAAGTTCTCGTTGGAGAAGCCGACGATCTCGGGCATGCAGCGGAAGTGTTCGCTGAGCATGAGCTGGCCGCGGCTGCCCGCCAGCCCCGAGACGATGTCGAACAGGCTCCGGTTGGGGGAGAACAGGTTGCTCCGGGAGGCCGGGAGGACTCCGAGGTGTCGTTGCTGGAGCATGAAGACCTGCTCCTGGTCCACACCGACATTGGCGGGACTGACCTGCTTGTCGTCGCCGACGACGACGAGGCGCTTTCCCAGCCACGCTAGGAGCAGGGCCTCGGGGCCCGACTGGCTCGCCTCGTCGACGATGACCACGTCGAAGACGCCTGCGGTGTCCATGGGCACCGTGGACACCACCTGGTAGAGCGGCATGATCCAGGCGGGGACGGCGGGCTGGCACTCCCGCAGGCTCTCGCGGGCATGGCGCTGGTGGCGCTGGGCGTACTTGCCGGTGCCCTTGCCGATCTGCCGGACACTCTGCTGGTAGGAGCGCAGCGCCACCTCCTGGTCGGGGGTCAGCCTCTCCAGGCAGGCACGCCAGGCCTTGGCCGCCGCGAGTTTGGCCAGGGTCAGCCGCGCGTCGCCGTCGGCCTCTGTGAGGCGGGCACGGCACCTGTCCTCGGCGGCGGGATCCGTGAGCTCGGCCAGGCGCCGGTTCCACACCGACCACGCCCACGCCTGCTCGATCCGGCCGAGGCGTTCCTCCCACACGGGCGCGTCCGGCTCCTCCGCGACGGCGCGGGCCAGGGCCTGGTGACCGGAGGCCACGACGGCGTGCGCCCGCCGGTGCTCCGTCTCCAGGCGGGCTGCCTCCCGTACGCGCGCCATGTCCGCGCAGGCGGCGGTGTAGGCCTCCGCGTCCGCGGTGTCCACCGCGAGGCGGGCACGGCGCAACGCCTCGGGTTCGGGATACGAGCGGTCGGCCCACGTCCGCAGCTCGGTTCGGGCACCCTCCACCGTCTCACGGGCCGGGGCGGCGTCGTACTCGGCGTCCACGGCTGCCAGGAGTACACCGACCCGTTCCGTTTCGGAGGTGTCGGCCCAGTCCAGGGAGGCCAGTCGGGGCAGGTCCGCCGCCGCCTCGTCTAGAGCCGCTCGCGCCGCGGCCAACGCGAGGAGGTGGTCGAGGTCGGCGAGGGCGTCCCTGAGGCGGGCGGTGCGTGTCCGGGGATCCTGCCACAGGGCGGCACCCGTCTCCGGATGCAGGGAGGCGTCGGCCTCGAACAGGGCGCGTTCGGCTTCGATCCGGTGCAGCAGGACCGCGGCGCTCCGCACCGAGTCGGGCGCCCGCCCGTCCACGGTGACGGCCTGGAGGAAGGGCGCGTTCTGTTTGGCGAGTCGGCTGCGCAGGCCCAGGACCTTGTGCAGCCTGTCCCCGGAGGACAACCCCTTGTGGAGGTCGGTGGCGTACCCGAGAGCCTCCCCCAAGCCGAACCGGTCGATCCCCTCGACGAGGGCGCGCCCCACTTCTGCTATGTCGTGCTCGGCGCTCTCCAGGGCGGCGCGTACCGACCGCGCCCGCTCCTGAACCTCCTGCCCCCTGCCCGTCAGCGCCTTCTCCCGCTGGGTCTCCCACCTCGGGTCCAGTCGGGTGGCCACCGCCCGTGCGGCCGTGAACTCCTCCAGCCGCAGCCTGAGCAGGGCGCAGTGCTCACGGGACAGACCGCGCAGGAGGTCGTCGATGTGACCGTCCCAGAGACCGGACGCGCTCCGGGCCGCCTCCCGGGCGCGGTCGAGGGCGGCAAGGGAAGCGGCGAAGACGCTGGGGGCGGGCAGGCGTGCGGCCTCGGGCACCTCGGCGGTGACGGCCCGCTGCTCGGGGGTGTAGGCGCGTGCGGCGCGCAGAAGATCCAGGGCCTGCTCGCTGCTGAACAGCGGCCGCTCGGAGCCGACCTCGCCGATCCAGGAGTAGCGCGGCTCCTCCTCGGCGAGGCGTTCGGCAATGGAAGCGAGGGTGCCCCCGTAGTCGCCGACCTCACGCGGATACCGGTGGGTCTCCCGCTCCCGGATCGCGCGCAGGTCCTTCAGGGCGTGGTCGCGCCTGCCCCTGGCGTCGGCGAGCCGCCGCTCAAGGTCGGTGATCTCCCGACGCGCACGCGCCGGATCCCGCCCTGCCTGACGCCCCAGGATCTCCTGGACGGAACCCTCCAGCTCCCGCTGCGCCTCCACACCGTCACCGGTACGGCTAACCGCCAGGGGTCGGATCTCGTCGGGGAGCTTGTCCTTGAGCACCTTCAGCGCCCGCGCGGTGTGGCTGGTGATGAGGATGCGCTGCCCCTGGGCGAGGAGGTGGGTCACCAGGTTGGCGATGGTGTGGGTCTTGCCGGTGCCGGGCGGGCCCTGGACCACGACGAGGTCGCTGTCGCGCAGGCGGTCGGCGATGGCGCGCTGCTCATCGTTGGAGGGCAGGGAGAAGTACAGCTCCTCGGGACGCCCGGCGTCCGAGGGCCTCCCTTCCGCGCCAGCCTCTTCCGGCGGGCAGGCGGACCGCTCGGTGTCGGTGCCCTGGCCGACGATGCGGCGCAGCAGCGCGGTCGGCGCGCCGTGGCGCTCCACCGCGTCGCCGACCTCGCGCAGGGCGTTGAGCTGCCCCCGTTTGGGGCGCTCCCGCAGCACCAGGGCGGGGGCGAAGGTGACCAGGGCGGAGTCGTCGGCGGTGTTCGCGTTCGGACGGTGGACGTCCTGTTCGTAGCGGGACCCGGAGGAGACTGAGAGCGCCCATTCCTCCAGAGCGGCGTGGAGGTGTTCGGCCCCGTCCGGGCCCGTGCTCTCGGAAGCGAGTTCGAGCCGGGTGAGCACGCGCTCCCTCGGTTGTTCGCGCAGGCGCTGGGAGGGGTCCAGCATGTCCTCCTCCAGCGAGAACCCGGACGCGTCCGGATCCGGGGTGGTCGTGAGGCTCCCCCTCTCGTCCATGGTGATGACGATCCTGCGGGTGAGGAGGTGGCGGCGGACCGCGTGCCCCTCGACAGTCCACGTCAGGTAGCCGGTGGCGAGAACCAGTTCGTAGGACTCTCCGAGGTCGGCCGCCTCCTGGTGGATGCGGTAGACCTGCTCGTAGAGCCTGACCAGCGGGGCGACACGGCGTTCGCGTTCGGCCCAGTCGCTCCAGGCCCGCGCCCACTCCCGGTGCGCGGCGAGCACGCCCTCGCGGTCGGGGAACTCGGCGAGGGTCACCATCCGCTCCGCGGCCGGAGCGTCGGGCGTGTCTCCCCCGCTCTCGGACTCCTCCCCCGCTGGGACAGCCGTGAGGGTGCGCTCACGCGGTTGCGGTGGCCGCACCCGTTCACGGTCGCGGACCTGCTCCGGGTCCACCCAGGGCCGGAGCGGTCCGGGCAGGGTTGGAGGCTCGGAGTGGTGCACCCGGTCGACCCGGAGCCAGGTCCCGGAGGCGTCTGCGTCGAAGAGCCCGGAGACCACGCTGGGCGCGTCCCGGGGCAGGTCGCCGAGCCAGAGGATCCGGGCGGCTCCGTCCAGGGTGCGCGCGGGGTTGCTGCGCAGTTCCTCCGTCTCCAGGAGGAAGCGGTACATGCGCTGGATGCTGTCGATGGTCGGATCTGCCGGGGTAGCGGACATGCGTCTTCTCGCGCTCTCTGGTCGTGGCGGGGCGGGGTCGCGGGAGCGGCCGTGGAGGCGTTGAGGGGCCCGGGCGGTCGGCGCGCCCGGGAAGGGGGTTTCTGGGGGAAGTCAACCCGTCCGGGTGCGCCGACGCGCGGTGTTCGGGAAAAAAGACCGTGCGGAAAGCCGCTCAGCGGTTGATCAGGGACCTTCGTCCCGGTCCCGGTGGGACGGAGCGCTCATAGGGAACGTCTCGCCGGGAGAGGAAGGAGGCCACGCGCTCCAGGTCCTCCTCCGGCAGTGCGAGCGCCAGGAGACGGCGGGCACGCGTGGCGGCGACGTAGAGCACGCGAACGTCCTCGTCCGGGTCGCGGCCCGGGTCGAGCCAGCGGTCGATGACCGTCGGGACCCTCGACCACGCCCTCCTGGCCGGGATCATGACCAGGACCGCATCGGCCTCCTCCCCCTTGACCCCGTGGACACTGCTGGTGCGTCCGACACCGGGCAGAGGGTTCAGCGGCGCGACCGAGTCGTCGTAGAGGCGACGCGCGGGAGCGGTGCGAAGACCCGCGTCCGCCTCCTGCCAGCGCACACGACCCGGTGGTTCGGTACGCACCGCGTAAGGACTATGCCGGAGCAGGGATGAGGTCAGCCTGCGCTCCCACTCGGCCAGGGGCAGGTCGGCGGAGGGGTATTCGTAACGCACCAGGGCCTCGGCCCGGTCGAACAGGGCGGTATCGATACCGGCGGCCCGCATGCGCTCGGCCTCGGTGACCCGCGAATCCGCCTCAGGTGCGCACCAGAGGTCGAGCAGGGTCGAGCGCAGGGCTTTGCGGGCCCGCTCCCGGAACCTCTTGCCGGGGTTCGGGGCGGCCAGCACCTCACCCGCCCAGACCAGGCGTGCGAGGTCGCCCGAAGGTACCTTCGCCGTACCGGCCAACTCACGAGGTAGGGCACTCCAGCGGTGGGCGAGGACGAGCGTCTCCTCCTTCTTGACGCCCATGCCCTCCGCAGCGGCGTGGAAGGCACGGACCGGATGGCGTTCGCCCGGAGCGTGGGGAAGGAGCAGGACGGGGCTGTCCTGGTCCCTGTGCCTGCCGACCGCGACATCGGGCTCGGGGTTACCGCGTAGCGTGGCGGTGAAGCGGCACAGCCGCTGGCCGCTGCGCCAGTTGTGGCGCAACCGGAGGGCGTTGTCCCGGGGCAGGGGCCGGATCGTGTGGCCCTGGCTGCCCTTGGCCCGGCGGAACCCGTAGACCGCCTGGTCGGTGTCGGCCACCAACAGCAGCGGAAGGCCCTGTTCGCTCAGGCGCAGCAGGAGTTCTTCGTCCACGTCGGAACAGTCCTGTGCCTCGTCCACCACCAGTTCGGCGAACCGGGCGGTGAGGGCGGCACCGATCGCCGCCGCGAGGCCGGGTTCGGACAAGTTGGCCAGTGCTCGTTGCCTGACCTGGTCACCGGTCATGTGGCCCTTGCCGGTGAGGGAGGCGTGCTGCCGCTCCGCCCATGCCAGGGCCTGGGACCGCGTGAGGCGTAGTTTGCGGATCTTCCACACCGAATCATCGTCGAGGGCGGCGCCGGACGCGGTGAACGTGAAGTCGTCCAGGGTGAGCCCGCCGTCGAACCCCGCCGAGGAGGGGTGCTCCTCCCAGGAGTCCAACCGGTTCCACTCGGTGCTGGCGTCCCGCGGCGCTCCCAGGTAGGGGCGGACCAGGTGGCGCCAGAAGAAGGTGTCCAAAGTGGTGACGGCGTTGGGGTGTTCGGCGGAGGCGGGCCCCGCCTCAGCTTGTTCTTTAACCCCGGCAAGATCGTTTCTTGTCGGGGTTCGCCGTTCCCCGGACAACAGTGGCGGCCATCCCTCACGCTTCGAGATGTCGAGTCACGAAGTACCGAGGAACGGCCGCTGTGATGAGTCTGATGGATGACGCCGTCGGCGTCGAGGCGTTGCCCACATTGTCCTGGTTTCGAAGCGAGTTCCACGACTGTCTGCCCCGCCGGGCAGACACGTTGTTCGAGCTGTGCGACGCGATGCTGTGCTCCGACGGGCCGGTAAGCTCGCTGGTCGATCTGACACTGGTGGCCGAGCACCGGCGCGGACACGGCGCGATGTATGACGCGCTGAACCACGGCCAGGTGGACACTGGCAGGTTGCGGCGCTCGCTGGCCGAACTACCCCTGCCCCGGGCGGCCGACGGCCGGATCGTTCTCGCCGTGGACGTCTCGCCCTGGCTGCGTCCCGACGCACCGTGCAGCCCCGACCGGCTGTTCTGCCACGTCTACGGCCGCTCCAAGAACACCTCGCAGTTCATCCCCGGCTGGCCCTACTCCTTCGTCGCCGCCCTGGAGACCGGCCGCACCTCGTGGACCGCCCTGTTGGACGCGGTCCGTCTGGGCCCGGCCGACGACGCCACCGCCGTCACTGCGGCCCAGCTGCGCGAGGTCGTCACCCGCCTCATCGCCGCCGGGCACTGGCGCCAAGGCGAGGCCGACATCCTGATCGTCATGGACTCCGGCTACGACGTGTGCCGTCTGGCCTTCGTCCTGGCCGACCTGCCCGTGGAACTGGTGGGCCGCATCCGCTCCGACCGCGTCATGCTGCGACCCGCACCGCCCCGGCCCCCAGGCACCATCGGGCGCCCGCGCAAGCACGGCGGGGTATTCACCCTGGCCGAGCCGGACAGCTGGCACGCCCCCGACCAGGCCACCGTGACTGAAACCACCCGCTACGGCACCGCCCACGCCCGGGCGTGGGACCGGCTGCACCCCCGGCTTACCCACCGCGGCCCCTGGCTGGACCACGACGGAAACCTGCCCGTCGTTGAGGGGACCCTGGTGCGCCTGGAGGTCGAGCACCTGCCCGGCGACCGGGACCCCAAGCCGGTGTGGCTGTGGTCATCGGTCACCGGAGCCAGCGGCGAGCTGGTCGATGTGCTGTGGCAGGCGTTCCTGCGCCGCTTCGATCTGGAGCACACCTTCCGCCTGTTCAAGCAGACCCTGGGTTGGACCTGCCCGAGGGTGCGCTCCTGCGAGGCGGCCGACCGGTGGACCTGGCTGGTCATCGCCGCGCACACCCAGCTGCGTCTGGCCCGCCCGCTGGCCGAGGATCTGCGCCGTCCCTGGGAGCGGCCCGCTGAGCCGGGCCGACTCACCCCCGCCCGGGTCCGGCGGGGGTTTCGCCACCTGCGGGTGAAGGCGGCGCGTCCGGCCAGGGCACCGAAACCCTCCTGGCCCGGTCCCGGACGACCGCCCGGTTCGAAGAACCGCCGCCCGGCGTCCCGCTACGACGTCGGCAAAACCGTCAAACGCGACCTCACCCTCGCACAGCACAGGAACCGCGCAGGTTAAAGAACAAGCTCAGTGACTGTTGGGTATGCGGGTGGTTGCGTGAGGTGACCGGCCCGGGTCGCTGGCGGGAGAACAGAACATCCCCGCCAGAATTGCGCTGTGTGTGCAGATGCAAGTCCGGCGGGGACGCCCGCCCATGCTACCCCTCTAACCTCTCCGACCCCGTCTGGGAGGTGATCGAGCCCCTCATGCCCGTCCGCGACCAAGCCAAAGGCGGAGCACCCCGCAAATACGACGACCGGCTGGTCTGGAACGCGATCCTGTTCGTGCTGCGCTCGGGTTGCCAGTGGCGGATGATCCCCCACGACCTGATCCCCTGGGACGCCGCCTACCGGTGGTACCGCACCTGGAGGGCCGACGGCACCATCGATCGGATCCACGACGCCCTGCGCGCCCGGGTCCGCGAGGAGGCGGGCCGCGATCGGGACCCCTCGGCGGCGGTGTTGGACTCCCAGTCGATCCTGACCGGGGAGGGCGGTACCGACCGCGGCTACGACGCGGGCAAGCGCACCAAGGGCCGCAAACGCCACCTGGTCGTGGACACGTTGGGGTTGGTGCTGGTGGTCGCGGTGACCTCGGCCTCGGTCCAGGACCGCCCCGGTGGGCGCCGGGTCTTGGAGACCTTGGCGGCCCGGTTCCCGACGGTGGGGCTGGTATGGGCTGACGCGGGGTACGCGAACAAGGTCGACAGCGGCCTGCTCACCTGGGCGTATGAGACGTTCCGGTTAGTGGTGCAGATCGTCCGGCGCAGCGACGACGCCAGGGGGTTTCAGGTGCTGCCGCGCCGGTGGGTGGTGGAGCGCACGTTCGCCTGGTTGGTGCGCAACCGCCGTTTGGCGCGCGATTACGAACGTCTGACCACGGGTTCGGAGGCCATGGTCAAGCTCGCGATGATCCGGTTGATGGCCACACGGCTGGCCGGTCAGAGCGAGCGGTGGAGCAACCGCTCTGCCGACCAGGCCGTGTAATCACCCGCATACCCAACAGTCACTCAGAGATGATCCGGGAACGCACCTCCCGGCTGGCGGCCCTGGTGAAGGAGGCGATGGCGCGTCCGCGCCTGCCCGGTGGGGGCTGGGCCAGGTGCCGGTCCACGATGACCCGGGTCTTGCCCGCCCCGGGGCAGGCCTTCACCCAGAGCACCTCGCCGGGATCGAGCAGGCGGGTGGCCGCCTCGGCCTGAGCCCTCGCGGCGTCAGCGCACAGGACGCCGAGGTCGACTGCCGCAAGGGTGTCAGTGCTCATGACGGCTCTCCTCGGTGATCCAGCGCAGGGCTTCGGCGAAGTAGGCGGGGGCGACCAGCGACTCAGCAACCGCGGGATCGGCGGAGAGGGCGGCGAGGTCCTGGGCGAAGTCTCCCTTGCGCACCTTGCGGGTCTTGAACATCGTGGCGAAGTACGCGTCCCGGGTTACGGACGGCTGCGCCTCAAGCTCCCGCCAGTGCCCCTCGGCGGCCTGACGGCGCTGGAGCTTCCACGCCCTCCTCATGAGTTCGGCGTTGTCGGGGTGGGCCTTGAGCAGCTCGGGTTCCAGGGTGGTCTCATTGGCGAACACCTTGGCGACACCCTCGTCCGCACCCAGGTCCGCGAGCAGTTTGCGCAGGTTGGTGGCACGGTCGACCTTCTGCTTGCCGGCTGGATCGTAGAAGTCCCCGTCGGTGATGACCGCGACGCGCTGGGCGATGCGCTGCCCGCTGGCGGGGTCGACGTCGAGCAGGACCCTGAGGTAGGGATCGAAGTCGACCCCGTCGATGGGGACGACGGCCGTGCCCCGCAGGCGTCGGCGCCCGGGTCCGCTGAGCACGCCCGCGCCCAGGGCCGGCACCAGTACCGCCTCGGCGATCCCCTCCACGAGCAGGACCCGGGACGCGAACAGCAGGGTGCTCCTGGTCGCGTTGAGGTAGTTGCGGACCTTGACCAGGTCCCGGTTGCCCAGGTTGAGGTTGCGCACGGCCACGCCCGTGGTCCCGTGGAAGGCGGGGGGAGCCTTCTTCTCCTCTGGGCCGGGTTCACCGACGCCGGTCGCCGTACCACGGCCGTGCCGCTGGAGGACGACGAGGTCCTGCGGCGGTACCGAGGTGGCGATGTGCGGGGAGTGCGTGGTGACCAGGGCCTGGACGCGGCCCAGCCAGGGCTGTCCGGAACGGTCGCGCTTCTGGCTGTTCTCGGTCTCCTCACGGAGGCAGTCCATGAGGATGGTCTGCAACTGCGGGTGCAGGTGGGCCTCGGGCTCCTCCACCAACAGCACGGTCAGGTCGGCCTCGGCCGCCTTGTGCAGTTGCGCGAGGACAGTGGCGATGTAGAGCAGATTGGCGTAGCCCAGACCGCTCTCGGCCACCTCCTGCGGGGAGAGGTCGTGCTCTTTGAGCCGCATGCGCAGGGAGCGCACGACCGATCGGACCGTGGCCTGGGACAGTCCGAGGCCCGTGGACTGGGAGCGGACACCGTCCGTCAGGGCGGTGAGCTTGCTCTGCACCTCCTCGCCCACCTTGGGCAGGGGTGTGAGCTTGTCGAAACCGCCGAAGTACTCCCGAGCCTCCTTCTGGAACGTCTCCGCCGCTCCCTCCTCCCTGAGGAAGCTGCCGACCAGGTGCTGGATGCTGTTGCCCGCACCGGAGGCGAGTTCGCGCCGCGCGTCGCGCAGGGGCGGCAGGTACAGGTGCCGGATGCGCCGACGGGCGCCCGGCTCGGGATCCCGGTCCGTGGTGGGTGTCTGCCCGGCGCGCCAGCTCGTGGTCCCCCGCTGCGCCCCGATGTCCGGGGGCGCGTAGGTCAGGTGGTAGCTGACCGTCGTCCGGTCGGCGTTGAGGGCCTGGTCGTAGAGGGCGAGATCGGTGGGGTCGTCGGGGTTGTCGGAGGCGTAGCGGGCCTCGAAGTCGATCGTGCGTCGGCATCCCTCCCCGTGCGCGTCTTCGCCGCAGCCGTCGCGGTACAGGTCCTCGGCGCGGAGGTAGAGGTCGCGCTGGCCGTCCAGCGGGGCGGTGAGGTGGCGGACCGCGTCGATGACGTTGGTCTTGCCGGCGTTGTTCTCGCCCACCAGGGCCGTCACGCCGGGCTGGAAGGTGACGGTGGTGTCGGCCAGAGAGCGGAACCCCTGGACATGGAGTCGCTGAAGGTACACAGGAAACCTCCTGAAGAGCGCTTGGGAACAGCCATAGCTAACAACACCACGAAAGCACTGTCAACACGCTGCACACGCTCGGGGTGTTGAATCCTCTCCAGCCCCACGAGACAACAGAGGGAACGCACTTACGAAAAAGCAGCCCCAGGCAGGAAGGACACTCGTTTCACCCCGGCTCCACCCTGGCCGCCAAAAATACGAGACCCACAGAGGCAGTCACGAGCGCCACTGACCAGGGGGAGGCTCAAGAACAGAACAAAAGCCCGAATTATCACCCAATGGGCTTTTTATGGACACACCGGTCGACGCCATACGATCGAAGACCTCCAGCACCATGTCCTTGGTGCGGTAGGTGCCGTACCGGGCGATCTCGTTGTTCTTCAGGCCCCCGCTGGAAGTCTGGAAGGATTCCAGCACGTACTCGGTGTCCTCCCTCCCCAGGCCGTAGAGGTGGAACATGTAGGCGTCCAACTCGGCACGGATGGCCGCACGGCGTTCCTCGTCCCAGGCGAAGGGCGGTCCGTCGTGGCCGAGGTCCCGCGCCAGGGGCTCCATGTCGTGGGCGGTGTAGACGAGTTCGAGCACGCGGGGCACGAAGAAGTCCAGATGTGGTTCCAACTGGTCGGGGCGCGGGACGGGCAGCTGCTTCCAGACAAAGAGCCCCATGCTGCTACCGCTGATCTTCTGTCGACTGATGTAGTCGAACACCAGAGAGCTCTGCACAGCACACAGCCCTGCCATGAAGCTTCCAGGAAGATCGGAGAACATCAAAGGAAATTTATGACCCACGGCAGCCCGCGGCACAAAAGCCGGAATGGCGGTGCGTTCGTTCGTAGCATTAGTGACGTCGCGCCAACCGTAGAGCCAATGCCTGTCCCAGCCGGAAGCGGCCAGCCTGGTGGAAACACCCTCTTGGTGTACAGGACGACCCCGGTAGTCATGTTCGCCAGCCGGACCGTCGCCCTCGGGCACCCAGTAGCGGGGCAGAGCGGCCTTCGCCGGATCATGCTTCTCAGCGGGGCCCAGTTGGCGAACATCGTCACCTTTCGCCCCTGAAAAAATGTTCCACCGGTGATCGAAATGATGGGCCATCTTCGCCTCGTACAATGGCAGCATTCGCTGCCGGTCCCGGTGGAAGACGTTGCCCTGGAGGACCCACCCCTCCCCCTCCAGATCCACACGGGTACGGAAGAGATCGGAATCGTCGGTCATGTTGAAGAGGTTCCGGAAACGGATTCCCCACGGGTTCCCCCGGCCCTTCCCCTCTTTCTGCAGTACTGGGATCGAGTGGTACACGGAGGTGGTGAGGTCGGCGTCGCGTCGAGAACGAAACGCCGGAAGGCTTCCGGTGTTGGGACTGAGAAGTTCGATCTCGTCGGGGTTGAGCTCGAACACCTTACGCTGGTCGTCGAGTTGCACTGGGTCGTGAACGAAGAAGGCGTACTTCGCAGCGGGCGCAGGCCTGTCCCCGCTGTCCAGGGTCAGGAGGCAGAATCTCTGCCTGGCGTCGACAGCGGAGAAGATCTTCTGAAGGTTCTCGAAATCATAGAACGACCTCACCCGGCGGCGTCTGGTGAAAGCGTCGAACAGCTTCTGCGCCCCAGCTCCCGTGGCTAGAGCAGTGGGCGCGATCGCTCCGATCCTGCCTTCAGGGTGTGCGAGTGCCGTGAACCGCTCCACGAAGAGCTGGTCGGCCTGGAGTGAGTTGACGCCCTTGACCTTGAGCCCCTCCGCGCACTTCTCATAGCTGCCCGACCTCGCCGCGAAGTGGAACGTCGACTTCACCGCGCGACGCGCCCGCCGGTACTCCTCCCCCGCCTCGGGATCCTCCTGCGCCCACTCCGCGATGCGTCGACGCCGGGCGACCCCGGCGATGCGCGCGATGGAGGGCTCCACCACGCTGAAGTACTTCTTGTCCTCGAAGTCGAGCTTGTCCCAGGGCGGGTTGGCGAGCACGCAGTCGAACCCGCCGCTCCACCCCGCACCGGCCTCCCCTCGCGGCGCGTCATCGGACCCGACGGGGAAGATGTCGGGGAACTCCAGGTGCCAGTGGAAGAAGCGGTGGCTCTCCCCCAGACGCCTGATCTCCGCGTGGGTCCGCGCCGGGGTGGCCGACTCCTCGAAGGCCTTCAACGTCTCGAAGGCCTCGTGCGTGACCGGTCGTGCGGCCCCCGCCCGCTTCTCCCAGAAGAAGGCCGCGCACCAGGTGTCGGCGATGTACAACTGCCTGCGGTACGCCTCCGACTCCCGCCAGTCCCGGTAGACCTTCTCCTGCCGACGGACGTCGCGCAGGCTTCCCACCCGGATCGCGTAGAGGCAGTTGAGCTCATACGAGAAGTCGGTGTTGGAGAGCCGGAACTCCTCCTCCGGGTCGAAGAGGCTGTCCTGCCCCTGCCGCTCCAGCTGGTTCGCCCGCTGGAACGCGGCGGCGACCTTGGCGTCATCACCCTCCACAGCCGTGAAGGCGGCGTCGGGGATCCCCCCGTCGATCTGCCGGGGAGTCGCACCGACGAGGGCGTTGCCGTGCTTGAGGTGCGGGTCGAGCAGGTCCAGGGGCCGCCCCGCGGCCATGCCTTCCAGCCAGAGCGACATCCGGGCGATGGCCACTGCCATGGGGTTGAGGTCGACGCCGTAGAGGCAACGGGCGACCACATCGTGCAGCGCGTGGCGGTAGGCCTCCTCCGGAGGTTCGAGGGTCCCCTCACGGTAGGCGGCCACACGCTTGGCGATGCGGTGGCCCGCGGCCACGAGGAAGTGCCCGGATCCGCACGCGGGGTCGCACACCGTGACGGAGAGGAGCATCTCCGCGATGGTGTCGGCCGGGTCGAGTTCGGCGTGCTCGGTGGCCAGCTGCTCCCCGCGTTTGACCGCGTCGTCGAGGACGGGTTCGAGCGCGGAGTCGAGCAGGCGGGAGATGAGCGAGGCGGGGGTGTAGTAGGCACCGGTCGTTTTCCTCGTATTCCCCGCACGGTGCACCAGCCGGAAGGACCGGCCGTCGGCCCCGTACTCGGGGACCGTCTCAAGGAGGGATTCGTAGACGGCGCCGAGCTCCCGGGAGGACAGGGTTCGAAAGGACACCCGACGCCAGCGCCGCGACCCGGCGTCACGGACACGGGACAGACTGCGCGTGGCGCGCAGCAGTGCCTCGTTGGACAGGCGCATCCCGCGCAGGGGAGCGTCGTCCTCGGTCGGGCTGAACAGCCCTCCGAGGCCCACCAGTGCGATCTCGGGCCGCCCCTCCTCATCGCCCAGGGCGTCCAGCACCAGGCGCAGCGCCTCGTAGAGGTCGCTGTGCGCGGTGCCGCCCCTGCGGTCGGCCGTGCGGCGCAGCCGGGCGGTGGAGAAGTAGGCGGCGTAGCGCTGGCGCTCACGGGCCTCGGCACCCGGCGGGTGGAGGAGGTCGCGGTCCTCCACGACCATGAGGAACACGATCCTGAACACGAGCCGGAGCAGCGCCCCGTGCAGTCGGCCCGCGTCGGGTGAGGCGCGCAGTGCCGTGTTGGCGGGGTGGCACAGGAACCCGGTGCCCAGGGCGGTGACGGCCTGTTCGACGTTGTCTCGCAGGGCGTCCAGGGCGCGCACACCCGAGCGCATGGCCTCCTCGCGCCACTCCTCCAGTCGGCAGGTGGAGGGCGGACCGTCGCCGCGGGCCTCGAAGCGCGAGGCGTGCAGGAGCTGGAGGATGAGGACGAACTCGTTGAAGAGCTCGCCGTCGAACACGGCTGCCAGGTCGATCTCGACGTAGGTCGATCCCGCGAGGGAGTTGGAGTCGCGCAGCAGCCTGAGTCTGCGCCCGTTGGTGACAATTCCCCACAGGTGCGCTGAGGCGCGGTTGAGCGCCTCCTGCACCAGGGACTGGGGAGGCGGCCCCGAATGCTCGCGCCGGTCCAGCTCCTGGCTCCAGGGGACGATGTGCACCAGCGCCTGGGCGTAGCGGTGGCTGACGGCAAGGGTCCGTTCGGGGTCGTCGTCGGCCGTGACACCCGGGGAGCGCAGACCGGCCAGCCGTCCGAAGCCCAGTGCCTCCAGGAGCGGCCCCACCCACCGGGTGAGGGCGGCGTTGGCGGGATCCGCGGGAGGGGGCGCGTCCGCAGCCTCTCTGGGCAGAGCCCGGCGCAGCTCCCGCCACACGGCCAGGAGGTGGGGCCAGAGGCGCTCGGCCTCGTCGGAGACCGAGGAGACACCGACCATACCGTAGTCGCCGGGTGCCGTTCCGGGGAGGCCGCGGTCCCGTGCCACGCGCAGGAGCATGTCCTCGGGCAGCAGGCCGCCGACGGTACGCACGGCGAGAAAGGGGAAATCACGCACACTGGCCGACAACGCCGTTTCCTCCGGGGGGTCGAGGAACTGCCTACGCCAGTAGCCATTATGAGTTCACCAACAGCGGAACAACAGCCCCACGCCCCACTTTTCCCGCATCCGGAAAAGGGTGCGAGCCGAACACCGATACGATTCGCTCATCCCACCCTGGAGGCAAACAACAAATCCTCCACCAAAACAAAAATCACAGGCCCCGGCAGAAGTCCGGGCGACAGACTCCTCAACACAAAGCTGATTTCACGATTGACCCTCGTGTCACATCAGAAACTCGGCTTTATCTCTTGCGCGCCAGAACCAGTGTTCTCACCCGTGACCGATCAGGTCCCGGGCCAGGGCGAGCAGGCGCTCGCGCCGCCCGGGCACGGGCTCACCCCCTCCTCCACCCGGCGCTCTCTCCCGGCGGTGTCGCCGGTCGCGTCCTCCATGACCGGCGCGTGCCCCTGGGCACGCAGCGCGGCTGCGGGGCCACCCCGCTTACCCTGCCGTTCGGCAGGTCGGCAAAGGCCCGCAGGAGGCCCCGCAGGCCCGGGCCGGTGCCGTAGCGCTCCCGGCCCTGCTTTGCGAAGGCCGGTGCGCTGCGGAACGGGGTGTCGGAAATGCCCGGGACCACCCTCTGCCAGGAGCTGAGCAGGTCGAAGGCCAGCGGTGCGCCGGAGGCTGCGTCGGCCCTGGCCCGTGCGGGTACGGCGAGCATCCCGGCGGCGCGCTCCGGTGAGCAGGCACCGTCGAAGGCGTGCACGCGCGGATCGGCCTCGCTCCAGAGCAGGGTGCGGGGTGAGAGTCGGCGGCCCATGTGCTGAGCGTGTCGCACCGAGGCCCCGTCCTCGAACGGTTTCCGTTCCGGTTAGCGTCGGGTCATGGTGATCCCGAGCGACGAAGAGATCCGCGCGCTGCACGAGAGGTACGCGCCCACGCGTGAGGCGTTCGATCTCGTCTACACCCACTGCGAGATCGTGTGCGCGGTCGCCGAGCAGCTGCTCGACCGCTCCGGCCCGGCGCTGGACCGCGCCCTGGTCCGGGCGGGGTGCCTGCTGCACGACATCGGGGTCTACCGGCTGTACGACTCCTCCGGGCGGCTCGACCACGCGCGCTACGTGAGCCACGGGGTGCTCGGTCACGAGATCCTCGCCGGGGAGGGGCTGCCCGAGGCGCTGTGCCGGTTCTGCTCGCACCACACCGGGGTGGGGCTGACCCGGCAGGACATCCGCGACCAGGGGCTTCCCGTTCCGGAGGGGGACTACGTGGCCGAGTCCGCCGAGGAGGAGCTGGTGATGTACGCCGACAAGTTCCACAGCAAGCGCAACCCGCCGGTGTTCTTCTCCGCCGACTCCTACGCCGCATCCGTCGCCCGCTTCGGCGAGGACAAGGTGACCCGTTTCAAGGAGCTGCGCACGCGTTTCGGGGTCCCCGACCTGGCTCCGCTCGTGGCCGCCCACGGCCACGCCCTGCTCTGAACCGGGCTTGTCTGCCGACGCGTCAGACGGGGTGCCCGTTCACGGACCGGCGCCCGTGAACGGGCGCTCCCCTTACCGGGCGCCGTTCCCCGGGGACCGGTGTGGGACCGGCGGGGAGAGCCGCACGACATTTATTTGACAAGGAAGAAACTTCCCTAGGATGGTGTTGTTGGGGCAAAGCAGCCCCGAGCTCCGAGGCACGGGAAACCCCTCGGACCTACTGACTGGGAGACCACCATGTCCGACGTGACCGAGTCGACACCGCGGGCGTCGTCCCCGGACGAGCGCAACCTGAGCGACGACACGGGCATGGACGCCGTGACCCTGCGCGTGGGCGACCTGGAGTCGATGACCTCCTACTACGCGAACGCGCTCGCCCTGGAACCCGTCGAGGAACGGGCGCACGGCCGGGAGGTGCACCGCGTGCTCGGCCGCGGCCGGACCCCCATGGTCCGGCTGGTCTCCACCCCGGGGCTGCCCGCCGTCGACCCGCGCCAGGCCGGGCTGTTCCACACCGCGTTCCTGTTCGAGACCCCGGCGACGCTCGCCGCGACCGTCTACCGCGCGGCACAGGAGCCGCGCAGCCGGTTCGCGGGCTCCTCCGACCACCTGGTCAGCGAGGCCTTCTACTTCACCGACCCCGAGGGCAACGGCATCGAGCTCTACACCGACCGGGACCGGTCGGCCTGGAGATACGACCAGGGGCGGCTGCGGATGGGCACGCTGTACCTGGACCCCAACGACTACCTGCGCACGCACCTCGACGAGGCGGTCGTCGCCGAGGGACCGCACCGGGCGGGCAAGGTCGGACACGTGCACCTGCAGGTCGGCGACATCGAGACCGCCAGGGCCTTCTACGTCGACGCGATCGGGTTCGAGACCACGGTCGACACCTACCCCGGCGCGCTGTTCGCCTCGGCGGGCGGCTACCACCACCACGTCGCGATGAACACCTGGCAGAGCGCGGGCGCGGGTCCGCGCGCCGCGAGCCTGGGACTGGGCGACGTGGCGATCACCGTACCCGCGCGCCAGGACCTCGACGCGCTCGTCGCGCGCCTGAGGGAGCACAAGCTGGACCACGCCGACACCGGCAGGTCGGTGGTGCTCCGCGACCCGTGGGAAACACAGGTGACGGTCGCCCTTCCCGGCACCGGCACGGAGGAGCTCCTGGACCGCTGACCGTGCGCGGCCGCCTGGCCGGGCCGGACCGAGGACCTGTCCGGGGTCCGGGTCAGGCCCGGACCAGGGAATCCGGGGTCGGCGGGGCGGCGATCAGCTCCTCGGGGGCGGTCAGGTACCAGGCCTCCAGGGTGAGCTCGCTGAGCTCGTCCAGGTCGATCCCGTCGAGGTGGACGACCACCCAGCCGAACCCGCCCGCGGTGAACTGCACCTCGAACACCTCGGGCCGCTCGGCCACCAGCGCGGTCTGCTCCAGAAGGGTCTGCTTCAGCCCCACGGTGGCGGTGCGCGGCCACAGGTAGCCGAAGGGCCTGCCGCGCACGCGGAACGTCGTGTACTGGTCCGAGTCCTTGGACTCGCACTCCGGCAGCGCGCTCACCAACCGCACGAACCGCTCGATCTCCACACCCATGGGAGGAGCCAACCACACGCCGCCGACAGGTCGGCACGCGGCGGGCGGCCACCCGTCGGCGCCGGTGCCGGGCCCGGCACCGGTGATTCCCGCCCGGGCGGGAGGAACCACAGGTCAGACCAGCGCGGCGACCACCGCCTGCTCGTCGCCCCACCGGGCGAGAAGCCGCACGCTCCCCTCGTGCTCACCGTCCAGGACCCGCTGGACCAGCACCCGCCCGCCCCGGGAGGAGCCGGCGCCTGGCTCCCTGGAGACCACGACCTGCTGGGGCCTGTTCTCCAGGCGGCGGCCCTCCTCCCAGACCTCCAGCTCCGCCTGCTCCTGCCCGCCCTCCAGCGCCCGCCGGAAGCAGGCGAGGGACACCTCGTCCTCGGTGCCGTCGTAGACCCAGCGCGTTCCCAGGACCGAGTGCTCCAGGGTGCCGACGAGGTGGTCCTCATGCCCGGGCAGGGGCGCGCCCCGGTAGGTCAGCGGCAGGTGGAGCAGACGCTCCCCGCGCCGGACCAGGAACACCTCCACCCCGACCTCGCCCTCCGGGTCGTCGAACCGGTACGCGCCGAGGATCTCGCCGGGCCCCTGGCCCGCCCACGGCTGGCCGTCCAGCCAGGCGCCGATCAGCTCGGGTTTGCTCGGTGTGAGAGTGGCCTTGTAGATGATCGCCATGGGCCCAGTATCCGGCACCGGCGTTAGACACCGGCCTTTCGGCGAACGGGAGACCGGAACCGCCAACGGCCGCGACGGAGACGAACTGACGACGTCCGTCTTCGATGCCCTCGGGGTCAGTCGATCGTGACGACGATCTTTCCGACGTGCTGGTGGTGCGTGAACTGCTCCTGGGCCGTGGCCAGGTCGTCCAGCGCGTACCGGGCCGCGATCACGGGCTGGACCGTGCCGCCTCGCGCCGCACGCAACAGCACGGCGAAGTGTTCGCGGGTGTGCATCGACGAGCCGATGAGGCTGATGTTGTGCAGGTACAGCCGACGCAGGTCGAACTCGACGACCGGTCCGGCGACCGCCCCCGCCACGACCCACCGCCCGTCGTCACGGACCAGCGGCATGAGCTGGGAGACCAGTGGACCGCCGACCACGTCGGCGACCGCGTCGACGCCTCCGGGAGCGCACCGGTCGATCTGCTCGGCGAGGTCGCCGCCTCGGTCGACGGTGTGCGAGGCCCCGGCGGCGAGCACCTCGGCGGCCTTGTCTCCACTGGTGACCGCGATGACGTTCGCACCGCGTGCGGCGGCGAGCTGTACCAGGGCCAGGCCGACACCGCCGGAGGCACCGGTGACCACGACCGTCTCACCGGCGGTGACGTCCGCGCGTTCCAGCATGCCCATGGCGGTGCCGTAGGCCACCGGGAGGGCGGCCAGCTGTTCGTCGGACAGCGGCGAGCCGGTAACGTCGTGGGCCTGCTCGGCGGTCACGACCACGAACTCGGCGAAGCCGCCGTCGGCCTCGCTGCCGAGCAGTCCCACCGGCGGCGCGTCGCGCGTGTGGTCGCGGTACAGGGCCGGGTCCACCAGGACGCGCTGGCCCACCCGGTCGGCGTCGACGCCCGGGCCCGCCTCGGCGATCACACCGCAGATGTCACCGCCCTGCACGCGCGGGAAACGGAGGGGGCCGCGCCAACCGGCCCGCGCGTCGGGGTCACCGGGCAAGCCGTAGGCCCCCTCCCGCGTCCAGACGTCGGTGTTGTTGACCGCCGCCGCCAGGACCCGGACCAGCACCTCGCCGACACGGGGTACGGGTCGGGGCCAGTCACTCCGTGCGTGCAGTACCTCCGGTCCGCCGTGCGCGGTGAGCACGACCGCTCTCATCCGTCCCATGCACCCATCGTGGCATCCTCACACCACACCGTTCCAGCACGGACCCGCCGCGGACACGGGGTCGCAATCCCTGGCCAGGCGTTCCGTCCGAACATGGAACCGGTGGCGCCCCGACGGCGGGCGCGGTGGTGGCGGTCGGCCCGGTTTGACGCGGCCTGCCGGAAGGCGCGCGAAAACGGGCCGCTCCTTCGCGGGCGGGGCCCGGAAGGAGCGGTCCGGCGGCCGTGCGGCCGCCGGATCGCCCGGACCTCAGACGAGGTAGTTGCGCACCGACTCGCGGATCCTCTCCGCGTGGAGGTAGATCTCGTCGATCGACCCCAGGGGGTGCCGGGTCTCGTTCTTGTCGGCGTCGAAGGTGCCGAGGTACTTCTTCGACCTGGCGTTGAAGTGCAGGCGTGCGATCGGCTTCCGGTTGTTGTCGTCCAACAGGACGGCGAAGTAGCTCTTGGAGTCCCGTTGTGTGACCCGCTGCGGCTTGACCTCGCTGCACGCGATCGCCTTGACGACCTGGTAGCCCTCCAGTTCCTCCAGGGTGGTCTCGATGCCGCTACCGCGTTCCAGGTCCTCCTCCGCGACCTCCTCGCCGCTGACCGGCGCCGCCTCCTCCTGCTGGGGACGCGTGGACTCCAGCGCCTTCTTCAGCCGGACGTTGACCTGGTCGTCGAGGAAGGCGGAGGCGGCCTCCTTGACAAGCGGCGTGAACTGTTCGCGGGCCCGCTTGGTGAAGGACTTGTCGTAGACGCGGCTGGCGAAGAACTTGACCCACTCGTCCTCGGGATCCTGGAACTGTTCGGCCAGAGCGCGCTTGATCGCCCCGAGGTACTTGAGCTTCTCCGCCGCGTCGATGACCGAGGTCAGGTCGAAGGAGGCCTTCGTCAGCTTGTGGAGTTCGGGAAGCAGGGTCTCGTCCACGTCGCCGAGGTCGAGCACCATGAACGGCTTGGAGTCCATGCGGTTGGGCGCTTCGAGGTCGGTGTAGAACTGGTACTCCACGCCGTTGGTGAGGACCGCGATCCGCGCGTTGGTGACGGAGAAGTAGCGGTAGAGCTGCGAGGCGTGCTCGATCCGCAACTCACCGTTCGCCTTCTTGCACTCGATGAGCATCTGCACTTCGTTGTCGCGCATGATGGCGTAGTCGACCTTCTCGCCCTTCTTCATGCCGACGTCCGCGGTGAACTCGGGCACCACCTCGCGCGGATCGAAGACGTCGTATCCGAGGACGGTCGCGATGAAGGGCATGACGAAGGCGTTCTTGGCCGCCTCCTCAGTCTGGGTCATATCACGCTGCTTCTGCACCTTGGCACTGAGCGCGGAAACCTTCTCGTCGAATTCCATAACGGCCCTTCTACGGCAACCCGGTCAGCGCACCCTAGAAGGACCGAATCCACAGGTCGACACATTCGTTACAACGGTGCCTCCAATAACTCGGGGCACCAGAAATAGCCCGCCCCCACCGGCGAGGAAACGAGCGAAACACATTCCGGGGCCCACGGGCGGGAGGGTTCGCCCGACAAGGGAGAACACCGAGGTGCCCCTCTCCCCGCTGTCGGACGAAGCGCACCCTGTTCAGTGGGCGCCCCGTCGGAGCTCCTGTCCTCCTCTCCCCGCCCGGGTGGGCCCGGTGCAGTGCGCGGCGAACCGGTGGACCCTCGTGGTCACCCCGCTAGAACGGCCAGAACCGGGAGGCCGCGGTGGCCGCCCCCGAAACCGTGGCCAGGAAGAGCAGTGCCGCGCCCGCGCAGCCACCGCCGCTCTTCCTCTGCGGCTCCACGGTGACGCGGGCGTTGATCCTGTGCGGTCCCCGGTCGGATCGGCGCTCGTGTGACGCGGCACGGTCACGGCGTTCGAAGGGCGCCACGAACTGTTCGTGGTACTGCCGGTCGGACAGCTCGCGGGGGCGCCAGAACGCCTGCCAGGGCTTCCTGTCCGCCTCCTCCTGCTGCTCGGCGCGGAGCTGGGCGGCGACCATCACCCCGGTCCCGTCATCGAACAGGCCGCGCTCCGCCTTGTCGACGGCCGCCTTCAACAGGTCCCAGGCCTCGGCGGGGGTTGCCACCCGGATGTCCGCGTCCTGGGCCCTGCGGACCTTCGCGTCGTCCGTTCCCGGTTCGGCGATGACCAGCCGCACCGTCTTGGTGACGTTGACCCCGGCCGTCGCGCCGTGGGACACGGCGAAGTCCACGACCGCGTTCACCGACCCGTCCTCCCCCGCGGGCACGACCCGCCAGCCCTTGAGTGGGCCGTTCCTGCGCGCCTTCTCCTGGTCGGCGACGTAGAGCAGGTCCTGGATGACGTGTCCCGCGCCCAAGTTCCTGGCGGCCTTCTCCAACTCCCTGAGTTCGGTGGAGGTGACCCGCCCGTCGGCCTCGGCGCGGGCGCGCGCCTCCAGGAGCACCTGCTCGTGCACCCGGCGCAACGTGGACCGGGTGAACCCGGCCCGGGTGGCGAGCAGGGCCAGCCGTTGCGCCTCGTCGCCGACGATCCTCCCGTCCGCCAGGGCGTGCCCCAGCATGGAACGGTAGGCGGCCACGCCCTGGGGAAGGGGGCGGGGCGAGGGGTTCATGTCGGGCAGTCCGGCGGCCAGGTTGGCCAGCCACCCCTCCTGACCCTTGCGGAGGTCGCTGGTGCGCGGAGCGATCCGCCCGCTGCGGGGCACCTGCGGCGCGGGCACCGGTCCGGTTCCGGTCCAGGCGAGCGGCTGGGGACTGTCGTTCACCAGTACCGAGAGCATGCGGGCGAGGTGGCGTGCGTCGGCCAGGGCGTGGTGCTGGCCCTGCATCCACTCCCCGGTCATCAGCTGGTAGAGCTGGTGCTGGCGGTAGGCGTACCGGTCCAGGTGGACGCGGAAGGCCTGGAGCGTGCACAGTCCGGGCAGTCCTGAGGGACGCATGCCCAACGCTTGGAGCTCCGCTTCGAGGAACCGCTCCTCGAAGGGCAGGTTGTGCGCGACGACCACCGCGTCGGACAGGTAGGTCACCAGGTCGCCGGCGATGTCGGCGAAAGCGGGAGCGCCGGCCGCCTGGGCGGGGGTGATGCCGTGGAACTCCTCTCCCGTGAGGGGGCGCCCGGGGTCGACCAGGGTCGCGTACTCGTCGACGACCGTGCCGTCGCCGCGCATGCGCACCACGGCCACCTCACAGATCCGATGCCCTGCGCGGGGGTCGAGCCCGGTGGTCTCCACATCCAGGACGGCGAACAGCATCCGCCGCGGATCGGTTCCCTGGCCCCGGGTCAGGCGGCCGTGGGTGAACATGCGTACCTCCGATGCGGGAGTTCGAGGGGGCCGCTCCGGAGAGGGCAGGGGAAACGCGACTGTCCTCGGGGGCGGACTTCTCCTTCGTCATCGCGTCCTCCGATCCATCGCGACAGGACGGCATCCCTTTCGGGACCAAAGCCCTGTCTGGGGGCGGACGGCCGAGCCAGGTCAACCCGAAGGCCCCCGCCGCCGTCACATCATCGAGAGTCTGCTGCGATGGCATCGAAAATAACATACACATCTACCTTGTGAATGTTGTTAACAATAAAGCTTCAGTTGTCGCAACGGCACCCGACAGACCGGATGAACGTGGCGGGCCTCCCGGTTCTCGGCACTGCGGAGAAGACGCGGCGCCGCCCCGACAGACGGCTCAGGCTCTTCGGCGACTCCGCGCACGGCGCTGTGCCGGAGCTTTCCGAGGATCCCCGGCGCGGTCCCGGCGGTGTTCGGTTGCGGCAGCGCACACGCCCGCTTCGTTCAGAGCGGTTCGTGGAGGAAGCCCGCCTTCTCCAACAGGGCGATGTGATCGGTGCCGAGGCCCTCCGGAAAGGCGCTCACGTCCGGGTGCGGAGCCCGGTGCAGCGGCGCACGGGTACGCAGCAACCCGAGGGGTTCGAGGCCCCGCTACACGACGATGGGTTCTTCGAGAACCCGGACAACCCCGGCGATGAACTGGGCGACAGACTCGACCCCGAAGCGGGCACCGGCCGCAGCGGGTACTTCACGGACGAGGAGACGCTCAGCTGTCTGGGCGAGGTCCTGACAGGAGGCGCTCCCCAGTGAACACGGACCCCACCCCTTCTCCTCACAGCGGGCAGGCGGGCGGAGAGGACAGATCCCGGCAAGAGCCCCCCTCCCCCATCCGCGACTTCCTGGATCGGCGCCTGGGCCCGTTCCTGGCGCTGTCCGTGGGAACGGGCCTCATCTGCGGAGCGCTCGCGGTGTTCGTCGACGGCCTCAGCTCCGAGAGGCTCCCGTTCCTGGAATGGGCCGTCGGCCTCTACGTCACACCGCCGTTCCTGATCGGTCGGACCGCGGTCCGTTCCCGGTCGGCGGCCATCGCGGGTTCGGTCACGTACCTGTCCGCCGTTCTCGGGCACCTGGCAGCCGGCGACTACGGCATGCGGGAGTACTGGGTCTGGGTGCTCGTCGGGTCGGCCACGGGGGCGCTCCTGGGGTTCCTCGGCAACAGGTCCCGGTCGCGCGCCACGGGCGTCAGGGCCTTCGCTGTGGGCTTTCCCCTCGGGCTGATCTCGGTCTTCCTGTGGGTGAGCGCCCGGGCGTACGCGAGGTCCGACGGGGAGGCGGTCTACCTGGGCGTGCTTCTCCTCGAAGGGGTCCTGGCACTGCTCCTCCTGGCGCTGTGCCGCGGATGGGCCGCCCGGGGTGCGTCACTGGTGTGGGCGGCCGTGCTGAGTGTCCCGTTCGCCTTCGGCATGTTGTCCGTGTTCTCGCTCGTGTGGTTCGCGAGCGGAGACTACTGAGACCCGTGCGCAGGTAAGCGGGTGATCCACACCGGGGTGTCGGGGATCGGAACAGGACCCGGCCCGGGGGAAGGCCCTTCTGAACAGATCGAGCGGTGCGAAAGGCCGCTGGAACGGCGTCCTACTGCGGGGCGAGGCTCTGGTGGAGCATGAGGGTGACCGCGTCCTGGAGGACGCCTCGGCCCAGGGGGAGCAGACACGCACGGACGACTTCCGGATGTCGAGCCGGGTCCGGGCAGATGAGGACGGCGAGTATCCGCATGACGAGGAGGAGCTCGCCCGGCCGCCACAGGGCGAGGAACACGGCGGCGCACTCCCAGACCGCTTCCAGAGCGGTGTCGGCGATCAGCTCCTGAGCCGGGCCCCAGCCCGGCGGCGCCTCCTCCTGGAGCAGCTCGCGTGCCTGAATCGGAATCTTGTCGACGGCCTGGTCCACCCGGTCGAAGGCACCGACCAGAGCAGCCAGCAGGGAGCACCAGAAGTGTCCGGGCAGGGCCTCGGCGACCCGCGCCAGTTCGGGGTTTCGAACAGCACGACGGGCTGCCTCGCTCTTGACCATGCTGAACACCTGGGTGTTGAGCAGGCCGCCGAACTCCCGGATCCTGTCCACCCTGGCGGGGCGCGCGGCGAGGTGGTCGGCCACGCCGACCCTGGCGACCTCCACGGCGCAGTCGAGCATCCGCGGAGTGGGGGCGGCCAGGTGCTCGCGTCTGGTCTGTTCGTCGGAGCCCACGGCGGCGTACCAGTCCTGTTGGGCGCTCTCGCGGCGAACCACGCGCTCTTCGGGAGGTCTGCGCGACAGTTCGAGGTGACCGGGCCAGCCGTGCAGGCTTCCTCCGCAACCGGAGCACGAGCACCCGGGCTTTCGGGCGTTCGCACAGGCGTGGTTGTGCACCACAGTGCCTCCGGGGGTCGACGGCCTACCAGAGGAGGCAGACCGTCTCCACTGTCCACGGTGGCGGTGGGACCCGGTATCACCCGGCGGGTGACTCCGTGTGGGCGCTGGTGTCAGGAGAGTGTGGCCCGGTGGACAGCGCGGGAGGTCTGGGTTGGCACTCCCCCGTGACGGAGGTACGCGTCCGTGAGCTGTGCGGCGCGCCCTCCCGAGGACAACGCCGAACTGGCCGCGCTGGACGTGCTGCGTCACCTGGAAGGGTTCGGCACACCGGCCTCGTTGAAACGCCGCGTGGGAGTGTGGTCGCACGACCCCGCCCTCGACTGGCAGGCGGCGGAGCGCTCCCCCACCTGCCCCACCTACCCCACCTGCCCTACCTGCCCTACCTGCCCTACCTGCCCTACCTGCCCTACCTGCGCCGATGCTGTTCCGTCCCGTGGAGGAGTCCGATGAACACCGACCGCGTCCCAACGTGCGTCTTCTGCGAGATCGTGTCCGGGCACGCGCCCGCGCTCCGGCTCCGGGAGGGCACCGACCACCTGGCGTTCCTGTCGATCTTTCCCAACGCCGTGGGGTTCTCCGTCGTCGTCCCCAAGGCCCACCGCACCAGCTACGTGGTCGATCTGGAGCCGTCGGAGTACGCGGCCCCGCACCTGGCCGCCCGCGAGGTCGCCCTCCGACTGGACGCCGCCTTCGACGACGTGGCCCGCACCGAAATCATGTACGAGTGCTACGGAGACGACCACGCCCACACCAAGCTCTTCCCCATGTACGGCACCACAGGCAAGGCGGGCGAGAACTGGCGCGAGGCGGCCCCAAAGGAGACGCCCCGCCGTCGTCACGTCCGCTGACTCAACAGCGGCACGGACGGCTCAGAGCGCTCCGGGGTGGTTGCGCACGGTCCCGCACATGAACGCGAGCCACTCCACAGGAGCGAGCAGTACAAGTGCCTCTCGCGGGTTCTTGGAGTCACGGAGGCCGACCGTGTCGGGGGTATGAGCGGTGATGGCGACCTCGACGCAGTCACCGGTTCCGCTTCCGCTGGCCTTACGGAAGTCCGCGTCGTCGAACGGGGAGTTCATTCCTCTGCCTCCTGAGTTACTGATCGCGTCAGATCTGCGGCGCGAGTCCGACCTTGGACATGTACCGGTGCAGGGGGACCGCATGGGCCAGGACAGCTTCGCGGCGGCGCACGTGCTCCCGGAGGGTTACGGGGTCCGTGGTGACCTCCACATGCCTGAGTGCGCCGTCGTCGCCGTAGACCATGACACCTGTGCGGTCGTCGTCGAAGAGCCAGTAGTCCTCGTCGGGTACTTCCAGCTCCTTCGCGACAGCACGGGGCAGGATGCCGATCTCCTCCCCCGCCCTGGCGTTCGAGGGGTAGGCGCAGGTCATCTCGAAAACGAGGTACTCCGACAGCGGTTCGTCCACCACGTGCACGCGGCGGAACAGGGCTCCCCTGCCCCTGACGGAGCGCACCCGCTCAGCCCATGGTTCAAGCCAGGACGGGTCCTGGGGTCGGTTCTCCCGGAAATTCTCCAGAGGCGCACGTTCGCCCTTGGAGTCGTAGAAGTTCAGGGTCTCCATCCGGAAGACCTGGCTTCGGAAGTCGTCGAAGGTGTGGAGGAAGTCGGGCATCGTCATCACGGTCACTGCGGCACTCCAGGGGTTGGTGACAGCCGTGGACACGTTAGTCTGAACTACCTCTTCGAACAGTCAGCATCCGAGACTGGAAAGACTCGAACAGGAATAGTATGGAGGGATCCGTGTCCGGGGGCAAGGGAACTGACAGCGCCAGACAGGAACTCGCCGCCCTACTGCGAACCGCCAGGTTGGACCGTGGTCTGTCGGGGCAGGAGCTGGCCGATGTCCTGGACTGGTCCCAGTCGAAGGTCTCCAAGATCGAGAACGGCCGCACCAGGCCCTCCACCAGTGATGTCGAGGCCTGGTTGGACGCCTGCCACGCCCCGCAGGAGGTGGCTCGAAGGAGCCTCGAACTGACCGAGGCCGCCCTGGTGGAGTCCCGCCACTGGAGAGCGGTACACGCCCGGGGACTACGCTCCGGTCAGGACGGGGTCCGGACGCTGGAGCAGCGCGCCGACACCGTTCGCTCCTTCCAACCCTCCCTCGTTCCCGGCCTGCTCCAGACTGCTGAGTACGCACGACAGGTACTGAGCGCCGTCAACATCTCCGGTCAACGCGACGTTCCCGAGGCCGTCGCCGCGAGGATGCGCCGCCAGGAGGCGCTCTACGACCCTGAACGGCGCTTCGAGTTCACCCTCACCGAGGCCGCGCTGCGCTGGCACCCCCATGACGCCGACCTGCTGCCCGCGCAGTGGGACCGCCTGCTGTCGATCGCCACCCTCACCAATGTCATGCTGCGCGTCCTGCCACTGGCTTCGCCCTTGGGCCACCTACAGAGCAACGGGTTCTTGCTGTTCGAGATCCCCGACGAGCCCACCGTCATCGTCGAGACGTTCACCAGGGAACTGGCGCTCACCGAGTCCGAAGAGGTCGGACAGTACCGCCACATCCACACCGTTCTCACCGAGCACGCCCTGGACAAGGAAGCCAGCCGCGACTACCTCGGGAACCTCGCAGCTTCCCTGTGACCCCTGGACAACGGAAACCCGTTGACCTCCCCCACATCCGGCTCTAGTCTCATTTCAGTCTTACATGAGTCTCAGTCAGTTCAGGAGGTGGCGGTGATCCTGTTCCTCAACGGCCCCGTGCAGAACGGTGACTTCACCTTCCGCGATGCTCCCGGCAAGGCCGTCGGGGTTCACCTGGCGGAAGTACTCGACGACACGCTCGGCCTGCGGCGGCCTCCGCACCTGTGGAACACGGTCACCCTGTCCGGGGATCTACGGCACGGCAGGGACCGTTCCCCGGCCGAACGAGTGGAACTCGAACGCCGGGCTCTTCTCCACAAGTACGGCTCTGATCTGCCCTCACCCGCGAAGATCCTCACCGATGCCGACCCGGTCGTTGCCGCCTTGGCTCTGGACATGATCGACGCGGGACTCTCCCAGGGCTCCTTGCGCATCGAGAGGACAGCGCTCCAGGAGTGCGTGTCCTGCGGACACATGGTCGGTCCCGTCGCGGACCGGTGTACCGCGTGCGAGGGAGCACGGCTGCGTACGCGCCGGGCCTGGCACCTCGTGCACGACCTGGTCGGGAAGGGCTCGTCCCTGTCAGAGGTCCTCCACGGACACCACCGCAAACGCCCCCGACATCTGGAAGCCGTGCTCCGACAGACGCCCCGTCGTCTCCTGCTGTCCCGCACCCGCGCCCACGGAATCCGTCTGGACGCGCTGGGACTGGACGGGCTCGCGTTGGACCCGAGAACCGGCCTGCACGTGACCGTACTGGCCGCCGCTCGGAGCGCTGGTGCCGCCGAGGTGGCCATGACGGCGACCGCGCGCGCCATCGCCCACATAGCCGCCCACGGGATCGGCTTCACCTCGTGGCAGGGGCACCGGCTGCGATATGCCGTTCACGGCCGTATCCCCTACGAAGCCCTGCCTGCCCTGGAGAAGGTGTACGCCTTCCACCGGGTGACTTCCCAGGAACGTCAGGCGTTCGAGAGCCGTTTCCTCCCACTGATCGCCTGGCACAACAAGGACCGAACCCATCCCGGCCAGTTGCCCCCACTCCTGAAGTACTTCCTCAAGGTGCACCGGAACCCGCCCGTCTCCGCGGTCTCCGAACGGCTCAACAGGGTACGGGAGGAGATCAACCGAGGAGGTACCTCCTGGGTGATGGACAAACACCTCCTGGCCGTCGCCGTGGAACAACCCGTGGAAAGGACAGCAACCCTTGTCTGACTGGGAACTGGTCACGTCCAGAACCGCCGCGAAGGAGGGCGCCGTCTGGTACTCGCCCAGCAAGCGGCTCTACAAGCGGACGGGCGGACCTGAGGTCGAGGAGGAAGGCAGACACCAGCGTCTTCTCGCTGATCTCGGATTCCCCGTTCCCCGCCCCACCGAGGTGGGAGCCGCCGGTGGAGAGCACCACTTCACCGAACCCGAAGTGGGCACACACAGCCTCCACGACCTGGCGATAGCTCAGGCAGCAGGTAGCGGCGGGGAAATCGACGACGCGCTCGTCGACACCGCGGCGGAGATTTCCGCACGGCTGTTGCGCGCCCAGGCCGACAACCCGGTCCAGGGCACGGGGACCCACACGCGGTCGTGGTTCTGGCGGGCGGGGTTCGTCGACGAGGTCTTCGCGGAGAACCCGGACCTGGACACGAAGGAGATCCGGGTACTCATCGACACCGCAGTCGAACGGCTCGCACGGCTCCCTCTGTGCCACGGCCACTTGGACTACGGATTGCCCAACGCCTTTCCCGGCTCCGTCATCGACTGGCAGCACCACGCCCCGGCACCGCTGGGTTACGACGTCTACCCGATGCTCGACATCGCCGCCTTCAAGGGAGGAAACCGGGGTTACGTCTTCACCCCCGAGCAGAGGGCGCGCTACACCAGCGCTCTGGATGACGTGGCACAGGGGTGTGCGGGCGGGGATCTGAGCCCTCACCTGGGCGACTTCCTCCTGGCCAAGTGCTTCTTCTTCCTCGCCCGCATGCGACCGAAAGCCGGTTCCCGACCCGACAAGCACCGCAAATGGCACTATCGCCGAACACTCCTCATTTTGAGCGCAGAGGAATATGCCGACACACGCAGGATCGACACCGCAGCCTTCCCTTCCCTCGCCGACTTCGAGCCCCGAGATCCGGGTACGTGACCGCGACTACCTCCTCGACCGCCACGGGATCGTCTTCAAGGTCATCGGTGACGTGCACCCCGACACCCACTACCTGGGGTACGTGAAGTACCACCCGCACTCGCGAGGCGACCGTGTCCTGTTCGGGCGCTCCTACCAGCAGAACAGCGTCGTTCCCAAGTCGTTCGGAATCCTGGCGCGCAGACCGGAGTGCTATGTGTACTCCGACGTGATCGGCAGCGTCATCACCGGGGTTCCGCGTCGGGACGTCGTCCACCACTACTCCGCGCGCCATGCGCTCACCGAGTTGCACCATGGCATGTCCAGGGAGGCCGAGGTGCTCGGTGTCGGCGGGGATCTGCTGTCCGTCGTGAACCGCATCGCGGAGCGGGGGCAGCTTCCTCTCTTCGGTATCACGGGCTCGTTCCTGGTGGGATGCGCGAACCGTTGGTCGGACATCGATCTGGTCAGCTACGGTTCCGAGGGTTACGAGGCGGCACAGGAGCTCTTCGCGGACCGGGACGTCATCCGCGCCTACGAGGGTGAGCACCTGACACGCCTGTACCTGCGCCGGGCGAAGTACATGGAGGGCAGCCGGTTCGAGACACTCATCGAGCAGGAGAGCCGGAAGTTGCAGGGGATGACCGCGGGGACGGGCGCGCACATCAACTGCGAGCCCCTGCGCTCCGACAGCCCTCGGAGTCTGGACACGATGAGCGCGAAGGAGATCGGTGAGATCACCCTGCTGGCCACGGTGGCCGACCATTCCGAAGGTGTGCTGACCCCCGCGCTCTACCGGATCAGAGTGGACAGGGTCCTGCACTCGACCGTGGACGAACCCGAGTCCTTCGCCGACAAAATCGTGCATCTGAGGTCGTATCTGGGCGCGTACACGGGGGCCTTCCGCGCGGGGGACTCCATCCACGTGATGGGGAGGCTCGTCCACCTGTCCCACGAGGGCAAGGACTCCTTCGGGGTGGAACTCACCCCGTGGACGGCGAGCAGGTCCTACCTCGCCGGTATCGCTCCGAGCATGGCCGCCCACAACGGTAGTTGAATCACGTCTGGCGTAACAGGACCCGAGAACAGAGAACGTGTCGACCGCCGTCCGGTCACCGAGTCCGACGACATCACCGACTACACACCCTTCGAGGAGTCCTGTGAGTGACACCGCCGAACCGGCCCTGTGGGCTGAAGCCGAGGGCATCGCCCTGGGAGCGTTGCGCGCCGACCTGGCACACGAGTACTGGCGGTGGGAGAGCGATCCAGGTGCGGTGCTGGGCTACGGGCGGCAGGTCCCCGAGAGCGCCGAGTCCCGCGCCGAGGGGCTGGAGCACCAGCTGCGCGGCGCACCCGACCAAGCCCGCTTCACCGTCTACGACGTGCGCGGGGGTGAACCGGTGCCGTGCGGGCTGGCCAGTCTGCTCATCGATCACCAGGTGCGCACAGGCGAGTTCATTCTCGTTGTGGCGCCCGAGGCCCGTGGGAAGGGTGTGGGCACCGCGGCGACGCGGTTGACGCTGGACTACGCCTTCCACGTCATCGGGCTGGAGATGGTCTGGCTCAAGGTGTTGGAGCCCAACACAGCAGGCCGTAACGCCTACGCCAAGGCGGGGTTCCGGGAGGTGGGCACCATGCGCAGTGCCGGACAGTGGCGGGGACGCCGCTGCGGCGAGGTGGTCATGGACGCCATCCCTGAGGACTTTCCCTGGCCGTCGGTGCTCGTGAACGCAGACGGCTGAGACGGGAGGAAAGTGACGGCCGCGCCGGCCCCCGATCCGGCGCGGCCTCCTGATGTGGTTCGAGTGCGGGACGCTTCCCCGCTACAGCAGGACCGTGGCCAGGTGGTGGGCCAGGGCTCCGGTGCTGATGGCGAGGGTGTAGGCGGCCAGCAGGCGGGCCGGGCCGGTGCTGCCGAGGTAACCGAAGCGACTGGGCTTGCGGCGGCGGCCGTGCGGACGCTTGGAGCGGCGGCGCGGCAGGGGCGGGCGCTCCCGGCGGGACGGGAACGGTCCGTCGTCGGGGGCCGGGCGCGGACGCGGAACCGCGGGTTCGGGTGGGCGCTTCGGCTGTGTGGCGGGCTTGCGCGGGCGTTCTTCCGGGCGTTCGGTGGTTCGAGAGGCGCGCTCGTCCAGCCGGGCGGCGTGGACGTGCATCCAGGGCGGAAGTTCGCCGTGGGCTTGGCGGTAGGCCACGCGGGGGTTGCCCTCCATCTGGGCGAGCAACCGCTGTTCCCGGGTGAGCGGGGTCGGGTAGCCGGGCTTGGAGAAGCGGCGTCCCCGGGGCGCGTCCAGCACCGCGCGCACCCCCGAGGACACCGTCTCGGCGGTCATCGGTCAGCCTCGGCAGTCGCGGTGTCGCTGGCGGGGGTGAGGGTGAACTCGGCCCACACGATCGTGCCCAGGCCTCCGCACGACGGGAAGTCCACCACGGCCCGGGTCCCCCAGCGCGTGGCCAGGGAGTCGATGAGCAGCAGACCCCGGCCGCGTTCGGCCTCCTCCCACTCCTCGGACGTGCGCTGGCGCGGGATCTCCGGGAGGGAGGGGGCCGACTCCCGTACGCCGTCGTCGACTACCGACAGGTGGAGAGTGTCGGCCGTCGGCATGGACAGGACCCGAATGACTCGGCCATCCTTCTGGCCGGAACGGGAGTGGTCGACGCCATTCGCAAACATCTCGCTGGCGCACAACACCACAGTGTCGACCAAGTCGGGGCACAGGCCCTCCAGGCTGAACAGGTCGGCGCGCAGGTCCTCACGCACCCACGCGGTCTGGGAAAAGTCGCCGGGGTAGAGGCGGGAAGCCCAGCGCCGCCCGGCGAAGCCCGGGGTGGGGGTGTGGAACGGCGCGCGGGGACGCGGCACAATGGTCATGACGCACAACTCCTCATGCACAGGGGTTCTTGTGTTGTCGATCTGGGCTCTGGGGGCGCTGCAATCGCCCCCAGAGCCCGTTTTCGTTTGGCCACCCTCAGTAGACGGCCGTTCCAGCGGTGAGCTGCTGCCCCCGCCGATGACCAGGTCAGATTCCGACGTTTACTGCGTTGCCCCTCGCTCGCTTCAGCCTTCGGAGAACCCGCCTTGCGCAGACCCTGGCTGGGCGCTCACAGCCGTGAGGCGAGAGCGAAGCCTCGGGACTGTGCCGTCTTCTGCCCTGCTGACACTAGGATGGACTCATCAATTGATGTAATCAAGCAGGATTCCTAAATTGATGAGTATGTCTGTTTCGTCTCCCGCTAGCATCTCCCCCATGGTTAAGAGGTCCTCACCGACTGTGCGCCGTCGTCGCCTGGCTCGCGAGCTCCGCAGGCTTCGGGAAGCCGCAGAGATGTCAACCACGCAGGTCACGCGAGAACTCGGGTGGGCCGCAGGGCGGATCAACCACCTCGAAAACGGAAGGCACAGAACCGACCCCAGCGCACTCAGAGACCTCATGCGCCTCTACGGGGTGAAGGACACCGACAGGGTTGACGCCATCCTTGCCCTGGGACGGCAGGCCAGAGAGAAGGGCTGGTGGCACAGCTACAACAACGTCCTGGACGCGGACTACCTCGGGTTCGAAGCTGAGGCTTCCACCGCCAGCGTCTACCAGCCAGCCGTCATTCCCGGCCTGCTGCAAACCGCCGACTACGCGGCGGTTTCAGCGCGGGTAAGCGGAGCAGTCACTGAAGCGGACATCGACCACGTCGTCACAGCGCGGTTGGAGCGACAGAAGCTTCTCCACGACGATCTGAACCTCATGGCCATCATTGACGAGTGTGCGCTTCTGCGCCTTGTGCGCTCCCCCGAGGTCGCCGAAGAGCAGATTACGCACCTCATCAAACTTGGTGAAGGCGTCAACCGAGTCACGCTACAAGTGCTACCGCTCAGCGCTGGGCTGCATGCGTCTATGGGATCCGGCTTTGTCATCCTGGACTATGCCGACAAATCAGACCCCTCGCTCGTCTACCTGGAAGGACGCACCAGAGGCACGTTCCTGGAGCAAACCGAGGAAGTCGACGACTACCGTCAGGTTCTCGCTTCCTTGATGCGTTCGGCCCTGAGCGAGAGCGAGTCGATCAAAACACTCAAGCAACTCTTGAAAGAGACCTGACATGGATTTTCGCAAGTCCTCCTACAGCGCTACGGAGAGCCACTGCGTCGAGGTAGCTGATCTGGGGAAGGAGAGAGCCATCCGAGACACCAAACACCGTGAACTGGGCGCACTCTTCTTCGGCGCTGATGAGTGGCGCGCCTTCATCGGTATCACTCGGGGCGACTTCCGCTAGAGCCACGAAAACACACGTTCGGCCCCGCCTGCCGTGAGCCAGCAGGCGGGGCCGAACGCTTTACGGATCAGGCGGGGGCGTGCCGGGGACCGTGACCAGGCGGCGGGGTGAGGGTGGACGTGAAGTTCTCGCCATCGATCAGCGGAGTGTCGAGCGAGACACCGGCCTTGGCCATCCGGTCGTAGATCTCCAGGATGAGATCCTTAGTCCGGTAGGTGCCGTACGCCGATTCGTCCTTCCGCTTCACAATGGGGAAGGTCTCCATGATGTAGTCCACGTCATCACGGTTGATCCCGTAGAGGCGGAAGAGCAACGCGTCCAACTCCGCCCGCATGATGGCACGGCGTTCCTCGTCCCACCGGAACGGAGGCCCATCAAACCCCAATTCACAAGCAAAGGATTTCAAGTCGTTAGCCGTATAGACCAACTCCATGACCCTGCCAATGAACCACTCTTCAATCTCTTCACCGACATCGCCCACGCGGGGCACAGGAAGTTGGTATACATAACCATACGTAAGATGAGTTCCAGCCATCTTCTGGCGAACAATGTAATCAAATACAAAAGAGGACCAGAAAGCCTGCAAAAGCGCACCTGATCGGGGATTGGCGGGAAGAGCGATAGGGCTTGTATGACCAGCGGCGTAAGCGGGGAAAACTGAGTTGATCATGGTGCGCTCATCGGAAGCCCGGGCGATATCCCTCCACCCCAACAACCAACCGCGATCCCACTCCCTCTCCACCAGACGCGTCGCAACACCCGCGTAGTAGGTTGGGTTTCCCTTGCTGTCCTTCTTCCCGGTGGGCACATCGAACTCGGGCACCCAGTACCTGGGCATGGCGACGCAGCCGGGGTCGTCGTGCTGCTCCGATGTAAGCCGGGGCAGGGTTCCCACATTGGCCTGCGCTTGGGTCTGACCTTCGTAGGTACCCAGGCGGTGGTCGAAGTGGTGCAGCATCTTCGCCTCCTGGAGCGGCAGCATGCGCTTGCCTCCACGCACGAAGACGTTGCCCTCCAACTCCCACCCTTCGGTTTCCAGTTCCTCGGCTGACCTGAAGAGATGGGAATCGTTGGCCATATGAAACATGGTCATGAAAGAAATATCCCAAGGGTTCCCCTTGGGGTCGCCCTCCCTGATGAGTACCGGAACGCTCCGATATACCCCCAAAGTGATCTCGGCGTCCCGGCGGGACCGGAACACCGGCAGCGTTCCGGTATTCGGGTTGACCAGCATGATTTCTTCGGGCGGCATCGCGAAGCGACGCGAGGGCAGGTCCTCCATGTAACGGGTACTGAAAGCGAACTCGGCGTTGTCCACCCGCGTCCCACGCCCCGTGGCGACGATAAGGCAGAACCGGACACGATGGTCAACGGCCCGGCTGAGCAGGAACGCCTCGTTCTCGAAGTCGAGGAACGATGCGAGCCTCCCAGCCCGGACCAGCGACGAGAAGAACGGGGCGGTGGTGGCGTCCGTGGCGATCCCCGTGGGCAGTACCAGGCCGAAGAAGCCCTGACGATCGCTGAGCAGACTCGCCGTCTCAGCGAAGAGGGAGTAGGTGTTGATATCCCCCTTGCCGGTCAGCGGGAACTTGCCGCTGACGCGCAGGAAGTGGCTCTCCCCTTCAGCGACGCGCTTGGCAGCCGAGAATTCCCAGTACAGAGGCGCTTTGTCCTCATCGTCCCTGAGGTCCTCGATCAGCTTCTTGCGAACCGAGGCGTTCTTGGCATGAGCGATCTCCTCATCGCGCTGGGCGAAGAACTCCTGTTCCTGGAGCTTGATCCGCTCCCAGGGCGGGTTTCCCATGACGCAGGAGAAACCGCCTATCCAACCGGTGGCCTCGTCCACTCCCGTGTCGCTGGCCAAGGCCGAGAAGACGTCCGGGAACTCCAGGTGCCAGTGGAAGAACCGGTACTGGTCCCGCAGCCGTTCGATCTCCTCGATCGTGGTGTACGGCGCTCCCCTCCCCTGCCCGGCGTTGGACAGTTTCTGGAAGACCTCCTGGGTCACCGCACGCGGAGCGTCCGGCGTCTTCCTCCACACGAACGCCGCGCACCAGGCGTCCGCGGCCCGCCGGTCTCGGACATAGTCCTCGGAGTTCTCCAACTCACGGTAGGCGGCCTCCTGACGCCGGACCTCCTCCAAGGAGTCCGCTCGGGCATCGGTGATCTGCCGGAACTTCCGAGCGAAGGCAGTGTTGTCGACCTTCACCGCCACATCAGTGATATCCAGGACGCTGAGCTGACCGCCGCGCTCCTCCTTATTGGTCCTGGCCAGGAAGCGCGCGTACTTCTTGTCATCGCCCTCGATCGGTTTGAACGCCTCGTCGGGGATGCTGCCGTCCTGATCCTGCAAACTAGGGTGTCCGCCCTTGAGCAGAGACGGGGTCGCACCGATCAGCGCGTTGCCGTGCTTGACGTGCGCATCAAGGAAGTTCAACGGCTTCCCCGGCTCCAGCGCTTCCAACCACAGCGACACCTTGGCCAGCTCCACCGCCATCGGGTTGAGGTCCACCCCGTAGATACACCGGGCAACGACCTCGTGCATGGCGCTGCGTACCGCGTCCACGGTCGGTTCCGGGTTACCCTCGCGCACGGCCGCGACCTGCTTGGCGATACGCCGAGCAGCAGCCACGAGGAAGTGCCCCGACCCGCACGCCGGGTCGCACACGGTCAGATTCAGCAGCTCGGCCGTGACCGCCTCTGTCGGATCAGGCTCCCCGGCCTTCGACGCCTTCTCATGGCCCCGCTTGAAAGCATCGTCAATCACCGGGTCCAGCGCCGAATCGAGCAGCGTCTCGATCAGCGAGGACGGCGTGTAGTACGACCCCGTCGTCTTGCGGTCGTTGCCGCCGACCTCAACCAGCTGGAACGAGCGGTCGGCGTCGCTGTGCTTGGGCACCAGCTCCAACAGGGACTCGTAGATCGACCCCAGCTCTTCAGCGTCCAGGTTGCGGTAGTCCACCGCACGCCACCGCTTGGAGGCGCTGTCCCTGACCTGGGCCAGGTGGCGGACCGCGCCCAGCAGCGACTCGTTGGACAGCTTCAGCCCGCGCAGCGGCTCGTCCGCCTCGACGCCGGTGAACAGGCCGCCCAGCGCTGGGATCCCCAGCTCAGGACGCCCGTTCACCTCTCCCAACGCGTCCAGCACGATCCGCAGCGCCTCGTACTGGTCCCCGTGCGCGGTTCCCCTGCGCCTGCGGGCGTGACGGCGCAGCCGCGCCGATGAGAAGTACTTCGCGTACCGCTCCCTCGTCCGCTCGTCGGCCGTCGGCGGGTGCAGGGCTCCCCGGTCCTCGGCGACGAACAGGAACAGCATCCGGTAGACCAGCCGCAGCAGCGCCCCGTGGAACGCCTTCACGTCCAGGTCCTTGCGCAGGTCGGCGTTGGCGGGGTGGCGTAGGAAGCCGGTGCCCAGAACCGTGATGGCCTCGCGGACGTTCCCGCTCAGCTGCTCCAGCGCACGGGTTCCGGAGGTGATCGCGTCGGCACGCCACTTCTCCAGCCAGCACGCGGACGGCGCCTCGTCCGGCTCGACCTCGAACCGGGAGGCGTGCAGCAGCCGGTACAGCAGCACGAACTCGCTGAACAGCTCACCGTCGAAGATCGCCTCAAGGTCGAACTCCACGTACGCCGCCGTGGCCAGCGCGCTGGAGTCGCGCAGCAACCGCACCTGGCGCCCGTTGGTCACCACCGCCCACAGGTGCGCCGAGGTGCTGTTGAGCATCTCCTGGACGAACGACTGCGGCGGTACGGTCCCCGCCCCGCCCGGACGCCGGTCCAGTTCGTGGTGCCAGGACACCACGTGGACCGGCACGTGCTGCCACAGGTGGGAGACCGTGAAGACCTTCTTCCCGTCGTCGCTCCCGATCCCCTCCCCCGGTCCGGCCGGGAGACGGCCGAAGCCGAGTTCGTTGAACAGCGGCTCCGCCCACCGCGAACGGGACGCCTGGACGGAGTCGACGGCGGGGGTTCCGTCGTTCCCGGTGGGCAACTGCCCGCGCAGCTCCCTCCACACGCCCTTGAGGTAGTCCCAGCGGCGTTCTGCCTCGTCACTGACCGACCCGGTTCCGAAGACCCCGTAGTCGGCGGGTTTGGACCCGGGCACGTCCCTGCCCTCGGCGATGCGGGCCAGCATGTCGGTGGGCAGCAGGCCGCCCACCGTGTGGACGGCGCTCAGCACCTGGTTGCGTGCGATGGCGGACATCAGGCGGTTCCTCCGGCGGGGGCGGCCGCGGACGCGTCGGAGGCGGAGGCGGCGGGGTTGGCGACGGGCAGGTAGACGTAGGCGCCGAGGATGTCGGCGGGCTCCTGGGGTTCGACCTTCAGACCACGGCGGATCTCACCGGAGGCGCCGCGCACGCGGCGGTGGGAGTCGGCGAGTTCCTCGGCCAGTTCGCGGCCGTGGGCAGCCAGGTGGTCGTTCAGCGCGGGCAGCCCCTCCAGGACCCGGGTCATGCGGCGCTGGGCGGACTCCGGCTCGGTGTTGGCGTCCGGCCGGGCCTCCAGCAGCGCGGCCGCCTCGGCCGGGCCCAACCACTCGGCGCGGTCGGGCGCTCCGCGGAAGGCCAGCAGCCGGGCGTCCTCGGCCACCAGCTGGCGGGTGCCGTGCCGGGAGGGCAGGGTCAGGTGGAAGCGGTAGCGCACCAGCAACAGGGTGGTGGCCTTGCCCACGGCCGCGGTCCGCACCACGCCGCAGCGGCGGGCGGGGCGCGGACCGGAGGTGTCGGGGTCCAGGGCGGCGTCCAGCACGTGGGAGGCCAGGGCGCCGACCACGGGGTCGGTGCGCACCAGGGCGGCCTCGCCCCGGGCGACGGCCGCGGTGTCGCGGAACGGGAAGGGTTTTCCGTCCTCCACGGCGGCCGATCCCAGGACCGGGGCGAAGGCGTCGCGCAGACCGACGGGGGTACCGGAGACGTCGGCGGTGAACCCGTCCGCGATGGGGCGCAGAACGGCCTCCATCTCCCTCAGCGAGGTCTGTGTGAACGCCCGGACCTCGCCGCCGCCGCCCAGGGCGTCGCGGACCGAGGCGACCTCACGGGCCACCTCCTCGGGGTGGATGGCGCGCTGGGCGTACTTGGATCGGGACAGCTTCTCGCGTTCGGCCGCCGACTTCCACCGGGCGTCCAGTTCGTCGGCCCGCACACCGACTTCGTCGGTGCCGAACAGCGCCTCCTGCTCGCCGGTGCGCGAGCGCATGAGCAGCCAGTCGACGATGGCGTCGGTGACGCCGGAGGAGGACTCGTCGGGCACGGACACGGCGATGCCCAGGTCCTTGCGGATCTGCCGGTACTTGCGGATCAGCACCTCCAGGACCTTGCCGTCGATGCCGTTGTCCTCGCCGTACAGGGTGACGACGCGGACCTCGTCGCGCTTTTGCCCGTACCGGTCGACGCGGCCCTCGCGCTGGTCGTGGCGGGTGGGGTTCCACGCCAGGTCGTAGTGGACGACGGCGTCGAAGTAGTGCTGGAGGTTGACACCCTCGGACAGGCAGTCGGTGGCCACCAGCACCCGGCGGGTCCCGGGCCCCGGCGCCTCCTCTCCCCCGGCCTCGCGGGCGGTCTCGGCCGCGGCCTCCTCAGCGAACTCCTCGATGCGCTGCACGCGCTGCTGCGGGGACAGGGCGCCGGTGACCGCCCTGACGGTGGTCCTCCAACCGCCCTTGCCGCCCTTGTTGAGCAGGTTCTTTCCGCTCCGGCCCTCCTCGGCGAACTCGCCGGACAGGTACTCGGCCACGTACTCGGCGGTGTCGATGTAGTGGCAGAACACGATGGGGTCGTAGCCTTCGGCCAGCAGGCCCTTGAGGTGTGTGACCAGGGCCTTGAGCTTGGTGTCCTTGACCGGACCCTCCAGCTCACGGGCCCGCTCGGCCAGGCGCAGCAGCGGGTGCCCGTCGCGCTCCTCGTCGGCCTTGGCGCCGGGGGCGGTGTCGATGCCCTCCAGCTGGTCGGAGTCGACGGCGTCGCGGGCCAGCGGCGCACCCAGTTCGTCGGCCTCCTCGGCGGACCTGGCCAGGGCGGTGGCCGAGCGGGTGGTGAGGGTCTTGGCGGCGGCGCGCGGCGAGGAGACCAGGGAGCGCAGCATGGCGATCGCCGACCACCAGGCCACCCGGTGCTCGCGCCCGCCGGGGGCGCCCGCCTGCTCCACGCGCTCTCCCGCGTAGGCGATGGCGTCGTCGAGCAGGGAGCGGTACTCGGGGGTGAGCTTGTACTTCTCGTCGCGGAAGAGACGGTCGGAGGGGAAGGCGGTGCGCTCCGCGAGGGAGTCGTCGGCCAGCCCGTCCTCGCTGGTCAGGTACTGGCGCACGTCGGCGCGCTTGCGCTGCACGAAGTGGCGGGCCAGCAGTTCGCGCCCGACCCTCGTGTCGAAGTCGGCGGTGGCCAGTTCGGGGTTGACCAGGCCCAGCAGGTTGCGGAAGGCCGACTCCTTGCCGCTGTGCGGGGTGGCGGTGACCAGCAGCAGGTGGCGTTCGGTGTCCTTGGCGACCTTCTGGAGCAGTTCGTAGCGCAGCTGGCTCTGGTGGTTCCTGGCCTCGTCCGCGGACACGCAGGTGTGCGCCTCGTCGACGATGACCAGGTCCGGGCAGTGGCGGACGAAGTCGTCGCGGTGGCGGGTGGACTTGATGAAGTCGGTGGAGACGATGACGTGCTTGTGCTTGTCGAACAGCGACTGGCCCAGGTCCAGGCCGCGCTCCAGGCGGGAGACGGTGGAGGCCAGCACCAGTTCGGCGTCGATGTTGAACTTGGTGCGCAGTTCCTCCTGCCACTGCTCGGCCAGCGCCGGGGAGCACAGGACCGCCAGGCCGGTGGCGTCGCCCTGGGCGAGGAGTTCGGAGGCGACCAGCCCGGCCTCGACGGTCTTGCCGATGCCGACGTCGTCGCTGATGAGCATGCGCACGGTGGGCTGGCGCAGCGCCATGAGCAGCGGCACGAGCTGGTAGGCGCGCGGCTGCACGGCGATCCCGGCCAGGGAGCGGAAGGGGCCCGCACCGGCGCGGAAGCCGATGCGCAGGGCCGAGCGCAGCAGTCCGGCGGCCTCGGCGTTGCCCAGGTCGGTGGGGTCGGGCGGGTCGAAGGTGGCCGCGCGGACCTCCTCGAAGCCGGGGAAGAGGGCGGCCACGTCGTCGTCGCTGCCGCCCAGGGGGCGCAGCACCAGCATGTCGTCGGCGCTCTCGGGGAGCACCACCCATTCGCGGCCCCGGGCCGAGACCAGGGAACCGGGGGCGTACGCGGTGGTCATGTGGAGGAGTTCCTCATGTCGTGTCGTGGGGGGCGGTGAGAAGCTTGTCGCGGTCTTGCTTCGATGATCCCGCTCCCAGTGTCACCGTCGGCAGGCGGGAGCGGCACCGGGGGGCGGGATCACCGGGGGGTCAGCGGCGGGATCCGGGGCCGAACCAGGAGGGGTACGCGGACAACAGCGTCGTCCAGTCCGCGTCGTAGCGGAACCGCACGACCTCCCATCCGGCGTCGTCCAACCGCTCCTCCGCCTCCGCGTCGCGCTCGGACACGCGAGCGTGGTCATGGACCGGTCCGTCCACGAAGACGGCGATCTGCACGCCGGGAAGCCGGTAGACGAAGTCGGGCCTGGCGGCGGCTTCGGGGATGTAGGCCTGGGCCTCGTCGGGCAGACGGTAGCCGTTGTCCTTGAGGAAGGTGGCGAACTCCTGTTCCAGGCTGGATTCGGTCTGGGCTTTCAACACCTTCATCTGCTCGGTGCGGGACACGCTCTGTCCCGTCGGCGTGGTCACCGATTCCGCCAGGGCGATCAGGAGACCGCGCACGGCACGGCGGTCGATCTTGCGGTGGTGGCGCTGGTTGCCGTAGGTGAGCAGGCAGTCGTAGCAACCGCGCACACACACCTCTGCCCGGTCGGGGACGACGTCCTGGCCCGTGGCGGGATCCATGTGGCAGATCTCCATGGCCCTGACCACCGCGCGCGCGAGGGCGTCCCGGTCCTCCTGCAACAACCGGAGCACACCGGCGCCGCCCTCGGCGGCCTCGGTGAAGAGCATCCGGTCGCGTTGGCCCTCCTCCGGTGGGAGCAGCTCACTGTCGAGTTCGTTGTCCTCAAGCTGGAACTCGGCCTCCATACCGCGTTCCAGTGCGTACATCAGCGTCAGGGCGTCGCCCTCGGGCAGGGCTTCGTCCAGGTGGAGAACGACGATGTTGCGGCGGTCCTCCACATAGGGGATCACCAGTTTCCTACGTCCCCGCTCCTCGCCGCCGTTCTCGATCAGGGGCAGTTCGGAGGAGTCTCCGCCCGCCTTGTCCGCGTCCTTCTTGTTCAGCCAGCGCCCGGTGTCGGGGTCCATCCAGAACCCGTCCGGCTCTTCGGGTTTGGCCCCGACCCTGCCCAGGTTGGTCCTGCGCACGGTCGCCGAGTCACCGTAGTGCAGTCGGGCCAGTCGTCGGCCGTCGGCGTCCACGACGGCGTCCTGCCTGCCCAGCCGCTCTCCGTGGTCACGGAAGCGGTAGGAGGTCACCACCCGAAAGCCTGACCGGCGCCGCTCCTCCTCGTCCGAGGAGATCTTGTCCCTTCGCTGGGTGTACACGGTGTGCAGGTGCAGGAGGCCCTGGTGGGACCCGCCCAGGGGCGCGTCGCACAGGTCGCACCTGTCGCTGAGTTTGTCGGGGTCGTGGTGGTAGCCGCATCGGGAGCACCGTGTGGCTCTCGTGGTCCGTACGTCGCCGGAGTCGCTGGGCGGCAACTGGGCACGGGTGACCTGGTAACGCGAGCCCTCGTGGTAGATGAGTGCGCCGGGCCCGAACTCCGCGATGGCCACGAACCGCGAGCGGTGCAGGTAGTCGCCGTCAGGCTCACGGCGGTTCGTGCCGCCGGGGATGTAGGCGGCGAGCGGCAGACGGGGGAACGAGTACCCCGGGAGGAAACCCTCACTGGCCAGGTAGCGGTAGGGGTTGAAGTCGCTCAGCAGGGACCGGCTGTCGTCGTTCTCGTTCTTGAGCAGTTTGAGCTGGGTCTCGGCCTCGTGGCGTCGTCGGGACGCGTTGTTGCGGTCCCTCTCGGAGAGGGTGTGGTCCAGGATCCGGCGGTGCTGTTCGGCGCGGTCGCTCAGCGCCGCCCGGTAGAGCTGGCGCCAGCGCTCGAAGGCCAGGTCGAAGTTCTCCGGGGCCCTGCGCACCCTGCGCTCCAGCCAGGAATCGTCCCACCACGGCATGTCGCGTACGAATTCGAGGACATCCGCCAGGACCTCGCGGGCGGCGGCGACGGCCCGCCGTTGGGCTCCCGCGTCGGCGATCTTCTCCTTGACGAGGGAGTCGATGTCCAGCGCGGGGTGGGGATCGCGCTGCTCCTCGTCATAGGCGATGTCGATGACCGAGGGGATGGCCTGCCCGAGTTTCTGGTGGGTCTCGGCGAGCCAGATCGCCTGGACGTGGGACGCCAACAGGTCCTGGTTGGTCAGGTCGAGCCGGGGCGCGCGGACGACTCCGGAGACCATGAGCTCCGACCTGCGGAAATAGTACTGGTCATGGCTGTTGCCGGTCGCGCAGTAGGTGGTCACCAGAGCGGGCTGCCCACTGCGCCCGGCCCGACCGCTGCGCTGGGTGTAGCTGGCGGGAGTGGGTGGAACGCTGCGCATCATCACCGCATTGAGATCGGCGATGTCCACGCCGAGCTCCATCGTCGGTGAGCAGTACAGGAGCCTGAGCTGAGCGTCAGAGAATGCCTTTTCCCGCTTCTTGCGGTTGTCGGGAGTCACCTGGGCGGTGTGCTCCCGGGCGACCAGGCCGCCGAGGGAGACCGCCGTCTCCTGGTACAGGTGGCGGAAGAAGGGGTTGACACGGGGTCCCTCGCCAGAGGCGTAGGTGCGGTCGAGGGGGTCCGCGGCTCCCTCCCTGCCGTCGCCCACCCTCCAGACCAGGCAGGCCGAGTCCACCCGGTAACCCGTCCATGCCTCGGAGGCGCGGCGTTGGAAGTTCGGCCCGCGCCGGGGCGGCATGACCTGTACTTCCGCGAGCTGTCCCCCCTTGACCAGGACCTTCGCCAGGCCGCTGATCACCGCCTCCTTGGCCTCAAGACCCAGCTCGGAACCCCGGAAGTGAACGCGTTCGAGGTACTTGCCGAACTTACCGCGTGGGGACAGGAACAAGCCGCTGCGGTCCCGCCCCGGGCGGGAGGCGCCCAGGTAGGCGGTGCCCACCTTGGGCTTGTCGTTCTCCGTCAGTCTCCACCGGTCGCTCAGCCGCTCCTCGCTGGCCCGGCGGAAGGAGTCGAAATCGTCCCGGAAGTACTGCACGTCGATGGCCAGGTGCCGACGCAGGTGATCCAACAGGGCCCGCATCATCTCCTCGCGCTGCTGCGGGTCGGCGCTGAGCAGCTCGGGCGAGGTGTCCCGCCACCGGTCCTCCTGCCGGGACAGCCAGTCCAGATCCTCGTAGTCGACGCGCAACAGGCCCGTCTGTTCGAGGTTGGGCATGGTGACCCGCCACCCGCGTTCGAGGTCGCGGTAGAGGCGAAAGGCCACGACGTCGCGCAGTGCGTTGGCGGCGCGACGAAGCAGACTCGGGGACTGGTCCGGGTTGTCGGTGTAGTCGGCGGGGTCCAGGGCCAGTGCTTCCACCACGCGGGCGGCGAGCCACTCGTGCTTGAGCCCGTCGCCGCCCGCGTCCACCAAAGCCTTGTACAGGGCTCCGCGCAACTCCGTCACCTGGACGAAGTCATTGAAATGCCCGGCCTGGAGGGAGGCGTCCTGACGGTTGTCGACGAAGGTGAGCAGTTTTCGCGCCCGATCGCGCAGCGCCTCGTCCGGCAGTTGCCTGAGCAGGCGCACGATGGTGCCCGAAATCAGGGAGGTGGCCGTGGAACGGCCCTCCTGGTCGAGGCTGGCCAGCTTCCCGAAGTCGGCCCCGCGCACCTTCTCATGGCTGACCTGGCAGTGCACACAGAACCGGAACGGCGCGGGGATGAAGGCCGCTGTCACGTCCCCTCTGCCCTCGACCCCCTGATGGTCGAGGGTGATACGACGGGGGACGCGGTCACGGAAGTTGGCACTCAGCACGTCCTGCCCTCCCGCGTCCTGTTCCAGCCACGTCTCGGGGACCAGACGCTTCTCGATCGCCTCCTGAACAGTCGCGGGCCAGGGAGCGTCGGTGCTGAGGTAGAGGTAACCCTCCGTCGCTCCTTCGACCGTCTCGATCGTCCCCTTGCGCTGGGTGTAGGTGACCTTCTGGTCCTTGTCCTCACGCCAGACCGTCATGTACTCCTGCCCGCAATCCCGGCAGAACGCCAGGGGAAGCAGGATCCTGTTCTCCGCACCAGGCCATTCGAGCTGGTAGTCGCGGGTGAAAGGCCGGGACTCCGGCGGGTCGAGGGTGGTGTAGACCGTGTCACCCTTGGACAGGAACTGGTGCAGGCGGAAGGCGAACATGGGGCGGCCGCTGACCGGGTGCCGTGCCTCCGCGCCCGCTTCCAGGACGCTGCGCACGGCCAGGGCGCACTGCTCCTCGGGGACCCGGGTGTCCTCACTATCTCCGCTGTCCTCCGACAGTTCCCGCGCGGCGGTCTCCAGGGTCGTGGGAGACCTGCGGACCAAGCGCCCCTGCTCGTCCTGGTCGAGGCCGAAGCGGGTCTCGATCCACCGGGCGAGCGGGTCCCGGTAGAGGTCGTCGTAGGCGCGTGGCGCGTCGGCCTGACGCAGGCGTTGCTCTGGTACGCGGTCGGGGGCCTCCATCGTGGCGCGGACCAGGGTCTCGGTGATGACGTCCGCGGCCCTGACCTCGGTGCCGAACAACTGGGACGCGACATCGGCGACCTTCTGCCTCTGCTGCTCGACCGTGCCCTCCGACGACATGGTCGCCGAGGTTCCGACGCACTGAACACGCGGTGCCTGGCATGCCTGCCTGACACGCCGGATGAGCATGGCCACGTCGGCGCCCTGGCGCCCACGGTAGGTGTGCAGTTCGTCGAAGACGAGGAAGTCCAGTCCCCGCGCCATGTCGATCAGGGCCCCGCGCTCATCGGGGCGGGTGAGCATCAGTTCCAGCATCACGTAGTTGGTGAGCAGGATGTCGGGAGGGTTCTTGCGGATGCGCTCCTTCTCCTTCAGGCTCTCCTGACCGGTGTACCGCTCGAAGGTGACCGGCTCGCGCCCCTCGCCGTAACCGTTGACGAGGTACTTGCCCAGTTCGTCGATCTGACTGTTGGCCAGGGCGTTCATCGGGTAGACGATGATCGCCCGAACACGCCTGGTCCTGACCCTGCCCTCAGCGTGTTCGCGCTCGCGCTCGCGCAGCACCCGGTCGACGGTGGGGATGATGTAGGCGAGCGACTTGCCAGAACCCGTGCCCGTCGTCAGCACGTAGGAGCGACCCGACCTCGCCACCTCGACAGCCTCCCGCTGGTGCAGGCGCAGACGCAGGGGCGGGCGATCGCAGACGGTGGACCCTTCCTTCTTCTCACCCTGGAAGATGTTGGCGCACTCCCGGTGCAGCATGCCGGCGTCCACCAGTTCCGAGATCTGCCCCCCGGAGGCGTAGGAGGGGTTGAGGGAGAGCCACGGAGCGGGCCACTGGGCTTTGGCCGCGAGGCTGTCCTGGACGAACTCCTCGATGCGCTCGTCACGGATGACGGTGCCGCTCTCGGTGAAGGCGCGGTACTCGTCGATGAGCTGCCCGTGCAGGCCGAAGACGTCCATGACGTTGGAGGTCGGAGGGCCGGGCGCCCACCCGGGGGCTCCTCGCTCCGAGGCCGCGGTTTCGGGCACCGGCATGGGAATCCGGTAGAGGGGGTTGAGCGCCTCCCAGCCCGGGAGCACGTCGTCGCCCTCGGCCAGGGGCAGGAGGGTCTGACGCACCTCGGCACCATTGAGCGGACGGTTCTCGGGCTTCTTGTCCAGGAGCCGCTCGATGAGCCGCCCCAGCGGCCGGGGAATGTCGTCGCGGAAGAAACCCAGGATGGGAGGTTCGGCCTTACGGTGCTGCTCGGCGATCTCGAAGTCGCTGCCGCCGAAGGGCGGAACCCCTGTGAGCAACTCGAACAGGACGCAGCCGAGCGCGTACAGATCGGCGGCAGCGGTGACCTTGGCGGCCTCGAACTGCTCGGGCGCCATGTAGCGCACGGTACCGACCGTGCTGTTGGAGCTGGTGATCCGGCTGGTGTCCGAGTCGTCGACGATGCGGCCCATGCCGAAGTCGAGCACCTTGGCCTGTCCGCCACGCACCAGCATGATGTTCGCGGGCTTGAGGTCTCGGTGGATCACACCCGCGCTGTGAGCGGCATGCAGGGCATCGGCGACCTGGGCCCCGATCGCGGCCACCCAGGAGACGGGGAGCCGTTCGGCCTCTTTGATGAGCACGCTAAGGTCGTCGCCGTTGAGCAACTCCATGGCGATGTAGGGCAGGTAGCCGCCTTCGGAGGTGTCCACGTTGCCCGCGATCAGGCGGGGGATTCCGGGGTGGTCGAGCCTGCGCATGATCTCGGTTTCCCGGAGGAACCTGCGCGTCTTCTCCCGGTCGCGGTCGACATCGAGCCCGAAGCGGCTGCGCAGGATGAGTTTGAGGGCGAGCTCATGTCCGGGCGCCTCGATGTCCTCCGCCCGGTGGACCTCCCCCATGTTGCCGCGGCCGATGGGGCCCGTGATCCGGAACCGTCCCGCCACAATCTGCCGTTCCATCGCACTGCCCCCGCGCTCCGCTGTTCGCCGCCGTGCTCACCCGCGTGCCCCGCCCACATGGCGAAGCGCCACCACCGAGTACACAGGTGTCGCTTTATCACACATCCAAGCACTGTTTACAGAGCAAACATACAATCACGCGTGGACAATCGGCAACCCCGCCCACGACAGACAACGGCACCGGACGGCACGGCGGCCAGGGGGGAGACACACAGCCGAGGGCTTCTACAGCCTCCCTGAGAGAAGGACGCCCCGTCCAGGAAAACGGATGACATCGAAGGCCCGTTACGGACAGGACCGACGCTCCTTCCCTGCCACAGGCACTCCCACACGTGCCCTTGGTCCCGTGGCGTCAGCCTCCCTGACCACCGAGGCCCGCGGCCGCGAACACGGCTGGCCAGGCAGCGGAAAACGCACTCCGCACCCAAACGCCCACGGCGCGCACCGGCGGACACCGAACACCGTTAACGGGGCCAACAACCCCTACCCGGGGCCTGTGTACCGCCCCGTGTACTGTGACCACATGGATTCCCGCGAGCAGGCCCCCGCAGAGGAACAGCAGGTCACCGCCGCCGACATCGCGCGCCTGGCCGGTGTGACCCGGGCCGCCGTCTCCAACTGGCGGCGGCGCCACGAGGACTTCCCCGCCCCCAGCGGCGGCACCGCCTCCAGTCCCCTGTTCGAACTGGCCGGGGTCCGCGGCTGGCTCGAACGCCAGAACAAGGTGGCCGAGGAGTCCCCGGAGGTGCGGCTGTGGCGCGCCCTGCGCGGCGACTACCCCGGAAGGATGCTCCAGGGCCTCGCCGACACCGCCGAGTACCTACGGGACGGGCGGCCGGGAGCGCTCAGCGCGACCGCGAGGGAACTGGCGGACGCGCTGTCGGGCGAGACCTCGCCCGGCCAGGTCAGCGCGGCCCTGGCGGCACGGTTCCTCGACTCCGGGGAGAGGTCGGGGACCCCCTTCGCCTCCACCGCCAGGCTGGTACGCGCGGTCTCCTCCCTGACCTCGTGCGAGGCCGCCACCGTCTTCGACCCCGCCTGCGGCACCGGCGCACTGCTGCTGGCGGTGGGAGCTCCGGACGCCGGACGCACAGGCCAGGACGCGGATCCGGACGCGGCGCGCCTGTCACACGCACGGGCGGCCCTGGAACGGGGGAAACAGGCCGAGGTGCGCGTCGGCGACTCCCTGCGCTCGGACCGGTGGCCCGATCACCAGGCCGAACTGGTGGTGTGCGACCCACCGCCCGCCACGGCCGACTGGGGGCGCGAGGAACTGCTGATGGACCCCCGTTGGGAACTGGCCCTGCCGCCCAGGGCCGAGGGCGAACTGGCCTGGCTCCAGCACGCCTACGCCCACACCGCGCCCGGGGGACAGACCGCGGTGGTGCTCTCCACCTCCTGCGCCTACCGGCGCACCGGCAGGCGCATCCGCGCCGAACTCGTGCGCAGGGGCCTGCTCACCGATGTCGTGGCCCTGCCCGCGGGGCTGGCTGCCACGCATTCCCAGCCCGTCCATCTGTGGCTGTTGCGCCGCCCCCTGAAGGGGTCGGACAACGCATCCTCGGTGCGGATGTGGGACCTGACCTCGACGGCCCCGGACGGTCCGTGGGAGCTGACGGAGGAGACGGGTGCCGAGATCTCCCTGATCGACCTGCTCGACGAGGAGGTCAACCTGAACCCGGCGCGGCACGTGGGCCCCGATCTCAGCGAACTGCCCGAGGCCTTCGCGCGGACCCGAGCCGCACTGGAGCGCCTGGCCGAGGAGATGCGTGACGTCCTGCCCGCACTCGACGCCGGATCCGCGGAACCGATCGACGCCCGGGTGCGGGTCTCCGACCTTCTCGACGCGGGGATGGCGGAGGTGGACGGGGACACCCTGAGGTCGTCCAGTGAGCAGGTGGACACCGACTTCCTCAACGGGTTCCTGCGCAGCCCGTCCAACAACCGCCGCTCCACCAGCTCCAGCGGAACCTTCCGCACCGACGCACGTGCCGCGCGGGTGCCCAAGATGGGCGTGGGGGACCAGCGCCGCTACGGCGCGGCGTTCCGGGCCGTGGCCGGGTTCGAGCAACGGGCCAGGGAATTCGCCGCGCTCGCCGCCAAGGCCGCCGAACTCGCCCGGGAAGGGCTGACCAGCGGAGCGTTGAAACCCGAGACAACCGTGCCGGACGGCACGAGCGCCAGCGAGGCGGCCTCTCCGCACAGCTGACCCACGCCCCGCGCCCGCAACAATCCGACCGCGCACCGTCGGCGGACGCCGGGTTCAGGACACGTCTGCCCGGTCGGTGCCGGACCGGGCCCGCACCATTCCGGTGCGGACCACGGCCGCTTCCCTTCGGCACACACAACCTCCAACAGTTCCTGGCGCAGAGGGGAGCGGCACAAACACCCTGGGTTTCCTGGAGGATCTGCTCACCACCCGAGGGCTGAGCGCCGACCGTCTCCCGCCTCTGCCTCCGGATCGCCGCCCTGGAGCGGAGTGCGGTAGCGTCGGGCGAAAACCCCGGCGGGCGGGAGAGCTTGGAAGTATGACCGGCGCGGAACGCCTCCTGGACGGGCGCTACAGGCTGGGTCCGGCACCGCTCGCACGCGGCGGAATGGGCCAGGTCTGGGTGGGCCATGACACCCGCCTGGAGCGAGAGGTCGCGGTCAAGTTCCTCCACTTCCCCGACGGCGTCGAGGATGCCGACATGGTGCGCCGCTTCCGCCGGGAGGCGCGCATCACCGCCGGACTCCAGCACCCGGGGGTGCCCGCGGTGTTCGACACCGGCACCGAGGACGGACTGCCCTACCTGGTGATGCAGCGCGTCCACGGCATCGGCGTGCACGACCTGGTGGCCGAGCAGGAACGGCTCTCCGTGGGCTGGGCGGCGTGCGTGGCCGCGCAGGTGTGCTCGGTGCTCAGCGTCGCCCACCGGGCCCGCCTGGTGCACCGCGACCTCAAGCCCGCCAACCTGATCCTGGAGCCCGACGGCGGCGTCAAGGTGCTCGACTTCGGGCTGGCCGTGGCGCTGGGGCGTCCCGACATGTCGCAGATCACCCGGACCGGGCACACCCCCGGCACGCCCGCGTACATGGCTCCCGAGCAGCTGCTGGACGGGGAGAGCACGGCGCACAGCGACCTGTACGCGTTGGGGTGCGTGCTGTACGAGATGCTCACCGGACAGCGGCTCTTCTCCGCCTCCACCTCCTTCGGTCTGGCGTCCAAGCAGGTCAACGAAACGCCCCGCGACGTGCGATCGCTACGTCCGGACGTACCGCAGGAGGTCTGCGACGTCGTCACGGCGCTGCTGGAGAAGAAGCCGGAGGACCGTCCGCGCGACGCCACCGAGGTGTACGGGCGCCTGATCGGCTTCGTCACCGGCCTCGAACCGCTGCCCGGAGTCCTGCACCCGCCGTCGCTGCCCAGTCCACACCGGATGTACGGCACCGCGTTGGGACGCGTCTTCGGTCAGCCGTGACAACAGCTCTCCGATTCGGTGGGACCTGCCGATCCGTGTAACGACTGGACAACCGGAACTCGTGCCCACGCGTCTTCCGATACGGGGGAAACTAGCGTAGGAAGCGCACAGCCCCAGCCCCTCCGCCCGTCCCGAGGATGTGCCGCCCCCGTGCACCGTTCCACCGCGACGCCACCGCCCGCTGCGGGCCGGGTGTGTCGGATGTGTGTGCCCGCGAGGTCTCCAGCATCCTCGAAGGCGGGCTCGTGACCCTCCCCGACCACACCCCCTGACGATGCTAGGAAAGCAGCAGTGGCACGACTCGCCCTCCACCGGGACTTCCTGCAGGAGTTCGCCGGACTCGAGAAGCCGGTCCGCGAACGCGTGGGGGAGGTGTTCGGCAAGTTCGAGAACGCCACCCACGCGGGTCTGCACCTGGAGAAGATCACCGGAGCCCGCGACGACCGTTTCCGCACCATCCGCATCGACCAGTTCTGGCGCGGGGTGGTGCTGGCACCGGAGAAGGGCGACACCTACACCCTTCTGCGCGTCCTCGGCCATGACGAGGCCTATGACTGGGCCAAGCGCCGCAAGGCGTCGGTGAACATGGCCACGGGCGGCATCGAGATCCGCGACGTGGCGGCGCTCGACGCCAGCATCCCGCACATGAAGCGCATGGCCGCGTCCGTGCCCGAGCGCCTCTTCGACCACGTCGGGGACGCCGACCTGCGCCGCCTGGGCATCGACGAGCACACCCTGCCCCTGGCGCGCGTGCTCACGGCCCCCTTCCAGCTCGACGCCGCCCGGGGCCTGCTTCCGCCGGTGCAGTGGGACGTGCTGTACGGCCTGGCGGCGGGGATGTCCCCCGAGGAGGTGTGGGCGGAGCTGGGCTCGGCGATCTCCGAGGAGATCGACCCCGACGACCTGGACGCGGCGGTCCGGCGCAGCTCCGACCGGGTGCTCCTGGTCGAGGGCCCGGACGAGCTGATGGCCGCCCTGGAGCACCCGTTCGACCTGTGGCGGATCTACCTGCACCCGGCGCAGCGGGCTGTGGTGGAGGCCTCGCACCGCGGACCGGCCAGGGTCAGCGGCGGCCCGGGCACGGGCAAGACCGTGGTGGCCCTGCACCGGGCGCACCGGCTGGCCCGCGGCGGGGGCCGGGTGCTGCTGACCACCTTCACCTCCACTCTGGCCGACTCGCTGGAGGGCTCCCTGCGGCTGCTCGCGGAGACCGACGGTACGGGAGACGCACCGACCGTGCTGGAGCGGGTGCGGGTGGAGCACGTGGACCGTCTGGCCAACCGTGTCTTCCGGGAAGAGCACGGCCTGCCCGAACTGCTGAGTCCACAGCGGGAGCGGCGGTTGTGGGAACAGGTGCTCGACGGTCTGGGTCTGGACCTGCCGCCCGCCTTCCTGGCCGAGGAGTGGCGGCAGGTGGTGCTGGCCCGCCGGGTGGAGACGGCCTCGGAGTACCTGGCGGCCAAGCGCACCGGGCGGGGCCGCGGGCTCTCGGCGGCGAAGAAGGCCCAGGTGTGGCAGGCGGTACAGGCCTTCCGGGAGCAGTTGGCCGCCCAGGGCCTGTGGACCTACGAGACGGTCGTCGAGGAGGCGGCTCGGCTGCTGGAACAGCGCGTGGACAAGCCCTTCGACCACGTGGTGGTGGACGAGGCCCAGGACCTCTACCCGGGGCAGTGGCGCCTGCTGCGCGCCTCGGCGGCGGAGGGGTCCGACGACCTGTTCATCGCCGGCGACACCCACCAGCGCATCTACGGCCCGCAGGTCAGCCTCGCCGAGGTCGGCGTCAACGTACGTGGACGGTCATCGAAACTGCGCGTCAACTACCGCACCACGGCCCAGATCCTCGGCTGGAGCCTGGGATTGATGCACGGGCAGGCCGTGGACGACATGGACGGCGGTCTGGACTCGGTGGCCGGTTGCCGTTCGGAGATGCGCGGCGCCGACCCCGTCCTCTCCGGCTTCGCGACGTGGGAGCGGGAGCTCCAGCACGTGGTGGAGGCCGTGCGCTCCTGGACCGAGGCAGGGGTCCTGCCCTCGGAGATCGGGGTGGCCGCCCGCTCCAACCGAAGCGTGGAGCAGGCCGTGGCGGCCCTGGCCGAGGCCGGTGTCACGGCACGCGCGCTGTCCAAGAACAGCAAGGCGGGTGACGCGGTCGCCGTGGGCACCATGCACCGGATGAAGGGGCTGGAGTTCCGCTGCCTGTCGGTGGTGGGCGTGGGCGGCGACCAGCTTCCGCTCATCAAGCACGTGACACCCGCGGAGGAGGACCCCGGGGCGCACGCCCGCGACCTGCTCCGCGAGCGCAGTCTGCTGTTCGTGGCGTGCACGCGTGCCAGGGAGCAGCTGCACGTGAGCTGGCACGGGACGCCCAGCCCCTTCGTCGAGGCACTCCTCACCCCCTGATTCCCGTTCCCCAGACCCCAGAGACGAGAAAGACGACCCTCCATGGCGAAACTGTCCACGCTCCTCGACCAGATCGACAACGGGACGATCCTGCTTCCGGAGTTCCAGCGCGGCTACGTGTGGAACCGCGACCAGGTACGCGGGCTGATGCGCTCGGTCTACCTCGGCCATCCGGTGGGCAGCCTGCTGATGTGGGAGACCACCAACGCCGAGGAGGCGGTGCAGGGTGTGGTGAACGGCGCCGGGGCCCACCTGCTGCTGTTGGACGGCCAGCAGCGGATGACCACCCTGTACGGCGTGACCAGGGGCAAGGCGCCGGCGTTCTTCCAGGGCAACACGCAGGCGTTCACGGACCTGTACTTCAACCTGGAGAGCCAGGCGTTCGAGTTCTACATGCCGAACAAGATGAAGAACGATCCGCTGTGGGTGGACGTCACCGGGCTGTTCCAGCAGGGCCTGGTGCCCTATCTGACGCGCTTCACCAGTGATCCGGAGAAGGCCAACCGGTACCTTCCCCGACTCAACGCGTTGAGCCAGATCGTGGACCGGGACTTCCACTACGAGAGCATCACCGACGCCAACCAGACGATCGACGACGTGGTGGAGATCTTCAACCGCGTGAACTCGGGCGGCACCAAGCTGTCCAAGGGCGACCTGGCACTGGCCCGGAGGTGCGCGGTACAGCCCGGTATCCGCGCGACCATGCGCCAGAGCATCACGGACTGGGAGGAGGCGGGGTTCTCCTTCAGCATGGACTGGCTGCTGCGCAACGCCACGGCGGTGGCCACCGGACGCGCGCTGTTCACCTCGCTGGAGAACGTGGAGCCCGACCGGTTCGCCACGGCGCTGAAGAGCTCGGTCGACCACGTGGGCACCTTCCTGGACGCGGTGTCGGGGCGGCTCGGGCTGGACCACGACCGGGTGCTCATGGGCCGGTACGCGGCACCGGTGGTCTCTCGGCTGCTGGAGCTCAACGGCGGCAGGTTCAGTGACGCGGCGCACCGCGACAAGGTGCTCTACTGGTACGTGCACAGCGCTCTGTGGGGCCGCTACGCCGGTTCGACGGAGACCTTCCTCCAACTCGACTACGACGCGGTGAACGAGTCGGGCGTGGAGGGCCTGTTGCAGCGCATGTCCCGGTGGCGCGGCGGGAACCTGGACGTGCGCCCGCACGACTTCGAGGGCGCAACCCGGGGATCGCGGTTCTATCCCCTGCTGTACATGCTCACCCGCGTGCACGGCGCCCGTGACTTCGGCAGCGGCCTGGAGCTGAAGGCGGAGATGCTGGGCAAGCTGTCCTCCCTCCAGGTGCACCACGTATTCCCCAAGAAGGTGCTGCGGGAGGCCCGCTACGACAACCGGCAGGTCAACGCCATCGCCAACTTCTGCTTCCTGACGCAGGACACGAACCTGGAGATCTCCGCGCGCACTCCGGAGGAGTACTTCCCCGAGGTGGAGGAGCGCCACCCCGGAGCGTTGGCCTCGCAGTGGATCCCGATGGACCCGGACCTGTGGAAGGTGGAGAACTACTCCGACTTCCTGGCGGCGCGGCGGGAGCTGTTGGCCGGGGCGGCTCAGGACTTCCTGGCGGGGCTGGCCTCGGGCACGGCGACGGCCGGGCCGGACGCGGGTCCGCTGCGGCCCATGACGGTGCTCAGCGCCGAACCCGACGACGCGCGGTCGGTTCAGGTGCAGGAGATGGTGGACGAGCTGCGGCGCCTGGGGTTCGCGGAGCCGGAGCTGGACGCGGTGATCAGCGACCCCGAGCGGGGCAGGGTGATCGCCGAGGCGGAGGCGTTCTGGCCGGACGGTCTCCAGCACGGGGTCGGCAAACCCGCGGTACTGGAGCTGGACCCCGACCAGGCCGACCTGCCGAGGTTGCAGGAGCTCGGCTACGAGGTGTTCACGTCGGCGGAGGCGCTGTTGGGCTTCGTGGACCGGCTCGGACAGGACGCGGCTGGGGAGAGCGATGAGGAACCGGTGGAGGAGGTTCCCGCTTCCGACCCGGTGACCGCCGACTTCGGCCGGGCGATGCTGTCGGTCTACGAACGGGCCAAGACCGAGGCCGACTACACCGCGGCCTTCTTCCTGGGCATGCTCTCGGAACTGGGCCCGCTGGGCACCGCGCGCAAGCTGCTCAACGCCCCGGCGGTCTCGGACGGGTTCGCGAATCTGTGGGAGCGGGGGCGCCTGGACCTGACGGTGGAGGCGCTGGTGCTGCGCCCGGAGTTCTCGCTGCTGTTCACCGATGAGGAGCTGACCCGGGCCCGGGCCCGGCTGGAGCAGTTCGGGTACCGCTTCCTCGACGCGGTCTGAGCCGGTCGGCACCGCGTGGAGACGACGGGTGCGCCGGACGGGAGGTTCCGTCCGGCGCACCCGGTCGGTGCCCGTGCGCGGACCGTCGGCCCCGGTGAGGTCGCGGGAGACCGTAGCGGGCGGGGCGCGCCCGTGTCGGGGCACCTCCTCCTCGGTACTGACGGAGCTCACGGCGTGGTGGGTTCCCCGTCCGTGACCGGCTCGGCGCTCTCCAGGACGAGCATGTCGACCACCAGGGAGCGGACTCGGCCGTCCTCGGTGCGGCCGATCCAGACCGGATAGCTGCCGTCTCCCCAGCCGCTCGGGACGACGGTCAGGTCGCCTCCGGTCTTCGGGTCGGGGAGCCGCCGGGACCACGGGCTGGTGTCCCGCGCCTGCTGGACGGGGTCGTCGAGCGCCGCGAGGTCGGGGTCGGTGCTGTTGGCCACCGCGTGGGCCAGCCGGAGCAGATTGTGGTTACTCCGGTACTGGTCATAGCGCTCATCGTCGGGAGACAGGCCGATCGCCTCCATGAAGGCGTCGCGCACGGCGGGGCGGAACTCAGGCCGGGCGATCAGCGCACGCGCGGTCTCCTGCCACAGCCGCTCCCTGTCCCTGATCGCCTGGAGTTCCTCCTCGTGCAGCCCGTGGAAGATGCGCTCGTAGGCTCGGAAGTCGTCGAAGAGGCCGGTGAAGTAGGGCAGGCAGGCCGCGTCGGTGATACCGATCTGCCCACCGTCCACGCCGACGCCGTAGAAGTGGTCCTCGTCCAGGTCGTGCGGGTCCTGACCCGGACGCAGGGCCATCTCCCAGGAGGCGACCGGGAATGCTTCGAGGCTCCGGACGTCCACGCGCAGGGCCATGACGCACGTGGTCTCCTCGTCGCCGTCCTCCCCCAGGTGGAGCAGGGACAGGCGCGTCGGGTGCTCCCCCGGCGGGAGGGGCACGGTGAAGGCCTCGGTGTCCTTGGCGAAGGACAGGGAGCCGGGGTCGTAGACCATAACGCGCCCGGTGGGCAGGTTCACGGTGCCGATGTCGCGGACGGCCACCGTTCCCGTCCCGGGGTACCAGGAGCTCGTGAACCGGTTTCCGGGACGGAAGAGGTCGTCGACGCGCCGGGGTGCGAGGGGACGCGGCGGTGTCCAGGGGGCCGCCACGGGAGCGCCGCCCGGTTCCACCGCGGCCTCGCTGAGCCGGAGTTCCTCCTCGGCGAGGACGGGGTGCGCCCGTAGGAGGGCGACCCAGTCCCCGAACGGCGGGGCGGGCAGCGTGACCACGCGGGCCAGTTCCGGGTCCGGGGCGCGGTTGACCGACATCAGGCCGCCGCCGTGCTGCGTCTGGTACCGGTAGAGGCCGCGCTCGCGGTTGAGCGTCTCGACCTTGACGGTCCAGCCGTCGCGCCGGTCCGGCATCGCTCCCCGTGGGGGCTGGTTCCACTGGAAGCCGTGCGAGAGGAGGAGTTCTCCGTCTCCCTCCGCGCGGGTGTAGCGGTGGTGGGCGTGGCAGCGGCCCTCGGCGTCGAACAGCCAGATCCCGCAGTGCCGGTCGGCCCAGGAGATCTCCAGGAGGACGAGCGGTGCCGCGTCGGGGGTGCGGACCAGGACGGCGTACTGTTCACCGGCCCCGTCCCGGGCGCGTGCCGTCGCCGTGTCCAGGAGGCCGACCGGCGCGGTGGTGGCGGGGTCCCAGCCCTCGCAGTAGACGACTTCGAGCGGGGTGGGGGTGGTCGGCATGGGGGCGTTCCTCGTGTTCGGGGGATGTGCACGAAGAACGTAACGGACACGGATGACGTTCTCTGCACATCTCATCCGCACCTGAACCCGGGCCGATGGGTTCTGTCACTCCGGACGGTCACTATGGGCAGGAGACGACAGCGTTCTCGGAGAGGACACCTGATGACAGAGACGAAGACGCACACCCTGGACGTGCCGGGCGCCGTTCTGCGCTACGACGTTCGGAGCGGCTCGTCAGCCGGATCGCCCGTCCTGCTGCTGATCGGCTCTCCGATGGACGCCAGCGGGTTCACCACCCTGGCCCGGCACTTCACCGACCGCACGGTCGTGACCTACGATCCCCGCGGGGTCGGGCGCAGCGAGCGCGCCGACGGCGGAGCCGGGGGCACACCCGAGGAGCACGCGGACGACCTGCACCGGCTGGTCTCGGCCCTCGGCGCCGGGCCGGTGGACCTCTTCGCCAGCAGCGGCGGCGCCGTCAACGCCCTGGCCCTGGTGGCCCGGTATCCGGAGCAGGTACGCACTCTCGTAGCGCACGAACCGCCCGCCGTCCAGGTGCTGCCGGACCGGGAACAGGCGCTGGCCGCGAGCGTGGACATCCGCCGAACGTACGAACGCGACGGCCTGGGACCCGCGATGGCGAAGTTCCTCGCGCTCATCAACCACAAGGGGCCGATTCCGGGCGACTTCACCGACCGGCCCGCTCCGAACCCCGCCGATTTCGGACTGCCCGCCGAGGACGACGGTTCCCGCGACGACCCGATGCTCGGGCAGCTCATCCCGTGCACCCACTTCCAGCACGACGTCGACCGGCTGCGCGCGGCGTCGACGCGCATCGTCGTCGGCGCCGGGGCCGAGAGCGGGGGTGAGCTGTGCAACCGGGCGGCCGAGGCCGTGGCCGAACGGCTCGGAACGGCGGTCGTCACCTTCCCCAGCCACCACGGCGGTTTCCTCGGCGGCGAGTTCGGCATGAAGGGTGACCCCGACGCCTTCGCCGCCGTCCTGCGCCGTGTCCTGACGGAGGGCGCCTGAGGCCCGGCGCCGGATCCGGTCCGGCGCGGGGCGGGGCGGCGTCGGGCCGTGCGGCGCGGGCGGAGAAGCCCTGCGGCGCGGGCGAACCCGCTGCCCGCCCCGCGCGTCCGAAGGGGTGGCCGTGTCCCGGCGGAGCGGAGGCGGCGGGGAGGGGCGCATGGGCTGGCGGAGGGCTTGGTCGGGAGACATCGGACTTCTGTCACCGGGGAAGGCGTTCGTCGTGTTCCTGGCCAGCGCGGCGCTGGCCTGCGCGTTGATCCCGGTGTCGGTGCGGTTCTCGGGTCATGAGCTGCGGGCTCTGGGAGCCGCCTACGGCTGGACCGGGCAGGAGGGCGTCCTTGAGGTCACCGAGTCGGTGCCCCTCTCGGATGGGGGCTCGCTGTGCCTGGGTGTCTTCCGTTCCGCGGACGACGGTGCCGTGCGGACCGGTGTCCACCTGTACCTGTCGGGGCCTTGTGAGCCCGGCCGTCTGGAGGCGGCCCGCCTCGTCCCCGGCGAGCCGTCCTGGATGGTGACCACGGAGCCGGACCGCGCCTACGCGGACGCGGGGTTCGGGAGCGGTGTCACCACGTCGATCCTCGGGTTCGTCCTCGTCAACCTCTTCTGCCTCGGATTCGGTCTGGTGTTCGCCCAGGCCGCGTTGGGCCTGGGCACCGCGCTCCTGAGGAGGGCGTGGTTGCGCCGGAGCGCGCCCCCGGAACCGTGAGGCCCCTGAGAAAGGGGCGCGTGCGTCAGTCGTAGGAGCAGCGGGGGTGCGGGATGATCCCGCGTTCGGGCCTGCGGGGGTGTGGGCAGCGGCCGCGCACACGGTCGCGGAGGGCCTTGCGGCGCGGGTCGGCCTCCGCGGCGGGTGCGGTGACGGGCGTGGTGTGCGCGGGAGGGGCGCACGGCGCGAGGAGGACGTGGGGGTTTCCCAGCGCGGCGGTGAGGGCGAGCGCGAGGAGTCCGGAGCAGGGGAGCAGGAACCGACGGTGTCGCTCGGGCATGGGCACCAGCCTGGCATCCGTCGCCTTGCGTGGTGTGATGATCACGTGAAGAGAGGTGTCCGGTTCAGGCCAGGGACTGCACGTGTGAACCGTGTTGTGCCCGGGTAACCGGTTCGGTCGGTGAGGTGGGGACACGCGTTCCGGGAACGAACCCGGGCGCCGCCCGCCGCGTCCCGCAGCGTGGCCGTTTCCCCCAGCGTGCCCGCGCCCGGAGCGGACGGCTGGAGCGGGTGCGAGCGGCAAGGGCCCGGGCGGCGAGGAGAACGGTACGGGCGGGAAGGGGCCCCGGCCGGGGGCTGGCGGCGCCCCGTCCACCGGGATGGCGGCCCCGGCGCGAGGCGGCGTCCTCGGGCCGGGGCGGAAACAGGCGGAGCGGGAGCGGACGGGGTGCGGGGTCACGCCCCGGACGGGCCCTCCGTGCCGCTCCCGGCCGGCGCGGACTCGGCCGGGGCCTCCGCGGGCGGGCGGCGGGCCCAGTAGGTGGCCACGAGCGCGCCGGAGATGTTGTGCCAGACCGAGAACAGGGCGCCGGGCAGGGCGGCGAGCGGCGCGAAGTGGGCGGTCGCCAGGGCCGCGGCCAGACCGGAGTTCTGCATCCCCACCTCGACGCTGACCGCGCGGCGGGCGGCCTCGGGCAGCTTGGTGACCACGCCGACCAGATAGCCGAGGCCCAGGCCCAGGGAGTTGTGCAGCACCACGGCCAGGGCGACCAGGAGGCCGGAGGAGAGCACGGCGCCGGCGTTGGCTCCCACCACCGCGGCGACCACGACGACGATGCCGAGGACGGACACCAGCGGCAGGACGGGCAGGATCCTCTCCACGAACCGACGCGCGGCCATGCGCAGCAGCAGTCCGGCCAGGACCGGGACCAGGACGACCTGGAGGATGGAGACGAACAGGTCGCCGGCGGCGACGGGCAGGGTGGAACCGGCCAGGGCCAGGACCAGGAGCGGGGTCAGCAGCGGGGCGAGCAGGGTGGAGATCGAGGTCATCGCCACCGACAGGGCCACGTCGCCGCGGGCGAGGTAGACGATGACGTTGGAGGCGGTGCCGCCGGGGGCGGATCCGACCAGGACCATGCCCACCACGAGCAGCGGCGGCAGACCGAGGGCCTGGGCGATCCCCCAGCCCAGGAGCGGCATGACCGTGTACTGGGCCAGGACGCCGAGGACGACGGCCTTGGGATGTCTGGCCACGATCGCGAAGTCCACGGGGCGCATGGTGAGCCCCATCCCGAACATGATCACCCCTAGCAGCAGGGAGATGTAGGGGGCGAGGAGGGCGGCCTGCCCGGGGGCGGCCAGGCCTACGATCCCTCCGGCGAGGACCAGCAGGGCGAACCACCTGCCGACGAGGTCGGCGACGCGCGTGAGAACTGACATCGAAGGACTACTTCCCGTGGGTACCCCGGGGCGGCGGGACACCGCTCCCCGGGCGGTCGCCGCCGCGAGGGTCGGCCGCCGCGCGGCCATGGTAGTCCCCGTGTCCCGGGCGGCTTCCGGCCGGGGAGCGGCGCGCCGCACCTCAGACCCCACCAAGACCGTTGGAAGGCGCGGCCGGAAGGGCGCGCACGGAAGCGGAACCCTTCCCCGGCCCTGCTTGAGGCAGGGCCGGACCATGCCCGGGCGCGCGGCCAACCAAGCGGATATATCGGTCATCTAACCACAAAAGACACATACAATCTTTTGACACCTTCCTGAGAAGTTTTTTTCACGCACCACAAGCATGAAAAAAGAATTCCATTCGCAAACAAACAGCTTATTGAATCGCTACAACCGCCCCCAGTGTTCACTCCGGCATTGATGTTGTGGCAGGATTTCCCCAACCACCACAGCTCACAACCCGGAGCAGCGATGCAAAGACGCTTCGTCTTCTCTCCCCTCTCCCTCACTCTGGGGACTCTGGGGCTGGTAGTGCTCCTGGGCACGGCCTTCTCTTCCCTGGTGTTCAGCGGACCCGAGTTCGCCAACCTGGTGAGTGGGTTCTTCGGTCTGGTTCTCGCAGCCCTCGGTACGTACGGCACTTTCTTCCAGAAGGCCGAACGACCTTCTCCGCCGGAAGGGGAACCCGAAAACGATTCGGGTGCACCCGAGGACACGCGATCGGACAGCCACGTGAACAACCACAGAAACAGCGCCGTAAGCACCAACAACAACTCACACAACACCACCAACTCCCACAACAACAACGGCAAGAACTCCGGCGGCGTGATTCTCGGAGCAGTGGCGATGGTGGCCATCGTGGCGATCATCGTCGCCTTGGTCCTGGTCTTCTCCGGGGTATTTCCCCTACCGGTCGAGGACGAGGCGACGGCGGACACCGACGAGGCCGTGGCGGCGAACACGGAGCAGTCCGCCTGCGACGCGCCGGTCCCCTTGGGCCCGGATCCACTGGAACTGCGGTCAGCGACCGTCGTCTACACCGAAGGGCTTGGGGTGAAGGCGCGCTGCGGCCCCCATGTCACCTACCCGGCGAGCGACCAGCAGAACCTGTTCGACCACGTGCACGTGAATGTCGTCTGCCAGATCCGCAACGGCTACCCCGTGAAGGATCCCCGGAACGAGGAGTTCCCCGCCGGATATCCGCGGGAGTCGACCGTGTGGAACCTGCTCCACGACGGCCGGTGGGTGTCCGACCTGTACGTGGACACGCCGAAGGTGGAGGGGAGTGACCCGCCGGACGGGTACGAGTCCTGCGACGGTCTCGTACGACCGGTGTAGACACGCGGGGGGAGGGTCGCACCCAGTACTGGGTGCGGCCCTCCCCCATGCATTCGGCTCCCGCTCCGGAGCCCCGTGTCCCGGGCGAGTGGTGGTCAGGGCGGGTCCCGGACCGGAAACGGCTCCGCGCCGTGGCGTTCCCCACAGGGCACCGGCGTCGGGGCGGGTGACGAACCGCCCGGACGGGGAAGGGGCAGTCCATGACCGACATCTCCCCGGACGAAGCGGCCGAAGACAGGACGTACCCCGACAGGACGTACCCCGGCGAGGGCCGGACCGGTCCCCGGGAGTGGCGGTTCGTGTGGCGCCACCGGTACGGCCTCTTCCTCGGTCTGGTCGTGGCGTTGATGCTCGGGGCGTGGGTCGTGCAGAGTTCGGCCCGGCCTCTGCTGTGGGTCGTGGCGGCGCTTGGCGCGGCGGCCCTGGTGTGGTGGTGCCGCATGCGGCTGCGCCTGGCCCGGGAGAAGCGGGCGGTCGCGCGCGTCGACCTGTCGGAGGTCGACCGGATGACCGGTGTGGAGTTCGAGGAGCACGTCGCTGGGCTGATGCGCACGCACGGCTACACCGCCGTGACGGTGGTCGGCGGGGCCGACGACGGAGGGGTGGACGTGCTGGGCCGGGCGCCGGACGGGCAGGCCGTGGTGGTGCAGTGCAAGCGGTGGAACAGTCCGGTGCCCCCGAACGAGGTCCGCGCCTTCCTCGGTGTCCTCGCCACCGGTTACGAGGGGTACCGGGGGGTGTTCGTGGCCTCGAACGGCTTCACCGAGGCCGCCGTCCGTGAGGGCGGGGATTACATGACCCTGGTGGACCGGGAGCGGCTGGCGCGGTGGATGGGCGGTTCGGGCGCGCCCGAACCGCCCCCGGCGTGAGTGCCCCCGGCCCGTTCCGGCCGACCGGTCGGGCGGCGCGGACGGGCCGGTAGGGCGAACCGGTCAGGTGGGCCGAGCGGACCGGTCAGGTGGCGAGGGCGCGCAGGGGTCCGTCCAGTTCGCGCCGGTAGAAGTCGACGAACCCGTCGGGGTCCGGCCCGGCGTTCTGCATGACCAGGCGGTCGAAGCCCGCGTCGACGTACTTGCGGACGGCCTCGACGTAGCGTTCGGGGTCGGGTCCGCAGGCGAAGTGCCCCAGCACGTCCTCCTCCCGGACCGTGGTGGTGGCGGCCGCGAAGTTGACCGGGTTGGGCAGCTCGCTCATGACCTTCCAGCCGGTCAGGGCCCAGCGGGAGGTCTCCAGGGCCGCCCGTGCGGCGGTGTGCTCGTCCTCGGCCCAGGCCATGGGCACCTCGGCGTAGCGGGGGCCCGCTCCCCCGGCGTCGCGGTAGTCCCGCACGATCGCGGACTTGGGCTCGGTGGCGAACAGCCCGTCGCCGAGTTCGGCGGCGAGCTTGGCCGACTGCCCGCCGCTGGCGGCGACGGCGATCAGCGGCGCCTCCTCGGGCAGGTCGAACACCCGGGCGTCCTCCAGCCGCAGGTACTCGCCCTCGTAGGACTGGTAGCCGCCGCCCCACAGGAGGCGGATGATCTCCAGGGCCTCGCGCAGCATGTGGTGGCGCACCTGGACCGCGTCGGGGAACTCCTGGCCGACGACGTGTTCGTTGAGCCGCTCCCCGGAGCCGACGCCGAGGACGAAGCGGCCCTTCGAGAGCAGGGCCAGGGTCGCGGCGGCCTGGGCGATGATCGCCGGGTGGTAGCGCACGGTCGGGCAGGTCACCCCGGTGGCCAGGCCGATCCGCTCGGTCCTGGTCGCGATGGCGCCGAGCACGGTCCAGGCGAAGGGCGAGTGGCCCTGGTTGTCCAGCCAGGGGTGGTAGTGGTCGCTGATCTCCACGAAGTCGAACCCGGCGCGCTCGGCCAGCTCCGCCTGGCGGACGAGTTCCTCCGGGCCGAAGGCCTCGGCCGCCAGTTTGTACCCGATCTGCATGCGTCTCCCCCGTTCGGTGGTGTCGGGCGCCGACCCGCGCGCACCGGCGGGGCCCGCCCCCGGCCGGACCGGCGGGACAAGGCGGGCCCCGGACACCACTCACCGTTCACTCAGGGCACCCATACAACTACCGTTCGGGTTCGCCGGGAGGTTGCGACACACGCCCGCCGCCGGATCGGGGCTGCGCGACCAGGACCCCGGGCCGGGGCTCGGCCCGAAGCGACTCACAAAAGGGTGGTCTTTCAATAACAGAAAGTGACGGGAAGAGAAAAAACGCCTCCTGCCATTTCCAATCTATAGCGCACCCCGGGGCTTGCGGCAAGACCCGGATCGTGCCGGACAATTGCCCTTCCAAGCCGGAATCCGCAGAAACCGGGGCCGCGCGAAAAGCGTGTGCCGTTGTCGGAGCACGGATCACGCACCGGTGCCGAACCGCTGGTGGGAAAGGTGATGTGCTCGCGGACGCCCGGTGCGGGGGCGCGGACGCGCAGCCCGCCGGAATACGCGGAACGGTCGGCGGAGAGAGATCTCGTTGAACGGGGAATCCATGATTGACGTGACCGTGGTCGGCGGCGGGCCGACCGGCCTGATGCTGGCCGGTGAGTTGCGGCTGCACGGCGTGCGCGTGGTGGTGCTGGATAGGCTCACCGAGCCGACCCGGCAGACCCGCGCCCTGGGGCTGCACACGCGCAGCGTGGAGGTGATGGACCAGCGCGGTCTGCTGGAGCGGTTCCTCGCCGTCGGGGAGAAGTTCCGGGTCGGCGGCATCTTCGGCGGCATCACCAAGCCGTGGCCCGACGGGCTGGACACGGCCCACGGGTACGGCCTGGCCGTCGAGCAGCCGGTCACCGAGCGGCTGCTCAACGAGCGCGCCCTCGAACTGGGCGCCGACGTGCGACGCGGTGTCGAGCTGGTCGGGCTGAGCCAGGACGGGGACGGGGTCAGCGCCGAACTGGCGGACGGCACGCGCCTGCGCTCGCGCTACCTCGTCGGCTGCGACGGGGCCCGCAGCGCGGTGCGCCGGTTGCTGGGGGTCGGCTTCCCCGGCGACCCCGCCAGGGTCGAGACGCTGCTGGGAGAGATGGAGGTGACCGAGGATCCGGAGGAGATCGCCGCCGTCGTCGCGCGGGTCCGCGGGACCCAGCTGCGGTTCGGCGCCGGACCCCTCGCGGACGGAAGCGGGGCGTACCGCGTCGTCGTGCCCGCCGACGGGGTGGCCGAGGACCGCACGAGCGCGCCGACCCTGGAGGAGTTCAGGCGGCAGCTGCGGGCCCACGCGGGCACCGACTTCGGTGTGCACTCGCCGCGCTGGCTGTCCCGGTTCGGCGACGCCACCCGGCTGGCCGAGCGCTACCGGGTCGGCCGGGTGCTGCTGGCCGGGGACGCGGCGCACGTGCACCCGCCGACCGGCGGCCAGGGGCTCAACCTCGGTGTCCAGGACGCGTTCAACCTCGGCTGGAAGCTGGCAGCCGAGGTCGCGGGCTGGGCGCCGGAGGGGTTACTGGACAGCTACCACGCCGAACGGCACCCGGTGGCCGCCGCCGTGCTGGACAACACCCGCGCGCAGATGGTGTTGCTGGGCGCCGAGCCGGGCGCGGTCGCGCTGCGCGAGCTGCTCTCCACGCTGATGGACTTCGAGGAGGTGAACCGGTACGTGACCGGGCTTATCACCGCGACGGACGTCCGCTACGACTTCGGCGGGGGGCACGCGCTGCTCGGCAGGCGGATGCGCGACATCCCCCTGACGCGGGGGCGCCTCTACGAGCTGACGCACGGCGGGCGCGGGCTGCTGCTCGACCGGACCGGTCGGCTCTCGGTGGCGGGCTGGGCGGACCGGGTGGACCACGTCGTCGATGCCGGCGGGGCGAGCGGGGAGCTGGGCACGCCCGCCGTGCTGCTGCGGCCGGACGGCCACGTGGTGTGGGCCGGCGGCGACCAGCGGGAGCTGCTCGACCGGCTGCCGAGGTGGTTCGGCGCCGCCGCGGGCTGAGCGCGCCCCTCTGACCTGGGCCGTCCGCTGCCCGACTCCGCCGCCCGCACCCGGGAAAACCGGTTGCGGGCGCGCGCCGCGCCGTGGAAACCTGCCGGGGCGCTCGCGGCGGTGACCGGGCGCCTACGGCGAAACCCCTGTGGAGAGCGGTCTTGGGCTACATCGACGTCAACCAGGTCGGCCATACCCTGCCCGACGGCAGGGTCCTGTTGGACTCGGTGTCCTTCCGCGTCGGCGAGGGGTCCAAGACGGCGCTGGTCGGGGCCAACGGCGCGGGCAAGAGCACCCTGCTGCGGATCGTGCGCGGCGAGCAGCGCCCCCAGGGCGGCGCGGTCACCCTGGACGGCGAACTCGGCGTGATGCCGCAGTTCATCGGGCACGTGCGCGACGAGACCACCGTGCACGAACTGCTGGTGTCGGTCTCCCCCGCTCCGGTGCGCGAGGCGCACGCGGACCTGGAGGCGGCCGAGGCGGCCATGATGGTCGACGACGGCGAGAGGACGCAGATGCGCTACGCCGCGGCCATCGCCCGTTACGGGGACGCGGGCGGCTACGACGCCGAGGTCGTGTGGGACCAGTGCTGCACGGCGGCGCTGGGCGTCCCCTACGAGCGCTGCCGGTGGCGCGAGGTGCGCACGCTGTCGGGCGGGGAGCAGAAACGCCTGGTCGTCGAGGCCCTGCTGCGGGGCCCGGCGCCGGTGCTGCTGCTGGATGAACCGGACAACTACCTCGATGTTCCGGGCAAGCGCTGGCTGGAGGAGGCGCTGCTGGCCACCCCCAAGACGGTCCTGTTCGTCTCGCACGACCGGGAGCTGCTGAGCCGGGTGCCGGACCGGATCGTCACGGTCGAACTGGGCGCCGCGGGCAACACGGCGTGGGTGCACGGGGGCGCGTTCGACACCTACCACGACGCACGCAGGGAGCGGTTCGCGCGGCTGGACGAGCTGCGGCGGCGCTGGGACGAGGAGCACGCCAAGCTCAGGGCGCTGGTGGCCGTCTACAAACAGAAGGCCGCCTACAACTCCGACATGGCCTCGCGCTACCAGTCGGCGCGGACCCGGCTGCGCAGGTTCGAGGAGGCGGGGCCGCCGCAGAAGCTGCCCCGGGAGCAGAACCTGCGGATGCGGCTGCGCGGCGGCCGGACGGGCAGGCGAGCGCTGGTGTGCGAGGGACTGGAGCTGACCGGGCTGATGCGCCCGTTCGACCTGGAGGTCTGGTACGGCGAGCGGGTGGCGGTGCTGGGCTCCAACGGGTCGGGCAAGTCGCACTTTTTGCGGCTGGCGGCCGGGGGCGGCAGTGATCCTCAGTCGTCGGTGCTTCCGGAGTCAGTGCTGTCGGAGGAGGGCAGGGCTGAGGTGCCGCCGGTGGAGCACGGCGGCACGGCCCGGTTGGGCGCGCGGGTGCTGCCGGGGTGGTTCGCGCAGACCCACGAGCACCCCGAGTTCGCGGGGCGCACGCTGCTGGACATCCTGCACCGGGGGCAGGGCACCCGCCGGGGCGTGCCCCGCGACGAGGCGGGGCGTGCGCTGGACCGCTACGAGTTGGCCCGGGCCGCGGAGCAGACCTTCGACACGCTCTCGGGCGGCCAGCAGGCGCGGTTCCAGATCCTGCTGCTGGAGCTGTCGGGGGCGACGATGCTGCTGCTGGACGAGCCCACGGACAACCTGGACGTGGTGTCGGCGGAGGCGCTGGAGTCGGCGCTGGAGGCCTACGACGGCACGATCCTGGCGGTGACGCACGACCGCTGGTTCGCGCGCGGGTTCGACCGGTTCGTGGTGTTCGGCGCCGACGGAGGCGTGTACGAGGCGCCGGAGCCGGTGTGGGACGAGGGGCGGGTGCGCCGTGAACGGTAGGGCTTCCTCCGCGCGGAAGGGGGGACGATAGGCTGATAAAAACTGCATAAGCCCCCCAGAAGGTCATCGATGCGCCCTCCCCCGCCGCTCACCCGTCTCCTGCTCCTGGTCGGGTTCCTCTGCGCTTTCCTGGCCGCGCTGCCGTGGATGCCCGCCCCGGCCCACGCCTCCCCCGACTACGGCACCTCCTCCGCCGAGGCCGGGGCGTTCCACGCCCGCATGCTGGAGGAGCACGGCGGCGTGTTCGTGGAGGAGGAACTCGCCGGTGTGCTGGACCGCCGCGAGACCGCCGAGGACCTGCGCGCCCTGCTGGAGGAGTACGGCGTCACCGTCGACGTGCTGGTCATGGCGGGCCGGGGCGAACACCTCGCCGCGTATGACCTGGCCTTCGCCATCAGCGTGCACAGCGGCCGTCCCCTCCTCGTCCTTTCCGTGGACAGCCTCCACATCGGCTACGCCAACCTGGGGAAGGCGGGTCTCCACCTGAGCGCCGTGGAGTACGCCATCACCACCGGTGCCTGGTCCGAGCGCCCCGCCGACAGGCTCGAACGCGTGCTGCGCGTGTCCGACCACCCCGACATGGACACGCTCGCGGAACAGGCCGAGGAGGAGTTTCTCTCCCGTTCCGACATCGCACTCGACGAGGGTGAGGAGCGGGACCCCGAAACCAGGGCCACGCTGTTCTGGCGTGAGTACCGGTGGGTGCCGTGGGCCGGCGGCGCCCTGGGCGCCGCCTTGACCTACACGGCGGTCGTCGCGGCCCTGCGGTGGCACCGGCACGTGCGTTCGTCCCGAGGGGAGGGCCTCACATGAACCGCACGCGTCCGCGATACGCCCTCCTGACCTGGGTACTGGCCGCTCTCGTCCTGTGCGCGCTCCCCTCTCCCGCGCTCGCGACGGAACCCGGCGCGTCCGTCGAGTCCGTCGCGGACGTCACCGACCGCTCCCGGGTCGAGCGGATCGCCGGGGAACTGGAGGACAACCCCCTGTACGTCCACCACGACCTTCGGGACCAGTGGTCGGAGCGCTCCCTGGAGGAGACGGAGGAGCGCCTGACCTCAGGACCGCTGGCGGACCTGTCGGTGCGCGTCGTGGTCTACCCGTCGGCCCCCGGGGACGAGACCGGGGGCCAGCCCACGCTGTTCCTGCACGCCCTGCACGAGGTGTCGGGTCAGGACGGGGTGTACGTGGCGGTCACCAGGGACCACCGGGTGGCGTTCGCGACCTTCGACAGCCCCCTGCGGGTTCCCGACGTCGACACCGAGGACCTCGGACTCGGCTACGGTGCTCGCACCCGCCAGGTCCTGGACCTACTGGAGGAGGCTCCGCGCGGGCCCGCTGCCTCCAGTGAGCTCACTCGAGATGCCCCGGCCGACGAGGACGAGGCGGTCCTGCGCCCGCGCGGCGACGCCGAGCGGTTCTGGTTCGCGGCGCTGTTTCCCGGCGCCCTCATCGGGTTAGCGCTGGTGGGCGTGCGCGTCCTCTTCAGCAGGCCCTCGAGCTGGCAGCCCCTGCGCTGGCCGCCCCAACCGCTACGGCCGCTCCGTGCTCGGATGGCGCGATTCCGGTCGCGAATCGCACGGCTGCGGGCCGCCGCCGAGGCCCCGTACAGGGCGAGGTGGGCGCCCAACCGGCCGTGGCGCTGGTGGCTGCGCCCGGTGCTGGGCCGTGAACTGCGCCGCCTTCGCCTGCTCATCGAGGCGGCCCCCGCCGACCACCCCGAACGCGCCCGGGCAGTGCAGGCCTACGACGCCGCCGGACTCATCGCCCAGTCCCCGGACCTGCCGCCGCAGGCCGTGGTCTGCGCGGTCGTCGTGGCCCGCAACGGCGTCCAACTGGTGCGGCATCCCGACCTTCCGCTCCTGGAGCCCTGCCAGTTCAACCCGCTGCACGGTGCGGGGAGCTTCCGCCTCCGCGAGTACAACCACCGGAGGCGCCTGACGTGGTGGCAGCTCTGTTCGCGCTGCTCCCGGCGACGACTCGATCCGCGGTTCGGCCCCTTCCGGCCCTCCCTGCCCCTGCCGATCGACGGGGAGCCCACGCACTACCGCCATGCCGAGGACGTCTGGGCCGAGGCCGTCACCGCTCCCGACCACGCCTTCGCGCGTATCCGCACAGAACTGGAGGTGTGAGCGGTGCGAGCGCTCGCCCTGTCCCTGCTGGCCGTCATCGCCGCGCTGGCCGTCCCCGCCACGGCGGCCCCCGCCCCCGCCTCCGCCGACGGCGCCTGGCGCTACGCCGAGGCCGCCGTCTCGTCGGACGATCCCCTCCACGTCGGCCCCAGGCACCGGTCCGCCATGGACGCACTGGCTGAGGAAGCGCTGCGGGAGCGTCTGGAGGAGGCGGAGGTACCGGTCTACATCGTGATGGTCACCCAGAGGAGCAACCTGGAGGAGTACCCGGCCGCGATGGTGAGGGCCGCCGGTGCCCCCGGGTACTTCTTCGTCGTCGGCTGGGACGGGCAGGAGGTGCACGGAGGCCAGTACGGCATGGACGACACCCTCGTCGACGGGCTGGACACGGCGCAGATGGCAGCGGCGGTGGTCAACGGCGATCCCGAGTGGGCGGAGGCCCCCACCGCCGAGCGGCTGCACCGGCTCGTGGACCTGGTCGAGAGCGGCGAGGCCCCCGCGGCCTACCGGAACCTCCGGGACGACCCCGGCCCCTCCGGGTGGACGCTGGTTCTGGGCGGCGCCGGTGCGGCGGGGGTCGCGGTGGCGCTCTGGTCCAGGATCAGCCGGTGGTGGCGCCGCCCGATCCGCGTGGTGCCGCTGACCGAGGTGGTCCCCGCCACCGTCGGCCAGGCGCAGCAGGACGAGTACCGTGCCCGGATCGCCGAACGCCTCACCGGCTGCGGGCAACGGGTGTCCGCGCGCGGGGACTCCTCGGATGAGGTCCGGCGGGCGCTGGAGGCCTACACCGCCGCGGCCAAGGTGTTCGACTCCGCCGACGACAAGTCCGACCTGGTGGGCGTGCAGGTCCTGCTGGACATGTGCGACGCGGCGCTGGACGGCGGGATCCGACCGGCGCACTGCTTCTTCGACCCGCGCCACACCAGCGGCAAGGCCATGGTCCGGTGGCGGGCTCCGGCCTCGTTCGACTCGGTGCGGGTCCTGGCGTGCCGCGAGTGCCGCAAGGCCATCAGGGCGCACCGCACTCCGCAGCCGGTCCTGGACTCCACCGGCGCACGCCCGCTGCCCTACTACTCCGTACTACCGGAGCGCAGCGTGTGGGCGGCGACCGGGTACGGAACCCTGGTCTCGGACCTGCCCGCGCGGATCATGCGCGGCGAGCACCGCGGGTAGGGCGGTGGCCGCGAAGGTTCGGCGCTCCATCCTCGCCATGGGTACAGGGTCGACGCAGGCCTGAGAGCCCGCCTCACGCTGGGGACGTTCTCGGTCGAGTCGCTATCCGACGGGCAGTTCGATGTCGATCACGGCCGAGCACTCCTCCAGGCAGCCGCCCACGGTGAGCGTGCCGCCGGGCTCGGCGCCGGGGAAGAGGAACGCGGCGTGGGTGCCCTCTCCGCCGTCGAGCGCGTAGCGCCCCGCCGCCTCGCCCGCCCTGAGTTCGCCGCCCCCGCCCTGTCCGCCCTCGTCTCCGCCGCCGACGTAGGAGGCCTGGAACAGGTCCAGACTGACCCTGTCGGCGGTGGTGAACTCCACCGTCACCTCCAGGGGTTCGTCGGAGGCGGCCCGGTAGGCGGTCAGCAGCCGGGCGCGCACCCCCCCGGACTCGTCCGTCACGTCCTCGGCGACCAGCAGGCCGGGGCCCGGATCGCGGCCGTCCACTAGAAGGTCGGCGAGCAGACCGTCCTCGGCGGTGAAGCTGCCGTAGGCGACGCAGACCGGTTCGGTGTCCGGGTCGCCGCCGGGGCACAGCTCGTAGCCGTCCGGGGTCTGCCCGACCTCGGCGTCCGGGGCGGGGCGGCCCCCGTCGGCCCGGGCCTGGGCGACGGCCGCCTGGTGGAGCAGGTGGGCGCGGGCGGCGGAGTCCTCGGCTGTCCGGGGCAGCCCCTCGCGCATCCGTCCGGGGTCCCCGGTCCGGGCCAGGGAGTCCATGTAGTCCGCGACGGTGCGGCCCGACGCCGCCACCGCGCGCGCACCCTCCGCACCGGTTCCGGCGAGGGGTCCGTGCGGGGAGGGCCTGCCCCGGGGCTCAGCGCTCGGGGCCGCGGACCGCTCGGGGCCGTGCGGCGCGCCGTCGGCGTCCGGCTGTCCGGGCCGGGGTCCGGGCAGGGCGGTGGGGTGGAGCGGCCACCCCTCCCCCGGGGCCGTGTCCCCCGGCGCCCCGCAGCCGGAGGCGACGAGCGTGGCCAGGGCCGCGGCGGCGGCCAGCCTGGTCGGCGTCATGTCCGTTCCCTTCCCCGTGAGGACCGGCGGCCAGCCGAGCCTACGGCCGGGAGGCGTCAACACGGGGGTCGCACAGCGTAAGGACTTCTTGACACGGGGCAGGGACAGGCCCGGGACCCCGCCGGGCCTCGGGACTGCGGGGAGGCCGCTCCCGGTACCGCCCGGGCCACGCGCGCCCCGGCCGGAACGCGACGGGGGTCGCACGGCGCGGTCCCCGTGCCCGGCCGGGGCGGCCCGGGGCGCGGGGACGGTCTCCCACCGGTCAGGGGCGCAGCACGACCGGGAACTCCCTCAGGCTGGTCACCGAGAGCGCGGACTGCACCCGCAGCTCCTCGTCGGGGACGGCCAGCCGCAGGTCGGGGAAGCGCTCGAAGAGCATCGGCAGGATGATCCCGGCCTCCAGGCGCGACAGCGGCGCCCCGGGGCAGATGTGCGGGCCGTACCCGAAGGTGATGTGGCGCCCCTTGTTGCGCTGCGGTTCGAAGACGGACGGGTCCGGGTCCTCGCCGAACTCCGCGCGGTCGCGGGTGGCCGCGCCGTAGTGCGTCATCAGCGCCTCGCCCTTGCGGATGGTCTGCCCGCCGACCTCCACGTCCTCGGTGGCGAAGCGGAACATCATGACGTTGTTGGGCGGGTCGTAGCGCAGCGTCTCCTCCACGACCTGCTCCCACGTGACCTTGTCCGCCTTGAGCAGGGCGAACTGGTCGGGGTGGGCGAGCAGGGCGCGCACCACGTTGTTGAGCAGGTTGACGGTGGTCTCGTGCCCGGCCGCCACCACCGTCAGCAGGGTGATGGTGACCTCGGTGTCGCTGAGGGAGTCGCCGTCCTCCCGGGCCCTGAGCAGGTCGGCGGTGAAGTCGTCGTGCTCGTCCAGGCTGGCGCGCTTGCGGGCGACCATCTCGGCGAAGAACTGGAACAGGGCGCCGTAGATCCGCAGGTGCTCGCCCTCCTCGGTGGTGCCGGAGAAGAGCTTGGCGTACATCTCGCCGAGCTGGGCGTACTCGGCCTCGGCCACCCCGTACAGTTCGCCGATCACCCCCATGGGAACCCGGAAGGTGAACTCCGACTTCAGGTCCAGGGGTTCGTGCGCGCGCGGCTCCAGGGCGTCCAGCGCCCGAGCGGTGATCTCCTCGATGCGCGGGCGCAGGCGCTCCACCCGGCGCGCCGAGAACGGGCTGGCGGTGAGTCTGCGCATGCGCCGGTGGGCGGCGCCGTCCTGGGCCAGCATGTTGGAGCCGTCGGTGGGGATCGTGCCCATCAGCGGCCAGCCCTCGGGGACCCGGCCGCTCCGGTAGTCGTCCCAGTGGTCGACGCTCTTGACGAACCGGGGGTCGTTGAGGGTGGCGCGGCTGACCTCGTGGTGGGTGGTGGCCCAGGCGCGGACCCCGCCGGGGAGCTCGACCCGGGTGACGGGTCCGGCCTGGTGGAGGCGTTCGCGGTCGGCCTGCACGTCGTCGGGGACGGCGTGCACCAGCGGGATTCCGTCGGGGGTGTGCTGGACGGGGCAGGGCATCACAGGACTCCTTGCGGGGGTGTGGGGGTGAAGGCGACCGGCAGCGAAACGACTCCCCGCACCCAAGGTGAGGGCCGCCAGCGGACCTCCTCGGCGGGGATGGCCAGTTCGACGTCGGGCAGGCGGTCCAGCAGCACCTCCACCGCTGTGACCGCCATGACCTCGGCGATCCCCTGCGCGGCGTGGGGGCAGCTGTGCTCGCCGTGGGAGAAGGACAGGTGGGCGTGGTTGCCCCGGAGGGCCGAGGAGCGCTCGCCGGCGTGCAGCCGCGGGTCCTTGTTGGCCGCGGCGTAGCCCAGCAGGAGCAGGTCGCCCCTGCGGATGACCCTGCCGTCCAGCTCGACGTCGCGGGCGGCGAAGCGCCCGGCGTTCATCTGGGACGGGGAGTCCTCCCACAGGACCTCGGCCAGGGCCTCGCGGACGCTGCTGCGGGCGCCCGCCATGGAGGCGGAGAAGCGGTCGTCGGTGAGCATCAGGCGCAGCGCGTTGCCGATCCACTCGGAGGTGGTCTGGTGGGCGCCGCCCAGGACGGCGACCAGTTCGGCGATCAGGTCCGCGTCGCCGTAGCCCGCCGGGTGGGCGATCATCCGGGACACCACGTCGGGTCCGGGTTCGGCGCGGCGGGAGGCGACGAGCCGGGTGAACTCGGCCACGATCTCGACGTGGGCCCCGACCGCGTCGGGACCGGCGTCGAACATGGTGCCCATCAGGGTGGTGACCGCCTCGCCGCGGTCGTCGTCGAGGCCGTACATCCAGCACAGGACCAGGGACGGGAGCCGCTGCGCGTAGTGCGTGCGCAGGTCGGTGCCGCTGGAGGCGCAGAACCCGTCGACGAGGCGGTCGGCCAGGCGTGCGGTGACCGCGCGCAGCTCGTGCGGGTCGGCCCCGTTCAGGGCGTCGTTGACCGCGCCGGTGCGGCGCCGGTGCTCCTCGCCCTCGGCGGACAGCAGGTTGGGCTGGGGCGCGAGCACCGGCAGCAGCGGCCAGTCCCGCGGCACCCGGTCCCAGGCGTTCCAGCGGCGGGGGTCGCGCGCGAACACCTCGGGGGTGTTGAGGACGTGGTGGAGCTCGTGGTAGCCGATGACCAGCCACGCGGGGACGTCGCCCTCCATGAGCACGGGCACCACGGAACCGTGTTCGGCGCGCATGGCCCGGTAGGAGCCCTGGGGGTCGGCGTTGAAGCTGGGGTCGTACAGCCGGACGGGGTCGGCCACTCTCGGTCCTTTGGGAGAAGGGGGCGGGCGGCCGCTCGGCTCGGCCGTCGGGGACGGGTTCGGAAGTCGGGGCCGTGGAGGCGGACCGGACAGGTCTGGGTACCGCTCACCGGGCGGCTTCCGTGACCAGGGCGCGGACGTGGCCGACCAGCGCGATGAGGACCTGCTTGGCCGAGTCGCGTGTGCGCGCGTCGCAGCGCAGCAGGGGGACCGAGGCGTCCAGGTCCAGGGCGGCGCGCACCTTCTCCAGACTGTGCTCGGCCTCGCCGAAGTCGTTGTGGGCCACGACGAAGGGGGTGCCTTGGGCCTCCAGGCGGTCGATGGCGTAGAAGGAGTCCTCCAGGCGCCGGGTGTCCACCAGGACCACCGCGCCCAGGGCTCCGGAGAAGAGGCGGTCCCACAGGAACCAGAAGCGCTCCTGGCCCGGGGCGCCGAAGACGTAGAGCACCGAGGCGGCGTCCAGGGTGATGCGGCCGAAGTCGAAGGCGACGGTGGTGGCGCGCTTGGACTCCACCCCGTCCACGTCGTCGACGCCGTGCCCCGCCCGGGTCATGGTCTCCTCGGTGCTGAGCGGGCGGATCTCGCTGACCGAGCGGACCAGGGTGGTCTTGCCGACCCCGAAGCCGCCCACGACCGCGATCTTGAGGGCGTACTCGGCGGTGTCGGGCAGCGGGACCCGGGCGGCCTCGCGGGCGCGGTCCGCCGGGGCGGGCGGGGAGTCCGGGGGCGGGGCCGAGGGGGGATCAGAGGTTGTGGAGTGCAACGAGCACCTTCTCCAACACGTCCGGGGAGGCGAGGGGGTGGGCCGGTGAGGGCGCGGGGCGGGGGTGGCGCGCGGTGGCCAGGCCGGTGTCGAGCAGGTCGGTGACCAGGATGCGCACGATCGCCACGGGCAGGCGCAGGTGGGCGGAGATCTCCACCACCGCCGTCGGGCCGCGGCACAGCCGCAGGATCCGGGCGTGCTCGGACTGCATGCCGGGGGTGGGCGCGCTCTCGGCCACGATGAGGGTCACCGCGTCCAGGGAGTCGTCGGCCCCGCTGCTGCGGCCCGAGGTGATGACGTAGAGGCGGTCCGGACCCTCCTGCTGGTGCGGTCGCGTCATACCGGTCCGGCTCCGGCGCGGGGCGGGGTGGTCAGGTGCTCACCCATCTGCTCGACCAGCTCGTTCATGTTGTGGCCGACCAGACCGGGTTCGGCCTCCTCGGAGGTGATGACGGCCAGGTGGGCGCCGTGTCCGGCCTCGACGATGAACAGCAGGCCGCCGTAGAACTCGGCCATGGCCTGGCGGACGCCGCCCGCCCCGTCGCCGAACTCCACCGAGGCGCTGTGCGCCAGGCTCTGCACCCCGGCGGCGATCGCGGCGAGGTGGTCGGCGCTGTCGGCGCGCAGGCCGGAGCTGTGGCAGAGCTTGAGCCCGTCGCGGGAGAGCACGAGGGCGTGGCGGGTGCCGGGCGTGCGTTCCAGGAGGCCTTCGAGGAGCCAGGTCAGCGTGTCGAGGTCCATCATGCGTCCTTGTCGTTCGGGCCGCGCACCGCGGAGCGGAACTCGCCGAAGCCCCTCGCCACGGCGGCGGGGTTGCTCCTGCGCGGTGCGGGCCTGGTGTTCTCGGCCGCCGTGAGCGTCCGGCCGCGGCGGCGCCGGGGCAGTCCGTCGACGTCCTCCGCGGCGGTCTCCGCCGCGGCCGGGGGGATCGCGGCGGGGGTGGGGGCGGTACCGGGTTCCCGTGCGGCCCCGGGCAGGGACGCCGGGGAGTCGGGGACCACGGGCTCGGGGAGGGGTTTGACGAGCTTGCGGGGCAGCAGGAGGACGACCGCCGTGCCGCCGCGCGAGGAGGAGCGGAAGGACACCGACAGGCCGTAGCGGTGGGCGATCTGGCCGACGACCGACAGGCCCAGGCGGGTTCCGGAGATGGCGGCCAGGTCCAGGCCGTTCTCGACGGTGCGGCGGGCGCGGCGCAGCGCCTCCTCCCCCATGACCAGGCCGCCGTCCTCGACCATGACCGCGATCCCGGCCTGGACCTCCTCGACGTGGACGTGGACCTCGGCGGTGGGCGGGGAGAACCTGGCGGCGTTGTCCAGGATCTCGGCCAGGGCGTGGATGACGCCCTCGGCGGCGAACCCGGCGACCGCCTGGGTGGAGGCGTTGTGCACGCGGACGCGCTGGTAGGCGCCGATGCGGGCCATGGCGCCGCGGACGACGCTCTCCATGCCGATGGCCCGGCCCCAGCGGCGGCCGGAGCGGGCCCCGGTGAGGACGGCGATGCTGTCGGCGACGCGTCCGACCTGTGCGGTGCTGTGGTCCAGGTGCATGAGGTCGCCGAGGACGTCGGTGCCGGTGTCCCCGTCGCCGTGGCGCTCCTGCATCCGGCGCAGGTCGGCGAGCATGGTGGTGCTCAGGGCCTGGACGCGTCCTGCGGCGGTGGCGCAGGCGGCCATGGCGGCCGAGCGGCGGCGTTCGGCGGCGGCGATCTCGGTGGCGGCGGTCCGCAGGACGGCGCGACCCCCGTGGTCGGCGGACAGGGGCAGGGCGCGCAGGGCGGTGTCGGCGGAGTCGCCCGCGCGCAGGCGCCGGGCCAGGAGGGGCAGGTGCTCGTCGGCCAGGGATGCGGTGTCGGCGCGCAGCGCGTCGAGCCGGGCGCCCAGGTCGCGAATCCGCCGGGCGCGCCGGTCGAGCAGCACCGCGAGGACCAGCAGGAGCAGGAGGGGGACCGCGGAGGCGGCCAGGACGGGCAGGGTCCGGGCCTCGGGCGCGGCCCACAGGGGCACGGCCCAGAAGGGCAGCGCCGCGAGCGGGAGGAGGAGCCAGCGCGGCGCGGACGGCGACGCGGGCACGGCTCCTCGGGGGTGGGGGGTCTCAGCAGTCATGGGGCTCCACGTCCGGCCGCGCCGTCGCTCCTGGTTCCGGCACGTGAGGACGCACCGAAGGGGACATTTCCGGCACGATGTGCACATCCAAAGGAAGGGGATTAATTTCCCCGTCCTACGCTTTTCGGTACACGGCGAGTCAACATACCACCAGACACCTCGGGCGGCCATGTCGGCACAATGGAATCTTTATCGCACATGAGGGACGGAGAGCCGGATTCCCTACCACAGCGCGGATTCCGGAGAGTGATAATCAGCGGTGCGGGAACGTCCGACCTTTTCCGGAAGCCATTGTCGGGCGCACGCCTTTTCCAGTCGTGAACTGCGGGAACCGCACGGCGGCGGGCGTGGAGGGAAGCGCGGTGAGGGTGGACGCAGTGTGACGGGCGGGGGCGGTGCGAGGCGGCCCCGCGGCCGCAGATGGCCGGGAGCGGCCGCGGGCGGCGGCGCGGAACTGGCCTGAGTCGGCCACGGATCCGGCCGGGGACGGACGCCGACCCTCCGGGGCGCGGCAAGCGGGGCGGACGCCGACTGGCGGGACCGCACAGCGGGTCGTGAACGGCGACCGGCGGGACCGCGCGGCGGCTGAGGGGACGAGAAGGATGCCGACCGACTGGCGGACGGCAAGGAGCACGCCCGGCCGCCGACGGACGGCGGCGGCCGGGCGGAGGGCCGGGCGCAGGGGCCGTGCCCGATGACGACGGACGCGCTGCCGAGCGTCCGTCGGCGGGACCCCGCCGCTGTCGATTCGGCCCCGGGGGCGCGTTCCCGCCCCCACCAGGCAGGAGGATGCGCCGGAGGGCGAAAGCGGGGGATTTAGCGGATGTTTTTCGCCCCCGGCGGGCGTATATAGAGACACACCCGAAACAGGCAGCCTGGAGTGCCCCAGGTCACATGTGCCACACTCAGCGCACCGGACGATGTTTTGGGATCGGGGTGGCCCCCGGACGCCGGAGGTGGTTCGACCTCAGGTCAGCGGGGAATCTTGACGTGGACCGACGCGTTACACCCCGCGAGACCGCACAAGCGCCTGGAGGCACCCACACGATGGCCGAGCGAGCACTTCGCGGCACCCGGCTCGGGGCGACGAGCTACGAGAACGACCGCAACACCGACCTGGCTCCGCGGCAGGAAGTCACCTACGACTGCACCCGGGGCCACCGCTTCTCGGTCACCTTCGCGACCGAGGCAGAGATTCCCGCCGAGTGGGAGTGCCGTTTCTGCGGCGACCGCGCCCTGCGGCGGGACGGCTCCGGCGAGGAGCCCAAGAACACCAAGCCCACGCGCACCCACTGGGACATGCTGCTGGAGCGCCGGAGCATGGAGGACCTGGAAGAGGTCCTCGCCGAGCGCCTGGCCCTGCTCCGCGCCCGCCGCCGCGAGGAGGCGGCCAAGGTGGAGGAGATCGCCAGGCAGCGGCAGAGCGCCTGAGCACCCGCGACACACGGGGGCGGCGGACACGGTCCGCCGCCCCCGTCGTCGTGTCGGCCCCGAAAACACCCGGGCCGCGGGAGTGATCCTGATCGCAGTGCCGTCGTGGGCGCCCACGACGGCACTGCGATCAGGATCACCGAGGGAGAGCCGCGGGAGGGCGGCGTGCGCCCCTCCGCGGCGTCCCCGGCGCGGACACCGGTCCCGCTGGAAGCGCTAGTCCCGCTGGAAGGGGTCGCGGGTGATGCCCACCAGCTCTTTGACCGACCCGATCACACGGGTGGGGCGGTAGGGGAACTGCTCGGCGGTCTCGCGCTCGGAGATACCCGAGAGCACCAGCACGGTCTGCAGGCCCGCCTCCAGACCGCTGAGCACGTCGGTGTCCATCCGGTCGCCCACCATCAGGGTGTTCTCCGAGTGCGCGCCGATCCGGCGCAGCGCCGACCGCATCATCAGCGGGTTGGGCTTGCCCACGAAGTAGGGGCGGCGGCCGGTGGCCTTCTCGATCAGCGCGGCGACCGCACCCGTGGCGGGCAGCGGGCCCTCGGCGCTGGGACCGGTCTCGTCGGGGTTGGTGGCGATGAACCGCGCACCGCCGCGGACCAGCCGGATCGCGCGGGTTATGGCCTCGAAGCTGTAGGTGCGGGTCTCACCGAGCACCACGTAGTCGGGGTCGCGCTCGGTCATCACGTAGCCGACGTTGTGCAGGGCGGTGGTCAGGCCGGACTCGCCGACGACGTAGGCCGACCCGTTGGGGCGCTGGGTCTGGAGGAACTGGGCGGTGGCCAGGGCCGACGTCCAGATCGACTCCTCGGGGATGTCCAGGCCCGAGCTGAGCAGACGCGCGCGCAGATCGCGGGGGGTGTAGATGGAGTTGTTGGTCAACACCATGAACGGAATCCCGTTCTCGCGCAGCTCCGCGATGAGCTCGTCCGCGCCCGGGATGGGGTGCTGCTCGCGTACGAGCACGCCGTCCATGTCGAATAGGTAGTTCCACTCGTTGCTCACGTGCCCATTGTGCCGTCAGGGGCAAGGAGCACGCCATTCCCACCCCCTGGTAGGCGAGCACCCTCACACCGGTCCGGTCCCGGCCGCGGGCTCCTCCTCGGGGAAGCGCCCGTCCGGGCGCGGGGTGACCGGCCCTCCGGGCCCGGCCCGCAGGCGCTCGGACCCCGCCATGGGGTTCCCTCCCGCCGGTGCCGCCGGGTCCTACGACGTCCCCGGAACGGCTCGGGTTCGCGGCCGGGCGGGCGGGGTGCGGCCGTGGGAAGGCACGGCCGCGGGCGGTGGCAGGCCGGGGCCGCTCCTCCCGTGCGCGTCCCGCCGCGCACCGGGGCGGGCGGAAGGCCGCCACCGGACTCAGATCGGCGGCCAGGGCACCGCGGGCCAGTCCGGCGCCGGGTAGGGGTGGATGCCGTGCCGGATGAGCAGGTCCACCCGGCTGCGCACCGCGTAGGCCTCCGGTCCGGTCAGGTGCCGCTTCAACTCCTCGGACAGGGCGCTGTCCGCGTCGGCGAGCTGGTCGCGCACCGACCCCAGGGCCTCCAGGGCGTCCTGGGGCAGCGGCTGGCCCTGCCACTGCCACAGCACGGTGCGCAGCTTGTAGTCCTCCGCGAGGGAGACCCCGTGGTCGCAGCCGTACAGGTGGCCGCCGGGGGTGGGCAGCAGGTGGCCGATCTTGCGGTCGGAGTTGTTGATGACCGCGTCGAACACCGCCATGCGGCGCAGGTCGGTGTTGTCGGTCTCCCGCGCCAGGGCGATCAGGTCCACGGTGGCGTCGCCGTGCACCCACAGCTGCACCATGCCCTCGCCGAACGGGCCGTCGCGGTGCACGGTGGGCGGGACGATCCCCCAGCCCAGGGCTTCGGAGACGGCGTGGGCGCTCACCTCGCGCCCGGCCAGGGTCCCGTCGGGGAAGTCCCACAGCGGCCGCTCCCCCGCCACCGGCTTGTACACGCAGGCGGCCGAGTGCACGCCGTCGGAGACGGTGCAGTACAGGGTGGCGTTGGAGGCGGCAGTCAGCCGCCCCTCCACAGTGATCTCGCCGGTGCGGAGCAGGTCGAGCCCGACGGCCGGGCTGAGGCCGTCGAAGGCGTCGGCGGTGTCCCTCATCGCGGGCCCCCGGGTCTGCGCGCCCGGCGGCCCGCCGGTGGTGTGCTCATCGGCGTGCTCAGACGAGGCTGTCCGGTCGGTAGCCGTTCTGGCGTACGCAGATGTGGCCGTTGGGGTCGAGCGGGCGTCCGCACAGCGGGCAGTCCGGGCGTCCGGCGGCGACCACCTTCAGCGCGCGTCCGGCGAAGGAGCGCGCGGCGCCGGGGGTGAGGTAGACGCGCAGGACGTCGCGGTGGGCGGGGGCCTCCTCGGCGAAGACCTCCAGCTCCTCCTCGTCGTCCTCCAGCAGGTCCTCACCGGCGGTCTCGTCGATCTCCTGGGCCTCGATGATGACGCGGGCGGCCTCGGCGTCCCAGGCCAGGGCCAGGGTACCGACCCGGAAGTCCTGTTCGATGGGCTGCTCCAGGGGAGCGTCGTCCTCGGGTGGAGCGGTGTCCTCCGGCGGGGAGCCGAAGCGCCGGTGCACCTCTTCCAGTAGTTCCTCGATACGGGTGGCGAGCGCCTCGACCTGCGCCTTCTCCAGGACCACGCTGGTGATGCGCCCCTCGCCCACGGCTTGGAGGAAGAAGGTGCGGTCTCCCGGCTGGCCCACGGTCCCCGCGACGAACCGCTCCGGCGGATTGAACTGAAAGACGGGCATGCCAAGAACCTTACGGGATGCGGGCCTCCCGGTGCCAAACCTGCCGGACGCGCTGGTGGGCCCGGGTGGGGCCGAAGGGCCGGGCGCCGGGCGGGTGCGCGCCGCGCCGCGGTGCCGCGGCCTCGGCCATCGAGACCGCCGGTCCGTCCCCGCGGAGCGGGCCACCGCACCGGCCCCCGTGGGCCGCCGATGTCTCCCGGCGGCCCGCCGGGGCCGGGCGGGGGGGCAGGGTACCGGGAGATCCCTACGGCTCACCGGGCGGAAGGAGGAACCGTCAGGGGGCGTCGGCGGCGGCCTCCTGTGAGCCCGCGCCGCCTCCCACGGCCGCGTCGCCGCTGGCCTCGGCGGGGGTCGGCAGGCTCGCGGTCAGGCTTTCCCCCGTGTCATTGAGCTTGTTGAGGAAGGGACGGGTGCGCGTGTAGGTGATGGAGGTGACCGAACAGGGGTCCACCCGCAGCCGCTGGAACAGGTCCAGGTGCATGCCCAGGGCGTCGGCGACGACGGCCTTGATGATGTCGCCGTGGCTGCACACCACGTACACGGGCGGGTCCTGGGGCGCGGACGGGGCGCCCGGGGCCGGGTCCTGGGGCGGCGCCGTGAGCAGGCGGGCGTTCCAGTCGCGCACGGCCGCGACCGCGCGGGCCGAGGACTCGGCCAGGGCCTCCCCGCCGGGGAAGCGCGCGGCGCTGGGGTGGTCCTGCACCACGCGCCAGAGGGGTTCGTCGGACAGTTCGCCCAGGCCGCGGCCGGTCCAGGAGCCGTAGTCGCACTCCACGAAGCGCTCGTCGGTGGTGACGGGGACGCCGAGCTGCGCGGCGACGGCCTCGGCGGTCTCCTGGCAGCGTTCGAGCGGGCTGGAGACCAGGGCCGCCGGTCGCAGCCCTGTGAGCCGTCCGGCCAGGTGCGCGGCCTGGACCCGGCCGGTGTCGTTGAGGTGGACGCCCTCGGCGCGCCCCGCCAGGCGGGGGCCGGTGGCGTCGGTCATCCCGTGCCGGATGAGGAGGAGGGTGACCGCCTCGGGTGCGGGCGGTGGGGGCGGAGTGTCCTGGGGTGCTGCGGGTGTCGCCATGGTCACAGGGTAGGCCCGCGGCGGACGGGAGGGCAGGACCCCGGCCGCGGTCGCGGGAACGGTGTGCCGCGGCGGGCGCGGCGGATCCGGGCCACCAGGTTCGAGGAGCCCGTTCGCGGAGTCGGAACACGGGCGCGGGCGCGGCGAACGCGCCGGTCACGGCCGCGTCCGGGGGGAGCGGCGGAGGTGTGCCCGAAGGACGGCGTCGGACGGACGCGGTAATCTCCGCCGCATGGAACAGCGACAGGTGGGCAGATCAGGGCTCTGGGTCTCTCGTACCGCTCTCGGCACGATGACCTGGGGCAAGGACACCTCCGAGGAGGAGGCCGGGCAGCAGCTCACCGCGTTCGTCGACGCGGGCGGCACGCTCGTGGACACCGCGGACATCTACACCGGCGGCCAGAGCGAGCGGATCCTGGGACGCCTGCTGCGCGCCTCGGTGCGCCGCGAGGACGTGGTGGTGGCCACCAAGACCGGCCACACGCCCGACGGCTACCGGCCGGTGGACGCCTCCCGGCGGCACCTGCTGGCCTCCCTGGACGCCTCGCTGCGACGCCTGCAGACCGACTACGTGGACCTGTGGCAGCTCCACGTGTTCGACCCCTCCACGCCGCCCGAGGAGTCGCTGGCCGCGATGGAGGCGGCGGTGGCGGCGGGCAAGGCGCGCTACGTGGGCACGGGGAACCTGGAGTCGTGGCAGTTCGCGACCCTGGCCACCTGGCAGCGCGCGCGGCCCGGGAGCGTGCCCCTGGTGAGCGTGGGTACCGAGTACTCGTTGCTCAACCGGGGCGCCGACCACGGCCTGCGACCCGCCGCGGCGCTGTCCGGGGCCCACCTCATCGCCTGGTCTCCGCTGGGCCGCGGTGTGCTCACCGCCAAGTACCGCAACGGGACTCCGCCGGACTCGCGGGCGGCCTTCCCCCACATGGCGCCGTACGTGGAGCCCTACCTGGACGACCGCAGCCGCCGGGTGGTGGAGTCGGTGTGCACGGCGGCCGAGGGGCTGGGCGTGTCGCCGCTGGCGGTGGCGCTGAGCTGGGCGCGTGACCAGGAGGGCGTGGCCGCGGCGGTGGTCGGTCCGCGCACCCTCGCGCAGTTGGAGGAGATCCTGGGCGTGGAGGGCGTGGAGCTGCCGCCCAAGATCCGCGACGCGCTCGACGACGCCACGGCGCGCCCCGAGCGCTGACGCCCCTCCCCGTCGTCGGCGCTCCCTCGGCCCCTCCCCCGCCGGTGCTCCCCCGGGGTCCACGGAAACGGGGGCGCGACCGTCCCCGGCGGCTTCGGGGCGCTCTCTCCCCCGGGCCGCGCGAACCGGCGACGCCCGTGCGGTGACCGCGCCCGCCCCACCCGTGCGGTGCGCCCGCAAACGGTTTCACGGCGGGCAAGCCCACAGGCGGGCCCTCTCCACCCCGGATACCACGCGCGGGGAACGCGCGGAGCGGCACCGACCGGCGGCGACGCCCCGGCGCACGCGGACACGGGAGCCGCGCACATGGGGGACGCGATCCGGCGCCGAAGGGTCGGCCGTGGCCGCCCCCGGCGCACACGCGCGGGGGACGCCCCACCGGCCGTCCGGCTTCCGGCCGGGCCCGGTCAGCCCCGGGTCGCGGGCGGGATCGGGAAGTTCTTGTCGAACACGTTGCGCGGGTCGTACACGGCCTTGAGGGCCCGCAGCCTGTCCAGGGTGGGTTCGGGGAAGGCCTGCGCGAGCACCTCGGGCCCGGTACGGGTGTCGAAGCTCAGGTACATGCCCTCCAGGTGCTTGTCCAGGTCCGCCCACCACTGGTCCATGCGCGCGGCGCTCCGGGTCGCCGTCATGGCCGCCAGCACGAAGTTCTGCGACCGGTGGGCGTAGGCGGTGGCGTCGGCCGCCAGGTCGTTGACCGCGCCGCCCACCTGTCTGAGCTGCATGAACATGACGTCGCCCGAGGTGAGCAGCCCGGCCAGGCCCTCGGCCGCGTCCGGGGTGACGTGGTGCAGCAGACCCGAGCGCGCCTCGGGCAGGCCGTGGCCCTGGTGGGGCCCGTCGGGGCGGACCAGGATCGCGGAGTAGGGCGCGAGCTGGGCGCGCTGCTCCAGGACTGGGCCCACGGACAGGAAGGGCTCCAGCGCCCGCACGGCCAGGTCGGTGTCCTCCCCGGCGTAGACCACCATGGCCTGCGCCGCCGGGCCGCGCCCGCCGCGCGCGGGGCCGGTGGTGAGGAAGGCGGTGACCTCGCGCGGCGCGGCCTCGGCGACCTCGCCCCAGGCCCGCAGGAAGGCGGCGGTGTCGGTCGCGTCGTAGACGAACTGGCCGAGGACCACGTCGCGCACCGGGGCGGCCGTGGCCTCGACGGCGGTGAGCACGCCGAAGTTGGCGCCCGCGCCGCGCATGGCCCAGAACAGGTCGGGGTGGTGGTCGGCGTCGGCGCGCACGAGCGTTCCGTCCGCGGTGACCACCTCGACGGCGGTGACGTTGTCGATGGTCAGGCCGTGGGCGCGGGACATGTAGCCCACGCCGCCGGTGGTGGCCAGGCCCCCGACGCCCACTCCCCCGTGGTCGCCCGAGCTGAGCGCCAGGCCGTGGAGGGCGAGGGTGTCGGCGACATCGCCCCAGCGGGCGCCGGCGCCGAGCCGGACCAGGCCGGAGTCCGCGTCCAGCACCTCGGCGCCGTTCATCCGCGACAGGTCCACGACGACGCCGCCGTCGCCGGTGGAGCGTCCGCTGATGCCGTGGCCGCCGCTGCGCACGTGCAGGTCGGCGTCCTGGGCACGGGCGTGGGCGAGGGCCTCGGCGACCTCCTCGGCGCTGCCGGGGCGCAGGACCAGACCCGGTGAGCCCTTCTGCATGTAGCCGTGGCGGACGCGGGCGTAGGCGCGGTCGCCGGGTTCGACGGCGTGCTCGCGCAGGCTCTCGGGGACGCCGTCGTAGTCGATGCCCGAACGGCGCGCGGCCAGGGAGGCTGCGGCGCGGGCCGGTCCGGTGTCGGTGCCCGCGTCGGCGCGTTCGCGGTCCACGGCCTCGCGCAGGGCGGGGGCGACCTCGGCGCCGAAGGTCTGGATGGTGCGCGGGTCGTCGGTGCCCACGATGAACGTGGAGTAGCCGTGGTCGAGGACCAGGGGCAGCAGGTCGTCCACCCACTGCTCGGGCGGGCCCTGGAGGAAGTCCTTCCCGGTGGGCAGGAACGCGATCTGGGCGAGGTTGAGCATGCGGCGGACCTGGCGGGGGTCGCGCCCGGCGGCATGCGCGGCCTCGTCGATGGTCCGATGGGCTCCGGCCATGTCCTCCAGCTTGAGGTAGCCCAGGCTGGGCAGCCAGCCGTCCGCCTTGGCGCCGACCAGGCGCAGCATGCGGGGCTTGTATGCGCCCAGGCTGATGCCGATCTCGTGGGCGGGGGCGGGGCCGCGCTTCATGCCGCGCACGCGGTGGTGCTCCCCGTCGACGCGGACGCCGCCGCGGGCGTCGGTGTCCCAGGCGGCGCGGATGACGTCGATGCCCTCGCTGAGCGCGTCGACGGCCTGGCGCGGGGTTAGGCGCTTGCCGCCCATGCCCTCGATGCCGTCCCAGAACGCTCCGGCGCCCAGGGCGAGTTCGAAGCGGCCGTGGGAGAGCAGGTCGAGGCTGGCGGCGGAACGGGCGAGCATCGCGGGCGGGCGCAGGGGCAGGTTGAGGACGTTGGCCGACACGCTCAGGCGCGTGGTGCGCGCGGCCACCCAGCTCAGCAGGGTCCAGGTGTCGAGGAAGCCGGGGTTGTAGGGGTGGTCCTGGAAGGTGGCCAGGTCGAGTCCGGCCGCCTCGGTGAGTTCGGCGAGCGCGACGGTGCGGTCGGGGTCCTGCGCCGCGGGTGTGATGAAGGTGCCGAACCTCAGGGGGTGTCCGTAGTCGGGCATTGGGTTCTCTCCTCGGGAGGAAGCCGGAACTAGTTTGTCGAATCAACGATATTGGCAACAACTTATCTTGTGTGCCACCTATTCCTGGTAGCCTCGGAGCATGGCACTCCCCACTCCGAAGCCCGGCCGGACCCCGGCAGGAAACGCGGACCCGGACACGGGCACGGCCGCCGACACGGGCGCGGCACCGGAAGCGGGCACGGCCTCGGGCGCGGAACCGGCTCCGGGGCAGGACACCAACCTGGGGTGGTCGCTGGCCGTGCTCCTGCGCCGGTGGCACGAGCGGGTGGAGGCGGTCCTGGACGACGTTCCGCACGGCAGCCGGGGCTACCACGTGCTCACCGCGGTCTCACTCGACGAGCCCCCCACCCAGGCGGCCCTGGCCGAGCGGCTGCTCATCGACCGCAGCGTGATGACCTACCTCCTCGACGACCTGGAGGAGGCCGACCTCGTGCGGCGCCGGGTGGACCCCGGCGACCGGCGGGTGCGGCGGGTGTGCGCCACCGCCCACGGCCACGAGGTGCTGGCCTCGCTCAGCGAACGCGTGCGTGAGGCGGAGGAGCACATCCTGACGGGACTCGACGCGCCCGCGCGCGAGCTGTTCCGCCGGATCGCCCAGCACGCGGCCGACGCCGTCCAGGAGTCCTCCCCCACGACCGACCCGTGCGCGGCCGTGCGCCAGGTCGCCGGTCCGGACGCCCCGGTCGGGAAACAGGGGAAACGGGAGGGGCGGCGCGGGCGCGGGAACCGGGCGAAGCGGGAGTAGCGGGCGGGCCGGGGGCGCTCCCGGACTCGGAGAGGCTCCGGAACGCGTCCGGAAGGTATGCCGGGTTCGGGCGACGGCGGGCGGACGGGGAGCGCGGCAACGGGCAACCGGGGCGGGCGGCGGCAGACGACCGGGGTACGTGGTGGCGAGCAGTCAGGATGGGCGGCAGCAGGCGGCCGGTGTGGATGGTGGCGGGCAGCCGGAACGGGCCACGTCAGGCGTCAGGGTGCGTGGTAGCGGGTAGCCGGAGCGGGCGGCGGCGGGCGACCGGAGTGCATGGTGGCGGGCATCGGCGGGCAGACGGCCGGAAGCGGGAACCGAGCGTCGTCGCCAGTCGATAGGCTCCCCCAGAGTCCGTGAACCGTATGACGAGGGGAACCGCCCGAGGTGTCCGAGGCAGAACAGGTCAGTGCCGTCCTTGACCGGATGGGCGCGCCGGGCGCCCTGGCGCCCCGGCTGCTGGGCGTGCTGGGGCCGGGGGCCGCAGCCGCGCTGGACGCGAACCCGTGGCTGCTGCTGCGCCTGCCGCAGGTGACCCCGGAGCAGGCCGACTTCTGCGCCCGCAGGCACCTGGGCGAGGGCGCGCGGCCCGGCGACCCCCGGCGACTGGCGGCGCTCACCGGGCACGTGCTGCGCATGTCCGCCGCGCGCGGGCACACCGTGGTCGAGGAGAAGAAGCTGGCCTCGGTCGTGGGCGGGTTCGGGGTGGCCGATCCGGCCGCCGCGCTGGAGGCGGCCGTGGCCGACGGGAGCGCGGTGGTGCTGGAGAGCACCGATGAGGACGACGACGAGGATTTCGACTTCAGTGAGGGCAAGGTCCCGGACCTGCCCGACACCGAACTGTTCTACGCGCTGCCCGAGGTGGGGCACGCCGAACAGCGGCTGGGCGAACAGCTGCTGCGGCTGATCGGCGGCAACGAGCCGATCATGGACTCGGTGACCGCGGGCGAGACGGTGGACGCGGCCGTGGAACAGGGCGGGTTCACCATTTCGGATCGCACACGCGAGGCCCTGGTGACGGCGACCCTGCGCCCGGTGACGGTGCTGCGGCACGGCCCCGGCGACGCCGCGGAGATCGCGCGGGCGCTGGTGTGCCTGGAGGCGATCGCCACCGACAGCCAGGTGGGAATCGCGGTGGCGGCGCCGACCGCGCAGGCCGCGGCGGCCGTCAACGCCGACCTGGCGCGGGTCCGCGGGGAGCGGGCCGCGGCCGGGGGTACGGAGGGGACGCGGGCTTCCGGGGATACCGGAGGGGCGCCGGAGGCCGGGGCCGGGAGCGGGGCCGCCGAGGAGACCCGGGGTGCTGAGGAGGCCGAAGCGGCGCAGGGGGCTGAGGGCGCTGAGGCGGCCTCGGACGCGCAGGGGACTCCGGAGACACAAGAAGCTTCGGAGGCACAGGAGACCCCGGCGACGCAGGGGGCTCCGGACGCGCAGGGGTCCGAAGAGGCTGACGAAGCGCAGGAGGACCGGGAGCAGCCGGAACAGCGGAGCCAGCAGGTACAGCAGGGCCAGGCGGGACAGCAGGGCCAGCAGGGGCCCGGCGATGACGTTCAGTCCCCCGTACGGGCGGTGTCGCTGCCCGCGCTGCTGGCGCAGGCGCCGCTGAAGGCCGGTCTGGTCGTGCTGTGCGAGGCGATGTCGGTGGGCGCGGCCCGTGCCGCCGAACTAGCTTCGGTGTGCGCGGACGACGCCCACCTGGTGCTGCTGGCCGACCCGAACCAGGCGCCGTCGGCCACGCCGGGCCAGGTGGTGGTGGACATCGCCGCTTCGCGGACCGCGCACGTGGCCGAGGTGGCCGACGAGGACGCCCCGGGGCCGATCGCGGAACTGGCGGCGGGCGTGGCCTCGGGCGGGGTTCCCGAGGTGGAGGCGCCCGGACGCGAGGTGGTGCGGGTTCCGGCGGCGTCGGCCGAGGAGGCGGCGCACCGGGTGGTGCAGCTGGTGACGGACTCGATTCCGCGCGCGTTGGGGATCGGGGCCGAGCACGTGCAGGTGGTGACCGCGCGGGAGGACGGCCCGGCCGGTGCGCGTGCGGTCAACGCCGCGTGCAAGGAGAGGCTGAACCCGGGGCCTGGTGCGCACGGCGGGTTCGACGTGGGCGACCGGGTGCTGTTCGCGGCGGAGGGTCCCGGTTACGGGCCCGGTGACACCGGTCATCTGCGCGGGGTGGACGGCGGTGCCGTGGTGGAGCTGGTCGGCGGCGGTCGGGTGAAGGTGACCGACCCGGCGGCGCTGCGCCCGGGCTGGGCGGTGACGGTGGCCGCCGCGCACGGGGGCCGGTGGCCCGCCGTGGTGGCGGTGTTCCCGCCGGAGGTGCCGGTGTCGCGGCCGCAGGTGTACACGGCGCTGACCCGCGCGACGCGGCACGTGTCGCTGGTGGACGCGACCGGTGGCGGGCTGGAGACCGGTGTGCGGGAGACCGCGGCGAAGGAGCGGACGACCCGCCTGGTGAGGATTCTGCGCGAGGGGTAGGCCCGCGGTTCGGAACTTGTCAAGTCAAATGAGACGGTGACCTGGTCAAACGTTCTGTGGCGTGTGGTCCCGGCGGTGGGCTGGATCGTTGATCCACACGGTCTCGGGAACCTGGGGCGGTCGCGGTGGACGCGAGAACCGCTCCGGACGGGCGGCATAGGCCTGGGCCAGGGTGGCGGCCCGCTGGTCGCGGACCTGAGCGGCCGTACCGAAGTGCACCGAGGCCGGGGTGTGGTAACCGATCCCTGAATGGCGGTGCTCGTGGTTGTAGTAGGCCATGAACCCGTCCAACCACTGGCGGGCGTGTGCCAGGGAAGCGAACCGGTCCGGGTAGTCCGACGTGTACTTGAGGGTTTTGAACTGCGCTTCTGAGTATGGGTTGTCGTTGGACTGCTTGGGGCGAGAGTGCGAGCGCTCGATGCCCAGGTCCAACAACAGTTGGGAGACCTCCTTGGAGGTCATCGCCGCACCCCGGTCAGCGTGCAGCACTGCCGGGGCGATGCTGCTGGCCTTGGCCAGATCCGCGATCAGCTCCGCGGCCCGCTTGCCGGACTCGGCTCGCTCCACGGTGTGCGCGGCCACGTAGCGCGAGTAGATGTCGATGATGACGTAGGCGTGGAAGTACTCGCCCCGCCCAGGTCCTTTGAGGCGGGTGATGTCCCAGGTGAAGACCTGCCCGGGCCCGTCCGCCCGTAACTCGGGGACCGTCTTGGGCGGGTGGGTGGCCGTGCGGCGGCGCTCTCCGGTCTGGCCGTGTTCGCGCAGGATCCGGTACATGGTGGAGACCGAGCAGTGGTAGCGGCCCTCGTCGAGTTCGCGGGCCCAGATCTGGGCGGGTGGTAACTCGGCGTAGGCGGGGCTGTTCATCAGCTCCAGGATCGCGGCGCGCTCGGCGCTGGTCAGGGTTGAGGGCGGTGGTGTGCGCGGGGCTGGTTTCTTGGGCTCGGGCGGGTTGAGGCGGCGGTGGTGGGTGGCGCGGGAGCGCCCCAGGAGCTGGCAGGCCCTGACGATGCCGGTGTGGGGGCGCAGGTCTTGGACCGCCTGGTGCAGGACGGGTTCGAGGTGCTCGTTCAGTCCGCGCTCTTGGAGAGTGCCTGCAAGAGCGCGGAGGCTTTTCCCATGACCTCCAGGGCGTGGTCGCGTTCGGCCACGTCCTTCTCCAGTTTGGCGACCCGGGTGCGCAGCCGTTCGGCCTCGGCTTGGGCGGGGTGCTTCTTGGCCCGTGTGGGTGAGGTGCGCCTGTCGGTGAGGTTTTCCAGGGCGCCGGCGTCGCGGGCGTTGCGCCACTCGATGATGTGGGAGTGGTAGAGGCGTTCACGGCGCAGCAGGGCGGCGCGTTCGGCTCCGGTGGCGCACGCGTCGTGCTCGGCGATGATGCGCAGCTTGTACTGGGCGGAGAAGGTCCGGCGTTGGGGTTTGGCTGCGGGGTTGGTGTTCTGGCTGGTCATACGGGTGATGCTCCCCTGTTGGTCTCTGCCTGCCTAAACGGACATGAAGGGATGTTTCATCCCAATCTGGCAGAGAGGGGTTCGGGAAGCACGCGCCCCGCGCACGCGGGGATGGTTCCGATCGAGCCGGGTCGGAGTGCGGCGGTTTCCCAACGCTCCCCGGGCACGCGGAGGCGGTCGTCCACAGGCGGAAGCCGGGGGTTGGCGGCGGGTGGGAAGGCCAGCCAGACTGGATTCGGGGGCGCGTTACGCACCTGCGCGGAGCGAGCACTCCCCCGAATCGAGCGTAGCCCGCCCGTCCGGCACCGCACCAGACCGCTCTTCGCCCTGTGGACAACCTGCGGTCCCGCGCACGCGGGGGAGGGTCCCGATCAAGCCCAGTCCGTCGGCGCGGGGCGTCGTCATCCCATCTGGCCGGGGTACTTGACGGCTCGGGCGACGACTTTCGCGTACCGGTCGGCCTGCTCGTCGGTGTGCGCGTACATGATGATCGTGTCGGAGCCGCGGGACCGGACCTCCCAGACCGCCCCCGTGCCGTGGGCGCCGGGTGGCAGGTTGGTGAAGAGGACGTCGGGATAGCGGGAGGACAGTTCCTCGTGAGTAGCCATGGTGGACACCGTAGCCAGGTGTGGCCGGTTGCTGGCCCGGTTTGGCGGTGTATGCGTGGCTGGTGCGGAGCGGGTGACGGGTGGGAAACAGAAACCGGCCCTGCCCAGGCGCGGGCAGGACCGGATAGAGGTACTTCGCTACCGGACGCGCACTGCGGCCAGTAGTGCTGTCCACTCCGAGGCCTCGGCCGACAGATGGCCCAGCTCCCGGTTCTGGGTGTCACGAACGTGGGTGGTAGGCCCTTCCGCGACCTCTACGCAGTGACCGCCGCCGCCGTCACTGAAGGAGGACTTGTGCCAGTCAGACTTCACGACTCATCCCTTCGTGACAGCGAGAACGGCGGCCCACTCCTGACGAGCGAACGTCAGATGCCCCTGGTTCCGATTCTGAGTGTCACGCACGTCCGAACCAGCCTTGTGCTCGCGGGTCTCAACGCAGTTGCCCCCGTTGGCGCTGTAGCTGGACTTGTGCCATGGACTGTTCTCGCTGCTCATCACAGACCTTTCATGCTCACATGAAGGATTTCGAGGAACCGTCGAGGAGACAGGGCTCCGGCTACCAACCGCGCACAGCCGCGAGCAAGGCCGTCCACTCGGAAGCCTGGGCAGACAGGTAGCCCAGCTCCCGGTTATGGGTGTCCCGAACCAGTGTCTCAGAGCCCTCGCTAACCTCGACGCAGTTCCCGCTTCCGCTGCTGTAGCTGGCTGTGTGCCATGCGCGCTCTTCAGTCATCGTCCACCAACTCTCGCAACATCCGGAGCGTCGCAGCCTCCGAAAGGGCCTCTCCCTGGAGAAGCCCGAAGCTCGTCACACACTCCTGGTACCGATCCATATCGCTGATGACCACCTCCCCAGTCATGTACTCCGCAGATGCCACGGCGGGCTCGTCGGGGAAGGTGTACAGCCGGAAAGCCCCACCACTTCCGTAGTGGCGTCCCGTGTCCCGGGGGATGATCTGAACCCGTACTTTACCGCTCTCCATCTCGCGGAGGACGCGCTGCACCTGCTCATGCAGTAGCTCAGGGCCTCGGTTTCCAACTCGCTGATGAAACACCGCCTCAGCGATGAGGAAAAGCACCAGTGGCCGGGGCTCATCACCCAGGATGCGCTGCCGGGCCATGCGCCCCTGCACGAGTTGGTCGATCGAAGACGAAGCCATCCCGGGGAAGATGTCTTCGAAGACCGCGCGAGCGTACTCCTCAGTCTGGAGCAAGCCGGGAAACACGAGCGGTTGAAAGTCTCTGATCTGGGTGGCTGCGGACTCCAGCTCAGGCAACTCCGCAAAACGGAACGGAGTTTTCACCTGACGGCTGGCTTTCTCCCACTCCTCAGCGATGCGCCCTCCGGCTTTCAGGGCTTCGTCCATCTTGTTGACGTACTTCTCATCGAGCTTCCGAGCGCCGGTCTCCCACGAGGAGTAACAGTTCCCCACAACGCCGATCACCTTGGCGATGTCGACTTGCAGCAGGCCAAGGGCATCGCGGTGCTTCCGCATCTGCTTCCCGAAGTGCTTCCACGCGGGGTCGGGGGGTCGCTTCGTCACGTGTTCCTCCATGACTTCACTGGGAGAAACATATTACGCAGGTTTTTCTCCCCCTGGGAGGAGCCTTCTGTGGAACCTCCAATCACACGACGGTTTTGCGAAGTCTCTTGAACTGGCCACTTCACTGAGAGATCGTGTGGCCACGGAGAACCGGTTGTGGAATCCGGAGGATTCTTCACACTGCACCGTGAAAGGCCTGTGGTGTGAAGAAAGCCCTTAAATATGACACACCGGCCAAGAAGAAGCCCCGGCGGTCGAAGTCGAGAGCGACCGCCGAGGCAAGGCGCTCCACCCCGAAAGCCCCGAGGTGAAACATGCAAAAGTCTACCGTTCCGCCCATCCCGCTTCCACGCCGACTGTGCGGAACCGCCACCAACTCAGGCATTCTGCTCGGCCCCGAACTCGGCCACGTCAAGATCGCCCGCCGCTGGGCCGTCCAGGCCACCCGCTCTCGCCCCAGCCTGGCCGAACCCGTCAGCATCGCCGTCTCCGAGATGACCACCAACGCCCTGCGCCACTCGGCGTCCGGGCTTCCCGGCGGCAGCATCCGCGTGGAGATCGAACGCACCGCGCGCCACCTCGAACTCCGCGTCACCGACAACGGACCCCGCCCCGGAGAACGACCCAGCTTCCCGGCCTTGCCCAGCCCCGAGCCCCTGCGCCCCAGCGGCAACGGACTGCGCCTGGTCGAGGCCCTGTGCTCCTACTGGGACTGGAAGCAGCACTCCTGCGGCGCGATCACCGTCCGCGCCGTCTTCCCCTGGTGACCCACCCTTCCCCGTGAGCACTCAGCGCTCCATGCTCCGCACCACCCGACCTGCCCCCCGGGCCGGTGCGGACGAGCCGATGCGAAGAGCACCAGCCCGAAGCCCCGCCCTCCCCTTCCCCGGGAGGGCGGGGCCACCCCACCAGCCACCCGCACAACACTCAGCACCGAGTACCGACCCCCCGAAGACACGGAAAGCCCCTCATGCCCGACTACAGCTACCTCCTCGACGGCCGCCCCGACGTCCTCACCCCCAGCGAAGTCGCCGCCCTGTTCAACATCCGCCCCCGCAGCCTCCACCGAGGCCAATGGGACAACGTCCTCAAACCCTTCCGCACCCCCGGCGGAGCACGCCGCTACCCCAAAGAACACATCGCCACCCTCCTCAACCAGCCAGACCCCCCGACCTCCCCCTGAACACGCGCGAACACATCCAGAACCACACGCGAGGACATCGACAACGCGTCCGTGGGGAGGCGAACTGCGCACACGCCTGGGGTACTCGGGCCGCTCCGACCCTCCCGGAGGCGACACCGCCACCGCGGCCGGGAACGCGGCCGAGGTCGGCGGTTCAGCGCGCGTACTGGCGGCACTCTCCCGTGAACACCGAGCCCAGTTCCGCGCGCAACGCCTCCCGGGCTCGCTCGGCGGCTCCCGACCCTCCCCGGTAGACCTGGGTGGCCAGCCCCTCGGCCAGGGCGGCGACGCGGGAGGCGGACGCGGCGGCGTCCACGTCCGCCTCCACCTCACCGCACTCCACACCGTTGCGCACCGCCCGGGCGATCTCGGCGTGCAGTGCGTCCGCGGTGCGCGCGTCCACCTCGGCCAGGGCCGGGTTCTCCAGGGCCCGTCCGGCGAAGACGCGGATCACCCGGAACTCCGCCCGGCGGGGTTCGTCCAGGGGCAGGTGCTCGGCCAGCGCGGCCAGCAGGATCTCGGCAATGGTCCTCTCGTGCCGGACCCCCTCACCGACGACGTCCGCGACGCGGGTGGCGACGGCCGTGCTGACCCGCTCGAACGCGTGCAGCAGCATGTCGTCCTTGGACGGGAAGTAGTGCTGCACGAGCCCGACGGAGATCCCCGCGCGCGCGGCCGTGCGGGCCACGGTCACGGCGTCCAGCCCCCGTTCGGCGATCAGCTCGCACACGGCACCGGTGATCTGCGTGCGCCTCTGGGCGTGGTCTGCGGTTCTCGGCACCGGATAACCGTATCATGGTACGGTCATAATTGTATAGGCATACGGTTATCGAAAGGCCCCCTCATGCCCCTCCCCCTCACGCACGTCCCCCTCGCCCTGCTGCTCGCCCTGTCCCCCGTGGTCACAGCACCACCGGACGACCCGGCTCCCGCCGACCCCGCCGGGATGGACGCCTACGTCCAAGAACGCATGGCGGCCACCGACACCCCCGGGCTGGCCTACGCCGTGGTCGGCCCCGGGGGCGTCGAGCACCAGGGGACCTTCGGCGTGGACGGCGACGGCGCCCCGGTGGACGAGCACACCCCGTTCCTGTGGGGGTCGGTGGCCAAGCCCGTGACCGCCACCGCCGCACTGGTCCTGGCCCGGGAGGGTCGACTGGACCTGGACGCCCCGGTCGAGGAGTACCTGCCGGTCTTCGCGGAGTTCGGCGCCGACCCCACCGTGCGCGACCTGCTCACCCAGACCTCGGGGCTCACCGGGCGCACCGCCGCCGCCACCAGCGACCTGTACGGCGAGCGGGCCCCGGACCTGGATGCGCGGGTGGCACGCGCCTCCGTCTCGGAGCCGGGGACCCCGGGCACGCACGAGTACAGCAGCGCGAACTACCTCGTGCTGGGCGCCGTCATGGAGGAGGTGACCGGCGACTTCCGCGGGTACCTGCGCGAGAGCGTCCTGGAACCGGTGGGGATGGACGGCGTCTTCGCCAGCGCGGCCCAGGCGCGGGAGGCCGGGCTGAGCCCGGGGCACCGCACGCTGTGGGGCGTGCCGGTGGCCGACGCCGACGGCGTGGACGACGAGGGGGCCGCCTACGGCTACCTGGGCGGGGACGTCACCGACCTGGCCGCGTTCGCGCGGGCGCAGGTGGCGGCTGAGCCGCCCGTGCTGGACGCCGCCGCGCTGGAGCGGGCCCGCACGGGGCTGGTCCCGGTCCCCGGCTCGGCGCAGGAGTACGGCCTGGGCTGGCGCGACACTGCCCTGTCCGACCTGGGTGAGCCGATCGTCTTCCACGGCGGTTCGACCCCGGGGTACGCGGCGATCGTGGTGGTGCTGCCCCAGCGGGGGCGGGCGGTGGTGGTCCTCCAGAACACCTACGACATGCTGCGCGACAACGGAATCCAGGCGGTCGCCTTCGGGCTGGCCCACATGCTCGCGGGCGGGGACTCCCCCTCCTCCCCCGGCACCGACCCGCTGTACCTGGCTTCGGTGTGGGCGCCCAGCGCCGCCGCGGCGGCGCTGGGCGCGGGCGCCGTGGCGGCCGTGCGGGTGCGGCGGCCCCGCCGGTGGGCGACCGCGCTGTGGTCGGCCCTGGGGATCGTCGCGGTGTCCGCCGCGGTGGGGGTGGCGGCGAGCCACGGCCCGCGCCCGGCCCTGACGTGGCTTCCCGACGTGACGGCGGCGACGCTGGCGGCGGGCGGGCTCGGCGCGGCCGTCGTGGTCCTGCGCCTGCTGGCGCACCGGCGCGGCGACCGCGCACGGGCCTGGTCTCCGGGATCACGGGCCGGGGCTGCGCCTGGTGGGGGGCTCCGCTGATGTCCCTGGCCTGATCCCCGGGATCGCGGGCAGGGGCCGGTTAGGCCCCCGGCCCCCAGCCCCCGGCCCCCGGTGCCGGGACCGGGACCCGGCACCGGGACGGAGCGATCAGCCCTTGAGCGCGCCCGCCATCAGCCCGCGCATGAAGTAGCGCCCCAGCAGCAGGTAGATGACGAGCGTGGGCAGCGAGGCCAGCACCGCCGCCGCCATCTGCTGGTTGTAGGGCACCACCATCGACCCGGCCACGTTGTTGAGCTGCACCGTCACCGGCCAGCTCGCCGGGCCGGTCAGGAACACGGCGAACAGGAAGTCGTTCCAGGCGGAGGTGAACTGCCAGATCAGCGTCACGGCGAAGGCCGGGGCCGACACCGGCAGCACCACCAGGGCGTAGGTGCGCAGCAGCCCGGCCCCGTCCACGCGGGCGGCCTCGATCAGGGTCGGCGGGATGCTCGCGTAGTAGTTGCGGAAGATGAGCGTGCAGATCGGGATGCCGTAGACGGTGTGCGCCAGGATCAGCGGGAACACCCCGCCCATGAGCTGGGCGTTCACCAGCAACTGCTGCAACGGGATCATCACCGCCTGGTAGGGGATGAACATCCCGAACAGGAACAGGGTGAAGACGGTGTCGGCGCCGGGGAAGCGCCACCGGGCCAGCACGTAGCCGTTGAGCGAGCCCAGCACCGCCGATATGACCGCGCTGGGCACCACCATCCGCACGCTGTTCCAGAGCCCGGGGGCCAGTTCGGTCCAGGCCGTCGTCCACCCCTCCAGGCTCCAGTTCCGCGGCAGCAGCCAGGCCTGCGCCGCGGAGGCCTCGTCGAAGGGTTTGAAGCCGGTGACCACCAGCACGTACATCGGCAGCAGGAAGAACGCGGCCAGCACCACCAGGACGGCGGCCTTGGCCGCCTGTCCGCTCCGGGTCGTCCCGGCCGCCCCGCCTCCGGGGGCGGTCACACGTTCGGGGGCGCTCGCGGTCATCGACCTTCGCTCCGTTCCTTGCGCACGGTCCACACCAGGTAGGGGATGACGAACACCGCCACCGCGATGAGCAGGTAGGCGGCGATGGTGGCGCCCTTGGCCGGGTCGCGCACCTCGAACACGGTCGTCCACATGTACACGGCGGGCACGTCGGCGACGATCTGCTGTCCGGCGATCGCGATGACCAGGTCGAACACCTTGAGGGACATGTGGCCCAGGATGATGACCGCGCTCAGCACGACCGGCCGCAGCTGGGGCATGACCACGCGCCAGTACACGCCCCACTCCGAGCAGCCGTCCACCCGGGCGGCCTCGCGCAGCTCCTCGGGCACGCCGCGGAACCCGGCCAGGAACAGGGCCATGATGTAGCCCGCGAGCTGCCAGACCGCGGGCAGGGCCATCGCCGCCATGCCGAGGTCGGGCGCGGTCCACCAGTCGTTGACCAGGAAATCCAGGTTGAGGTGGACGAACAGGGCGTTCAGGCCGGTGGCGCGCTCGGCCGGGGCCGGGTTCATCAGCCACCGCCACACCACGCCGGTGGCGATGAAGGACACCGCCATCGGCGCCAGGAACAGGGTGCGGAAGACGGCCTCGCCGCGGATGCCCTTGTCCAGCAGCAGGCCCAGGAGCCAGCCGAGCAGCAGGGCGCCGCCGACGAACACGACCGTGAACACGACCGCGTTGGCCACGGCGGCGGGCCAGCGCTCCTCCTGCCACAGGGCGACGAAGTTGGCCAGGCCGACGAACTCGCCGTCGTCGATGGGCCTGTGCTTGTCGCTGAGCGCCAACTGGGTGTTCCAGCCGATCATCCCGTAGACGAACACGCCGATGAGCAGGATGGAGGGGGATACCAGCAGCAGGCCGGGCAGCCAGGTCCGCGCCCGTGTCAGCAGGCGGCGCCCCCGGCTCGGGTGGCGGCGGTCGCCGCCGGGGCGGGCGCGCCCGGGGCCGCGGTCGGCCGCGGCCCCGGGTCGTGGGGAAAGGGTGCTCATTCGCTCTGCGCGGCCGCGTGCAGGGCGTCGTTGAGGGCGTCCAGGTCCTCGTTCTGGAGGTAGAGGCCGACCGCGGTGTCGACCTCGTTCTTCCACCGGTTGCCCACGGTCACCCCGTGCCAGAAGGACCCCGCCAGCTCGGGCCCGGACTGCCACTCCTCCAGCGCCGACTCCAGGTAGGGGCTGTCGGCGTAGTTGGCCGGGTCCGCGTCCCCGCGGGCCGGGATGGAGCCCTTGAGCGGGTTGAAGAGGTCCTGGCCCTCCTGGCTGGCCACCAGCTCAAGCCAGGCGCGGGCCTGCTCCTCGTGCGGGGCGCCCTGGGGCAGGGTGAAGCTGTCCGACAGCCACATGTAGGTGCCGTCCGTGCCGGGTGAGGCGGCCCAGTCGTAGTCCTGGCCCGGGACCGCTCCCAGTTCGTCGAAGTAGCCCGCGGCCCAGTCGCCCATGATGTTGAACGCGGCCTCGCCGTCGGAGACGCGGCGGGTGGCTTCCTGCCAGTCCTCGGCGGCCGACTCCTCCTGGGTGTAGGCCATGATCTCCTCGAAGGTGGCCAGCGCCTCGGCGACCTCGGGGGTGTCCCAGTCCGCGCCCGGCTCCCACAGGGCGTTGTAGGCGCCGGTGCCCAGCGAGCCGAGCAGCACCGACTCCAGGAGGTGGTCCACGGTCCACTGCGCGCCGACCGCCATGGGGATGGCGTCGGTCTCGGCCTCCACTGCCTCCAGCGCGTCCAGCAGTTCGTCCAGGGTCTGCGGGGGCTCCTCGACCCCGGCCTCCTCCAGCAGCGAGGGGTTGAACCACATGACGTTGGAGCGGTGGATGTTGACGGGGACGGAGTAGACGCTGCCGTCGTAGGAGATCTGTTCGACCAGTTGCTCGGGCAGGGCCTCGTGCAGGCCCTGTTCGTCGAAGAAGTCGTCGAGCGGCTGGAGGTAGCCCGCCTCGATGTAGTCCTGGAGCTCGGCCCCGGCGTGCCCTTGGAAGGAGTCGGGCGGGTCCTGGCTCTGGAGCCTGCCCTCCAGGACGGCCTGGGCGTTGGTGCCCGATCCCCCGGCGACCGCCGCGTTGACGAACTCGACGTCGGGGTGGTCCTGCTCGAACCGCTCGATGAGCGCGTTGAGCCCGGCCTCCTCGCCGCCGCCGGTCCACCAGGAGAAGACCTCGACCTGGGCGGCCCCGTCCTCCCCTCCCCCGCCGCAGGCCGAGGCGACCAGCACCAGCCCCAGAGCCGCCGGGATCGACCGCCAGCGTGACCGCATGAGCATCCTCTCCGGACGGTCCTCGTGCTCCACCGCACCGCCCTGGGTGTTGTAAGTCACATGATTAAAACCTTTGTCATCATTCACACCGGAAAAGGCCACCGTCAATACGAAAAGGACCACGACATGAAGTCGTGGTCCTCAGGGGCTGGTCACGCCAAGGGCATTAATTCCGGTCCGACAAAAAGCAAAGAAAACGGGGAACCGGAGTGTGCAGCCGCGGTGCGGTGGGCCCTGCCGCGGCGGGGCGCGCTCAGATCCGGTCGAGGAAACCGCCGTCCACCATCAGGTTCTGTCCGGTGACGTAGGCCGCGGCCGGGCTGGCCAGGAAGGCCACCGCGCGGGCGACCTCCTCGGGGTGGCCGAGGCGGCCGTAGGGGATGCGCTCGCGGATCGACTCGTAGAACCCCGGGTCGCTCTCGCGGCGGCGCTCCCAGCCCCCGCCCGGGAACTCGATCGGTCCGGGCGAGACGGTGTTGACCCGCACCCCCTCCCCCGCCCAGGCGCGGGCCAGCGAGGACGCGTGGTGGTTGAGCGCGGCCTTGACCGCGCCGTAGGAGCGCGGTCCGGCGGGCACGGTGGTGTGCAGCGCCGAGGTGCTGGAGATCATCACCACCGAGCCGCCGCGCTCGGAGGCCAGCAGGTGGGGTTTGGCCGCCTCGGTCAGGCGCACGAAGGGCATCAGGTCGGCCGCGAAGCCGCGCTCCCACTGGTCGGGGGTGGGCGCGCTGCCGCCGGAGACGTTGGACACCAGCACGTCCAGGCCGCCGAGCCGGGCCGCGGCGTCGTCGACGAAGGAGGGCAGCGCGTCGTGGTCGGTGACGTCCAGGGCGCGAGAGAACACGCGGGCGCCGGTCTGTTCCAGCTCCCGTGCCGCCTCGGACAGCGGTTCGGGGGTGCGCGCGCAGATCGCGAGGTCAGCGCCCTCGGCGGCGAACAGCTGGGCGATGGCCCGGCCGATCCCCCTGCTGGCGCCGGTCACGGCGACCCGCGCCCCCTTCAGTCCCAGATCCATTGCCCCGTCCCCTTCGCTCTCGGCTCGCACGGCCGCCTGCCGGGGGCGCACGCGCCGCTTCGGGCACACGGCGGGCAGCCGCCGCAACCGCCCCGCGACGGCAGACGGGCGGGCCGCCCCTGTGGGGTGGCCCGCCCGCGTCAACCTATCGCACGCGTGTGCCGGGGCACCGGTTCCGGAGGGGCCGGTGCGTTGGGGGCGGTCAGGCCCCGGTGGAGTGGAAGCCGCCGTCGACGTGGACGATCTCGCCGGTGGTGGCGGGGAACCAGTCCGACAGCAGCGCCACGACCGCCTTGGCCGCGGGCTCGGGGTTGGTGACGTCCCAGCCCAGCGGGGCGCGCTCGGGCCAGTGCTTGGCCAGCTCGGAGAACCCGGGGATGCTGCGGGCGGCCATGGTGCTCAGCGGCCCGGCGGAGACCAGGTTGACCCGGATGTTCTGGCCGCCGACGTAGCGGGCCAGGTAGCGGGCGGTGGAGGTCAGCGCGGACTTGGCCACGCCCATCCAGTCGTAGATGGGGTAGGAGACGCTGTTGTCGAAGTCCAGGGCCACGACCGAGCCGCCGTCCTTCATCAGCGGCAGCAGCGAGGTGGTCAGCGACTTCAGGGAGAAGGTCGAGGTGTGCATGGCCGTGGCCACGTCCGACCACTCGGTGTTGAGGAAGTTGCCGCCCAGGGCGTCCTGCGGGGTGAAGCCGATGGAGTGCACGACGCCGTCGAGGCCGTCCACGTGCTCGCCGACGCGGGCGGCCAGGGTGGAGAGCTGCTCGTCGTCGGTGACGTCCAGCTCCAGGATCGGGGGCGTCTCGGGCAGGCGCTTGGCGATGCGCTCCACCAGGCTCAGGCGGCCGTAGCCGGTGAGCACGACCGTGGCGCCCTGCTCCTGGGCCAGGCGGGCCACGTGGAAGCCGATGGAGGAGTCGGTGAGCACCCCGGTGACGAGGATGCGCTTACCTTCGAGGATTCCCATGTTCGGGTCGTCCGTCCTGTCTGTGGTCCGTTGCGGAAGGGGAGCCCTTCCGGTGGCTGGAGGAAAAAAAGGGGGGCGAACCCGGTCAGTGGCCCATGCCCAGGCCGCCGTCGACGGGGATCACGGCGCCGGAGATGTAGGCGCCGCCGGGCCCGGCGAGGAAGCCCACCGTCCTGGCGATGTCCTCGGAGGAGCCGAGACGGCCCAGCGGGACGTTCTTCTTGATCTCGGCCTGGCGCTCCTCGGACAGGGCCGCGGTCATGTCGGTCTCGATGAAGCCGGGGGCGACGACGTTGACCGTGATGTTGCGCGAACCCAGCTCGCGGGCCAGGGAGCGGCCGAAGCCGACGAGCCCGGCCTTGGAGGCGGCGTAGTTGGCCTGGCCGCCGGAGCCGAGGAGGCCCACGACGGAGGAGATGAGGACGATGCGGCCCGAGCGCTTGCGCATCATGCCGCGCACGGCGCGCTTGGCCACGCGGTAGGCGCCGGTGAGGTTGGTGTCCAGCACGGAGGAGAACTCGTCCTCGCTCATCAGTGCCAGCAGCTGGTCCTTGGTGATGCCGGCGTTGGCCACGAGCACCTCGACGGGACCCTGCGCCTCTTCGACCTCCTTGAAGGCGGCGTCGACCTGGGCGGAGTCGGTGATGTCGCAGCGGACACCCAGCAGGCCCTCCGGGGGCTCGCCGGAGCGGTAGGTCACCGCGACGTCGTCTCCGCCCGCGGCCAGCTCACGGGCGATGGCCAGGCCGATTCCGCGGCTGCCGCCGGTGACCAGTACCGAGCGCGACATAGGGGCTCCTCTTCTCCTGCGGCTGCTGTGATCAGCCACGACGTGGTGTTGCGGGGGGTGGGATCGCATTGCAGCGTACCGAGCTACCCGGCGGTAGACGCAACCGAGGCGAACAGGGGCGCCGATCCGCCCATGTGCGGGGATTCCGGACACGCAGGGGGGACGCCCCCAGCACGGCGGACGGTGGTGAGGTGTGTCACCGGCGCGGGCCCCCCTGCTCCTCCCCGTCCTCGGCCTCCGGTGGTCGGGGTATGCCGACGACGACCGCCAGGATGAGCATCGTGCCGGGGCTCAGCAGCCAGGTGGGCGCGGACCCCGTGGAAACCATCCAGGACAGGATCACCAGTGCGATGTTGCCCAGCCCCGCCCGCATGCCAGACAGGGGCCGTGCGTGCCCCGGGGGCGATCGCCACTCGGACGAGCCCGGATACGGTTCCTCCCCGAAGACGAGGCCCAGACGGTCCCACCAGACGAACAGGAACAGGACCGCGGACACGTACAGCGCCAGGAGCGTGGGCGACTCGGTGAGCCTGACCGCGAAACTGACCGTGAAGGCGGCCATGAGCAGGCCCCACCCGCCGAGCACGCGGGGCAGGACCTTCCTGTGCCAGGAGGGGAGCGGTGACACGGTCGGTTCCTTCGTCTGGGGGAACGAGGTCGACAGCGACCCTATCCGGGACGGAACACGGTCCCGCCCCGTCCCGGAGCCCGGCCAACCGGTCGTACCGGTCCGGTTCTCAGGCCCAGCCCGCGTCGTGGGCCAGGATGGCGGCCTGCACCCGGTTGGACATGTCCAGCTTGGCCAGGATGCGGCTGACGTGGGCCTTGACCGTGGCCTCGCGCATGCCCAAGTCGCGGCCCGCCTCGGCGTTGGAACGGCCCCGGGCCACCGCGAGGAGCACCGACCGCTCGCGCTCGCTGAGCACCGACAGGCGGTGCACCGCCTCGGCGCGGCCCGCCGCGGAGTCGGCGGGGGCGGGCGCGGCGAAGCGTTCGAGCATGCGCTTGGTGACGCTGGGCGCGAGCATCGCGTTGCCCTCGTGGACGGTGCGCACCGCGCCGATGAGGTCGCGCGGCGGGGTGTCCTTGAGCAGGAAGCCCACCGCACCGGCCCGCAGGGCGCTGTGCACGTACTCGTCGAGGTCGAAGGTGGTCAGCAGGACCACGCGGGGCGGCCGGGGCAGAGCGGTCAGGCGGGCGGCGGCGGTGATCCCGTCGGTGCCCGGCATGCGGATGTCGAGCAGCACCACGTCGGGGACGAGTTCCTCGGCCAGACGCACGGCCTCGGCGCCGTCGCCGCCCTCGCCCACCACCTCGATGTCGGGAGCGGAGTCCAGGATCATCCGCAGGCCGGATCTGACCAGGAGTTCGTCATCGACCAGGAGCGTGCGGATCACCTTCGGAAACCTCTTCCTCCGTACCGGATGGATCGTCGGTTCGCACGATAGCGCGCAGACGCCACCCGCCGTCGGGGCACGCCCCCGCGCTGAGGCTTCCGCCGGAGAGCACGACGCGCTCGCGCAACCCGGTCAGACCGAAACCGCTGCGGGGCATGGGCGCGGCCGGGCCCCGCCCGGGCGCGTTGGCCACCTCCACCTCCAGCTGGCGGTCGGCGTAGTGCAGGCGCAGGGTGACGGCGGCGGCGGGCGCGTGCTTGGCGGCGTTGGTCAGCCCCTCCTGGACGATCCGGTAGGCGGTGCGCTGGACGCCCGTCGGCAGCGGGCGTGCCCGGCCGGTCTCCTCGCGGTCGATCGGCATCCCGGCGGCGCGCCACTCCTCGACCAGGCGGTCCAGGTCGGACAGGACCGGTTGGGGCGCGGTGGGCGCGGCGGCGGTGTCGTCGCGCAGCACCCCGAGGATGCCGCGCAGTTCGGTGAGGGCCTCGCGGCCGGTGGTGCGGATGAGCCCGGCGGCCTCGACGGTGCGCGGGTCCTCGGCGGAGACCTCCAGCCCGCCCGCGTGCAGCACCATGAGGCTGACCCGATGGGCGACCACGTCATGCATCTCCCGGGCGATGCGGGTGCGCTCGGCGGTGATGGCCTGCTCGGCCATCATGTGCTGTTCGCGTTCGAGGCGTTCGGCGCGTTCGTGGAGGCGGTCGATGAGCTGGCGGCGGGTGCCCACCCACAGGCCGAAGGTCATCGGCACGACCAGCAGCATGCCGACGAAGAAGACCTGACCGAAGACGTTGGCGTCGTAGGCGACGACCATGGCCAGGCTGTATACGGCGAACCAGCCCACCAGCAGGCGCCGGTTGGTGTGGTAGACCGAGTACGAGTACATGGCGATCGCGGCCGGGACGAAGTTGGCGAAGCACAGCAGCAGCACGGCCGCGGTCACGAGCATCCACTGCGGGAAGCTCCGCCGCAGGAGCACCGTCGCCCCGGCGAACAGGACCGGGATCGCGTAGAGGATCATCCCGACGGCCAGGGCGCCCCCGAGGTTCCAGGAGGCCAGGACCGTGGGAACGGCGGCGATGAGCCCGCCGAACATGCCGTGCTGCACGCTGCCCGCCAACTGGAAGAACCCGCTCAACGGCAGGGGCAGCACGGCGTAGAGCCAGTCGGCGATGGTCAGGCGGCGGGCCCACCACCACTCCCGGTTCTTGTTCAGCAGGGCGTTGGCGGCCCTGCCCCGATCGCTCAACCAGCTCCTCATGCTGCGGAGTCTACGGCGGCGCCCTTGGTCGGACCGTGCGCGCGCCGCGCCCGGTCGCGCGCGGTCCGATCGTCGGTCCGCCCGCGAAAGCCCAGGCGGACAAGGGTGCGTGGCGAACCCGCCACGGAGGGCGATCCACCGACCCCCGACGAAAGTCGGTGCCTCGGCCAGACGAAGGAGTCGCGAACCCGGCCGTCACCGTTCCTTTGGCCGAGTCGCGAATCGGCCCAGCGGGGGACGCCCCGGCCGGTCGCGCGGACCTAGCGTGGTGGGCAGCCGGGACGGAGAGCCCGCCCGGCCCGCACACCATCCCCGATTCCTGGAGCTGTCTGCCGTGACCGAGTTCACCGTGAAGCCCGACCCGACGGTCACCTCACCGCCGGTGGTGGTCGCCCGGGGCCTCACCAAGACCTACGACACCGGCGACAGCCAGGTGCACGCCCTGGCCGGGGTGGACGTGGAGTTCCACCGGGGCGCGTTCACCGCGATCATGGGCCCCTCGGGTTCGGGCAAGTCCACCCTGATGCACTGCCTGGCCGGGCTGGACGTGCCCACCTCGGGCACCGTGCACCTGGGCCGCACCCAGATCACCGGCCTGCGCGACGCCGAGCTGACCCTGCTGCGCCGCGACCGGATCGGGTTCATCTTCCAGTCGTTCAACCTGCTGCCGATGCTGACCGCCGAGCAGAACATCCTGCTGCCGTCGCAGATCGCCAAGCGCGGGGTCGACAAGCAGCGCTTCGACCACATCATCGACGTGGTGGGCCTGCGCGACCGGCTCAGCCACCTGCCCGCCAAGCTCTCCGGCGGCCAGCAGCAGCGCGTGGCCGTGGCCCGCGCCCTGCTCAACGCGCCCGAGGTCGTCTACGCCGACGAGCCCACCGGCAACCTGGACTCGCGCTCGGGCACCGAGGTGCTGGAGTTCCTGCGCGACTCGGCCCGCGACCTGAACCAGACCATCGTCATGGTCACCCACGACCCCGTGGCCGCCTCCTACGCCGACCGCGTGGTCTTCCTGCGCGACGGCCGCCTGGTGGACGAGGTCGTCGAGCCCACCGCCGAGCTGGTCTCGGCGCGGCTGCTGAAGCTGGAAGAGGCCTGAGGGACATGCTGCGCACCACACTCGCCGGGCTGCGGCTGCACAAGTCCCGGTACGTCACCACCGTGCTGGCGATCCTGCTGGGGGTCATGTTCGTGTCGGGGACCATGGTCTTCGCCGACACCCTCAACGCCAGCTACGAGAAGTCCGTCATGGGCTCGGCCACCAGCGTGGACTCCATCGCCGTCCCGGTCGAGCCCGAGTTCGACCCCGAGAGCACGGAACCGCCCGAGGAGCGGGTTCCCTTCACCGAAGAGCAGCTGGACGCGGTCCGGGCGCTGCCCGAGGTCGACGAAGCGGGCGGAACCCTGCGGGGCGAGGCCGTGCTCCTGGACGACGAGGGCCGGGCGACCGGCTTCCTGCCGCCCAGGGCGCTCGGGCTGAACGGGATCAGCCGGTTCTCCGCCGACGAGGGCTCGCTCCCCGCGAACGGGGACGAGATCGCCCTGGCCACCTCCACCTCGGAGCAGCTCGGTTTCACGATCGGCGACACGGTGACCGTGCTCGACCCCGAAGGGGAGAAGCGCGACTTCACCGTCACCGGGCTGGTCGACTTCGGTGTGGACCGGACCTACAGCGCCGCGGGCGCCGTCGTCTTCGACCCGGACACGGCCCGGGAGATGACCGGGGTGACGGGTTACGCCGAGATCGACGTGCTCGCCGCCGAGGGCCACACCCCGCAGGAGGTGACCGACGCCGTCGCCGCCGAACTCGGGACGACGGCCGACGTGCGCACCGGTGAGGAGGTCGGCCTGGAGATAGCCGAGGCCTCGGGCGGCCAGACGGAGCTGATCCGCACCGCACTGCTGCTGTTCGCCTTCGTCGCGATGTTCGTCGCCGGGATCGTCATCTACAACACCTTCGCCATCCTCATCGCCCAGCGCCAGCGCGAGCTGGCCCTGCTTCGGTGCGTGGGCGCCAAGCGCGGCCAGGTCTTCCGGTCGGTGCTGGCCGAGTCGGCGGTCGTGGGCCTGGTCTCCTCCGCCCTGGGCGTGCTGGCCGGTGTGGGTGTCGGCATGGCCGGCGCGACCTACGGCGGCCCGCTCCTGGGCACGGGGGAGGCGGTGCCCGTGGTCGTCACTCCGACGGCGGTCCTGGTCGGCCTGGCCGTGGGCACCGTGGTGACCGTGTTCTCCGCCCTGGTCCCGGCCACGCGCGCCACCCGGGTGGCGCCGCTGGCCGCCCTGCGCACCAGCGCCACCGCCGCCGGTCTAGAGAAGGGCACCGGCTGGGTCCGCGTCGTCGTCGGTCTGCTGGCCTTCACGATCGCGGCCGCCCTGGTGGTCCTGACCCAGGTAGCGGACCTGAGCACGATGGGCCTGGTCGTCGTCACCGCCGCCGCCCTCATCGCGTTCGTGGGCGTGGTCGTGCTGGGGCCGCTGCTGGTGCGCGGCATCGTGCGCGTGGTCGGCATCCCCCTGCGGAAGGTGGGCGTGCCGAGCATGCTGGCGGTGGACAACTCCACCCGCAGCCCGCGCCGCGCGGCCACCGCGATGATCGCCCTGACCGTGGGCGCCACCCTCATCACCGGCTACTCGGTGATCAGCGCCTCCGTCGAGACCACCATGACTCGGCAGTTGGAGGAGCAGTTCCCGGTGGACTACCAGATCACCCCGCAGTTCTCCCTGCAGGAGCCGGGCACCGGCGCCGACACGGCCGGGGCTCCGGAGGGGACCGAGCAGTCCGGAGGCGAGGAGGACGCGCCCGTCGAGGGGCCCGCCGACGGCGCCGAGGGGCCCGCCGAACCCGTGGAGCCGACCGAGGGCGCGAGCACCGGCGAGGGCTCCGGAGCGGAGACCGGAACCGCCCAGGGACCGCAGTTCCCCACCATCCCGGACGAGGTCCGGGTGGCGTTGGAGGGCCAGCCCGCCCTGGGCGAGGTCTTCGGCCAGCGCAGCACCTACGTCGAGGCGTACGAGGACCAGGGCGTCAGCGTCTACACCTACCCGGGTGCCGAGATCGGCGTCGACCTCACCAGCGACACCGTCGAGGGCGACCTGGCCGACATGGGCCCTGGCAGGGCCACGGTGGCGGAGCGCAACGCCGAGGGCGCCGGGGTGGGCGACACCCTCACGCTCCCGGCTGAGGACGGCCAGGACCTGTCCGTGGAGATCGTCGCGGTCGTGGAGGACATGCAGACCCTGTCGGGCGTGACCCTGCACCCGGAGGACTTCGCTACGGCCTTCCCCTCGGTGGACGAGGACGAGATGCTGTTCGTCAGCGCCGCCGAGGGAGCCGACGCCGCCGAGGTGCGCGACGCGGTCAACGCCGCGGTCGAGGACCACCCCACCATGCAGGTCGGGTCGGCGGCCGAGATGAAGAACCAGTTCTCCGGCGTCCTGGACATCGCCTTCTACACCATCGCGGCGATGCTCGGCCTGGCGATCGTCATCGCGGTGTTCGGCATCTCCAACACCATGGCGCTGTCGGTGCTGGAGCGCACCCGCGAGTCCGCGCTGCTGCGGGCGCTGGGGCTGGCCCGGGGCCAGCTGCGCCGGATGCTGAGCGTGGAGGCCGTGCTGCTGTGCCTGATCGGCGCCGGTATCGGCATCGCGCTGGGCGTGGTGTTCGGCTGGGCGGCCGGGGCCTCGGTCCTGCCGGACATGGTCTTCTCGGTGCCCTTCGGCCAGATCGCGGTGTTCATCGTGATCGCCGTCCTGGCCGGGCTGCTGGCCTCGGTGCTGCCAGCCCGACGGGCGGCGGCCACCTCCATCACGGGGGCGCTGGCCAGCGAGTAGGCCGCCACGGCCCCGCGGGCGCACGCGCGGTCACAGCGGAAAACGCGCGGGCCCCCTTCCATCCGAAGACGGAAGGGGGCCCGCGCTTTCGGCGTTCTCCCCTGGTCGAAGCGGAGTTCCCCGACGGAGGCGGCGCCCCGCGCGGACTGCACCCGAGGCCGTGTCCCGAGCGCCGCGCCCCAGGCAGTACGCCTCAGACGGAGCGGTCCTCAGGTGTCCGGGGCGCCGGTGTCCCTGGGGTCCTCGGCGTCCGGAACGTAGTCCGCCGTGCCGGTGGTCCGGTCGCGCTCGTCGTCCCGGGCGCCGTGGGGCGTGTCCGCCGGATGCTCGTAGGGCCTGTCGGGGTGCTCGCTGCGCACGGCCGCGCCCTCGTCGACGTCGGGCGTGACGTCGTCGCTCTCCTCGTGCATGGCCTCCTGCTCGGCGCTGCGGGTCTCCCCTCCCCAGCTCTCGCGCGGGTAGAGGTCGCTGCGCTCGGAGCGCACCGCCTCGTCGATCCCCCGCGGCTCGGCCGAACTGTCGGTCCCCGGCATGTCGGGGTCCTCGAAGTCGTACTCCTGGATGTCGTAGTCGGCCTCGATCCGACGCTCCCGGGCGACGGCCTTGCTCAGCTCGGGGTCGTCCCCCATGTCGGTGTCCACGTCATAGGGCTCTTCAGTCATGTTCGCCCCCTTTCCCTCGTTAGTCCCGTGCCCCAAACCGGCGCACCTATGTCACCGGCGGGCGCACGGGAGGGCCGGGCGGGCCGGGGGCGGCCCCGCCGAACGCCCCGCTACCGGCGGCGGGCGCGCTCGGCACGGCGCAGCAGCAGCGGGCGCAGGGCGGCCTCCAGTGCGACGGAGGCGTCGAGCTTGCTCTGGCCCACGACGCGGTCCTCGAAGTGGATGGGGATCTCCACCATCTTCTGTCCGCGCCGGTAGGCCCGGTAGTGCATCTCCACCTGGAAGGCGTAGCCCGTGCTCTCGATGCCGGGCAGGTCCAGGACGCGCAGGGCCGAGGCCCGCCAGATCTTGAAGCCCGCGGTGACGTCGCGGACGGGGATGGACAGCACGGTCTTGACGTAGGCGTTGGCCCAGCCGCTCAGCAGGCGGCGGCTGAGGTTCCACCGCTCGGACAGGCTGCCGCCGGGGACGTAGCGGCTGCCGATCACCACGCCCGCGTTGGTGGCGTGCAGGGTGCCGAGCAGCTGGGGCACGTAGCCCACGGGGTGGCTGAGGTCGGCGTCCATCTGCACGACGTGGTCGGCGCCCTCCTCCAGGGCGCGGGTCATGCCCGCGACGTAGGCGCGGCCCAGGCCGTCCTTGGCGGTGCGGTGGACGACGCCGACGCGTCCGGCGAACTCGACCGCGAGCTTGTCGGCGATCTCACCGGTGCCGTCGGGGGAGCCGTCGTCCACGACCACCACCCGCAGCCGCGGCAGGTCCAGGGCCATGAGCTGGCCCACCAGCACGGGGAGGTTGTCGGCCTCGTTGTAGGTGGGCACGACCACCGTCACCCGGGAGTCGGCCCACGGCGCCGGGAGCGCCACGGGTTCGGGGGTGACGCGCACGGGCGGGGAGGGCGGCTGCTGGGGAGGCGGCTGGGAGGACATGCGCGGCGGCTCCTGCGGATCGGACGGGTGGTGCGGGACGGGCGGAGCGTACGCGGGATACGCGTGTGAACGGTAGGGTACGCGGTCCCTTCCCCCGTTCGCAGAGGAGAAGTCCGTTTCTCCTCCCCTCACTGCCCCCGCTCCTGGGCGACCACCGCGACGTGGACGAGGGCGCCCGTCTCCTCCAGGGTCATCAGCACCTCGGGGTCGGCGCTGCTGTCGGTGACCAGGTGGGCGATCTCCTCGGGGGCGACGGTGGGCACCATGGTGTCGGCGCCGATCTTGGTGTGGTCGGCCAGGACGATGGTCTCCTCGGCGCAGGCGGCCAGGGCGCGGTCCACGCTGGCCACGGCCGGGTTGGGGGTGCTCAGGCCGCGGTCGGCGCTGACCCCGTTGCCGGAGAGGAAGGCGCGGTTGACCCGCAGTCCGGCCAGGCTCTCCTCCGCCGCGGCCCCGACCAGGGCCCGGATGGGGCCGTGCAGGGTGCCCCCGGTCACGACCACCTCCACTCCGGCGGCCCCGGCCAGGACGTCGGCGACGCGCAGGGAGTTGGTGACCACGGTCAGGTCGGTGCGGGTCAGGAGCGCGCGGGCGAAGGCCTCGGCGGTGCTGCCGGGGCCGATGGTGACGGCGTCGCCGGGGCGCACCAGGCGGGCGGCCGCGGCGGCGATGGCGGCCTTCTCGGCGGCGCACTGGCCGCTCTTGCCGGAGTAGCTCTGCTCGTGGCCGATCCTGCCGGGCAGGGCGACCCCGCCCCGGCGGCGGTCGACCAGCCCCTCGGTCTCCAGCGCGCGCACGTCGCGGCGGATGGTGACCTCCGAGGCGCGGACCCTGACGGCGATGTCGCGCAGGGACATGGTGCCGTTGGCGCGCACGAGTTCGAGAATGCGCTCGCGGCGCTCGGCGGCGAACGCCGGACGGTTCTCCTCGGCCATGGACCCACTTCCGTGCTCTGGTCGGGCACGGGCCACGGTCCCGCGCGACTCCCTAGACTACGGACCCGTCGGCGGTGGGGACGCGCCCGCTCCGGGCGGCGTCCTCGGGGGCCGACTGTTTCGGGACCCTTCCGGCCGCGGTCTCGGGCTCCCCGGCCTCCGCGGCGGCCTCCTCCCCGGTGGTCTGGGCCCCCTCTCTCAGGAGGGTGACGACGACGATCGCCGTCAGCGCCACCAGACCGACGAGCGCTCCCGCGCCGAGCAGTACCACGACAGACATCTGGGCCTCCCAGGGGACGGGCTGACCTGCCAATAACCGAATTCCCGGTTTGGGTTGACCTCACACCACCGAACGAGGTGGAGATCGGGACACAATGGGGGGCATGAAGCTCGATCCGGCACCCCTGTCCACCGAGGTGTGGTGGGTACGCACCTCAGCCGCCGACGACCGCCTGCTGCGCCTGTTGGACGAGGAGGAACGGTCACGCAACGCCCGCTTCCGGCTCCAGGCCGACCGTGACCGGCACCTGCTGGGCCGGGCGGTGTCCCGGCTGCTGCTGGCAGAGCGGGCCGGCTGCCCGCCCGAGAAGGTGACCTTCGCTTTGCGCTGCCGTTCCTGTGAGGAGAAGGAGCGGACGGGCGCGAGCCGGGGCGGGGACTCAGCGCAGGGCCCGCACGGCAAGCCGCACCCCTCCGGTCCCGCCGAGGGGTGGGAGGTCTCCGTCAGCCACTCGGGCGAGTGGGTGGTGCTGGCCCTGGCCCGCGAGGTGCCCGTGGGCGTGGACGTGGAACGCGTGTCCCCTGGCCGCGACCTGGAGGGGCTGGCGGGCTACACGCTGGGCGGGCCCGAGCAGCAGGCCTGGGAGCGCCTCTCCCCCGCCGACCGGGTCGGCGCCTTCTTCCGCTACTGGGCCCGCAAGGAGGCGCTGCTGAAGGCGACCGGCCTGGGCCTGTCCGGCGGGATGCGGCGGGTGCTGGTGAGTCCGGCGGACGCCGCCCCGGAACTGCTGTCCTGGGAGGGCGGCGGGGCGCCGGGGGCGGTCGCGCTGGCGGACCTGGAGGTCGGTGCGGCCCCGGACCGGGACGGGGAGGAGTACCGCTCCGCGCTGGCGGCGCTGACCGACCGGCCGCTGGAGCTGGAGCCGCGCACCCACGAGGAGACCGTCCGGCTGCTGCGCTCCCGGCCGGGCGGCGGCTGAGCCCCGGGGCCGCGGGCGCGCCGCCCCCGGACCCCTCAGGCGCCCTCGCGGGCCAGGTGGCGGCTGATGACCATGCGCTGCACCTGGTTGGTGCCCTCCACGATCTGGAGCACCTTGGCCTCGCGCATGTAGCGCTCGACGGGGAAGTCGCGGGTGTAGCCGTAGCCGCCGAAGACCTGCACGGCGTCGGTGGTGACCCTCATGGCGGTGTCGGTGGCCAGGAGCTTGGCCATCGCGGCCTGCTTGCCGAAGGGGAGGCCGGCGTCGCGCAGGCGGGCGGCCGACAGGTAGAGCTCGCGGGAGGCGGCGACCTGGGTGGCCATGTCGGCGAGTATGAAGCCCACGCCCTGGAAGTCGCCGATGGCGGTGCCGAACTGGCGGCGTTCGCGGGAGTAGTCCACGGCGGCGTCGAGGGCGGCCTGGGCGAGGCCGACCGCGCAGGCGGCGATGCCCAGGCGCCCGGAGTCCAGAGCGGACAGGGCGATGCCGAAGCCCTTGTCCCGCTCGCCCACCAGGGCGTCGGCCCCGAGCCGGACGTCGTCGAGGAGGACCCCGGCGGTGGTCGATGAGTTCATGCCCATCTTGCGCTCGGGGGCCGCCGACCCCAGGCCGGGGGTGTCGGCGGGGACGTGGAAGCAGCTGATGCCGCGGGCGCCGGAGTCGGGGGCCCCGGTGCGGGCGAAGAGCGTGTAGTAGTCGGCCCGGCCGCCGTGGGTGATCCAGGCCTTGGCGCCGTTGACGCGGTAACCCTCCCCGTCGGCCTCGGCCCGGGTGGCCAGGGCGGAGGCGTCCGATCCCGAAGCGGCCTCGGACAGGCAGTAGGCGCCCAGGAGGTCGCCGCCGAGCATGCCGGGCAGGTGGGCGTCCTTCTGCGCGTCGGAGCCGAAGGCGGCCAGGGGGTAGCAGGACAGGGTGTGGACGCTCACGCCCAGGCCGACCGCGAGCCAGCCCCGGGCCAGCTCCTCCACCACCTGGAGGTAGACCTCGTAGGGCTGGTCCCCGCCGCCGTGGCGGCCGGGGTAGGGCAGGCCGAGCAGTCCGGCGCCGCCGAGCACGCGGAAGACCTCGCGCGGGAACAGGCCGCCCTCCTCGTCCCCGGCGGCTCGCGGGGTCAGCTCCTTGTCCACGATCTCCCGGGTCAGTTCCAGGAGCTGCTCCGCCTCGGGGGTGTGCAGAGTACGTGCGATCGTCATGAACCTCTCCCGCGCCTGTCCGTCATGTGGACACCTAGTAGGACGTCCAACTATATGGTGACGCACGGCACCCCCGCTCCACAAGCCGACGGGTCCGGGCGCTGCGATCCCTTGGACGGCGCACCGCTCCGGCGGCTGTCGCGTTAGACGGGGCGGCCCGCCGCGCCCGCGGCGACAGCACGTCTGTACACGAGCCCCCTCCTCGTCCTAGATTCCACGCATGGACCTCGAACTCCGCCACCTGCGCACCATCTGCCTCCTGGCCGACACCGGCAGCGTGACCAAGGCGGCCGCCGCGCTCTCCACCTCCCAGCCCGCGCTGACCACCCAGCTCCAGCGGATCGAGCGCGAGGTCGGCGGACCCCTGTTCCACCGGGGGCGTTCGGGGGTCCGCCCCACCGAACTGGGCGAGTTCGTGCTGGTGCGCGCCCGCTCGGTCCTGCTGTCCATGGACGACCTGCTGCACGACATCACCGCGCGCGGGGCCTCCCCCACCACCCTGCGTGTGGGCGGGGTCGGGCCGCTGACGCTGGAGCTGTCGGCCCGCATGCCCGAGGTCTTCCCGAACGTGCCCGTCCACGTGCGCACGGAGTACTCCCCCAAGCTGGTCACCGACCTGGTGCGCGCGGGCCGCCTGGACCTGGGGACCACGATCGACTACGTGGACCGCGACCTGTCCACCGACGGCCCCCTGTCCTGGGCGATGCTCTCGGTGGAGCCGCTGCACGTGGCGCTGTGGGCCGACCACCCCCAGGCGAAGCGGTCGCTGGTCAGGCTGGGCGACCTCGCCGGGTCGCCGTGGGCGCTGACCCCGCCGGACGGCACCGGCTGGCCCGAGTGCTTCTACCTGGCCTGCCAGCGGGCCGGGTTCACGCCCGAGGTCCCCTACCGGCTCTACGACCGCTCCGAGATCCGCGACCTCGTCGCCGACCGCCGGGCGGTCGCGCCGTGCCAGCCGGACTTCGACACCGGACCGGACGTGGTGGTACGCCCCCTGGAGGGCGAGCCCATACAGCTGCGCCACCTGCTGGTCTGGCGGCGCGACAGTCCGATCCAGCAGGCCTCCGACACGATCGCGCGGCTGGCCCGCGAGATCCTGGGCGGCCCGTCCCGCACGCCGGAACCCCCGGCCCCGGGCGCCGCCGGGTACGCCGACGGCGCCGCTTCCGCTCTCGGCCGGGCTCCGGGCGAGCGGTGCGACGGGCGCGCGCCGGGGGCGCTCAAGGGCTGAGCCGACCGCATTCCACCCCCTCCCACCTGCACACACGTCACATGACGACCGGTCGGTTTGTGAGGTGGGGCGGCACGCGTAGAGTGTTTACCCGCAAGTAACGTACTCGTGAGTAGACATACCCCCGCCGTCCGCTCCACAGACACGTACCTCTCCCCCACGGGCCCCGCCCCGCCCGTTCCGCGAAGGCACGACCGAGTCCAGGACACCATCATGCGACCACTGAGCATCCTCTCCTCGACGCTGGCCGTCACGGTTCTCCTCACCTCCTGCTCCAGCGGCACGGACAACTCCGACCGGGCCGACACGCCCGGGGTGACGGACGACGCCGTCGTCATCGGCACGCACCAACCGCTCACCGGAGCGGCCTCCCCGGGGTTCCGGCACGTCTCCACCGGCGCCCGCGCCGTGTTCGACTACATCAACGACAACGGCGGCATCCACGGCCGCCGGATCGAGTACCAGGTCCAGGACGACGCGTTCGACCCCGCGCAGACGATGGAGGCCACCCGCAGCCTCATCGACGACCAGGAGATCTTCGCCGTGCTCGGCGGCCTGGGCACCCCCACCCACGAGGCCGTGATCGAGGAGCTCAACGAGGCGGGCGTCCCCGACCTGTTCGTCTCCTCCGGCGCCCTGGCCTGGGACCAGCCCGAGGTCTACCCCTACAGCTACGGCTTCCAGGTGGACTACACCCGGGAGGCCAAGATCCAGGGCCAGTACATCGCCGAGAACTTCCCCGGCGACAGTGTCGGCCTGCTCTACCAGAACGACGACGTGGGCCCCTCCTCGCACGCGGGGATCGAGCAGTACCTCACCGAGGAGATCGTGGCCTGGGAGTCCTACGACCCCGGCGTCCCCGAGCTCGCCGGACAGGTCCAGGAACTCAAGCGGTCCGGCGCCGAGATCGCCGTCTGCCACTGCATCCCCGCCTTCCTGGCCCTGGCCGCCCTGGAGGCCACCGCGATCGGCTACACCCCGCAGTGGGTGGCGCCCAGCTTCGGCGGCGACGTGGCGGTGGCCACCGGGCTGATCGAGGAGTACGCGCAGGGCACGGCGGCCGAGAACGTGCCGCTCGAGGCCTTCCTGGACGACCTGATCATCACCGCGTTCCTGCCGATGGCCGCCCAGCGCGAGGACCCGTGGACGGAGTTCTTCCTGGAGGTCCACGAGAGGTACAACGAGGGCACGCCCTTCACCGACACCACCGTCTACGGCATGGTCCAGGCGGTCCTGTTCGCCCAGGTGCTGATGGAGACCGGCCCCGACCTGACCCGGGAGAGCCTGCTCGCCACCCTCGACTCCCACGAGTGGACGGGGCCCGGCCTGGTGCCGTTCAACGCCACCGAGAACGACCACAGCGGTTACGCCGGGGTGATGGTGGTGCAGCACCACTCCGGTGAGGAGCCCGAGGTCCTCCAGGAGCCCATGGTCACCGACAGCGGCGGCGGGGAGATCCTGCCCTTCGAGCTGGACCGGCCCGCACCCGACGAGGTGGCCCTCTTCGGGGGGTCCGGCGGCTAGACCGGCGGACCGGCGGCGGTGCGCCGCCGGTCCGGGTACGGCGGACGGCCCGGGGGGCACACGGACGCGCGACCGCCTCGGGAACGCGCGTGTGCGGCCCGGTCCTCAGGACCGGGCCCGCCCGCGGCGCGAGCGCACCCACCAGACCGCGCCGATCACCACCGCGAGCGCCACCCCGCACACGGCCGCCGGCAGGCCCGGGTCCGTACCGCCGACGCCGACCAGCACCAGCGCCGCCGTACTCGGCACCCCGCCCAGGAGCGTGCCCAGCGCGAAGGGCCACATCCGCACCCGGGTCAGCCCGAAGCCGTAGTTGACCGCCTGGTAGGGGATGACCGGGATCAGGCGCAGTTGGAGCACCGCCAGCAGGGCGCGCCCGCCCGCCAGGGTCTCCAGCCGGGCGCGGACCCCTTCGGGCAGCCGCCGGGCCACCGCGTCGCCCGCCACGTGGCGGGCGACCCAGAACTGGGCCAGGGCGGCGCACACCCCGCCCGCCACGGCCAGGACCAGGCCCAGGGACATACCGAAGAGCAGTCCGGCGGCGGCGTTGAGGGCGGGCCGGGGCAGGAAGGCGAACACCCCCAGCAGGTACACGCCCAGGTAGGCCAGCGGAGCGGCCGCTCCGGCCTCCTCCACCCAGGTCTGGAGGGCGTCCAGGTCGGGACCCCACAGCAGCGCCGACACCAGCAGCGCCACCCAGAGCAGCAGCAGGGCGAGCCGCGACACGTCCGCGGCGCGCGAGCCGCGCGTGTCCTCACCCATGGCCACAGCGTACGCCCGGCGCCGGACTCACCCGGAACCGCGCATAGGCGCCGTCCGGTGCGAACGGGGCGGTCCGCGCTATTCCGGCCGGTCGGGGTGTCCGGGTTCCTCGGAGGCCTCGGGGAGGCGGAGGACGAACGCCGCCCCGCCGAGCAGCTCGCTGTGCGCGGCCAGCAGGCCGCCGCCGTGGGCCCGCGCGATCTCGCGGGAGATGGCCAGCCCCAGACCGCTGCCGCCGGGATCGCGCTCCCGCGACTCGCTCAACCGCGCGAAGCGCTCGAAGATCCGCTCCCGCTCCCCGGGCGGAATCCCCGACCCGTCGTCGTGCACCTCCACCACGGCGAAGCCGCCCTCCCGCCGGACGATGACGTCGACGCGGGACGTCGCGTGCCGGTCGGCGTTGGCGATCAGGTTCGTCAGGACCCGCACGAGGCGCAGGCGGTTGGCCTCGACGTGGACCGGACCGGAGGAGTGCAGCCGCAGTTCGGGGATACGGCGTTCGAACGCGAACTCCTCCGCGACCAGGGCGGACAGGTCCAACCGTTCCCGGACGGGTGCGGTGCCGGCGTCCAGGCGGGCGAGTTCGAGCAGGTCGGCGACGATGTTCTCCAGCCGCTCGGTGTCCGAGAGCAGGCCGGTGAGCAGCCGCTCGCGCGCGCGGGTGTCGGGTTCGGGGTCGGAGAGCTCCACCTCCAGCTTGGTCCGCATCCCGGCGATGGGGTTGCGCAGCTCGTGGGAGGCGTCGGAGACGAACCGCCGCTGCCGGGCCATCCCCTCCTCCATCCGTTCCAGGCTGTGGTTGGCGGTGCGGGCCAGGAGGGCGATCTCGTCGTCGCTGTCGGGCACCGGGAGCCTGAGGTGCAGGTCGCTGACGGAGAGGGTGTCGAGCTGGGCCCTGATCTCCTCCACCGGGCGCAGCGCCCGGCCGACCCCGTGCCAGATGACGAACCCGGTGGAGGCGAGCAGGACGCAGGACATCACCACCAGCGCGTCCTCCAGCACGTGGGTGGCCACGATCTGGGGCGTGCCCACGGCCGCCAGGACGACGACGTCGCCGTAGGCCGTGTCGTCGACGGCGTAGCCCGACACCAGCAGGCAGGTCCGGGGGTCGATGCCCGCGACCGGCCCGCAGACCGTGGTGTCCACCCGCGGGTCGGAGGCGGTGGGGCGTTCGGAGGTCAGCTGCGGCTGGCCCTCCATGGCGTCACTGGAGGCGAGCACCGCACCGGAGTCGCGCGCGACGACCTGGATGCGCAGGACGGACTCCCCGTCGGGGATCAGCTCCGGGTAGCGCTGGACCACGATGTGGTCCGCGACGTCGCGGGCCTCCTCCGCCGCCAGGTCGCGGACCTGTTCGACGATCGCCTCGCGGACGAGGAAGATGGTCAGGGCCACGCCCAGTCCGGTGACCACGGCCAGTGCCGCGACCGCGCCGAACGTGACCCGGGCCCGAATCGACCGGGGACGTATCCGCTCCCACACCCTCATGGGCCCGTCATCCCAACCTGGCACCGACCCATTGTCACCCAGGAGGCCGGACATCCGTCGAAGCGACGGCGGTGTGGCGGCGGTCGGCGAACGGACCGGCGGTTACTGCTCGTAGGGGGAGGGCGGGTCGCTGACCTCCTCCATCTCCAGGACCTCAAACTCGTGCTGGCTGACGTCGGCGATGTCGCCCTCGGGTTCGACCCAGGTGCCGCGCACCGTCCACCAGCTGTCGGTCTCCGGCGCGGGCTCGTTGGAGACGTGCACCTTGTTGACGATGGCGTCGGCGGCGCAGCAGGACATCTGGAGGCGGGCCAGGAACCAGCCCTCCCCCTCGGGGTCGGGCACCGCGAAGCCGGTCAGCTCGACCTCGCGCCCCGCCAGCTGGCGCTCCTCGTCCACCCAGGCGCGCATCACGAACTGGCGGATGTCCATCGCGACGACCTCGCCCGGCCCGGCCTCGGCCAGGCCGTCGTCGAAGCGGCCGGGGCGCGCCTGCTCGGGCGGCGGGGCGGAGGAGGCGGCGGTGGACTCCACGGTGTAGGCGCCCAGCGCGGGCGGTGCGACGACGAAGACCGCGACCACCGGCAGCAGGAGCAGCCAGGCCACTCTGGGCGCGCGGGAGTGGTCGTGGCCGTGGTCGTCGGCGGAGTGGTCGGAGTGCTCCTCGTGGGCGGTCGCGGCCGTCCTCTCCCCGCGCAGTTCGGCCACGATGATGAGCACGCCGAGCACGGCCATGACCACGCCCGCGGCGATGAGGAAGGGGCCGAAGCCCGCCTTGACCCAGTTGAGGTAGAGGTCGGTGGCCACCGTGCTGGTCAGCGCGGCGGCGCCGAGCAGGACGAGGGTGAGCCCCTGGGCGATGCGGTTCACAGGACGAGGCCTCCGATCAGGAAGGTGCTGAGCAGCCCGACCAGCAGGCACATCGGTGCGAAGCGCACGACGAAGCGCCAGCCGAACACGCCCGCCTGCATGGCGATGAGCTTGAGGTCGACCATCGGGCCGATCACCATGAACGCGAGCTTGGCGGTGGGCGAGAACTCGGTGAGGCTGACCGCGACGAACGCGTCGGCCTCGGAGCAGATGGACAGCAGGATGGCGAGCAGGGCGAGCACGAGCACCGAGACGACCGGGAGCCCGGCCACCGTGACCAGCCACTCGCGCGGGACCAGGACGTTGAGGGAGGCCGCGGCCAGGCCGCCGACCACGAGGTAGCCGCCCGCGTGCATCATGTCGTGCAGCATGGACTCGCGGAAGACGGTCCACCGGGACTCGCCGGGGGCGTGGGTGCGCGAGGGCAGGCGCAGCCAGTCGGTGCGGCCGAAGCGCACCCAGATCCACCCGATGACCACGGCGGCCAGCAGTGAGGCGACGAACCGGGCCAGCACCATCTCGGGCTGTCCGGCGAAGGCCACCGCGGTGGCGATCATGACGATCGGGTTGATGGCGGGCGCGGCCAGCAGGAAGGTCAGCGCGGCGGCGGGCGCGACCCCGCCCTTGATCAGGCTTCCGGCGATGGGGACCGAGGCGCACTCGCACCCGGGGAGCAGGGCGCCGGAGGCCCCGGCCACGGGTACGGCCCGCGCGGGGTTGGAGGGGATGAGGCGCTGGTAGACCGAGGTCGGGACGAACGCGGTGAGCGCCGCCGACAGCGCGACGCCGAAGACCAGGAAGGGCAGCGCCTGGAAGCTGATCGCGGTGAAGATGGTGGCCCAGGCCAGGAAGGCGTCGCTGGTCAGCCGGTCGGTGACCCAGGCGTGCCCCATCGCCATGGCGGTGATGAACAGGGCGAACAGCCAGACCGTCCCGGTCCTGCGCTGACCGCCCCTGCGCCCCCAGTCCTCGGGCGGCAGTTCGTCGCCGCGGTCGCTCCACCCTCCGGCGAGGGTGTCGCCGAGCGAGGCGGAGGCGTTGGGCGCGGCGGGGTCGGGTGCGGCGGCTGGCGTCGTCCGGTCGGACACGGTAGTACTCCGCGGTGGTCGGGTGGGAACTCCACGCATCGTACCGAAAATCGTTTTCGCCCGTCAGCGTCCCACTCCGGCCTGTGGACAACCGGGCACCGGGTTCAGCCGGGGAAGGGGGGACCCGGGGAGGGGGCCGTCTTCGACACACCCCGGTTATCGCTCGGTGCCGGAGTCCCGGTTCCCCTGCTCGGGGCCCTCGTCGCCGTCGTGAGTCGTCCCCGAGTCGCCGTCGGACCGGTCGGCGTCACCGGCCTCGTCCACGGCCGTCGCGCCGTGCGGCTCCGCCTCTGCCTCCGCCGGGCCGGGCTCGTCACCGTCGCGGCCGTGCTCCTCCGCGACCGCGCCCGGGTCCGGGGGCGCGTCGCCCTCGTCGCGGGGGACGTCCTCGGGCTGGGGCCCGGAGGCCGGACCCCAGCACTCCACGTTGGGCAGGCCGGGCATCTTGGCGAGCGTGAACTGGGGGTCCAGGCCGTTGCGCAGCTGGCGGCTGTAGTCGGCCAGCAGCCGGAAGGCGATCCCCGACAGCGGCGCCAGGGCCAGCAGGTTCACGGTGGCCATGACGCCCATGGAGATGTCGGCCAGACTCCACACCAGGGTCAGGGGAGCCACGGAGCCGAGGAAGACCGCCGCCAGGACCGCGTAGCGGAAGTAGGTCATGTGCTGGGGGCTGCTGTCCAGGAACTGGAGGTTGGTCTCCCCGTAGTAGTAGTTGCCCAGCACGGAGGTGAAGGCCAGCAGGAAGAGGATCACCGTGAGCGCGTGGACCGACCACTCGCCCAGGCTGGCCTCCAGCGCCCCCTGCGTGACCTGGATGCCCCGGTCGTCGCCGTACTCGGGACCGCTGACCAGCACGATGAAGGCCGTCACCGAGCACACCAGCCAGGTGTCGAAGTACACGCCCAGCGTCTGCACGAGCCCCTGCTTGACCGGGTGGGAGACCGAGGCGGTGGCGCCGGCATTGGGGGCCGATCCCAGACCCGCCTCGTTGGAGAACATGCCGCGCCGCATGCCCTGGACGATGGCCGTGCCCACGCCCCCGGCGACGAACTCGCGCGCGCCGAACGCCGACGCGAAGATGTCGCCGACGACCCGGGGCAGCTCCCCTATGTTGAGGGCGACCACCCACAGGCCGATCAGGATGTACAGGACGGCCATGAGCGGGACCAGCGCCTGGGCGGCGTGCGCGATGCGCCGGATCCCGCCGAAGATCACCAGCGCGGTCAGGCCCACGAGCACCAGCCCGATCACGGCCGACAGCAGCAGGCCGGGCGTCCCGCCCAGGGTCCCCACGGAGGTGGACACGGCGGCGGCGATGCTGTTGGCCTGCACCGTGTTGAACACGAGGCTGAAGGTCACGGTGATGATCACCGCGAACAGCACGCCCATCCACCGCCTGCCCAGCCCCTTCTCCATGTAGTAGGCCGGACCGCCCCGGAAGCCGGTGTCGGTGCGCACCTTGTACAGCTGGGCCAAGGTGGACTCCACGAACGCCGCGGCGCCCAGCACCGCGGCCATCGTCCACATCCAGAACACCGCGCCCGGGCCGCCCAGGATGATCGCCGTGGACACGCCGACGATGTTGCCCGTCCCCACCCGCGAGGCGGCCGAGATGGAGAAGGCCTGGAAGGAGGAGATCTCCCGTCGGCCGTCGGGGGCCACGCCCGGGGCGCTGCCCAGGACGCGGAACATCTCCGGCAGCAGGCGCAACTGCACGATCCCCGAGCGCACCGTGAAGTAGACGGCGAGGACGATCAGGAGCGGGATGAGGAAGTAGCTCCAGAAGAAGTCGTTGACGGCGACGACTGCGTTGTTCACGCGCTCCCCTTCAAGCGGTCCGGTCTTCGGCAAGTGTCCACGTCACCGGAGGTGGGGGCCCGTGCGGACACGCGAAGGGGCGGTAAAGGACCGTAACGGGTCAACAACCCGCCGCGGGCACATGATCGGGCCCCGGCCTGTGGTGGGAGCGCCCATGGTCAGCCGCGTCCGCGCTCCCCACGGTTCCGGACATGAGACAGAGAGCCCCCTTCGGGGCTCGTCGCCTCGGCGGTGCACCTGGTGACCATCCCCGCCCGGGGAGCCCCGTCGGGCCGGATCGGCCGCAGGCCGGTGACCGCGCTGGGGGCCGCGGGAGCGGGGCTGTGGGTGTCCGCCTTCTTCCCGCTCGTGGACGCGGGGACCTTCTGGTCGGTGACCCTGGCCGTGACGGTCGGGCTGGTCCTGCACGGGGCCATGTACGGCCCGCAGGCGGCCTTCTTCTCCGAGCTGTTCAGCACCCGCGTGCCGCTACTCGGGAGCGTCGGTGGGCTACCGGCTGGCGTCGATCTTGGCGGGCGGGCTGGCCCCGCTGATCGCGACGGCCCTGCTGGCCTCGTTCGGCAGCAGCGTGCCGATCCCGCTGTACGTGGCCGCCATGGCCGCGGTCACCCTGGTCGCCGTCGCGGCCGCCCGCGGGAGCAGGGCCGCGACCCGCGGGAGGCGGCAGTGTCCGAGAGAAGAGGGTGACCCCGGTAAAAGGGCCCGGGCCCGGCAGGTGCCACCTGCCGGGCCCGGGTCTGTCATCGCACCGGATGCCGCTCCGGGTACGGGAGCGGCGACGGGATCAGTACTGCGGAGCGGAGTCGAAGCGCTCCTCGCGGCGCGGTCCGCGACGGTCGCCGCGGTAGCCGCCGCGGTTGTCGCCGCCGCCCCGGTAGCCGCCACCGCCGCCACGGCGGTCACCGCCGCGGTAGCCGCCCTCGCCGCGCGGGGAGAAGTCGCGACGGTCGCCGCCGGGACGGTCGCCCCGGTAGCCGCCGCGGCCCTCGTCCCCGCGGCGCTCGCCGCCGCGGTAGCCGCCCTCGCCGCGCGGGGAGAAGTCGCGACGGTCGCCGCCGGGACGGTCGCCCCGGTAGCCGCCACCGCCGCCGCGGCGGTCACCGCCGCGGTAGCCGCCGCCACCCCGGTAACCGCCACCGCCACCGCGGGGGCCGCCCCGACGGGGGCCGCCGCGGCCGCGGCGCTCGCGCACGGGCTCCGGCGGCTCGATCCACGGCTCCCAGGAGGGCTCCTTGGCTCCGGTCACCTCGCTGAGCAGCTCGTCGCCCGGGTTGACCAGGTGCTGCTTGGCCTCGACACCGGCGTCGCTGAGCAGGCGGCGGGCCATGCGGCGCTGGTTGGGCGCCACCAGGGAGACCACCAGGCCGGAGGCGCCCGCGCGGGCGGTGCGGCCGCCGCGGTGCAGGTAGTCCTTGTGGCCGGTGGGCAGGTCGACGTTGACGACCATGTCGATGCCGTCGACGTGGATGCCGCGGGCGGCGACGTCGGTGGCGACCAGGGCCTGGATGCGGCCCTCACGGAACTTGGCCAGGGTGCGGGTGCGCACGCTCTGGGTCTTGCCGCCGTGCAGGGAGGCGCAGGGGACACCGGCCTGGGCCAGCTGCTCGCTGATGGTGTCGGCGCGGTACTTGCTGCGCACGAACAGGATCGTGCGGCCCTCGCGCGCGGCGATCTGGGTGACGATCGTGTTCTTGTCGCGGGGCAGCACCTTGAGCAGGTGGTGCTCCATCTTGGTGACCTGCGAGACCGGCGGGTCCACGGAGTGGGTGCGCGGCTCGTTCATGTACTTGCGGACCAGCTTGTCGACGTCGCCGTCGAGCGTGGCCGAGAACAGCAGGGTCTGGCCGTCGGGGCGGACCTGGTCCAGCAGCTCGCTGACCTGCGGCATGAAGCCCATGTCGCACATCTGGTCGGCCTCGTCCAGCACCGAGATCTCCACGTCGCCCAGGTCGCAGGCGCCCTGGTCGATCAGGTCGGACAGACGGCCCGGGGTGGCGACCAGGACCTCGACGCCGCGGCGCAGCTCGTTGATCTGGCGGGTGTAGGAGCTGCCGCCGACGACGTCGCCCACGCGAACGCCCACGACGCGGGCGTAGGTGCGCAGGGCGTCGCGGACCTGGTGGGCCAGCTCGCGGGTGGGCACCAGGATCAGGGCCCGGGGCCGGTTGGCGGCGGCGCGGCGCTCGGCGGCGCGCATCAGGACCGGCAGGCCGAAGGCCAGGGTCTTGCCCGATCCGGTGCGGCCGCAGCCGAGGACGTCGCGGCCCTCGATGGCGTCGGGAATGGTGGCGGCCTGGATCGGGAACGGGGTGGTCACACCGTTCTTGGCCAGTTCCTCGACGATGTCCTGGGGCAGTCCCAGGCTGTCGAAGGCAGGCGTTACGGCAGTGTCCGTCGTCAAGTGACGTGTACCTTCCTCATCGTTTGGCGGCGTTTCGAGGAAGGCTTCACACGGCCATGACCGACCCAGCGAAGAAATCACACAAACGCGCCTGATCACACGCGGAAGCGGGCCCCATCATGTGTGTGGGGCTCCTGAGCTCGTGAGATCCTCACTGGCGTGGGGGGACGAGCGACTCTTCGGGTCAAGAGTGGCGCCGACCGGGTCGGCACGCTCTCCGCGTCTTGCGCGGCCTCGGCGCGCTCGGATGCGCGCGGCATGTCACGACCGCTCGTAGAAGACTACTAGAGATCGTCCCGCAGCGGGGACCGGGTGGGGGTTTTCGACCGGTGACAAGGGTCTCCCCCTCCTGTCCACATCCTCGCGCAACCGCTGGGTACGCGGCTCCGCCCCCGGTCCGGAAGGCAGGGGGACGGGAGGCGGAGCGAGGGCTAACGCGCTCCGTCGGCCGCGGCTCGGGCCAAGGCGGCGAGCCGGGCGGCCTGCGCCGCGCGCTCGGCCTCGGCCTGCTGCCGGAGGGTGTTGCCCGCGGCCTGCTGGAGCAGGGCCTTGGTGGCGGTGGCGGCCGCGCGGTCGGTGGCGAGCAGTGCGGCCACGACGTCGTCCACCGCCGCGGAGAGCTCGTCCGCGGGGACCACGAGCTCGGCCAGGCCGAGGTCGCGCGCCTCCTGGGCGCCCACGCGGCGGGCGGTCAGGCAGATCTCGATCGCGCGGTTGACGCCGACGATGTCGACCAGGGGTTTGGTGCCCGTGAGGTCGGGGACCAGCCCCAGGGCGGGCTCCTTCATGCACAGCTGGGCGTCGTCGGCCAGGATGCGCAGGTCGCAGGACAGGGCGAGCTGGAAGCCCGCCCCGATGGCGTGGCCGCGCACGGCGGCGACGGTGACCAGGTCGGGGCGGCGCAGCCAGAGGAAGCCCTCCTGCAGACCGGCGATGTAGTCGCGCACCTCGGCGTCGGAGGCGGTGCCGTCGGCCAGGCCCGCGACCATGGAGCGCTCGCCGTCGACGCCCTCGGGGCTGAACATGCCGAGGTCGATCCCGGCGGAGAAGATGTCGCCGTCCCCGTCGACGACGACGATCCGGACGTCTTCGGGCAGGGTCCGGCCGATGCGGGCCAGCGTGGTCCAGGTGCGCCCGGTCATCGCGTTGCGGCGGTCGGGGCGGCTGATGGTGACGTGGGCGACCGGCCCCCGCACCACCAGCCTGAGCCGGGCCCGGGAGAGCTCCTCCTCGGTGGGCGCCGGTCCGGGCCCGTTCGTCGCCTGTGCCATGGGTTCCTCCGTCGTGTTCGGTGTCACCCCCGGATATTACCCATCAGTAACACAGGGCGGCGAGGGGGCCGGGGCCCGGCGCCTCACGCCTTGCGCGTGGGTCCCCCGCGGCCGCGCAGCTCCACCCCCGCCTCGCTCAGGAGCCGGTGGACGAAACCGTAGGACCGCCCGGTGGCCGCCGCCAGCATGCGGATGCTCTCCCCCGCGTCGTAGCGGCTCTTGAGCTGGTCGGCGAGCGCGGAACGGTCCTCCCCCGCCAGCCGTGGGCGCTTGATCTGCGCGTCGTTCACTCACTCGCTCCTCAGAGTCGTCGGATCACCCGTCGTGGGCCACCCTCATGATCCGGTATCGGGCCCGCGGACCGCCACACCACGCGGGCGCCCCGCCGAAGACGCCGTTTTCGGCGTGGGGCGGACACTGACCGAAAAGAGGGGGAGGTGAACCTCCCGGACCCGCCGGGCGTCCACCTCCCCTGTGCCTCTCCTCCGCCGCGGGCGGCCTCAGGCCAGCGCGATGAGGTCCTCGAACTCGGCGTTCCACACGTCCTCCACGCCGTCGGGCAGGAGGATGACCCGCTCGGGCTGGAGCGCCTCGACCGCGCCCTCGTCGTGGGTGACGAGCACGATCGCGCCCTTGTAGTTGCGCAGCGCCGCCAGGATCTCCTCGCGGCTGGCCGGGTCGAGGTTGTTGGTGGGCTCGTCCAGCAGCAGCACGTTGGCACTGGAGACCACCAGCGTGGCCAGCGCCAGCCGGGTCTTCTCACCGCCGGAGAGCACGCCCGCGGGCTTGTCCACGTCGTCGCCGGTGAACAGGAACGAGCCCAGCGTGCGCCGCGCCTCGACCTCCGGCAGGTCCGGGGCCGCGCTCATCATGTTCTCCAGCACGGACCGGTCCACGTCCAGGGTCTCGTGCTCCTGGGCGTAGTAGCCGAGCTTGAGCCCGTGGCCGGGCACGACCCGGCCCGTGTCGGGTTTCTCGACATCGCCGAGCAGGCGCAGCAGGGTGGTCTTGCCCGCGCCGTTGAGGCCCAGGATCACCACGCGGCTGCCCCGGTCGATGGCCAGGTCCACCCCGGCGAAGATCTCCAGGGACCCGTAGGACTTGGACAGGCCCTCGGCCATGAGCGGCGTGCGACCGCTGGGCGCCGGGTCGGGGAAGCGCAGCTTGGCCACCTTGTCGGACTTGCGCACGCCCTGCACGCCGTCCAGGAGCTTGTCGGCCCGGTTGAGCATCTGCTGCGCCGCGCGCGCCTTGGAGGCCTTGGCCCGGAACCGGTCGGCCTGCTTGCGCAGGGTGTCGGCCTGCTTCTCGGCGTTGGCCAGCTCGCGCCTGCGGCGGCGCTCGTCGGCCTCGCGCTGCTCCAGGTACAGCTTCCAGCCCATGTTGTAGACGTCGATGACACTGCGGTTGGCGTCGAGGTAGAACACCTTGTTCACCACGTGCTCGACCAGCTCCACGTCGTGGCTGATCACGATGAGCCCGCCCTGGTGGGACTTGAGGAAGTCGCGCAGCCAGGCGATGGAGTCGGCGTCCAGGTGGTTGGTGGGCTCGTCCAGGAGCAGGGTGTCGGCCCCGCTGAACAGGATGCGCGCCAGCTCGATCCGGCGGCGCTGACCGCCCGAGAGCGTGTGCAGCGGCTGGCCGAGCACCTTGTCCGGCAGCCCCAGGCTGGAGGAGATGGCGGCGGCCTCGGACTCGGCGGAGTAGCCGCCCAGCACGTGCAGCCGCTCCTCCCAGCGCGAGTAGGCGCGCACGCCCTTGTTCCGGGTCTTGGTGTCGGTGCTGGCCATCTTCTTCTCGGCCTCGCGCATCCCGCGCAGGGCCTCGTCGATGCCGCGCGCCGACAGGATCCGGTCCCTGGCGATCACGTTCAGGTCGCCGGTGCGCGGGTCCTGGGGCAGGTAGCCGATGCTGCCGGAGGAGGTGACGGTACCGCCGGTGGGCAGGCCCTCGCCCGCCAGCACCTTGGTCATGGTGGTCTTGCCCGCACCGTTGCGGCCGACCAATCCGATCCGGTCCCCGGCGGCGACGCGGAAGGTGGTCGGCTCCAACAGGAGTCGAGGACCGACGCGCAGTTCGAGGTCGGTGGCGATCAGCATGGTGGGGCTTCCTACGAGGTGGTGGGACGTTGGTGTGCGGCCGGTCCGTGCGACTGTTCCCGGCGGCCGGGCAGGCGTGTGCGCCGCGGGGAGACGTGGTCTCCCTCGCGCGGCTGCGGGAGGGGCGGCTCGGGGCCTACCGACCCAGACTAACGGCACCGGTGGGGGGCGGCGCGAGGGATTTGCGCGGAACGCGGACGCCCCCGCCCGGTCAACGGGGCGGGGGCGCCGGACATTCCCGGGGCGGCGCGGACGCGGCGGCGCCGCTCCGCGCCTACTTCTGCTCGGGGGGTTCGACCGGGGTGGCTCCGCCCGCGCCCTCCTGGCCGGGCTCCCCGTCGGCCCTGACCACGACGGTGTCCGCCCTGACCTGGGCCACGTCCGCGTTCCCTCCGCCGGAGTCGTCACTGGTGGAGGGCGGGCGGTTGCGCAGCAGCGCGGCCAGCACCGCGACCACCGGGGTGGACAGGAACATGCCGGGGATGCCGCCGACGACCGCGCCGACGGAGATCCCGATGAGCACGATCGGCGAGGGCAGGTCGAGCGAGGCGCCGTAGATGCGCGGCGCGAAGACGTTGCTCTCCAGCTGCTGCACCAGGAGCACGGCGCCGACGATGATCAGGGCCACGACCCAGCCCTCGGTCACGAAGGCCACCAGGGCGGCGAGCAGGCCGGTGAGGAAGGCGCCGATGATCGGCAGGAAGGCCCCGACGAAGGTGAGCACGATCAGCGGGATGGCCAGGTTGATGTCGAGGAAGATGACCAGGGCGATACCGATGCCGACGGCGTCGAAGAAGCCGACCGCGGCCACACCCCGTACGTAGCGGCCCATGACCCCGTAGGCGACGTCGCCCGCGTGGCGCATGCCCGGGCGCGAGCGGGCCGGCAGCAGGGTGACCAGCCAGTCCATGAGCTGGTCGCCCGAGTGCACGAAGTACACGACCAGGGCGATGATCAGGACGATGCCGACCAGCACCGAGATCACCGCCGAGGTGGCGGTCCAGGCACCGCTGAGCAGTTGGTCCTGGTTCTCGGTGATCATGCTCTGGATCTGCGCCCAGGCGTCGTCGATCATGTCGGTGAACAGGGCCGGGTCGACGAAGGGCAGCCGGATGTCCTGGAGCTCGGTGATCGCGCTGGTGACGCTGTCCACGAGCGGGCCGAAGCCCTGGATCGCGGGCGTGACGATCAGCGAGATCACGCCGCCGAAGACGATGAGCCCGACCAGCAGGGCGATGGTGGTCGACAGCCCCCGGCCCAGCCCCCTGCGGCGCAGCCCGTTGGCGATCGGCATGAGCAGGGCGGTGATGAACACCGCCAGGATCACCGGCAGGGTGACGACCGACAGGTAGACGAGCACGTAGACGAGCAGGCCCGCCACCACGCCGATGAGCAGTACCCGCCAGGCGACGTCGCTGATGGAGCGAAGGAGGTTGTCGTCCCCCTGGTGCTGATCGGTCGGTCCCTCGTCCGCGGCCTGGGGTTCGGCGGCGCGCTGGTTCTCCGCCTCCAGCCTGGCGAGGCGCTCGGCGCGGGCTCTGCGGGCGGAGAGCCACTTGTTCAGGAGCGCCCACACTCCCGGCCGCTGGGCTTGCACATGGACTCCATTCTCTGGACGTTGCGCGGTGGAGGTCGGGGGACCGACGGCCGCATGGGGGTGCTCTCGCGGGGGGCGAGCGAGTGGGGCCCGTGTTTCCCACGGGCCCGGTGGGAGGTCAACGCTGTCAGAACTGCCAGGGTTCCCGCGGGCGGCCGCTCTCGACGATCTCGTTGCCGAAGGGCGCGAGGGCCACGGGGATCATCTTCAGCGAGGCCAAGGCCATGGGGATACCGATGATAGTGACGGCGAGGCCGATCGCGGTGGCGATGTGGCCGAGGGCCAGCCACCAACCGGCGACGATCACCCAGATGACGTTGAGGAAGGTGCTGCCCCCGCCCGCGCCGGGCCTGCGCACGAGATCGCGTCCGAAGGGCCAGATCGCGTATCTGGCCATGCGGAACGAGGCGACACCGAAGGGGATCGTGACGATGAGGATGCAGCAGATGATGCCCGCGAAGACGTAGCCGACGGCCAGCCAGAACCCCGCGACGAAGATCCAGATGACGTTCAGGATGAACCGCAAGAGGCCCACGGTGTTCTCGTCCTCCTTTGTGTTGGTGTCCCGTTTACGGGGACGCGTGGCCGCGGAGCGGCCGTGTCCGTTGTTTCTACCGTCTGGGACGTCCGCGCACCACGACCCGTTCGGACGCCCCACCCTGGTACTTCCCCTAGGGGCGGCCTTCAGGCATGCGGGAGGCGTCGACGCGTGCGCCGCGGGACGGCGTGTCGTGTGGGGATCGCGCGTCATCGGGGTAGGGGCACGGGACGCGAGGGAGAGCACCCGGAAGCGGGCGCGGGAGGGACCGTCGGTCCTCCCCGACGGCGTCGACGGAGGGTGAGGACATACGGTCAGGCCCGAACCGGGAGCTCCGCGCAGACCGCAATGTGACCCGCACATCAGGAGGACCCCCTAGGCAGGAGGGACATCGCACCATACGATGTGCTGTGTCCTTCGCAAGGCCCCAGATCTTGCGATGCACAACAAACTCAGACAAAAGACCGCACACCGGTCAGTTGTCATCTGGTTTCGGTAACGGTTGTGCGAGTAATTTCCCTACCCCCCGTGCATGATCGGGATGAGGGATGGCATGATTACGTACCGGCTCGGACGGAGGCCGTCACCGCCTCCGCAGCCGTTCGCGTGAGAGCACTCCGCCCCTCGGCGGATCGGTGCCGCAGTACCTGTGCTTCTCGTGGTTTCAGCCACACCGGGGAACATCACTCGCACCGCTCGGCGTTCGCGTCGTGCGGGGTGACTCGCGCCGCATGACCAATTTTGGTGACTGAAGCTTTTTCCGACAGCTTACTAGTGATTTCAGTAGAGGTGGTTCAAGCATGTCTCAGGTACGTCGGCAGGCCGCGCTGCGCCCCCGCCCGCACTGGGGGTGGCAGGATGCCGCCGCGTGCCGGGGCGAGGACCTTGTGCTCTTCTTCGGTCCGGACGGCGAACGCCAGCCGGAGCGGGAGATCCGTGAGCGCAAGGCCAAGGAGATCTGTGCGGCCTGCCCGGTTCGAAACGACTGCCTGGACTATGCGATCTCGCGTCCGGAGAAGTACGGCACCTGGGGCGGGCTGAACGAGGACGAGCGCGCCTCCGAGCGCCGTCGCCGCATGCGTCGCGCGAACGCCGCGTAGTCCGGAAATTCCCGCAGGCGGATCTCCCCCGGTGGCCCCGGCCCCCGAACAACCCGCGGCGCCCCGACGAACAACGTCGAGGGCGCCGCGGGTTTTCTCATGCCCGGCGTTGTCTTCCGGGTCCGCTGAAAGGCCCCGCCTCCGCGGAGGGGACACGGCCGCGTCCGGCCCTGCTGCGCCTCACCCCCGGCCCGCGTCCAGGTGCCGGTCGAACCAGTCCAGGGCCTCGGCCGCCACCCTGCGCCACTCGCGGGAGTCGCGGAGCAGCCGCTCGGCCCCCGACACCACCCGCAGGTCCGTGGAACCGCCGATCCGGGCGCGCGTCCACTCGCCGAGCTCGCGCAGGAAGGAGTCGTCCCCCTCCAGCAGCACCAGGACCGACGCCCGCACGTCCGGCAGGCTCGCCTCGGCCACGTCGATCCGACCCCCGTGCGCCACCACCGCGGCCACGTCCCGCGGGTGCCTGGCCGCGGCGACCAGGGCCGAGGCCGCGGCGTCGCCCGAGGCCAGCAGGCCCAGGGGCTCGTCGGCGGTGTCCGCGGTCCGGCGCAGCCAGGCCGCCGCGGCGCCCAACCGCTCGCCGAGCTCGTCGGCGCCGACGCCGGAGGCGGCGTCGGGAGCGCTGTCGGGGCCGTTGTCGGGAGCGGTGCCGGAGGAGACGGACGAGCGCTCCCGCTCGGTCAGCAGATCCATGAGGAGGGTGGCGTACCCGGCCTGCCCCAGGACCGAGGCGACCGACCGCCACCGTTCGTCCGCGCGCCCCTCCCCCGCGGCCATCACCACCGCGCCGCGCGTCCGGGCGGGCACGGTGAGGTCGCCGTCGAGGTGGACCCCTCCCACGGGCACCCGCACGTGCCGTGTCCGGCCCGAGCGCGGCCGCGTGTGCTCGTTCTCGGCGAGGATGGCGGTGACGTGGTCGTCGGAGAGCTGGCCGAAGTCGCGGTACCACTCCCCCACCGCGCGGAAGTTGTCCGGCGCGCTGAGCACCACCAGGGCGTCGGCCTCCTCGCGCAGCAGCGCGACCGCCTCCGGCGAGGCGACCGGAACCGCCAGGACCAGCCGCGCCGGACCGGCCTGGCGGACCATGCGCAGCGCGGCGCGGGCGGTGCCCCCGGTGGCCACGCCGTCGTCCACCACCACGCAGTCGCGCCCGGCGATCCGCGGGGGCGGGCGCTCCCCGCGGTAGACGCGGCGCCTGCGGTCGAGTTCGTCGCGTTCGGCCGCGACGGTGTCGGACAGTGCCTGGCGGGGCACGTGCAGCCGGGCCAGGGCGCGGTCGTCGTAGAGGACGCGCCCGTCCTCGGCGACGGCGCCGACCCCCATCTCGGGGTGTCCGGGCAGGCCGATCTTGCGGACCATGAGCACGTCGAAGTCGGCGCCCAGCCGCAGGGCGAGTTCCGCGCCGACCGGCACTCCCCCGCGGGGCAGGGCCAGCACGAGCGGTTCGTCGACGGCGAAGGGGCGCACCCGCTCCGCGAGTCGGCGTCCCGCCTCCGACCGGTCGGCGAAGGGCAGTGAAACGGGTACTGGGTTCATGGCCTCACCGGCGCCGGGGCACGGGCCCCGGTACCGCTCCTCTCGGCTGTGTGGACGAGCCGCTGGAAAGTGGTACCGAGATACCCCCCGACACGGCGGTTCCAACCCCGCGCCCGAGCAAAACCGTCCCTCAGGTGCGGCGGAAGCCGTTCCGGAAGACGGCCATCAGCAGCGCGTCGTAGCGGCGCCCGTCCCACAGCAGGGAGTCGCGCATCCGCCCCTCCACGGCGAAACCGCAGGAGCGGTAGACGGCGATCGCCCTCATGTTGAAGGCGTAGACGTACAGCCAGACGCGGTGCAGGCCGATGTGCTCGAAGGCGTACTCCAGCACGAGCTGGGTGGCCTCCCTGCCCAGCCCCCGGCCGGTGAACTCGATCGCGGACAGGGCGATGCGGTACCCGGCGCTCTCGTCGTCGGGCTCGACGGCGTAGAGCGACAGCTCACCCAGGTAGCGCCCGTCCTTGGGCGCGGTGATGGCCAGGTCCAGGCGGTCGGTGCGGCCCGCGCGGGTCTCGCACCACTCCTTGGCCTGCGCGTAGGTGACGCGCCGGTGGGTGCCGGTGAGTCTGCGGACCTCCTCGTCGAGGCTGGCGGCGAAGTAGGCGTCGGTGTGCTCGGCCGACAGGGGCGCCAGGCGTACGCTCCTCCCGGTGAGTGTGGGCTTCTCTCGCAGCGCGCTCGTGTTGATCATGGGCTCTTCCGGTTCCGTCCGGGCCGTGCGGACACGGTTCCCGGCGTGGGGGAGGCGGCGGACAGCGGGCTGGACGCCCTGCGCGGGAGCGGGCCGCTGGGCGGGGGCTCGGGTCGGGGACCTGGAGGCGGTGGCGGACGGGGGCCGGGGGCGGAGGACGTCGGGCGGGGTGGAGGCGGGACCTGTCGGGGGTGGCCGGGGGCCTGCCCGGTGACGGAGCAGGACCTCTATTTGACTTCCTCTTCCACCCGAAGGCAAGAAGGGTCCGGCGGGACCCGCCGGGGCGGTGCCACCGCGGACGACGGCTCAGCGACGCGGGACGTCCGCACGGTCGGTGAGGCGGGGCGCCCCGGGACGAACCTGTTCGGAGCGGCCGAAAAGGCCTGCCATCCGATGACCGGACTCGATAACATCTGCACGCACCGACAGCCGTTCTGGGAGCCGCCGTGAACGTCCAGACCCGAACCGAGTCCCCTCCGCCGGAGGCCCGCAGGGCCAGAGTCGCGGTATCCACCCTCTTCTTCGTCAACGGCTTCACCTACACCAACGCCGTTCCGTGGCTGCCGGTGCTCAAGGCCCAGCTGGGGCTGAGCAACGCGGAACTGGGCATGGCGATCGCGGCGATGCCGACCGGCGCGATCCTGACCGGCATGCTGGCGGGCCCGCTGATCCACTGGTTCGGCAGCGGCCGGACCGCGGTGGGGACCAGCCTCATCTCTTTGGGAGCGCTCCCATTCATCGCGCTGGCACAGAACTGGTGGATGCTGGCGGCGGCGCTGTTCGTACTGGGCAGCGCGGACGCCTGGACCGACTCGGCGCAGAACTCGCACGGGCTGCGCGTCCAGCGGCGCTACAGACGCAGCATCATCAACACCTTCCACGCGCTGTGGAGCCTGGCCGCGGTGGCCGGAGGCCTCCTGGGCGCGGCCATGGCCGGTACCGGCGTGCCCATCCTGTGGCACCTGGGCGGCGTGACCGCGGTGCTGGTGTGCGTAAACCTGGCGGTGAGCCGGATGCTGCTGCCCGGCCCGGAGAGCAGCGAGCGCGAGGACGGCACCGACGCCGGGAGCGGGCGGCGCCTGCGCGTGCCCGGACGGGCCGTGCTGCTCCTGCTGGTGCTCGGCGTGCTGCTGATGTTCGCGGGCGGCATCGAGGACTCCGCCGCCTCCTGGGGCGCGGTGTACATGACCTCGGAGCTGGAGGCGTCGCTGTTCCTGGCGGCGATGCCGTTCGTGGCCTGCCAGGCGATGATGACGCTGGGGCGCCTGGCCGGCGACCGGGTGACCGACCGGTTCGGCGCGGCCAACGTGGGGCGCGCGTGCGGACTGCTGGCGGCCGGCGGGATCGCGTTCGCCCTGCTGGTGCCGCACCCGGTGGCCACGGTCATCGGCTTCGGGGTGATGGGGCTGGGCGTGTCCACGCTCTTCCCGCTGACCCTGGCGGCGGCGGGGAACGTGCCGGGTGTGCGCACCGGGGACGGGATCACCGTCGTCGGGTGGCTGGGCCGCGCGGGCTTCCTGGCCTTCCCGCCGCTGGTGGGCTTCCTCGCAGACTCCTCCAGCCTGGGGAACGCGCTGTGGGTGATCGCGGGGGCGGGCGTGGGCGCCTTCCTGCTCGCCTTCGCCCTGCGTCCGCGCACGTGAGGGCCGAAGGGCCGCAGCGCCGTTCCTCCCGGGGCGGCGCGGCCGCCTGCCCGCGCACGTGAGAGGGCCCCCGACCTGGCGGTCGGGGGCCCTCGTCGCCGTACGGCCTCAGGGACCGTGCGGCGGGGTGATGCCGTTAGGCGATCGGAGCCGGACGGCGGGCCCCGGCCCACAGGGCCAGAGCGCCGATGCCCGTCACCACGGCGCCGCCGAGCACGAAGCCCTGCATGTCGACGCCGGTGGTGGCGAGGGTCTCGTCACCGTCGTCGTCGCTGTCGCCGTTGCCCTCGCTCACCGGAGCGGCGGCCTCGGGGGCGCTACCACCGGGGGCGGTGGTACCGGGGGCCTGGATCTCGTCGCCGTCACCGGGAGCGGTGCCGCCGTCGCCGTCACCAGGGGGCGTGCCGCCGTCGTCGCCACCACCGTCACCGGGGGGGTTGCCGCCGTCGTCGCCACCACCGTCACCGGGGGGGTTGCCGCCGTCGTCACCGCCACCGTCGCCCGGGGGGTTGCCGCCGTCGTCGCCACCACCGTCACCGGGGTCGCCACCGCCGTCGTCGCCACCACCGTCACCGGGGTCGCCACCGCCGTCGTCGCCACCACCGTCACCGGGGTCGCCACCGCCGTCGTCGCCACCACCGTCACCGGGGGGGTTACCGTCGTCGCCACCGCCGTCACCGGGGTCACCGGGGCCGGGACCGGGGTCACCGCCGTTGTCGCCGCCACCGTCACCGGGGTCACCAGGGCCGGGGTCGCCGGGGCCCGGGTCACCGGGACCGGGGCCGGGGGTGCCGCCTTCACCGCCGTCACCGGGCAGGCCGGGAAGGTCAGGCAGGTCGAGCTGGGGCTCGACGTCCTCGGCAGTGAGGTTGACGACCGTGGTCTCGGCGGCCTGGGGGACAGCCTCGGTCGCGGTCGCGTCCAGGGTGTCGGCGAACGCCGGACCCGCGGAGAAACCGGCCATGAACAGGCCGGCCGCGGTCACGGTGAAAACACGCTTCTTGGGGGTCATCCCACTCCTTTCTTCTTCTCGTGTACTGATCTATTCAGAGGGGATGGCATAGAGGTGGTCCTCGTGGACCACGACGGCCCGCTCGCCGAGCAGGCCGATGGGCGGGACGGAATCGGCCACGGCCTCCTCGACCCTGCCCTCGGCGTCGACGGCCACCGAGGCACCGTCGACCTGGCCGAAGACGAGGGAGCCGACCGCGATCTGGGGCTTGAGGCCGGGGACCACGGCGGTCCGGCCGTTCTCGGGGTTCATCACCGCGGGTCCGTAGGCGACCAGGCTGGTGCCGACGGCCTCCGAGCGGTGGCGCACGTCCTCCAGGTCAGCGGGGTCGATCTGGGCGCTGCCGACCACACTGCCGTCCTGGGTGTCGTGGAAGGCCAGGACCGTACCCTCGCCCCGCAGGGGCTCCCAGCGGATGATGACGTACTCGCGCAGCGCGGTGAGCACGGCCTCCATCTCGCCCGCGTTGTCCGGCCGCTGAGCGGTGACCTGCACGGGGTTGTCGCCGGGGCTGACCCAGGTCCAGGGTCCGTTGACCACGGCGGCGAGAACGTTGTGCCCGTCGGCGAGCATGGGCGCGGAGCCCTCGGGAACCGGGACCGGCTGGAGCTCCGCACCGACGGGCACGAAGGCCTCGCCCTCGGTGCGCACGAGCACGGAACGGCCCACGTACTGGACGGAGGCGTTCTCGGGGAGGTCCACACCGGTGGGATCGCCGCCGGCGACGGGCCAGAACCACAGGGTTCCAGCGGTCTCCATGACCACGGCCTGCTCACCGCCGTACTCCAGGATCCGGAGTTCACCCAGGGCCTCGGTGGCCTCCACGGGCAGGTCGGCCGCCCACAGGCGCTCACCGTCGGCGTCGAGCAGGTTGAGCCGCTGCTCGGGGTCGACGTAGGCGAGCAGGTCGCCCTCACGGCCGACCCCCGGCTGGCTGCCCGGGGCGACCTGCGCGCTGAAGTCGACGGTCGTGGAGAAGTGGGGCGGCGCGGGGTGGTTGAGGGTGGTCACGTCCGCGACGACATCGCCCCCGCCCCCGCCGAGGCCGGGCAGGAAGCGCCAGGCCGCGGCGCCCGCACCGGCGAGCAGCACCAGGGCGAGCACGGCGGCGCCCACGATGACGAGGGTCCGGCCGCCCTTCTTCGGCTTGGCCTCGGGCCTGGCACCGGTCTCGGCACCGCTGGCGGGAGGGTCGGCCGGGGCGGGAGGAGGAGGCGGCGGCGTCGGCTCGTGGTCGGCCACGACCTGGTCGGCGGCCTGCACCACGCCCGTGGGCGTGGCGACCAGACGCCAGTAGCCGTTGGCGTCCCGGGCGTCGATGAGGACCGGCTGGCCGATCCTGGCGGCGTAGCCGGTGGCGACGTCCAGGGCGGCGCGCCGCGTCTCCTTGGGCGCCTGACCCGTGACGACCTGGCGGCGTCCCTCGACGAGGATCTCGGCGCTGCGTTCGTCGGGCGCGATGACGATGACGGCGGTGGGCCGGGACTGCCCCGGGCGGGACTCCCGGCTCATGGTGCCTCCGAAGGCATGGGGAACGTGGACCTGTTCGTGTACGGGGGTACGGGGACCTAGGTCAGCGATGACGGTGGTTCGCGGCCCGGGACTACCTGGAGACGGTGCCGACGCACGCGTAGTCAGTGCTGCACGAGATCATACTGATCGTCACTCGTCACGCCTATTCCGGCCATGCGCCAAGACTGCGCGCACGGACCGGCGCACCTGGGGCAGTTGTCCCGCCCTCCCCTCCGTGACCTGGAGAATCAACCGAACATGGGATGCGGCTGGTGCCGTGGGCATCACCGTCACCATGGAGTGGACACCTGGGGAAGATATTTAGTTCACACCGAAAATGGCCGGATCTGGCCACCTGGTTCCCACCGGACGCACGCGTAGCAGCTCAGGGCCTCACCAGGGCGGAACCCGGACGAGGCGGAAGTACTCGCCGGGGCGCGAGCGCCGGTCGGCGTTGGCCCGGCGGTCCGGACTGGCCGGTTCGACCGTGAAGTGGACCGCGGCACCGGGTTCGGGCGTGAAGGGGACGGGGGTGTTGGTGAGCCTGCCGAGGCCGCCCTGGATGCGGTGCGGCCCCGGAGGGAGGCCGAGCACGAGGGTCTGGCCGGGGCCGAGCGTACCGACCCGGTCGCCGTCCACGAGGATCCGGTAGTCGACGAGCATGTCGAACCTCCCTCGGTCGATGCGGTGGACCAGCACCGGGCTCCAGCCCGGCGGCACCTGCTCCGGACTCCGGATACCGATGACCTTGGGGCCGGTGAGTTCGGGCCGGGCGAGCGCCTCGCGCAGCTGTTGGCGTTCGCGTCTGCCGGCGGCGAGGGAGAGCGCGAAGGCCGCGTAGGAGACCAGCAACAACGGCACCAGTGTCCACACGGCGTTGGAGACGATCGAGAAGAGCGCGAACAGCCCGTGGAAGGCGATCAGAAGCCACCACAGACGCGTCACGCGGAAGGGGTGCCGCGAGTTGTGGATCCGTTGGAGTTCGCCGGAGGTCGGTTCCGCGTTGGTACCCGCCCAGAGCCCGACCGGGTAGAGCAGCAGGAACGCGAGGAAGATCCCGGCGGCCACCGGAACGGGGTTGCCGGTGATCCCCACCCATCCGGCGATCAGGGCGCACGCCACCAGGCCGATCCCCGCCTCCTGGACCAGCAGGAAGGACGCCCTCACGACCGCCACCGCCGTTCGCGCACGAAGGCCTCCGTGCCGAGGGCCGGTGGGACGAGGACGACCAGGTGGAGGGCCAGCAGTGGCAGCGGAAGGGCCCCGGCGCGGAGGTCCCAGACGCCGACGAGGAGGAAGAGCGCGCCAGCGACCCACAACATGCTCAGCATGATGATCTCCATCAGCGGCGACCCGGTCGGATGCCGCCGCCGTTCGATCATCCCCGGGAGGAAGCGCATGTACAGGAGGGGCATCAGGACCAGGACCGACAGCACCATGATGAAAATCCCGAAGTAGATCTCGCTGCCACTCCTCAGGTACATGCGCAGGGTGTGTGTGAGCATCAGCAGGGGCAGGCCGAACGAGGCGTAGAACATGGTCTTCGAGCCGCCGAGCACGGTCTCGACGGTGACGGGCACGGAGTCACCGTCGTCCTCGTCCGTTGGGGGGACGGCGTCCGGTGGGGGAACGGTCATGGGGGGACGGCCTCTCACGGGCGGCGCCGTCCGGGCTCGGGTGCGGCGGGATCGCGGCCTCCCGCCCGTCGGCACGACAAAACTACCGGCGCGACAGGACTTTCCGGAATTTCCGGACACCGAAGTACGACCGGAACCGGTCAGTGCCCGTTGCTCTCCACGATCGCGTCGATGAACGCCTGCTCCCGCCGCTGGACGAGCCGGTTGGCCCGCTCGAAGTCCCGGTTGGCGATCTCCGCCCGGGCGGCGGCCGTGCGGGGCATGGGCCACATCGAGTCGATCTCGGCGTTGAAGGACGACCCCACCAGCACGGCGATCGCCATCACGAACAGCCAGGCCAGGATGGCGATCGGCGCCGCCAGGGAGCCGTAGATGGTCACCTGCCCGAAGGAGGCGTCCAGGTAGATCCGCAGCGCCACCGAGCCCGTGATCAGCACCAGCGCGGCCAGCAGTGCCCCCGGCAGGTGGCGCCACAACGGGGTGCGCACCGGCACGCTCAGGGCGTACAGCAGGGTGACCGCGGCGACGGCGAGCAGAGCGACGGTCGGCCAGTAGAACAGGTTGAGCCGCCCCACGGTCATCGGCAGCAACCGGTTGATCAGGTCCGGCCCGGCCACCAGGACCGGCAGCAGGAGGATCGCGAACAGCAGCCCGCCCAGGTAGGCGACGAAGGCCAGCACCCGCTGGCGCAGCCAGCCGCGCAGCTCGTCCAGGCCGTAGGAGATCGTGATCGAGCGGATGAAGACGTTCATCGCCCGCGACCCCGACCACAGCGACACCAGGAACGTCACCGACAGGACTCCGCCCGGCACTCCCCCGAGGAAGTCGTCCACGAGCGGCTCGACCACGCTGTCCACCGTGTCCGGGGTCAGCACCCGCGCGGTCAGGTCCAGGATCCACAGCCGGATCTCCTCGACGAAGTCCTCGCCGAGCACGACGGTCAGCGGGCCCAAAGCGCCCAGGAGGCCCAGCATGAGCGCGGGCAGGGAGATGAGGGTGAAGAAGGCCGACTCGGCGGCCAGCCCGACGACCCGGTCGCGGGCGAAGGCCCGGACCGTGCGCAGGACGAGGAGCATCCCGCTGCGCAGGCGGGCACGACGTCTCAGCCACCCGTCCACGGCGTACCACAGCCGCTCCCAGAAACCCGCCACGGAGGAAACGTTAGCGCTCCTCAGGGGCCGCCCGGCGCCACGGGCGCGCGTACCGAGTGACGTGACTCACTCCGGGGCGCTCAGACCCCGTCTGGACAAAGCGTCGACGCCCGTGACATTCTCATTACATGATCGCTGCTCTGGACCCCATGCTCTACGTGCGCCGTCACGTGGACTTCCTGCGGGTCGGCAGCGCCATCTGTTGCAGCGTCGGTTAATCTCACCGCCCTTTGACGCACCCCAGGGGTGCGCGCGGCACCGGCGCCCTGCCTTCTCTCCTCTTCCCACACGCGGATCCCACCCGATCGCCAGCACGACGATGTGCGCGCGACGCGGGCATGCGGTGCGGGCGCCGGGGCTGTGAGCACCCCGCGACACCTCATCGGAGACACCCGCGATGCCTCCCTCTTCCGCGCAGCCCGGCAGGACAGCGACCGCGGCCAAGCCGCGACGCCGCCGTGGTGAGGGCCAGTGGGCCCTCGGCTACCACGAGCCGCTGAACAAGAACGAGGAGAACAAGAAGAACGACGACGGGCTCAACGTCCGCGATCGGATCATCAACATCTACTCCAAGGGCGGGTTCGACTCGATCGACCCCGCCGACCTGCGCGGACGGTTCCGCTGGTTCGGCCTGTACACCCAGCGCGCGCCGGGCATCGACGGCGGCAAGACCGCCATCCTGGAGCCCGAGGAGCTCGACGACCGCTACTTCATGCTGCGGGTGCGCATCGACGGGGGCCAGCTGACGGTCGCCCAGCTGCGCGCCGTCGCCGAGATCTCCCGCGACTACGGGCGCGACACCGCCGACATCACCGACCGCCAGAACGTCCAGTACCACTGGATCCGGGTGGAGGACGTCCCGGCGATCTGGGAGAAGCTGGAGTCGGTGGGCCTGTCCACCATGGAGGCCTGCGGCGACACCCCGCGCGTCATCCTGGGCTGTCCGCTGGCCGGGGTCGCCGAGGAGGAGGTCATCGACGCGGGTCCCGCGATCCGCGAGATCTACGACGACCACATCGGCAGCGAGCTGTACTCCAACCTGCCGCGCAAGTTCAAGACCTCGGTGTCGGGGTGCACGGTGCACTGCGTCAACCACGAGATCAACGACGTGGCGTTCGCGGGCGTGCGCAACGAGGCGGGCGAGGCGGGCTACGACCTGTTCGTCGGCGGCGGCCTGTCCACGAACCCGATGTTCGCCCAGCGCCTGGGCGCGTTCGTGCGCCCGGACCAGGTGAGCGAGGTGTGGGCCGGGGTCTGCGGGATCTTCCGCGACTACGGCTACCGGCGCCTGCGCACCCGCGCCCGGATCAAGTTCCTCATCAAGGACTGGGGCGCGCAGAAGTTCCGCGACGTCCTGGAGAAGGAGTACCTGGGCTACGCCCTGCCCGACGGTCCCGCCGTCGAACTGGACTCGGGCCTGCGCCGCGACCACGTGGGCGTGCACCGCCAGAAGGACGGCAGGTTCTACGTGGGCTTCGCGCCCAAGGTGGGCCGGGTTTCGGGCACCGCGCTGCTGCGCGTCGCCGACATCGCCGAGGAGCACGGTTCGGACCGCGTCCGCACCACCGCCGACCAGAAGCTGGTCATCCTCGACGTGGAGGAGGACCGGGTCGCCTCGATCACCTCCGCCCTGGAGACGGAGGGGCTCCAGGTCAACCCGAGCGTGTTCCGCCGCCAGACGATGGCCTGCACCGGCATCGAGTTCTGCAAGCTGGCGATCGTGGAGACCAAGGACCGCGCGGCCACCCTGATCGACGAACTGGAGAAGCGGCTGCCCGACTTCGAGGAGCCGCTGACCATCAACGTCAACGGCTGCCCGAACTCGTGCGCGCGCATCCAGGTCGCCGACATCGGCCTCAAGGGACAGCTCGTCATGAACTCCGAGGGCGAGCAGGTCGAGGGCTACCAGATCCACCTGGGCGGCGGCATGGGGCTGACCCAGTCCTTCGGCAAGAAGATCCGCGGACTCAAGGCCACCGCCGACGAACTGCCCGACTACGTCGAGCGGGTCGTGCGCCGGTTCCAGGACCAGAAGGAGGATGGCGAGTCGTTCGCCTCCTGGGTCGGCCGGGCCGAGGACGCCGACCTGAAGTAGTCCGTCCGGGCGGTCGGGACCGCCGCGGCCCCCGGCCGCAGCACCGGGGCCGGTCCGCGTGCGGACCGGCCCGGCCCACGGCCGCGAAACGACCTGGAAGACCCCGAGCGAGAGGAAGAGGTGCGCCGTGTCCGAGAGGGCCGCACCCCACTACTGCCCCTACTGCGGCGACGAGGACCTCGTGCCCGAGGAAGGCGCCGCCGTCAAGGGAGAGGGTTACCCCTGGGCCTGCCTGTCCTGTGCCCGGGTGTTTCGGGTCAAGTACGTCGGGTTGCGCTCCGCGTCCTTCTCCGCGGGAGGCGCCCCCTCCAGACCGACGGAAGGGAACTCATGAACTCCACCACCATCACCCCCGTGGGCGGTCCCGAGCTCGCCGAGCGGGCCGCACGTGAACTGGAGGAGGCCTCCGCCCCTGAGATCATCTCCTGGGCCTCCGAGACCTTCGGCGACCAGCTGTGCATGACCTCGTCCATGGCCGACGCGCTCATGGTCGACCTGGTCTCCAGGACGGTGCCGGGGATCGACGTCATCTTCCTCGACACCGGCTACCACTTCCCCGAGACCATCGGCACCCGTGACGCCGTGGCCTCCGTGTACGACATCAACCTCGTCAACGTCGAGCCCACCCGCACGGTGGCTGAGCAGGACCTGGCCCTGGGCCCGCGCCTGCACGGGCGCGACCCCGGCATCTGCTGCCACCTGCGCAAGGTCGAGCCGCTCCAGCGGGCCCTGGAGCCCTACGCCGCGTGGCTGACCGGCCTGCGCCGGGAGGACTCGGCGACCCGCCGCGACACCCCGGTCGTGCAGTGGGACCGGCGTCGGCGGATGACCAAGGTCAACCCGATCGCCCGGTGGACCCAGGACCGGGTGGACGCCTACATGGCCGAGAACGGGGTCATCGTGAACCCGCTCCAGTACGACGGCTACCCCTCGATCGGCTGCGAGCCGTGCACGCGGCGGGTGGCCCCGGGAGAGGACCCGCGCAGCGGCCGGTGGTCCGGCACGGGCAAGACCGAGTGCGGAATCCACGTTTGAGGGCGCAAGCGGCGGCCGGGCCGCGCGGCCCGGCTGCGGCTCCGCCGCGTTCCGGCGGTGCCGGGGGCGGCAGTGTCGGGGGCGGCGGTGCTCGGAGGCGAGGAGGAGGACGGCCATGACGGTGGGCGGAACCGGAACGCGCGGCGGCGGAGGCCGGGACGGGGGCGTGCCCCTGCTGGCGGTGGCGCACGGCAGCGCGGACCCGAGGTCGGCGCGGGCCGTGTCGGCGGTGTTCGACCGGGTGCGGTCGCTGCGGCCGGAGCTCGACGTGCGCGTGTCCTACCTGGACCACGTGGCGCCCTCCGCGCGGGACGCTCTGGAGGAGCTGGCCGCGCGCGGGGCGGGTGAGGCGGTGGTGCTGCCGACGCTGCTGACGGCGGCCTACCACAGCAAGGTGGACCTGCCGAAGGTTCTGGCGGACGCGCGCGGGCGCAGCCCGTGGCTGCGGGTGCGCTACGCCGACACCCTGGGCCCGCACCCGCTGCTGACGGAGGCGGTGGAGCGGCGTCTGGACGAGGCGGGGGTGCGCCCTGACCCCGGCACGGCGCTGGTGCTGGCCTCGGCCGGTTCCAGCGACCCCGGGGCGAACGCGACCGTGGCGGCGATGGCCGCCGAGCTGGCCGGGCGCGGCCCCTGGCGGGAGGTCGTGGCGGCCTACGCGTCCGCGGCCTCCCCCGGTCCGGGGGAGGCGGTGGCCGCCCTGCGCGAGCGGGGGGCGTCGCGGGTGGCCGTGGCCACCTACCTGCTGGCGCCGGGGTTCTTCGCCGACCGGGTGCGCGCCCGGTCGCTGGAGGCGGGTGCGTACGCGGTGTCCGAGGCGCTGGGGGACGTGCCCGAGATGGCAGGGGTGGTGCTGGACCGCTACGACGCCGCGGTGGCGTCGCGGCACGCGACCAGCTCCCGCTGAGGCGCGGGGCGCGGGTCGCCGTCCGGCCGTGGCGGGAAAGCCGTCGGCCGCGGTGTCCGGCGTCCGCGCCGTGGAGGTGCGCGTCCGGACGGAACGGAACAGGTCGGGCGGCGCGGAACAGGGCGCGCGGCGGGGAGCAGGGCGCGCGGGACGGAGGGGCGAACGGGCGGTCCGCTGGGCGGTCCGCCCGTTCGCGTTGCCACGGGCGGGATTGCCGCCAGGCGGGGCGAACGCGGGAACCGGCCAGACGACGGGAACCGGCCGCCTTCCGGCTCCTCCCCCTCCGCGCCCCGAGGGGGCCGCCCGCGGTTGTCCACAACCGCGGGAAGCGGCTTGTCCGCGCGGCCGCGGCCCAGAAGAATCGGAGGTGGGCGTCGCGAACGCGCGCCGGCCGACCGAGGGATCGTGGGGGTGTCCGTGTCAGAGGGGCGGAGTGTGGTGCGCGGCGGTGTCCGGGACCTGTTGCGGGGACTGCCGGTGTTCTCGGGGGCACTGCCGGAGTTCGACCCCGGAGCGGCGCCCGAGGACCCGGCGGAGCTGTTCCCGGAGTGGTTCTCCGGGGCGGTCGAGAGCGGTGTGGCCGAGCCGCACGCGATGACGGTCACGACCGTGGACGAGGCGGGGGCTCCGTCGGCCCGCGTGGTCATCATGAAGGACTTCACGCCCGAGGGCTGGTGGTTCGCCACCACGACCGGCTCGCGCAAGGGGCGGGAGCTGGCCCGCAACCCCGCGGTGGCGCTGCTGTTCCACTGGATCGGGCAGGGCCGTCAGGTGCGGGTGCGCGGGCGGGCGGAGCTGGCCTCCCCGGAGCGGTGCGCCGCCGACTACCTGGCGCGACCGCTGGAGTCGCGGGTGGCCGGTCTGCACGGCAGACAGAGCGAGCCCATGGACGACCTCGCGGACGTGGACCGCGTGGCGCGGGAGAGCCGGGAGCGGCTGGAGCACGATCCGGAGCTGGTTCCCGGGGACTGGGGCCTGTACCTGGTCCGACCGGTCGAGGTGGAGTTCTGGCAGGCCGACCGGGACCGCCGCCACACGCGCCTGCGCTACGCCCGCCCGGGCGCGGACGCGTCCTGGGAACGCGGCCTGCTCTGGCCGTGACCGGGCGAAGGCGTCGCGGCGGGGAGGGAGAGCACCGTACCGCGACGCCGCCCGGAAGGACGGGCTCCGGAACGGGTCGCGGAGGGATCGCCGTGCTGGCTCCCGCCACAGTCGTAGTCGGAGCCCTTCTGGCGCCCGTGTCCGTCGTCTCCGGGAACAGACACGACCCCGGTCCCGTCCAGCGGTCACCGGGACGGGCACGGACCCACGGGCTGCCATGACCGCACCCGCCGTCCCCGGAACCGGCTCACCGGCCCGGGACCCAAGCGTGACCGAACCCGGTTCTGTTCGGTGTGCCGTCCGGGGATAGGATTCCCGCACTCCGACCGCCCACGACCAGCAACGAAAAGAGGTGGCCGCCGTGCCCCCCACACACGAGGTGTTCAACCAGGCGCCCCCGCTCGGCGACTACGCGGCGGCGGAGGACCCGGCGCTCGTGGAGGGCCTGCGGCGCGAGGGCGCCGGATGGGCCGAGGCCGAGGTGCGCGAGGTCGGCGACGCGGCCGGTTCGGAGCGGGTCCGCGCCTGGGGCGAGTCCGCCAACGCCTACCCGCCGGTGCTGCGCACCCACGACCGCTACGGCCACCGGGTGGACGAGGTCGACTACCAGCCCGCCTACCACGTGCTCATGGACCAGGCGGTGGAGCACGGCATGCACGCCGCGCCGTGGGCGGACGGGCGCCCGGGCGCGCACGTGGCCCGCGCCGCCAAGTTCTTCCTGTGGTCCCAGCCCGAGGCGGGCCACGGGTGCCCGGTGTCGATGACCTACGCAGCGGTCCCGGCCCTGCGCCACTCCCCCGAACTGGCGCGGCGGTACGAGCCGCTGCTCACCGCACCCGTCTACGACTTCGGGCTGCGGGCGCCGCACACCAAGCGCGGGCTCCTCGCCGGCATGTCGATGACCGAGAAGCAGGGCGGCTCGGACGTGCGCGCCAACACCACCCGCGCGGTCCCCACCGCCGAGGGGCACCACGTGCTGACCGGGCACAAGTGGTTCACCTCGGCGCCGATGAGCGACTTCTTCCTCACGCTGGCGCAGGCGCCCGAGGGGCTGAGCTGCTTCCTGGTGCCCCGGGTGCTGGAGGACGGCGGCCGCAACGCGCTGCACATCCAGCGGCTCAAGGACAAGCTGGGCAACCGCTCCAACGCGTCGGCGGAGCTGGAGTACGACGGTGCCGTCGCCCATCTGGTCGGCGAGCCGGGCAGGGGCGTGCCCACCATCATCGAGATGGTCAACAGCACCCGGCTCGACTGCGTGATCGGCTCGGCCGCGGGCATGCGCGCCGCGGTGGTGCACGCCCTGCACCACGCCGAGCACCGCAGCGCCTTCGGCGGGGTGCTGGTCGAGCAGCCGCTGATGCGCAACGTGCTCGCCGACCTGGCGCTGGAGTCGGAGGCGGCGACGGCGCTGATGACCCGTCTGGCCGGTGCCGTGGACCGCGCGGTGCGCGGGGACGAGACCGAGGCGGCCTTCCGCCGCCTGGGGGTGGCCGTGGGCAAGTTCTGGGTGACCAAGCGCCAGCCCGCGCACGCCGCCGAGGCGCTGGAGTGCCTGGGCGGCAACGGGTACGTGGAGGAGTCGGGGATGCCCCGGCTGTTCCGGGACTCCCCGCTCAACTCCGTCTGGGAGGGCTCGGGCAACGTGGCCGCGCTGGACGTGCTGCGCGCGATGGGCCGCAGCCCCGAGTCGCTGGAGGCCTTCCTGTCGGAGCTGCGCGCGGCCGCGGGCGTGGACGACCACTACGACGCGGCGGTCAAGCGGTTGGAGCAGGCCCTGGGCGACCCGGAGGAGGCGCAGTACCGGGCGCGGACGGTGGTGGAGCTGATGGCGCTGGTCCTGCAGGCGTCGGTGCTGCTGCGCCACGCGCCCACCCCGGTCGCCGAGGCGTTCACCGCCTCGCGTCTGGGTGGCGAGTGGGGGCACGTGTTCGGCACCCTGCCCAGAGGGGTGGACACCGAGCTGATCCTGGACCGGGCCCGCCCGAGCCGGTGAGGCCGGGGGCGTGCCGTCCTCCTCCGTACCGGGGTTCGGGGGCGCTCTGTCGCGGGTACGGCGGGCACCGGTGGGGGGCCGGGTCCGTGCGCCCCTGTACGGCCCCGGTCGTACCGGCCCCGGAACGCGCTGGACGCGAGGGGAAACCGAGGCGCGCTGAGAGCACACGGACACTATTTCTTAACCCCATAAATCCCGATTACCACCCTTAACCCTGATAATTCCCACAAAAACCCGCAAGAGGGACGGCCGATGAATGATCATCGGCCAGTTCGGCATACTTCGGCGTCCGGAGCGGAACAAAGAAGTCGTCACAGACCACGACCGCCTGCTTCCGGACGGGGAGCGGGCCCGCGCAGACCCTCCGGGAAGGCCGGAGGCACGCGGGTGCGAAGCGCCCCTTCCGAAAGCCCTGATACCAAGAGACTGACGACGCCTATGGTGGAAGTCTGGCCAGGTAGCTCCTATCCGCTCGGTGCGACCTACGACGGGTCCGGCACCAATTTCTCCCTGTTCTCCGAGGCCGCCGAACAGGTGGACCTGTGCCTGTTCGACGACGACGGCGAGGAGACGCGTATACCGCTGACCGAGTACGACGGTTTCGTCTGGCACGGTTACCTTCCCGGCGTCGGGCCGGGACAGCAGTACGGGTACCGCGTCCACGGGCCCTACGCCCCGGAGCAGGGGCTGCGGTGCAATCCGAACAAACTGCTCACCGACCCCTACGCGAAGGCGCTGAACGGCAACCTCACCTGGCACGAATCCCTGTTCAGCTACCACTTCGCCGCGCCGGAGCGCAGGAACACCAAGGACAGCGCGCCCTACGTGCCCAAGTGCGTGGTGGTCAGCCCGTTCTTCGACTGGGGCAACGAGTCCCGGCCCCGTACGCCCTACCACCGCACGGTGATCTACGAGGCGCACGTACGCGGGCTCACCATGCGCCACCCGGGCATCCCCGAACACCAGCGGGGCACCTACTCGGGGCTGGCGCACCCGGTGATGATCGACTACCTCACCTCGCTGGGGGTGACGGCGGTCGAACTCATGCCCGTGCACCACTTCGTGCCCGAGCACGCCATGGTGGCCCGGGGGCTGACCAACTACTGGGGGTACAACACCCTGGCCTTCCTGGCCCCGCACAGCGGGTACGCGGCGCGCGGCTCGCGCGGGCAGCAGGTCCAGGAGTTCAAGGCGATGGTCAAGTCGCTGCACGAGGCGGGCATCGAGGTGCTGCTCGACGTGGTGTACAACCACACCGCCGAGGGCGACCACATGGGGCCCACGCTGTCGCTGCGCGGCATCGACAACCTCAGCTACTACCGGGTCAGCGACGAGGACCAGCGCTACTACCTCGACTACACCGGCTGCGGCAACAGCCTGAACGTGCGCCATCCGCACTCGTTGCAGCTGATCATGGACTCGCTGCGGTACTGGGTCCTGGAGATGCACGTGGACGGGTTCCGCTTCGACCTCGCCTCGGCCCTGGCCCGCGAGTTCCACGACGTGGACCGGCTGAGCACGTTCTTCGACATCGTCCAGCAGGACCCGGTGATCTCGCAGGTCAAGCTGATCGCCGAACCCTGGGACGTGGGCCCGGGCGGCTACCAGGTGGGCAACTTCCCGCCGCTGTGGACCGAGTGGAACGGCAAGTACCGCGACACCGTGCGCGACTACTGGCGGGGCGAGCCCGTGGTGGGCGAGCTGGCCTCGCGCTTGGCCGGGTCCAGCGACCTGTACCAGGACGACGGCCGCCGTCCGGTGGCCTCCATCAACTTCATCACCTGCCACGACGGCTTCACTATGGCCGACCTGGTGTCCTACGACCGCAAGCACAACGAGGCCAACGGCGAGGACAACCGGGACGGCACCGACGACAACCGGTCCTGGAACCACGGTGTGGAGGGGCCCACCGAGGACCCCGAGATCATCACGCTGCGCCGCCGCCAGGTGCGCAACTTCCTCACCACCCTGTACCTGTCGCAGGGGGTGGTGATGCTCTCCCACGGTGACGAGGTGGGACGCACCCAGAACGGCAACAACAACGCCTACTGCCAGGACAACGAGATCGCCTGGATCGACTGGAAGGGCGCCGGGCTCGGTGAGGACGAGGAGCCCGACAACGACCTGCTGGACTACGTGCGCGGGCTGGCGCGGCTGCGCCGCGACCACCCGGTGTTCCGGCGCCGCCGGTTCTTCCGGGGCAGCCCGGTGGGCGGCGCCAAGGCAGGGAAGAGGGGGCTGCCCGACATCGTGTGGCTGCGCCCGAACGGAAAGAAGATGACCGGCGACGACTGGAACTCCACGGGCCAGGCCCTGGGCGTGTTCCTCAACGGGGACGCCATCACCGAGCCCGACCCGCGCGGTCGGCGGATCAGGGACAGTTCGTTCCTGCTGCTGCTCAACAGCGGCCCGGAGACGGTGGACTTCACCGTTCCGGGCACCGAGTACGGCACGGCCTGGGAGACCGTGCTGGACACCGCCGAGCCCGACGTGGAGGGACGGCCGTTCGTGGCGGCCTCCGGTCCGGTGCGGGTGATCGACCGGGCGCTGCTGCTGCTGCGCCGGGTGTCGCACAAGCACACGCCGTCCTCCCGGTTCTGAGGGGTTCGGGCACACGGGCCCCGGAAGCTCCCTGTCGGGAGCTGCCGGGGCCCGTCGGCGTGGACGGCCGGTGGAATACGAAGACGCACGAGGACACTAACGGGGGCCACGGAAAAGCCGGTTCGGCCGGGGCCCGTCGGCGTGCACGCCGCCTCCCTGTTGTCCACAGGAAAAGATCCGCTCTGGCGGCGGCACGGCGCGTTGGAGATGCTGGATGAAAAAGGCTGGGCAGGGGGCTCGCGCCCCCCTCCTCGGGATGCCCAGGACCACCGCCTACTCTGGGTGACCATGTCGAGTACACACACCGGCGCGGACGCCCCCGCCGCCCCCATCGCGTTCCGGCAACTGCTGCCCGTCCCCGGCGGCGCGGACGCGGACCCGGCCGCCGCCTACGCCTACCCCGCCGACCTGGACCGCCCCTGGGTGCGCGCCAACATGGTGGCCAGCGCCGACGGAGGCGCCGTGGGCCCCTCGGGGCGCAGCAGGGACCTGTCCTCGGCGCCCGACCGCAGGATCATGGGCGCGCTGCGCGCCCTGTGCGACGTGGTGCTGGTGGGCGCGGCCACGGCGCGCGTGGAGGGGTACGGACCGGTCCGCGTCCGCAGGGCGTGGGAGGGGCTGCGCGGGGGACGGGCGCGGACACCGGCCGTGGCGGTGGTCTCCCGTTCCCTCGACCTGCCCGCCGATCTGCTCACCGAGGCGCCGCCGCACGCGCGCACCCTGGTGTTCACCACGGGCGGCGCCCCCGCGGACCGGCGCCGCGAGGTGGCCGCACGCGCCGACCTGGTGGTGGTCGAGGGGGACTCGGTGACGCCCGCGCACATCGTGGACGCCCTGGCCGAGCGGGGGCTGCACCGCGTGCTGACCGAGGGCGGCCCGCACCTGCTGTCGGAGTTCGTGGCGGCGGGGCTGCTGGACGAGCTGTGCCTGACCCTGAGTCCGCACCTGCTGGGAGCGGGACCGCCGCGCATCGTGGCGGGAGGGCCGGGGGCTCCCGGAGCGCCGGAGCCCGCCGCCGGCGCGCGGAGCACGCCCGTGCGGATGGCGCACCTGCTGGAGGCGGAGGGGAGCCTGTTCGCGCGTTACGTCAGGGAATAGGGCGTCCGCGGAGGACACACCGGTAACCGCTCGGTTTCGGTCGCCCCACAAACACGCATGAACCATCCCGCAACCGGACATACCCGAGGTGTGCCCTCCACTGGAAACACCGCTGCTGGACCCAGGACACACCGCATTGACGGGGCTTACCGGCTTGGCCCCCCGGCCGAGAGGATGAACGTGGTGCCGACGTCCGAAAACGGATCCCCTCCGGTCTATCGCGGGATAGCCGAGGAACTACGCGAACAGATCCGCTCCGGACGGTACGCCGACGGCGACCGCCTGCCCGGGGAGAACACCCTCATGGAACGCCACGGCGTCGCACGGGCCACCGCGAGGCAGGCGCTCTCCGTACTGATCAACGAGGGCCTGGCCGTGGCCGTGCGCGGCTCGGGCATCTACGTCCGCCTGTTCCGGCCCCTGCGAAGACACGGCGCCCGGCGGCTGTCCCATGACCTGTGGGGCAGCGGGCGCGCGATCTGGCAGGTCGACAGCGAGGACCGCGAGTACGAGGTGGACAGCCTGCGCGTGGACGAGTCGGCGCCCGCCGCGCACGTGGCGCGCGCGCTGGGTCTGGCCGAGGGGGCCGGGGTCGTGCGGCGCTCGCGCCGCTACCTCGTGGACGGGCGTCCGGTGCAGCAGGCCGTCTCGCACCTGCCCCTGGCCGTGCTGGGGGACGGCGGGGAGCCGTCGGCCCGGCGCGTGCGCGACTACGACAGCGGGCCCGGGGGCATCTACGCGCGCCTGGCCGAACTGGGGCACGCCCCGGCGCACTTCACCGAGGAGATCCGGGTGCGCATGCCCACCCCCGAGGAGAACGAGGTGCTGGAACTCGCCCCCGGGACCCCGGTGCTGGAGGTGGCGCGCACCGCGCTGACCGCCGACCACCGGCCGGTGGAGTTCAACGAGATCACCATGGACGGCTCCGCCTACGTGCTGCGGTACGACTTCGACGCCTGAGCCGGGTCCTCGTCCCAGCTCGCTCCCGGGGCCGCGCCGCGCGCCCCCGAGCCAGCGAAAACGGAGGGAGGGACGCCGCTCCGGCGCCCCTCCCCCTCTCGGACCGACTTCAGCGACCGCCTCGTCTGGAGGCGAACACCAGGTACGCCAACGGCAGGAGGACGAGTCCCACCGCCAGTGCACCGGCGGCGGCGAAGGGCAGGGAGTCCGACGCGGTCATGGCCCACCGCGCCATACCGAACCCCAGGACGAGCGCGACCGCCAGCGCGCACACGGCGACGGCCGCGGCGGCGAACAGCAGCGTGCGTTCGCTCCAGGGTTCGGGCCGGGCGCGGTCGGCCCGTACGACCGTGGAGCGGACGCTGAGCTCGGCGGCCCAGCGAAGCTCACGGCCGGTGGTGGCCGCTCCGTCTGCGACGGTCCTCACCAGGGACCGCGCTCCCGCGGTGTTCTGGTCGAGCCACCACAGTCCGTATCGAATCCTGCCCACGCGCAGCGGTCGCCTGCTTACTCCGAGTGCCTGATGCGTTGTAACGGTCATGTCACCTGCCTCAAGTGCACCGTTCGACCACTGACCCTGGCTACAGCCGTACCCTTACCTTTGGCTACCGAACGTCGCATAGGCGGAAGTTAGGAGGATCTGGCCGTTTGGGACGGTTTTCCTGTCCCAAATGTCATATGTGAGTGTTTGCGGCACGAAGGGTGCTGAGGCGGCATCCGCAGCCGATTCGGGGTAGCGTCGTCCCATGGCTGACTCAGCGGACCAGGCCCAGGACAACGGCAGCGGGCCCAAGGACATCCCCCGGACCGACCAGGAATGGCGCGAACGGCTCAACTCCCAGGAGTACGCGGTACTGCGCCAGGCCGCCACCGAACGCCCCTGGACCGGGGAGTACGTGGACACCAAGACCGCCGGGGTCTACCGCTGCCGCGGCTGCGGCGCCGAACTGTTCCGTTCCGGCGAGAAGTTCGAGTCCCACTGCGGATGGCCCAGCTTCTACGACCCGGCCGACTCCGACGCGGTGGTCCTGCACGAGGACCGCTCCCTGGGCATGGTGCGCACCGAGGTGCGGTGCGCCGCGTGCGACTCACACCTGGGCCACGTCTTCCACGGCGAGGGGTACGCCACCCCCACCGACGACCGGTACTGCATCAACTCCGTCGCCCTCACCCTGGAGCCGACCGAGTAGGTTGCCGTACGATCCTGGTGCCGGACGGCGGGACCGGGACCGCCCGAGGACGGCGGCGCGCACCCGCGACCCGTTCTCGGCGGAATCATGAATAATCGCATCCAGCGCACCAACGGCCGGACCCCCGCCGGCCCGCGGGGCGCGGCGCGCAGGGCCGGTCACATCCGAACCCTCCGCCAGCCGGCCCGGGAGCCCCGGGCCGACCCCCGCAGCGGCAACCGATGTGCGGGCGAACCGACAGACCCGCGACGAAAGCGCTCGATGACCGACGACTCACCATTCTCATCCGTCTCCCACCGCCCCGCGGCGCGCCCGCGCCTGGGCATGGCACAGGGGTCGGCCCCGTGGCTGCTGCCCGCGCTGGGAGCCGCCGGAGCCGCCGTCCTGGCCGCACGGGGCTCGCGGGCCCGCACGGCGCTCGCCGTCCCGGTGGTCGCGCTCGCGGCGGGGATGACCTGGTTCTTCCGCGACCCCGAGCGCGGCCCCGCGACCGGCCGGGTGCTGTCCGCGGCGGACGGCGTCGTGCAGAGCCTCGACCCCCAGCCCGACGGGCGGACCAGGGTCGCGGTGTTCATGAACCCCCTCAACGTGCACGTCAACCGTGCCCCCCTCGCCGGCGTGGTGACAGGCGTCGAGCACCGACCCGGCGGCTTCCGCCCCGCATTCGACAAGGACAGCGAGCGTAATGAGCGCGTCATCTGGACCCTTGAAACCGAGATCGGTGCGATCACGGTCGTTCAAATCGCCGGCGCGATGGTCAGGCGTATCGTCCCGTATCTCGCTGCGGGGCAGAAGGTCGAGCAAGGGGAGAGGATCGGTCTCATCCGGTTCGGGTCCAGGGTCGACGTCTACCTTCCGGCCGGGATCGCCCCGGCGGTGGAGGTCGGCCAGAAGGTCCGTGCCGGAGAAACCCGTCTTGACGCCGACTGAGAACGCACTGGCGGCCGACGGGGCCGCCTCCCCCGTTCCGCAGGAGGCTCCCAGGCTGCGCCTGGGCGTGGCCGACTACCTGACGCTCGGCAACGCCCTGTGCGGCTTCCTGGCGGTGTGGGCGCTGGTGGTGGCCCAGTCCGCGCAGGAGGCGGCCGGGATCGCCGGGCCGCTGCCGCGCACGGCCATGGCCACGGTCGTGGGCTTGATGCTGGTCGCGGCCGCCCTGGACGTGCTCGACGGCCGGGTCGCCCGCAAGCTGGGCGGCAGCGGCATGGGCGCGGAGCTGGACAACCTGGCCGACGTGATCAGCTTCGGGTTCGCGCCCGCGTTCTTCTTCGTCGTGTGGGGCATGCGGACCGAGGGCCCGGACCTGCTGCCGGTCGCGGCGGGCGGCGCCGTGCTGCTCGCGGTCATCGTGCGCCTGGCCCGGTTCTCCTGCCAGGCCCCGGGCTCCAGCTACTTCACCGGGCTGCCGTGCCCGTTCGGCGCCATGGCCGTGGTGACGGTGGTCCTGCTGGACCCGCCGCTGATGGCGGGGGTGACGGCGGTGCTGCTCATCTCCTGGCTGATGGTGAGCCGGATGGAGTACCCCAAGCCGCGCGGGCGCAAGGCCCACGCGGTGCTGGGCGTCCTGGCCGTCGGGGTCGCCCTCATGGCCGCGTGGGGCATGGGCCTGCCCGCGGGACAGACGCTCATCTACCTGATGAGCGCCGCCGTGCTGGGCTTCATCGTCACCATCCCGTTCTACGTCCTGGCCGTGCGGCGGGCCGCCGCGGCGCAGGACTGACGCACACGCGCGGGGGCGCCCCGGGGAAGGATCTCCTTCCCCGGGGCGCCCCCGTTCGCGCCGTGGCCGTGCCCCGCCAGCGACTGTTCTGGGCGGACCTCAGCCTGTGCGGGTCGGTCCGGGCGCCCACGGGGTTCTGGAGGGGCCGGAGGCGGGTTCCCGTGGGAGAACTGCGCCGTAGGCGTCCGTTGAGGGTGGTGGCGGGCGACGGGTGGGCACGGGCGAACCCGCCGGAGACACCACCGTGCCTGCTACAACCCCATTCCCGTTCTCCGGGCGCCCGGACACGGACCGGAGCGGAGGCCCGAAGGACTACGGCAGGGACTCGACCAGCTCGGCGACACTCTTGCGGCGGCCGGTGTAGAACGGCACCTCCTCGCGGGTGTGCAGGCGGGCCTTGGCGCCGCGCAGGTGGCGCATCAGGTCCACGATGCGGTGCAGGTCGTCGGCCTCGAAGGCGAGCAGCCACTCGTAGTCGTTGAGCCCGAACGAGGACACCGTGTTGGCGCGCACGTCCGGGTAGGGGGCGGCCATACGGCCGTGCTCGGCGAGCATCGCGCGGCGCTCGTCGTCGGGCAGCAGGTACCACTCGTAGGAGCGCACGAACGGGTACACGCACAGGTGCTCGCGCGGCTCCTCCCCCGCCAGGAAGGCGGGCACGTGGCCGCGGTTGAACTCGGCGGGGCGGTGCAGGCCCACGACCGACCACACCGGGGTGCTCACCCGGCCGATCCGCGTGCGGCGGAAGGCCGTGTAGATGCCCTGGACCTGCTCGGGGGAGTCGGCCACCCACCAGAACATGATGTCGGCGTCGGCGCGGAAGCCCTGGACGTCGTAGCTGCCGCGGGTGGTCACACCCTGCTCGGCGGCCTTGTCCAGGAGCGCGGCCAGTTCGTCGGCCGCGGCGGCGCGGTCGATCCCGTCCAGGGCCTCGACCTTGAAGACCGACCACATGGTGTAGCGGATGAGGGAGTTGAGGTCGCTGCCGTCCTGCTCGACGGCTTCGTTGTGCTGGCCCGTCACGGGTTGACTCCTTGCTGGTTCGTTCCGGCGGCCTCGTCGCCGCTGGTGGGACTGTTGGTCGTGAGGGCGCCCGCCAGGAGGTCGGCCTGTCGGCGGGCGTCGGCGACGCAGGCGGGGATGCCCACGCCGCCGTAGACCGCGCCGCACACCCCCAGGCCGGGGTTGCGGGCGACGTCGGCGCGCACGCGCTCGACGAGGGAGGCGTGGCCGACGGCGTACTGGGGCAGGCCGTCGATCCACCGGGTGACCCGGGTCTGCACCGGCGCCCCGGTCATGCCGGTGACCGTGGCCAGGTCGCGCACGGCGGCCGCGGCCAGCTCCTCGTCGGAGCGCTCCAGGACCCGCTCCTCGCCGAAGCGCCCGATGGAGCAGCGCAGCACCACCAGGTCGTCGCCGGGGTTGGCCGCGGCCAGCTCCTCGGCGATCCAGGGCCACTTGTTGCTGGAGAAGGTGGCGGCCTTGACGGTCAGCCCCTCCCCCGCCGGGACGAGGAAGCCCGTGCCGGTGAGCGGCTCGGGGAAGGCGGACGCTGGCAGGGCCATGGTCACCAGGGCCATGGTGGCGTACTCGACGCCGCCGAGGTCGCGGGAGGCGCCGGGGGCGTGCTCGGCGAGCAGGCGGGCCGCCTCGGGGGCGGGGCAGGCGAGCAGGACGCCGTCGCAGGCGATGCGTTCGTTGCTGTCCAGGCGCACCCGCCAGCCCTCGGGCAGGCGCTCCAGGGCGCGCACCCGCGAGCCCACGCGCAGGCTGTCGGCGTGGCGCTCGGCGAGCGCGCCGACGAGTCCGGCCACGCCGCCGCGCAGGGAGGCGAACACCGGCCCGGTCTTGGTGGGCGCCGCCCCCCGGCCGCGCAGGCTGGTGCGCACGGCGTGCATCAGGGAGCGGTCGCGGCGGGCCATGGGCGCGATCTGCGGCAGCGTGGACTCCAGGGAGAGCCGGTCGGCGCGGCCCGCGTACACGCCGCCCAGGAGGGGCTCGACGAGGCGGTCGACGACCTCCGGGCCCATGCGGGCCCCGACGTAGTCGGCGACGGACACGTCGCCGCGCACCGGTGTGCGCGGGAGCACGAGGTCGAGTCCGGCGCGCAGGGTCCCGGCCCGGGAGAGCACCCCGCTGCGGGCGAGCGCGCGCAGGTCGCCGGGCACGCCCATGAGCTGCCCCTTGGGCAGGGGGCGCACCCGTCCGCGGCTGTAGACGGCGGCGGCGCCGGGCCCGGGGTGCACCACCCGCTCGTCCAGGCCCAGCTCGGAGAACAGGTCCAGCGCCTCGGGTCGGCGGGCGAGCACCGCCTCGGCGCCCGCGTCCACGGACACCCCCGCCACCGGTGAGGCGCGCAGCTTGCCCCCGGGGGCGTCGGAGGCCTCCACCACGGTGACGGCGGCGCCCAGACCACGGAGGCGGTGCGCGGCGGTTAGTCCGGAGACCCCGCCCCCGACCACGACGACGTGCGGTGCTTCAGGCATACCCCCAGCTTCCCAGATGACCTGGGTCACCGTGATCCGCCTTCCCCCGCGACACCCCGTGATTCGCGTCGCGCCGCGGCGGGTCCGCGCGCGGCGCTCCGGGTTCCGGGGCGGCCCCGCCGCCGCACGCCGCCGTTGCGCGGTCGTTACCGCGGGGCCGCAACGGGCGCGCGGCGGAGTACGTCGAAGCGGGCATGGTTACCTCAGCCCTCCCCCCGGCCCGGCGTGTCGCCGGGACCGCGCTCTCCGTGGGCCTGGCGGCCCTGTTGGCCACGTCCTGCGCCTCCCCCATGTCCGACGGCGGCGCCGGGGCCGTCAACGAGTCCGCGGCCGTGGCCCCCGAGTCCGGTGACCGGGCCCTGCCCGAGGAGGGGGCGGGCCAGCAGGGGGCCGCCGAGGAGGGCGGCGGCTCGTCCGTCGGCTCCGAGGTGGAGATCGGCGACCGGGAGCTGGTCCACACCGCCGACCTGGCGGTACGGGTCGAGGACGTGTCCGAGGCGGTAGGGCTCGCCAAGGAGCTGACCCTCGACGCGGGCGGCTACGTCGCCTCGGAGCGGGTGTCCACCCCCCAGGGCGGCTCCCCCGAGGGGTCGCTGACGCTACGCATCCCGGGTGAGGACTACGAGGGCGCCCTGGAGGAGCTGTCGCGGTTGGGCGACCGCTCCAACCTGGAGCGGTCGGTGCAGGACGTCACCGAGGAGGTGGCCGACGTCGAGAGCCGCATCGAGTCCTCCGAGACCGCCCTGGAGACGCTGCGCGGCTACCTGGAGGAGGCCGAGAACGTCGACGAGCTGCTGCGGGTGGAGGGCGAGATCCAGAACCGCCAGGCGGAGCTGGAGGCCTTCCAGGCGCGGCTGGAGGCACTGCGCAACCAGACGGCGTACTCGACGGTGAACCTGACCCTGCTGCCCCCGGAGACCTACCTGGAGGAGCCCTCGGAGGACTCCATCGGGTTCCTCGGCGGTCTGGAGCGCGGCTGGCGCGCCCTGGTGACCTTCGGCCGGGGCGTGGCCGTGGTCGCGGGCTGGCTGCTGCCGTTCCTGGCGGTGGCCGCCGTGCTGGGCGCGTGGCCGCTGTGGTGGTACCGCTCGCGTCGGCGCGCGTCCGCCAAGGGCGCGAAGGACGCGAAGGGCACCTCCTCCGCGGGCGGGCCCGGGACCGGCTCCGCGGAGGGCGCCGCTCCGGTGGGCGCCGCGCCCGGCCGCCCGGCCTCCGGCGACGCCGCCGACGACAGCGCGAGGGGGCAGGACCCCGGCGCGTCCTCCGAGTCCGGCGGGAGGCCGCCCGGGGCCGGGGAGTGAACCCGCGCCGACGGAGCCCGGCCCCGCGCGTCGGGGCCGGGCGGGGACAGGGTCCGTCTTCGAATCGGCCTCAGCCTCTGGAGGGGCCGGTTCGGGTGCCCACGGGGTTCTGGAGGTGTCGCAGGTGAGACCGCGAGGAGGACTGCGCCGTAGGCGTCGGTTGAGGGTGGTGGCGGGCGACGGTGTGGGCACGAGCCGTCTCACCGGAGACACCGCTGTGCTCGCTTCAACCCGATTCCCGCACCGAAGGGCACCCGAACAGCGAAAGTGCTGCGCTTCGCGTCCGTTGAGGGCGGTAGCCCGCCCGCCGCGCAGCTCCCCAGCGAGCGGTGGCGGGCGACGGGCGGGCCGAAGCGAAGCGAAGGTCCCAAGAGAACACTGCTTAGACGGCGGTCTCCTCGTGCACGAACTCGGTGAGCCGCTGGAGCATGTCCGGGTCGGTGCTGGGCAGCACGCCGTGGCCCAGGTTGAAGACGTGGCCGTCGGCGGCGCGGCCCCGGGACAGGATGTCGCGGGTGCGCTCGGCGACGACCTCCCAGGGCGCGAACAGGGTGGCCGGGTCGAGGTTGCCCTGGAGGGCGGTGCCGGGCTGGACGCGCTGGACCGCCTTGTCCAGCGGCACGCGCCAGTCCACGCCCACGACGTCGGCCCCGGCCTCGCTGAGCAGGCTGAGCAGTTCGCCGGTGCCCACGCCGAAGTGGATGCGCGGCACCTCGTGCTGGGCGAGCTGGCCGAAGATCCACGAGGTGTAGGGCAGCACCGAGGCGCGGTAGTCCTCCGCGCTCAGGGCGCCCACCCAGGAGTCGAAGAGCTGGACGGCGCTGGCGCCCGCCTCGATCTGGGTGCGCAGGAAGCCCAGGGCGATCGTGGCCAGGCGGCGCATCAGCTCGTCCCACAGCTCGGGCTCGCCGTACATGAGCGCCTTGGTGTGCTCGTGGTTCTTGGAGGGGCCGCCCTCGATGAGGTACGAGGCCAGGGTGAACGGGGCGCCCGCGAAGCCGATGAGGGGCTTGTCGCCCAGCTCGCCGACCAGCTGGCCCACGGCCTCGGTGATGTAGGGCACGTCGCCGGGTTCGAGCTCGCGCAGCCGCTTGACGCCGGTCGCGTCGCGGATCGGGTCGGCGACCACGGGGCCGACCCCGGGCTTGATGTCGAGGTCGATGCCGATGGCCTTGAGCGGCACGACGATGTCGCTGAAGAAGATCGCGGCGTCGACGTCGTAGCGGCGCACCGGCTGCATCGTGATCTCGGTGATCATGTCGGGGCGCGCGCAGGCCTCAAGCATCGGCACGTCGGCGCGGACCCGTCGGTACTCGGGCAGGGAGCGCCCCGCCTGGCGCATGAACCACACCGGGGTGTGGGACACGGGAAGGCGCCGGCAGGCGCGGAGGAAAGGAGAATCTTGCAGGGTCACCCCTCGATCGTGCCATGCCCCGCCCGGTGCTCCCACTCGGATCGCCGAACCCGTACGCGCCCGTGCGCGCACCGGCGGCGGGGGCCGGGGAGGGCGCGAACCGGCACCGTCGGCGACCGGCCGGTCCCAAGATCATCACAAAACGCCGACACGCCGGGCGAACTCCGACTCGCGGCCCGTGACTCATGCCACGGTCTTTGACGTGCCCACCGTTCCGCCTCCGGCGGGGAGGCGGAGCACGTCCACACGCCCCCGCCCAGACGTGATCGATCACCCCAGAATGAAGGCTGACGTTCCCACCATGCCCGATGTCGGTAGCGCCGAGGACGCACACGAGACGTTCCGGCGAGCGGTCGAGGCCCTGCGCTCACCCCTCCTGCGACCCGAGATCACCGTCCGGGAGATCCCCGCCCCCCAGCGGTTGGCCCCCCACTCCGCCGCGGTCTCGGCCGAGGTGACCGTCCACGGGGAGGAGGTCGCCTGGGGCAGACTCATCGTCCTGTACGACCCCGAGGGCACCCGCGACTGGCCGGGGCCCTTCCGGGTGGTCTGCCAGGCCAACTCCGAACTGGAGTCGGAGATCGCGACCGACCCCCTGCTCGGACCGGTCGCCTGGAGCTGGCTGACCGACGCCCTGGACGCGTGCGGCGCCACGCACCACACGCTGAGCGGCACGGTCACCCGTGCCACCACCGAGGGCTTCGGCACCAAGGCGGACCAGGGCGCCACCACCGAGGTGGAGATGCGCGCCTCCTGGACTCCGGAGTCCGACGACCTGTCCGGGCACGTCCAGGCGTGGACGGCGCTGCTGGCCTCGGCCGCGGGGCTGCCGCCGCTGGACGTCACCGACATCACCGGAAAGCGCTCCCGGCCCTGACCGCCGGCCCCTGTGTCCCCGGGGCCCGCGGCCGGTCCGAATCCGCGTCCGGTGGCGACAGCGCATACCGTAGTGGTGTGGCGAACGCGTTGAACTCCAAGACAGAACCCCGCGAACCAGGCAACGACGACGACGCCGAGAGGGCCCCCCTTCTCCGGGAACCCCGCGAGGGCCTGCCCGAGGTCACCTCCGACGCCGACGCGCTGGCCGGTGTGGTCGCCGCGCTCTCCGCCGGGAGCGGCCCCGTCGCGGTGGACGCCGAACGCGCCTCCGGCTACCGGTACGGGCAGCGCGCCTACCTGGTCCAGCTGCGCCGCGAGGGAGCGGGGTCGGCGCTGATCGACCCCATCGCCTGCCCGGACCTGAGCACGCTCAACGACGCCGTGGGCGGGGCCGAGGTGGTGCTGCACGCCGCGCACCAGGACCTGCCCTGCCTGACCGAGGTCAACCTGCGCCCCCGGAGCCTGTTCGACACCGAACTGGCCGGGCGGCTGCTGGGCTACCAGCGGGTCGGCCTGGGGTTCATGGTGGAGCGGCTGCTCCACCTGCGGCTGGCCAAGGAGCACTCGGCCGTGGACTGGTCCCAGCGCCCGCTGCCGGAGGACTGGCTGCGCTACGCGGCGCTGGACGTGGAGATCCTCATCGACCTGCGGGACTCCCTGGAGGTCGAGCTGGAGGAGACCGGCAAGCTGGAGTGGGCGCGCGAGGAGTTCGCCGCGGTCCTGTCCGCGCCGCCCAAGGAACCGCGCGCCGATCCCTGGCGGCGCACCTCGGGCATCCACCGGGTGCGCAACCAGCGCGCCCTGGCCGCAGTGCGCGAGCTCTGGTACGAGCGCGACCGCATCGCCCAGGAGCGGGACATCTCGCCCGGCCGGGTGCTGCCGGACGCGGCGATCGTGGAGGCGGCCACCGCCATGCCGCGCACCACCACCGAGCTGGCCAAGATCCGGCAGTTCGGCATCAAGCTGGCGCGGCGCTACCTGACCACGTGGATCAAGGCGGTCAACCGGGCGCGCGACATGCCGCAGGCGGAGCTGCCCCGGCCCAACGCGCCGGGCGACGGCCCGCCGCCGGTGAACCGGTGGGGCGACCGGGCGCCGGAGGCGGCGCGGCGGCTGGAGGCGGCCCGGGCCACGGTCACGGGGATCGCCGAGGACGTCGTCATGCCGACCGAGAACCTGCTGCTGCCGGACACGGTGCGCCGTCTGGCGTGGGCGCCGCCGAGGGCGGTGGACCCCGACGCGGTGGGCGCGTTCCTGCGTGAGCGCGGAGCCCGTGAGTGGCAGGTCACCCTGACCGCGGAACCCCTGGCCACCGCGTTGCGGACAGCCGATCAGGCGTAGCGCTTTACCCCGTTCTGACACGATCAACCCAGGAGTGAGCGAACTCACCGTGCCCTCAGGGCGTTTGGTGCCTGTTCCGTAGCCCGGTGTCCGATTAAGTTATAGAAACGTGCCCTGGCGATTTCGGGGTACGGGTTGTCCAACGGGTGTTACGCCGCAGGCCTGGGGCCGCGGTGCGCGATCAGGGGAATGTGGTGATTGTGCTGTCGTTCTGGCGTGCGTTGCTGCGCGAGACCGGACTCAAGGGCGCGACCAGGACCCGGTCCGCCGATACCACCGTGCCCGCGCGTGCGGAGCAACCCGTGGAGAAGCCGAGGGAGCGGCCGACCGAGCGCCCGACCGGGGTCTCCGTGCCGGGCCCCGCGCCGGCGAGCGGTGCGCCCACCGAGCCGCTGGCCCTGACCGGGGCGCGCGAGGAGGCGGCACGGACGGCCTCCAGGGTGGTCCAGGCCCCCGCCCCCACCGCCGGGATGCGGGCCGCGTCCCTGGAGCGGACGCTGCGTTCGCTGGTGGAGCGGCTGGGCACCGAGCACCCGGACACGATCACCGCGCGCAACAACCTGGCGACCAAGTACGCGCAGATGGGGCGCCGTCAGGCCGCGGTGCAGCAGTTCGAGCTGACCCTGGCCGAGGCGGTGGCGGTCTTCGGCGAGGAGCACCCGCGCACCGAGATCATCCGCGAGAACCTGGCCTGGGCCTACGAGGACGCCGGCCGTCCGGCGGACGCCGCGGGGCAGTGGGAGATGCTGCTGCGCGAGCGCGAGCGCCAGTTCGGCTCGGCCGACGAGGACACCGTGGAGGCGCGCATGCGCCTGGCGGTCTGCTACCGGCGCAGCGGCCGCCTGGACGCGGCCGTGGTGCACTACGAGCGGGCCATCGAGGACGTGGCCTCGACCGAGCGCCGTGAGGAGCTGCGGCTGGGGCTGAGCGCGGCGCAGAGCATGTCCGGGCGCTACGAGGACGCGATCGGGCAGCTGCGGATGGTGCTGGCCGGGCGGCGGCGCCGCCTGGGCAAGGGGCACCTGGACACCCTGACGGTGCACCACCGCCTGGGCCGCGCCTACACGCAGGCGGGACGCTCCGACGAGGCGGTGGAGGTGCTGCGCGACGCCTACCGGGTGGCGCTGAACTCCTCCGGCGACCCGGAGGTGCGGCGGCTGACGCTGCGGCTGCGCCGCGACCTGGCGGGCGCCTACAACGCCGCGGGCCGGTACCGCGAGGCCAACGCGCTGCTGTGAGCGGGCGCGGCCTCGCGGGCGCGGCCTTCCTTCGGCGGGGACACCCCGCCGACGGGGACCGCCGGGGTGTCCCACTCCCGCGAAGCGGTCTGCGGGCGGTGGCGGTAGGGGCGGCGCGCGGAGCGCCTGATCCGGCGAGGCCTCATGAACGCTGCGGGGGCCGGGGTCGTGCGACCCCGGCCCCCCGGCGTGTTCAGGGGGCCTCGGCGGTGAGCAGCTGCCCGGCGGCGAGGTCGCGGTAGAGGTCGTCGGCGGCCACCAGCTCCTCGTGGGTGCCCACGGCGCGCACCCGTCCGGCGTCCATGACCACGATCCGGTCGGCGCTGGTGACCGTGGACAGCCGGTGCGCCACGACGATGACGTTGGTGTGGCGGGCCGCGTCCAGCATGACCTCCTTGAGGGCCCTCTCGTTGGCGGCGTCCAGTTGGGAGGTCGCCTCGTCCATGAGCAGCAGCCGGGGGCCGCGCAGCAGGGCGCGGGCGATGGCCACCCGCTGGCGCTCCCCTCCGGAGACCGTCACGCCCCGGTGGCCGATCGCGCTGTCCAGCCCGTCGGGCAGGCGGGCCACCAGGTCCCCCAGTCGGGCGCGGAGCACGGTCCGGGCCAGCTCCTCCTCGGTGGCCTCCGGGGCGGCCATGAGCAGGTTCTCGCGCAGGGTGCCGTCCAGGACCGGGGCGTCCTGCTCCACGTAGCCGATCTGGGCGCGCAGCGCCGCCAGCGGCCACGCGCGCACGTCGGTCCCGTCCAGGAGCACCCGGCCGGAGGTGGTGTCGTAGAACCGCTCCACCAGGGAGAACACCGTGGTCTTGCCCGCTCCGGAGGGGCCGACCAGGGCGGTCAGACCGGCCCCGGAGGCCTCGAAGCTCACGCCGTGGTGCACCGGAGCCAGGTCGGGGTGGTAGCGGAAGGCCACGTCCTCGAAGACGACCGAGGCGGGGCGGCCGGGGCCCGCCTCGGGAGCGGCGCCCTCCCCGAGGTCCTCCTGGGCCAGTTCGGCGACCTCGTCCACGCGCCGCACGGCCGCCAGGCCGGTCTGGAGTTCGGTGGCCGAGCTGACCAGGGTGCTGATCGGCTCCATGAGGTAGAAGAGCAGGAGCAGGAAGGCGATCAGGGAGGAGACGGGCAGCTCCCCGGCGGCCACGCGTCCCCCGCCGACGGCGAGGATGGCCAGGAAGGCGACGTTGACCGCCAGCGAGGCGGTGGTGCCCGACACGGCCGTCCACCCGGCCACCGCCACGCCCCTGCGCCAGGACTCGACCGCGGCGGCGTCCAGGCGGGCGGTCTCGGCCTCCTCCGCGGAGGAGGCCTTGACGGTGCGGAACGCGCCGAAGATCCGCTCCAGACGTGAACCCATCTCGCCGAGCGCGGCCTGGGCCGCCTGGGTGGCGGTGCCGATCCGGGGCAGGATCACGCCCATGACCAGGCCGACCATGACGATCATCGCGGCGGCCAGCAGGAACAGGAGGCCGTCGAGGACGGCCATGACCACGACGCCGCCCACCAGCAGTACCGAGCCGGTGAACAGGTTGGTGATGCCGCTGGTGGCGACCGTGCGCAGCAGGGTGGTGTCCGCGGTCAGGCGGGCCACCAGGTCGCCGGGCTTGAGGCGGTCGACCTCGGCCACGCGCAGCCGGACCAGTCGGCCGACCAGGCCCCGGCGCACGCCGAGCACGACGCTCTGGCCGGTGCGCTCCAGCAGGAAGGCGCCCAGGGCGCCGATGAGGGCGCCGGCGAGGATGACGGCGGTCAGGGCCAGGACCGGCCCGAGGATGGGTTCCCCCGCGCCGAGGGCGTCGATGACGTACTTGGCCAGGAGGGGCTGGGACAGGCTGGTGAGGCCGCCAAGGAAGGTGAGCGCCCCGCCCAGGACGAGCACCCGCCAGTGGGGGCGGGCGTACCCCCACAGGCGTCGCGGGGACGCCTTGGGCGCGGTCTCGGTGTTCGCGGCGCGGCCGGCGTCGCGCACGCCCGGATCTGACACGTGGGCCCCCGATGTCGTCGCACGGCGCCTTCGCGCCGTCCGCTGTGGTTCGCTGTGTTCGGCGATGGAACGTCCGGTCAGCCAACCGCGCGCCGGGCGCGCCGTGCCACCGCCGAAAGTCGGGGATCGCCCCTGACTTACGCCCCTGACCGAAGTCGGGGGGTCCACTGCTCGCAGAAGTTGTTACTGACGAGTAGCATGGTGGTCGACGAGTCCATCCACCCCTGGAGAAGGAGGGGCCATCGTGCCGCGAACTGCCCGCGATGTCGTGTTTGTCGACGGGGTCCGCACCCCGTTCGGCAAGTCAGGCAAGGGCCTCTACGCCGAGACGCGCGCCGACGACCTCGTCGTACGCGTGATCCGCGAACTGATGCGCCGCAACCCGGGACTGCCCCCCGAGCGCGTCGACGAGGTCGCCGTCGCCGCCACCACCCAGATCGGCGACCAGGGCCTGACGATCGGGCGCAGCGCCGCGATCCTCGCCGGACTGCCCCGCAGCGTTCCCGGCTACGCGATCGACCGCATGTGCGCCGGTGCGCTCACGGCCGTCACCACCTCCGGCGCGGGCATCGCCTTCGGCGCCTACGACGTGGTCATCGCGGGCGGCGTCGAGCACATGGGCCGCCACCCCATGGGCGAGGGCGTGGACCCCAACCCGCGCTTCCTCTCCGAGAAGCTCGTGGACCCGTCCGCGCTGGTCATGGGCAACACCGCCGAGAACCTGCACGACCGCTACCCCTCCATCACCAAGGAGCGGGCC